>JANWXD010000046.1 GCA_025055455.1 Bryobacteraceae bacterium
CAGTTGGAAATGATCACCTGGTGCGGGATCGGCCCGGAGAGGAAATAGCCGACCATGTACAGGCACCAGACCGCATAGTATTCCCACTGCGCGCCGCTCAGCCGGGCGAAGAGCTGAAACGCCAGAAAGGTCAGGCCGGTTCCCACCACGATCAACAGCCGCGGACTCACCCGCGGCACGATGATCGGGCCCGACCAGATCGTCAGCAGCACCGCCACCGGCGCGCCCAACGTGATGAAGCTGATGGGCCAGCCGTGGTCGTCGCGGAAGTAGTCGAAAAAGAAGGCGATGTTGTAGTAGGGGAAGCCGGTGGAGATGCCGAAGGTGATGAAGCAGGCCGCCACCACCCACCAGCCGTAGAAGGGCCGTTTCATGCCTGAGCCTCTCCTTCGCGGGAATCGGGAACTCTTTACCGTATCACAGGTCCCGCCCGGAGTCGCACGAGAGCTGGACCAAGTGCCTTCGCCGCGATCAAGAACCCTTTACCGTATCACAGGGTCCCGGGCGTTCTCAGACGCGGCCCCGCTGCACACGGAGCCCGCGCCGCCGCGACCCTTACCCAGGACTGCCGAGTCCACGTGTCTAAAGTCCCGCAAGGTGCCGCCGCTGACAGCGCTCGCGCGGGGAAGCCCGTCGTCCTCGCTTGTTCAGTCGACACCGGAACTTCGAACTTTTAGGGATCGCGAAGACGCAGGTAACGCAACCTGCCGGCGGTTTCGCTATCAGCTTGACCCTCCGCCTCGTAACCGACCAGCACCGGCAGCCTTTGAGGACCGCACCGGAGCTCGAGAGGTTTGGCATCCCCAAACCCAGTCACCACGTCCGCCGGATCGGAAACGTAAAACTTCAGCAGTTGTCGTTGTCCGGTCTCGATCCACAGGCGGGCGGTATTGCCCACGCAGTCGACGCGCGTGAGCACTCCCTCGAGTCTTTGAAGTCGCCGCAAGTAGGCCTCTTCCGGAGGAAGCTGCTCCCGATCCGCCGCATCCTTGGCTTGCTTGACGTCGTCCACCGTCAGAGCCGCCGACATACGCTCGAATTCGTCCGACGCCAAGCCTCCCAGCTTCGCAGCAACGGCGAACGCCTCGTCGAACCGCTTCAACCGCGCCAAGGCAATCGCCCTCAGCCGAGTAGCGCGAAACACATCGTCTGGGGATAACCCGCTCAGGTCTTCGGTGTTCCTCACCACGCCCTCGAAATCATTCGTAAAAAAACGGGCCAACGTCACCTCGAGCGCCAGCCGCGATTTAGACAAATCCCGCTCGACAGGGATTGACCCATCCGTCGGAGTCCGCCCTGTATTCAAGGAGGCCAGCTCAATGCCGCGACCGAGCATCTCGGGCGGAGTTCCGCACTCCACAGCTTTTTGGTAGTGTCGCGCGGCGTGCGAAACAAGCCGCAAGTTGAACGCCAGGTCACCCAACGCAAGCTCTGTACGGCAACCCTCATAGTACTTAGACGCGAGCTGTAGATACACGCCTTCCCTTTCAGCTTCAGGCTTTCGAATGGCCACGAGCGTAGAGGTCAACAGATCCACAGTTGCCGTCGGCGCTGGGGATAAGGACACTCTGAATTCCTTCCTGCTACCTGCGCTCAGCCTCTCTACAGGCCACGACCTTCTTCTCACCCACCGCCGAACGTCTTCTTCCAGCTTCTCGGAACTGATCCCATAGATCTCTCTCAAGGCCTCCTCGGAACTCACACCAGCCGTCAAAGCCACCTCAAATGAGGCCAACTTCCCCGAGTACTCCGGGGACAAGCGCAGCATGTGCACGATCGCCCATGCTTGGGAGTAGAACACATTTACGTTATCGACGCCCTTAATTTCACTCGGATGGGCCGTTGCGAGGACCGTGCGGGTCGGCAGCCACCGACGGCGCCGAAGCAACTCCAAACGCCCAAGTTGCGCTAGACCTGCGAATACCATTCCCTTCTCGACGCGAAACTGCTCATAATAGACAGCCATGCCTTCAACGAACCACGAAGGCCAACCCGAGGCCCTGGGGTACATCCACAGGTGGGCGAACTCATGAAGGAGAGCTCGTTGCCAAATTTTCATGCTTCGGAGGACGATATAGTCTCTCGACGGCAGGGATGTGAAAAAGCCCTCCACATGTTGCATTTTGTCCAGCTGGTCGAAGAACTTCGGGGAGTCCGGAATAAAAACCACCGTTTTCCTTACAAACCCCCGGGATCCGAAGTTTTCCTCAAACAGCAAGAGCGCCGACTCCAAAAGACGAACAATGGCGGTGCAGTCGTCTTTCCGACACGGGGCGAGCAACTCGAAGTGAGGGCTTACTGCCAACGAATAGGGCTGCCGTCTGGAATCCCCCGCAGTCAAAGTCAGGCAACACGAGGCAAACAAACTGACTTGCCAGACAACCCTCATACGCTCCTACGTGGAGTATCCCGCCGACCGCCGGCACTGTCAAGTCCGATCTAAATTGAGCTTGCAAGCGCCTCTGGCGTTCGCCGTTGGGGAACCTCGACCCCTAGCTCCACCTGCTCGCGGCGGCCTGACGGCAACGCCCGGTCCCTCCGACTACATGCTTCAATAGGTGGAACACGCCTCTTCGAGCACAAGCGAAACCTGGCAGTGGGTTGGACATCTATGGAAAGCCATGGATGCCCAACGGGACATCTGGGCCCCCCTTTACAACGCCCGCAGGTGGAACCCCCCGTCCACGTTGAGCACTTGGCCCGTCGAGTAATCCAGCAGCCCGTCGGCAATGGCCCGCACGGCCCGGGCCACGTCCGCCGGCTCGCCCATGCGCCGCTGCGGCAGCAAGCCCCCGGCGATCCGCTCCTCGTACTGCTTGACCACCGGCGCGATCATATCCGTGCGGATGATGCCCGGCCGAATCTCGAACACTTTGATCCCCAGCGGCGCCAGCCGTTGCGCAAACAGCGCGGCCGCCATGCTCAGACCCGCCTTCGAGATACAATACTCGCCCCGATTGGTCGAAGCCGCATAGGCCGAAAGCGACGTGACGAACACGATCCGCCCCTCGCCCCGCTCGGCCATCCACCGCGCCGCCTGCTGCGTGAGGAAATATGGCCCCTTCAGGTTGGTCGCCAGGACCTCATCGAAAATCTCTTCGCTCGCCTCGAGGATGTCCCGGCGTTCCCGCGGCGCGATGCCCGCGTTGTTGACCAGCAAATCCAGGCGGCCAAAACGTTGCCGGACAAAATTCACCAGTGCCGCGCGGTCTTCCGCGACGCTCACGTCGCAGCGGAGGATTTCGGCGCCCGTCTGGGCGCGTAACGATTCGGCCGCCTCGCGGCTTCCCTTGTAGGTGCCCACCACGGCGTGGGTCCGGGCCAGTTCCTCGGCAATCGCACGTCCGATGCCGCGGCTGGCGCCAGTGACGATCGCGACGGGCCGGTCAGAACGCATCGGAGCGCATTCTACCAACCCGCCGGCCTCACAAACGCAACGGCTGCTGAAGCGTGAAACTGAGTCGGGTTTCGGAGGGAATGCGCACGCGCTGACCCTTGGTGAATACCTGCACGGCGGTGCCCGCGCCGGCGCCCGTCGCCGCACCGATCGCCGCGCCTCGCCCGCCGCCGGCGATGCCTCCGATAATGGCGCCCAGGGCCGCTGCACCGCCGGCCACCTTGGCGGTCTGTCGGCCGCGCGCTTCGCTGGCGGTGGTCGCCTCCGAGGTCACGAGGTCGTACGTTTTCCCGTTCAACGTAATCGACACCAGATCCATCGTCAGCTCGGCGCGACCGGTCAGCTTGCCCGACTCCTTGCTCTCGACCAGCTTGGCCACTACGTCGGCCCCGCGCGGAATCACCGTCTTGCCCCCCACCACCACGGGCTCATCTACGCTGGCGCGGAAGGTCTGGCCCACGCGATGCACTTCGGAGTCCACGTCGTCGATCATGCGCACCACGAGCTCCGTCCCCGCCGGGATCTCATTGGCTGACGCCGCCGCAGCCGTCGCCCGCGCCGGTTCCGGCGTACGCGAGGCTGTGCCCCCCGCCGCGCCGGTCGCTGTCGCCGGCGCCGCCGGAGCCGCTTCGCCCGGTCCGAATTGCAGACTCCGCACCTCGGAGACGGCGAACGTCTCGATCTTATCGCCCACGGCCATCCGTATCGTGCGCGCGTCTCCGCCCAGATACGTCCCCTCCACCACCTTGCCGTTCCGCAGCGTCAGCTTGTCGGCAAACCCGAGTGTGACCACGACCAGCCCAATCCACACACCGACACGTCTCATCGCACCACCCTCCTTCCGACTATTGTCCCTCTATTCGGCCGGCGCCGCTGGAATCCTTACAGCGGGCTCCTTTTCTCCCAGCAGGGGACCCGCCAGATTGGCGCCGTGCTGAAACGTCTCCTCGAGCGCCGCGGCGGCTTGCCCCTCCTCGAGCCCGCGCTCGGCCGCGTAGCATCGCCGAAGCGTAGCCCCGACTGCGTAGGTTCCCGCCGCGGCGATGCCGCTTTTGGAGGCCTGCGCCAAGGCTTTCGGGGCGCGCTCGGCGGCACGCCGGGCCAACTCGCGCCAAAGGAACGCCGCAGCAATGACCAACGCAATTTCCGTCTTCTGCTCGACGTAGCCCACCGGCCTGCCGTAAACCGCCGCCATCAGAAACGCCAGGCGGATCTCGTTCACCGTCATGAACGCAGTTTCCGACAGCAGTTCCTCCTCCGGCGGCCACACCAGCGAAGCGAGCCGAGGGAACAGCCGCGGCGTCGCCGCCAGCAGGGCAAACAGCGCGTTTTCCTTGGCCGTCTCGAGAATCAGACTCTCGGCCACCGCTCTGCGAAACCGCGGAAATTGCCGCGCCAGCGGGAGCCGCAGATCCTTGTGCCGGCGGACGATCCCCTCCACGGTGCGTTCCGGCGCATCCGGGATGAACGGAACGGTTCCGTTGGAAAGGGAAAGGCCCTCCTCGGAGACTTCCACATCGAACCGCTCCGGCGCGCCGGGTTCCGTGGCGCGGAACACGTGGGCCAACACGCGCCGCCGCTCCTCGACCGGCAGTTCGGCGGGCGCAAACCATTCCTCCATCCAAGCGTACGCTTCGTCGCTTGTCGCAAACAGACCGACTGTCACGGGACGTTCGGCTGCCTCGCGCACGCTGGCCGGATTCAGTTGCCGCAGCGCCATACGAAGATGCCGGAAGATATGGGTGCTCATTCCCCCTCGCTCACGCTGCCTCGCGTGTGCCACACAGATGGAACATCACCCGCAAGTCTCTCCGCCATTCTACCCCCACCCCGATGCGCTCCACCGGCACCTCCGTGGAGAAAAACCGGAGGATCGTCTCCGTCGTTGGGTGGAATTGCAGCGCCGGCGCCACGAGCACGAGCCGCGGCGTTTGCCGGCTCAGAGTCAGGCCGGGGAAATAACCCGCCGCGGTGAACTCGTCGCGGTCCAGATGCCACTTGACCCGCATCCAGTAATCCAGGGCCTGCAACGGCAGCTGCACGTCCTCGCACGTCTTGAGCTCCAGCACCACCAGCCGGCCCGAACGCTCGGCCGCGAGCAGATCGATGACGCCCCGCTCGGCCCCGGCCATCGCCGGCACCTGCCCGTAGACCGGATCCGGTAGCAGGCGGGCATCCAGCCGCTCGATATGCTTGCGCACCTGCGACTCCAGCCAGCGCTCCGGCACGAGCCGCCACAGGGGATGAGTCGGATCCGGCGACTCCGCGCACCGCACTCGGGCCAGCTCCGCCGCCAGCTGCTCGATCTCGGCGGCATCTGGCTGCGTAGCTGCCATGTGCCGCAACCAGCCAAAGCGCAGCCGGCCCGCCGCCAGCCGCGCAAATTCCAGACCGTTCACGCGCAAGCTGACCGAACCGTCGTGCACGGCGACGCACTCGACGCCTTTCAAGCTCTGCAGGCGCTCCAGCCAGCCCGCATCGGCCGCATCCGGACGGCGGCAGGGATCGAGCCGTGTCTCCAAGTTGCCCCAATCCAGCGGGTCTACTTCCCACTCCAAGCCGTCGTTGCCGAATACGTACAATCGCACCCGCACTGCGCCCGGGTCGAGCCAGCGCAGACGCAAAGCTGTCGCTTTCTCGAGGCCCGCCGGTAACAGCAGCAACAGGTCCTCCACGCAGAGCTGCCGCTCGCGCCGTCGCACATGGTCGAGCCAGATCAGAGCGAAGCTCAAGGCCCCGTTGGCCGCGCCGGGGTCTTGCGGACACGCCAAGGCCGCTATGGCTTGCTGGCCCTTGCGCAGCAGCGCCCGCGGGTAACTCGGCGACAAACTGCATTCGAGATTCGGCTCGGCGCTCAGCTCGGCGAGTTTCCAGCCCGGGAACTCGCGCAGCAGAAAGCGGCGGAACCACTCCCGCAGCACCATCCGCCGCTCGCGCCGTCCCACCCACGCGCCGGCGGGCCGCTCCAGGTCGCACAGCAGCACCGTCCCTTGTCGCTTGCCGAAACGTTCGACGATAAGCTCGAGTTTTCCCAGGCGCTCCTCCCGGATCCCGACGACGCGTCGGACCACATGACGCGTCCCGTCCCATGCCTGAACGGTCAGCCGCCCGTCCTGCCGCTCGGCATAGAAGTTATCCGCGCCGATGACGATACGCTCTTCGCCCGGCTCCAGCAGCGCGGGCCGTCGGCTTGACTTCAGAAAGCGCTCGATGGCGGCCTCGGCTTCGAGCACTCGCGCCAAGCTCTCTTTGCCGTTCTTGCGGATCGCGCGCACCTATCATAGGAAGTGCGCCATGCTCCGGGAACGTCTCGCCGAAGTCCGCGAACGCATCGCGCGCGCCGCCGCCCGCGCTGGACGCCGGCCCGAGGAAATCACGCTGGTCGCAGTGACGAAAACGTTCCCAGCCGCCGTGATCCGGGAGGCCTACGAACTCGGGGTGCGCGACTTCGGGGAAAACTACGTCCAGGAATTCGAGCGCAAGCAACCGGAGGTGGCCGACCTTGCTGAGGCGCGGTTTCACTTTATCGGTCATCTGCAGTCCAACAAGGCCCGGCGCGCCGCCGAACTGTTCCACGTCATTCAGACCGTGGACACGCCGAAGCTTGCGCGCCGACTCAACGAAACGGGGCGGCCGTTGCCCGTCATGATCGAGGTCAAGCTATCGGAAGAAAGCTCGAAAAGCGGCGTGGATCCTTCGGAACTGCGCGGGTTGATCGAAGCGCTGCGCACGTGCCCCAACCTGCGCCTGGCGGGCCTGATGACCATGCCGCCGTGGTCGGAGGATCCGGAAGCGTCGCGCCCGTATTTTGCCCGTCTGCGGCGTCTGGCCGAGGAGCACGGCCTCGAGCAGCTCTCGATGGGCATGTCGCACGATCTCGAGGTGGCCATCGAGGAAGGCGCCACGTGCGTGCGTGTGGGCACGGCGTTGTTCGGCCCCAGACGCCGGCCGTGACCGTCGGCTGCTACGGCCCGTCCGGGGCCACGGGTGTACGGGACTACGTCGAGGCGCTGCGCGCGGCTCTCGGCCGCCGCGGGGTACGCTGCACCGCAGGCGAGCGTGCCGACGTCCGCCTGTATCATCTCGGCAACAACGCGCGGCACCGCGACATCTACCGCCGAGCGCTCGAGCGGCCGGGCGTCGTAGTGCTGCACGACGCCGTGCTGCATCATTTTTTCCTCGGCTGGCTGGACCAGGCGCGCTACGTCGAGGAGTTCGTCTACAACTATGGCGAGTGGACGCGCGAGCTCGCCGCACGCCTGTGGCGCGGCCGCGCTCGAGCGGCTGCCGATCCGCGTTACTTCCAGTTCCCGATGTTGCGTCGCGTGGGGGAGATCTCGCAGGCCGTGGTCGTGCACAACCCCGCCGCGGCACGCATGGTGCGCGCCCACGCCCCGCAGGCCCGCCTGGTCGAGATTCCGCATCTGATCTTGCCCGCTGCCTGGCCCACGCTTGCGGAGGCGGAACGACTGCGCCAGCACTTGGGCATCTCGCCGCGCGCCTATGTCTTCGGCCTGTTCGGCTATTTGCGGGAGTCCAAGCGCCCGGCCACAGTGCTGCGGGCGTTTGCGCGATTGCGCCGGGAGGGACGCGAGTGCGCGCTGTTAGTGGCCGGGGATTTCGTGTCGCCCGATCTGGAACGCGCCCTGGCGCCCCAGCTGGCTCAGCCTGGCGTCATTCGGGTGCGCCATGCTCCGGAATCCGTGTTTTTACGTCTGATGATGCTTGCGGACGCGGGCATCAATCTGCGCCATCCTTCCGCGGGGGAAACCTCCGGCATCACGATTCGCATGATGGACGCGGGCAAGGCGGTGATTCTCACCGCGATCGAGGAAAACGCGCGCTTCCCAGAGGACGTTTGCGTCCGGATCGAGCCCGGCCTTGCGGAAGAGGAGATGCTGTTCGAGGCGATGCGGTGGATGGCGCATGTTCCGGAACTCGGCCGTGAAATCGGTCGCCGCGCCCAAGCCTATGTTCGCCGCTGGCACGCACCGGAGGCCGTGGCCGCAGCTTACTTGGAACTCCTGACCTAAGACTCGATTCGCCAGAAACGCGCCCGCCGCCCTGTGTCAGCCCCCCGCCCCACGCGACCCGCCTGATCGCCGCTCCCCTGCCCCGTGCCCTCGCCTCGCTCGCTGACCGGCGAGGATGTCGTACACCTATTCATATATGCGCTCTTTCGTTCTCATGCTCACGCTGGCGGCAAGTCTCACCGCCGAGTATCGTCTTTGGGTTTGCGGGCGGGTGCAAAAGTACTGGGTGGCCGGCCTGCCGCTTAGCGCCGGCGGGCTGTTCGTCGAATCTGGCGCGGCCGACTTCGAGCACCGCGGCTTCCATCACCCCTACGTGATGGCCCTCGATTACGATCGCCGCGATCCGGCAACCCTGTACCTGGCCGCCGGCAACGGCTTGATCCGCGCCGCCAACGCAGGCCGCCAGTGGCGCATCCTCACCGACCACCAGGTCACCGAATTGCGCGACCTCTCGGTCGATCCCAACGCACCTGGAACCATCTACTTCGCCTACGTCAACGGGCTCCAGGTGACCCGCGACGGCGGCACCACCTTCGCCGAAGTCCATCCCCTGCCGCGACGCCGCTACACCGAATCCGTTCGGGTGGACCGCACGCGCGCCGGGCGCTTGGTCTGCGGCGGCGAGTCCGGCCTCTACTGGAGCGAAGACGGCGGCCGGAACTGGCGCTTGGCCGGCGCAGCCGGTTTCCAAATCCTCTACATCGAGCAATCCCCCCACGACGCCGACCACTGGCTGGCCGTCACCCAACGAGGCGGCCTGTTCGTTTCGACCGACGGCGGCCGCACCTTCGAGAATTCCGGCAATGTCGGCGTGGGCCGCAACCTCTACGACATCGCTTTTGACCCGGGCCAGGTCGGGCGCATCGCGCTGTGCGGCTATCGCGTCGGCGTCGTCGTCTCGGAGGACAACGGCCAGACCTGGCAGGAGCGCAATCACGGCTTGCCCAGCCCCAACGTCTCGAGCGTCACCTTCGATCCCGACCGCCCCGGGCGCTTGCTGGCCAGTGTGCACCAAGAGGGGCTCTACGTTTCCGAGGATGCGGGCCGCTCCTGGCGCCGCTACGGGCTCGACGGCAGCGTCGTTTACCGCTTGCGATTCGTCCCGGAGGCCGCCCGATGAGAACCCTCGCACTTGGCGCCTGCTTCGCCGCGATCGCCTCGGCCGCCGCCCCGCCGTTCGAGGTGCGCGTGCGGGAGCTGATTCATTCCTACGCCTATCCGAAGGGCAACGACTTCGGCTATGCGACCATCGCCGCGCGCCTCAAGCTCGGCGAGGATCCGGCCTGGTGCTCGCGCCGATTGATCGAGCTGCTTCGAGGGCCCCTCTCCGGCGACATGTTCTGGCAATTCCAAGTCACCGCCATTGCGTACTTGGACCAGGGAAGGCTCAGCGAGCCGGCGCGACGCGCCCTGCGCGAAGCCTGGCGTACTTACATGCCCTTTCGCGGCGACACGGAAAATCACTGGGTGCTGTACTACACCATGATGTACCTGATGGCGCAGCACTGGCCTGGAGAGCCCGGCGAGCGCTGGTTCAACGGCAAGTCTTCCGAGGAGAACCTGCGCGAAGCCGCCGCCTGGCTCGATTCTTGGATCCGCCTGACCACGCGCCGCGGCCAGGGCGAGTACGATTGCACCCACTATTTGGGCGTCTTCCTGCTGCCCATGTCGTATCTGGCGGCTTGGGCCGAAGATTCGCGCATGCGCCAGCGCGCCCGAATGATGCTCGACTACCTCATCGCGGACTACGCCGTCGAGAACCTCGACGGCCTCTACGTCGGCAGCCACGCCCGCACCGACGACCGGGCCGTGCTCGAGAGGTGGCACAGCGTGGCCAGCCAGTTCGGCTACCTGCTCTTCGGCCTGGGGCCGAAGCCAGAGCGCCTGGCCGATTACTTGCTCTATTACGCCCTCGCATCCGCCTATCGCCCGCCGGCAATCCTCGAGAAGATCGCCACGGACCGTTCGAAACCGTACACCCACTACGAACGAAAGCGCACGCGCAACCGCTGGCGCTTCCACGACGAGTTGCACGGACCCGTCTACAAAACCACTTACGTGCGCCGCGAATATGCCGTCGGCTCCGACCAGGGGGGCCTGCTACAGCCTGTCCAGCAGCATTCCTGGGACGTGACCTGGGCGGTGCCTGATCCGCGGGGAGTGCAAAACACCTTCTTCACGCTCCATCCGTACTCCTCGCTCGAGGGCTTACAAACGTATTACACCCTCCACCCGGACGTGGCCCTCGAAGTGATCCTCCCTTTCCGGCCGACCTACGACTCACCCGACAAGTTTCTCGGCGGCTCGCCTTTCGAGAAGATCGTCCAAGACCACGACACCGTCATCGCCCTCTACTCCATTCCACCGATGACCCGGTTTCCGCACATCAACGGATTCTTGTCGAAGGACCTGGATGAGTTGGTCGAAGATCCCTCGGGCTGGCTGTTTCTGCGCGGCAACCAGGCGCTGATCGCGGTGCGCCCGCTCCAGCCCTACGTGCTCAAGCCCATCCCGGGCGGCGGCCAAAGACTGTTCAGCCCGCATTTGAACAATGGAGTGGTGGTCCAGGTGGCGGCGGCGAGCGAGTTCGCCAACCTCGACGCCTTCCGGAAGGCGATCCTCGGTCTCGAGCTCCATTACCGGCTCGAGCCGGCGCCCGCGGTGATCTTCCGCTCCCTGCGCGGCCGCCGCCTCGAGTTCACCTACGGGCAGACGCCGCGCGTCGACGGCCGTCCGCTCGATTATGAAAACTGGCCGCTCTTCGGTGGGCCTTTTCTTCAGGCCGCGGTCGATTCCGAAGAGCTTCTCATCCAGTACGGCACGGAACGGCGCCGGCTGGATTTTCGCCGCAACCTCATCGAGTGAGGGCACCCGCGCCGCTCTCGGCGGTGCCTCGTGCGGGGCCGCCAACGTTCGGTAGGACGGCTCTCGCCCGGCGGGCGGGGCGCTGCTAGGCGGCGATCATGGTCACCCTGCGGCGCCAATCACTGTCGCCGCCAGCGCGCCAGGTAATTGTCCGCCGCCACGCGCTCGGTCTCCCGGGCCAGCTCCGCTTGCCAGTCGGCCAACCGGCGCGCCTTCAGCCGCTCCAGCAGCCTGACCTTCCGCCTCGCTTCGAGAACGGCCTGCTGCTGGGCTTCGACCTGCTTGTGAAGTTGGACCCGCTGCTGGCGCAGCTCCTCCTCGATGGCGCCCAACCGCCGCAGGTAGGCATCGAGCGCCGCCAGCTCCGCCCCGCTCACGCCGCTCCGCCGTGCCACCTCCCCGGGAAGCCGCCGCCGCAGCTGCTCGATCTCCGCCCGAGCGCGCTCCAAGTCATGGAGTCTGGCGTTCAAATTCCGGAGCTTCTCTTGCTCGATGCCCTCCAACGTCTGCCGCCAGCGCAGCACCGACTCGAGGCGAAAACGGAACCGCTTCATGGCAGCATCGACGCGATGGCCTCGAGCTGCCGGAGGGTCTCGTCGAAAGACGACTTAGTCGTCGGCTCCTGGCGCAGAAACTCCACCAATTGGGGACGGACTCGCAGCACCGCATCCAGTTGGGGATTGGTGCCGGCCACGTATGCCCCCAATTGAATCAGATCTTCCGCCTGACGGTATGCCGCTAGCGCCTCCCGCACCTTGCGCACCCGAGCCGCATGCTCCGGCGAGGTCACGTGCGGCGTCAGTCGGCTCACCGATTCCAGGATCTCGATCGCCGGATAGTGACCCGCAGCCCCGAGCTGCCGCGACAGCACGATGTGGCCGTCCAGAATCGCCCGCACCGCATCCGCCACCGGCTCGTTGAGGTCGTCGCCCTCCACCAGCACGGTGAAAAACCCCGTGATGGAGCCGCGGCGGAACTTGCCCGCCCGCTCGAAAATCTTCGGCAACAGGGCGAACACCGACGGCGTGTAACCTTTCTGACTCGGCGGTTCGCCCGCCGCCAGCCCGATCTCCCGCTGCGCCATGGCCAGGCGCGTCACCGAGTCCATGACCAGCAGCACGTCCGCCCCCCGGTCGCGAAAAAACTCCGCCACCGCCAGCGCCACGAAGCCTGCGCGCACGCGCAGCGGCGCCGGCCGGTCCGAAGTGGCTACCACCACCACCGATCGGCGCCGCCCTTCCTCTCCCAGCTCGTGATCGAGGAAGGCCCGCACCTCGCGGTTCCGCTCGCCGATGAGCGCGATCACGCTCACGTCGGCGAAATTATTGCGCGCCATCGCCCCGAGCAGCGTGCTCTTGCCCACGCCGCTACCCCCGAAAATGCCGATGCGCTGCCCTTTGCCGCAGGTGAGCAGACTGTCGATGGCGCGGATGCCCGTCACGAGCGGCTCGGTGATGTGCTCCCGCTCCAGCGGCCCCGGCGGGCTCTGGTAGAGCTCGTAGAACTCCTCGGGCGTGATCGCGGGGCCCCCGTCCATCGGCTGCCCAAAACCATCGAGGACGCGCCCGAGCAGCTCCTCGCTGACGCCGACGCGCGCCTGCTCGCGCCGGGCGATGATCGGATCCCCGAGCTGGAGCCCGTCGGTTTCTTCGAGCGGCATGGAAAGCACCCGCCCGTTGCGGAAGCCCACCACTTGCGCCCGGATGCGCCGGCCACTTGCCGCGCGCACCTCGCAGAAATCGCCCAGAGCGGCAGCGGGGCCCTGCGACTCGATGAGCAGACCCACCAGCTCGGTCACGCGGCCCGTCCAAAGCATCGGTTCCAACTCCTCCAACGCTTCGAAGCAAGCCGAGAGATCCACGCCCTCGGGAAGCGAAGCGGCGCTCATCGGCTCGCCCTCCGCAACCGATCCGCCAGCCCGCGCTCGATCTCCGCCAACTGGGTCTCCACCGAGGCATCCAAGTCGCCGCGCTCCGTTTCGAACCGCACGGCGCCGAACTCGAGCCGGGCGTCGGCGACGACCTCCGCGCTCTGAGCGCCGCAGTTTTGGGCCAAGACGGTGCGCACGGCATGCGCCAGTTCCGGATGCACCCGCACCCGTGAGATTTCCTGTCCGGCCAGCCGCTGCAAGGCCGCATGAACGAGCCCCGCGACCGCCTCCGGGTCCAGCGTCAGCTCTCGCCGCAGAATCCGCCGCGCGATGGCCACCGCCAACCGCACTAAGTCCGCTTCCGCCTGACGCCGCAGCCGCGCCCGCAAACTCGACAGCTCCTCGATCGAGCGCGCCAGCCGCTCCACGACAGCTTCCAAGTGCTGCTGCGCGGCCGCCTCACCCTCCCTGCGGCCCGCTTCGCGTGCCTCCCGCAAGCGCTGCTCCAAGTCGTCAGCCGCCGGCCCGCTGGGCGGCCGCAGCGGTTCCGGCCGCACCGCGCTCACCTCCGGCCACACTATCGGCTCGGCCGGGATGCCGCGCCTCACCCTAGACGACATACTGCTCCGCCGCTGTCTCCCGCAGGCTCAGGACGCCGTCGGCCTCCAGCTGCCGTACCACGGCGATGATGGCTTGCTGCGCCGCCTCCACCTCCCGGATCTTCACCGGCCCGAGCGCCTCCATGTCTTCCAGCAGCATCTCCCGGCCGCGCTGCGACATGCACCCCAGGATGTGGTTCTTCAACTGGTCGCTCGTGCCCTTCAACGCCACGGTCAACAGCTTCCGATCCACCTTGGCTAGGATTTCTTTGATGCCGTTCGGATCGATGAGCAGCAGGTCCTCGAAGACGAACATGAGGTGGCGGACCCGGTCGGCCAGCGCCGCGTCCCGCTCCGAAATGTTCTCCAGAATCTCTTTGGAGACGCTCGAATCCACACGGTTGAGCAACTCCGCCAGCGCGCGCACGCCCCCGTAGGACTGGCGGCTGAGTTCGCCGATGCCTTTCAGCCGCTGCCGGATCAGCCGCGCGATGCGGTTGATGATTTCCGGCGAGATCTGATCCAAGCTGGCCATGCGCAGCGCCACGTCCGAGCGGATCTCCGGTGGCAGGTTCATCAGCAGCGCCGCGCCTTGCGACGGGCTGAGCTGCGAGACGATGAGCGCGATCGTCTGCGGGTGCTCGCTCGCTACGAACTTGGCCAACTGCATCGGATCGGCTTTCTGCAAGGAGGCAAAGTCCGCCATATCCGTGTTCAGCGTGCGCATCAGGTATTGGAGGATCTTCTCGGCCTTGTCCTGCCCGAACGCCGTGGCCAGCAGCCGACGAGCGTGCTCGATGCCCCCTTTGATGACGTACTCCCGCGCCAGAGTCATCTGGTGGAACTCCTCGAGCACCGCCTCGGCTTGCTCGGCGCTGACGGTGCCGAGCCGGGCCACCTCGCGGCTGATGATGCGCACCTCCTCCTCCGAGAGCTGGCGCATGAGCTGGGCGCTGGCTTCCTCGCCGAGCACGATCAGAAGGATGGCGGCCTTCTCCAGTCCCGACAGCCCCTGCGTGGCGGCCCGCGGCGTGTTGACGATCATCGTCCGCCCCTTACGTCACCCGCCGCCGTCACGATTGCGCCTCCGTCAGCCACGTTTGCAATACCTGCGCCGTCGCGGCGGGATCCCGCTTGACCATCTCGCGCAGCTGATGCGCCAGTTTGTCGGCCGGCTTGGTGGGTGCTTCGGGCAACTCGAGCGGCGGGGCTTGAGGCCGCGCCGGCGGCCCGCCTTCTGGAAGCTGACTCGGCGCCTCCGCCGGCGGCAGTGCCGCCTGCGCCGTCACCGCCACGCGCCCGCGCTTGCGTTTCCGCAACAGCCACCACAGCCCCGCCAGGAGCAGCAAGCCGCCCGCACCGCCCGCCGGGTAATACCACGGCAGCGCCCGCAGGCGCCCCGCCCACGCCGGCGCGCCCGCCGGTGGCCGCGACGGCGCCGACCCGGGCGCCTCGAGCTCGTCGAAAGGCCGCACTTCGAACGGCAGCGACTCCACAATCAGCTGATCCCCGCGGTCCGGCACGAGCCCTATGCTCGCTGCCACAATCTGGCGGATGGCTTGTACGCGCTCCGGGGGCAACGGAACCAGCACCCGGCGCCGATCTCTCCCTTCTCCCTGCCAGACCGTGGCATGATCGAGCAACACAGCGACCGACAGCCGCTTGATCGTGCCTTGAGGCAGCTTGACGCGGCGCACCACGCGGCTGGACTGGTAGCTGATCGCCTCCGTGCGCCGCGACACGCCCCCGGCCGCGCGCGAAGGCGTGGCGGTGGGACGGGGCAAATTCGAAGCCGTTCCCGGCACGCCCGCCGTCGCTCCCGTGCCGGTCATCTCCTCCGTTTTCTGCGAGGCCAGCATCACCGAGCGCGCCGGATCGAACGTCTCCTCGCTTTGTTCCCCACTGGAGAAGTCGCATTCGGCGGAAACCGCCGCGCGGAATTTTCCCGGCCCCACCAACGGCTCGAGCGTGGCGTTGATCTTGTTCACCAGATCCCGCTCGACGCTCTGCCGGTAGGCCAGCATGCCCTCGGACAACTGCTCCTCGCCCAGCGCCGTGCGCGGCCGGTTCAACAGCCGGCCCCGCATGTCCAGCACCGAGACCGCCTCCGGCGCCAGCCCGTCGACCGCGCTCGCCACCAGATAGGTGATCGCCTGCACGCTGGCCGGTTCGAGCTCCGCCCCGGGCTTCAGTCGCACCAGCACGCTGGCCTTGGCGGGCCGGCGGTTCTCCTCGAACAAGGAGTCTTTCGGAAAGGTCAGGTGGACGCGCGCCTGCTCGACCTCAGCCAAACATCGGACCGAGCGCTCCAGCTCCCCTTCGAGCGCGCGGCGGTAATTGACCTGTTCGGCGAACTCGGTCGTGCCGAAATTACCGCGGTCGAACAGCTCGAAGCCGATGCGTCCACTCCGCGGCAGCCCCTCGGCCGCCAGGGCCAGCCGCAGCTCGGCCACTTTGTCTTCCGGTACGAGCACGGTGCCACCGTCGGCCGTCACGCGAAACGCTACGCCGGATTCTCTCAGCCGGGCCACCACCGCCCCGGCATCTTCGGCGCTCAAGCCCGCATACAGGGGACGCAGCCCGGCCTCCTGACGCCAGCGCACCAGTCCCCACAGCGCCGCTCCCGCCGCCGCGACGGCGGCCAAAATCAGCAGCCGCCTGGCAAGCGACAATCCGGCAATCAGTTGCTTCAGTTGCGACATTCTCGCCGCCCAGCGCGCTTGGCCTCATCCTCTTAAATCTGCATGCGCATGATTTCCTGATAGGCCTGAACGACTTTGTTTCGCACCTCCAAGAACAGCTCGAAAGCCAACTCGGCGCGCTCCACCGCCAGGGCCACCGCATGCAGCTCACCGCCTTCGCCCGCCAGGAACCGCTCGATTTCGGCGTGCGCCTGCCCCCGCACGGCTTCCACCGCGCCCACGGCCCGCTCCAGCAGTTGCCGGAAGTCCGCTTCGGCGCCCGCGGCCCTGCCGACCTGACTGGGGTCCGGCGCCGCGATTTCTGCGGGCGGACGGAGGGCGCCGACCGTCGCCATCGCGGCTTACCTCAGCAGATCCAGCGAGCGCTGGATCATGTCCTTGACCGCTGTCATGGCCGATACGTTCGCCTGATAGCTGCGCGCCGCGTTCAGCAGATCGACCAAGTCTTCCGCGGGGTTCACCCGAGGGAAGGCGACATAACCTTCGGCATCCGCATCGGGATGGCCCGGCACATAGCGCCGTTCTGGCTCCCGCGAGTCCACCACGACTTCGCCGACCTCCACGCCTTCCCCCGCCCGCTCGCTCAGCGCCCCGAACACAGAGCTAAACGGCGACTCCACCGGCGCGGAAACGAAGACCGCATCTTTGCGCCGGTACGGTCCGCCTTCCGGCGTACGCGTGGTTTCGGCATTGGCGAGGTTTTCCACCAGTAGTTCGGCCCGAGCCCGCTGCGCCGCCAGGCCCGAAGCGCTCACCGACAGAGCGTGGAACAAACTCATAGCCTTCTCCCTCCGGCTTTAGCCTCCCCGACCCTCGCGGATCGCCATG
Source organism: Bryobacteraceae bacterium (assembly GCA_025055455.1). Taxonomy (GTDB): domain Bacteria; phylum Acidobacteriota; class Terriglobia; order Bryobacterales; family Bryobacteraceae; genus JANWXD01. The sequence continues at coordinate 17,295 of JANWXD010000046.1, forward strand.
CGCACCTGGCGAATTTCGCGCCGCAGCAGCACCGAAGCGGCCTGAAAGCGCAGGGCATTTTCCGCCAGCAGGCGCGCCTCGCGGTCCAGACTCACGTTATTGCCGTCGTTTTTGACTTTCAAGCCCTCGACCTCTACCACTCGAGGCGGGACGCCCCGGATCAGGCTGCGGAACTCGGCGGCGAAATCCAGATCCTTGGTGCGGTAGCCGGGCGTGTCGGCGTTGGCGATGTTGGAGGCGACCAGCTTCTGGCGGAGGCTCAGCAAGTCCAGGTAGCGCTCCAGGGCGCCACTGATGCGATCCAGCATCTCGACGCCACCCGGAGCACGAGGCATGCCAGGAGGCGCTCGTTGCGCTGCAACGGGTTGCACCGGCCCGGCCACGGCACGATCTCGCCGCTGCCAGCAAAATGACGGCCTGAGCGGCAACCCGCCGACCGTCGCCGCCCGCCACTCAGCCCCGGAGCTCCCAGCTCCCCCCGCCAGGCGAATCTTCGCTGAGATACCGCCGCGCGAGCGCCAGCCGGTCGAGCTCGGCCGCCGCGGCGCTCCGCGCAGCCAAGGCCTGCCGGCGCGCCCACTCCCAGAGGGACCGCACCTGCTCCCACACGGACACGGCCTGCGGATCCGACTGGAGTGCCGCCGCCTGCGCCTCCAGCGCCTCGAGCGCCTCCTGCCACCGCTCCCCTTCGACGGCCTCCCGCAGACGCGCGTCCGGTTGGGCGGCTTGCGTCATCGGAGCAAACTCTCCCGCGCGATGCGCATGGCTTCGAACAGCGTGTTGAAGTAGCGGACTTTCTGCTCGAGGGCGGCGATCAACGCGTCGGCCGCCGCCATACGTTCGGCGAGGTTTTTTTCCAGCAGATCGATCCGCTCCTGCTCGGCCGCGATGCGCGCCTCCTGCCTTTGAAGGGCC
>JANWXD010000047.1 GCA_025055455.1 Bryobacteraceae bacterium
CGCCAACCCCGACGGCACGCCGGCCGAAGCGCCCTACATCAAGAAGTGAAGCCCGACCTCCACATCGAGCGCTGGCCGCTGGAGCGGCTGATTCCCTACGCCAGGAACCCCCGCACGCACACCGAGGAGCAGGTGGCGCAGATTGCGGCCTCGATCGCCGAGTTCGGGTTCGTCAACCCCGTGCTCGTGGGAGCCGACGGCGTGATCATCGCGGGCCATGCGCGCGTCATGGCGGCCCGGAAGCTCGGGATGGCCGAGGCTCCGGTGATCGTGCTCGATCACTTGAACGAGGCGCAGCGGCGTGCGCTGGTGATTGCCGACAACCGGCTTGCCCAGAACGCCGGGTGGGACGAGGAGATGCTGCGGGTCGAGTTGGAGGCCTTGCGCGAGGACGACTTCCACCTCGATCTGCTGGGCTTCGCCGATGACGAGATCGAGGCTCTGCTTGCGGAGCCGGCCGAGTCGATTGTCGGCAACACCGATGATGACGCCGTCCCGGAGACGCCCGAGACGGCGGTGACGGTCCTTGGCGACGTGTGGCTGCTCGGGGAGCATCGCCTGCTGTGCGGCGACTCGACGCGGATGGAGGCCATCGAGAATGTGCTCGCCGGAGGCCTGGCCGACATGACGTGGTCGGACTTGCCATACAACGTCAACTACGGCCAGACGATGAAGGACAAGCTGCGCGGCAAGAAGCGGACAATTCTGAACGACAATCTCGGAAGCGGCTTCGAGCCATTTCTGCTGAGCGCCTGCACCAACATCCTGGCAGTGACCAAGGGCGCCGTCTACATCTGCATGTCCTCGTCCGAGCTGCACACGCTCCATAAGGCCTTCACCGAGGCGGGCGGGCATTGGTCCAGGTTCATTATCTGGGCCAAGAACACCTTCACCATGGGTCGGTCGGACTATCAGCGGCAGTATGAGCCGATTCTCTACGGCTGGAAGGAGGGCACGGACCACTACTGGTGCGGCGCCCGCGACCAGGGCGACGTGTGGTTCGTCAAGAAGCCCGTTGCCAATGACCTGCACCCGACAATGAAGCCGGTGGAGCTGATCGAGCGTGCGATCCGCAACTCGAGCAAGAGCCGGGACACCGTGCTTGACCCGTTCGGTGGGTCAGGCTCGACGCTGATCGCTTGTGAGAAGACACACCGCCAGGCGCGGCTGATTGAACTGGAGCCCAAGTACTGCGATGTCATCATCCGGCGTTTCGAGGACTTCTCCGGCAAGCATGCCGTGCTCGCCTCCGACGGACGGCGCTTTGCAGAGATTGCCCTGGAACGAGGCGCGGTGGCGGCATGACGTGGCACGTTGCGAACGGGAACTGGCCGAAGCCGAGGCGCTACTGCGCACGGGCCATCCCGACGTCGCGGGCCTGTGCCTGGCGCTCCACGACTGGGCCCAGGAGCTGCGGATCCTGCACCGGGAGCGGGAGCAATGGATGAACGGATCCTGACGGCCATCGTGCCAGCTATTGGGCTCGTCTCGGGACTCATCGCAACCTACGTGAGCCTCCAGAACCGGGCGCTGCTGGCCGAGGTGCGGAAGGAACTGGCCGAGATGGAGAACCGCATCATCTTGCGCCTGAACGGCCTGTACATCCGGCGCTCGGAATGCGAGTTGCACAACGCGCTGCTCGAGGAACGGATCGAGGGGATTGTACGGCAGAAAAGAGAAGCCGCCAGCGACTGAGGCTGGCGGCGGAGGGGGGATTCGGATCAGAAGCAGACCTCGCCCGCCGGCTCGTACCGGTCTTCGCGGCGGGCCCAGATGCGGTAGAGATACGGGCAGAGGCCGGGCTCCTCGTCCCGCTCCAGCCGGCGCAGGCGGCTGGCGTAGTCCGAGCGGGCCAGCTCCTCGGCCTCCGCGAAAGTCGAGGCCAGGGCGACGGGTTCGTAGCCGCCGTCTTCGTCCTCGGCGATCACGAGAAACCAATCGAGAGTGCGTGCGGTCGTGTTCATGTCAGTTCTGCTCCATGATCCTGTACGTGCGGCCGCCGCTGGCGGTTTTCTGAGACTCGATGGCCAGGCCCATCTTCTTTGCGAGCGCGCCGGAGAGGAAGCCGCGGACCGAGTGGGCCTGCCAGCCGGTGGCGGACATGATGTCGGCGAGCGTGGCGCCCTCGGGGCGGTGCAGGAGTTCGAGGACGATGGCCTTCTTCGAGCCCTCGCGAGCGGGGGCGGCGCCATTGTCGTCGGTGCGAGCCTTCCTCGGTTTGGTGGCCTTCGGCACGCCCTTGGCGGCCTGGGGCGCGGCCGTGGGCGCGAGGGCCTGGATGGCGCGCCAGATCCGCGCGACGGCGGTCTTGCGGTCGGTGAACTTTTTGACCGGCTTCAGCTCGCCGAAGGGCGGCACGCCGGCGAAGTTGTTCCAGATCTCGACCAGCCGCTCGGCGGGCCAGTTGGCGGCGAGCTTCGCGAGTTCCTTCTCGGTGCCGAATCGACCGTGCTCCTCCGGGATCGCCTCTCCGGCGAGGTAGGCGGCGATGGTGTTGTCAGAATCGATGGCAAACGTCGGCATTTCGTCACTCCTTTCTATCGAGTCATGCCGGCGAGCTTGTCGTCGGTGGTCAGATGCAGGTTCTTGTAGTAGCCGCTGGCCAGGCGCGCCCAACCCCACGGCGTCGAGATCTCATGCCGCGCCGCAATGCGGCTCAACTTGATGCGGTGCGTGCCGTTGTCGAACTGCTTCTTGAGGTGGCCCCAGCGGTCGAGCTTCCAGCCGTTGCGGGTAGCCCAGGCGATCAGTTCTTCGCGCGTCATGTTCAGTACTCCAGTCCTTTGGCGTCGAGCGCGCTGAGATCGCCCAGGTCGGCGAGGACGTAGGCGGGCTGCTCGGTGATCCGGCCGAGGTCGCCCGGATATCCCCAGTTGGCGGGCTCGGCGGCCTGCTCCTTCTGGTGGGCAGACAGGCGGCTGGCTATGCGCGTCAGCAAGTCCTGCGCTTCGGCGTGGCGTTCGGGCTGCCGCAATCGTCAGGAACTGCGGCTTGTCGCACTGTGAGCGCGAAGACTTGGTGCAGGATGCAAGGCTCGGAATGTGGAAGAGGCTGAACCTCTTCGACAACTCACGGTCTTCTTTGAAGACTTTTACAGAGCGCGCTGTCGCCTCGCATCTGGCTTCGCTGCGCCGCGCACGGCGGTGCCAGCCGCGCTGCCAGCCGCTCGATCACGACCAGCATGCCGCCGACGAAGGTTGGCTCCGGGCGATCGAGTTGCGGGTGGACGTCGAACGCGCTCTCGAGACCCTCGAGGACCGCGACTTAGGTCGTTCGGTGCCGGGTGATGAGAAGAGAGTCGGCGGATCGAAGTCATCCTTCATCTGGCCCGCACCACCCGGTCCCGTACCGTCGGGATCCCCAGTGGCCGCTGGTTGCCGGCCTTGAGGGCCACCATCGCGTAAGTGCGCCCTTGGTCATCACTGAACTCGACTTCGTACACTCCAGGCGCCCAACTTTCCACAACGGTCCCGACCTGGCCACGGACCAGACAGTGCTTCGGGAGATCTTCGAGCAGGGCAACAACCGAATGCAACGTGATTTCGTGCATCGAAGTTCCTCGGTCTGGGTTGTGCATGTTGTTCCCGATCACCGATTGCGGCGAGAGGGTTCTCTTCTTCCGAGTCCTTCCGCGATGAGCGTCGTGACGAGCGTGTTGAGACTCACGCCCTCTTGTTGCGCGCGGGACACCAGGCGCGCGTGCAGAGATCGGGGCACGCGTTGCCGCCACTGCCCGCTGGCTGAGGTGCCCTGGCTCGGCCTGGGAATCGGATCGCCAAACTCCTGCATCGTCAGGAGTGCGGCTGCGAGCGCATCCTGTCCATTGCGGATCGCTTCTTCCGGAGTCTCGCCATCGGAGATCACGCCCGGGAAATCCGGGAACTCCACCAAATATCCGCCGCCTTCTTCCTTTGAAAGCGGGCGGACAAGAAACGGATACCGATCGAGAGGGAGTTTCCTCTTCATTGTTTGCCCTCCACAAGGTCAACCAACGCCACGAATCGCCGGATGTAGACCGGCTTGATCGGGCGAGCGCTGGGAACCGTGAGCAATCCCGCCACGGGGTGACGAAATACGACGTGGCTCGTACCGTACTGACGATAGTCGATGGCGAATTGGTCCGCGACCACCTTCAGATCCTCAATCCGCCAGTCGCGCGGGTTGTTCCGCATGCGCTTGAGGATCTTGGCGGCATTGCCCACAACTTAATGGTACCAACGGCGGTACCACTGGACAAGACGATTCGCCCAGACCATGGCCGATAACAGGCTCGAACTGGTCGTTGAAGTCGACACCAACCGGGCCAATGCGTCCATCAAGAGCGTGAACGCGAGCCTGTCGGCCATGGAGGCTTCGGCGGTGAAGACCGCCCGGGGCGCGGCGCAGGGCATCGACGGTATGACGGCGGCGATGGTGAGGGGCGCCACGGCAGGCAACCTCCTGGCCGACGCGATCAAGAGTGCTCTCACCTGGGCCAAGGAGTTCACCGTTGGTTCGGTCATGATGGCCGCCGAGAACGCCACAGCCGAGGCCTCGCTCAAGGCGCTGGCCAACGCGCACGGGGTGGGCGCTGCTGCGGCCGCCAAGTGGTCGCCGCGATCGAAGAGATTGGCTTCGAGTACACCGAAGCCACGCATGCGGTGCAGCGGTTGATCGCGGCTGATCTGGAACTGTCGAAATTGCCCAGCTTCAGTTGGGGCGCGCGAGAATGCGGCGATCGGCGCCGGCGTCGGAGCGGTCGCCGGGCTCGTTCGGCTGTTTGTGAAAGGAGCGCAGGAGAAGGCGCGGGAGAAGATCAAGGCCATGTACGGCGTCGACATCCGCGAGAAGAACATCCTCGCCGAGATCGTGAACATCGCCAAGCAGGGCTTCGGCGGCAACCTGGACTTCGCCATCCGCAGCCCGCAGATCCGCGACCTAGTCGAGTTGTACGCTTTGTCGACAGGTCAGAGCACGTCGGGGCTCCCGGCCACCGTGCGCCCAGTCTCGCTCCTTCAGCAAGGCGGGAGCCTGTTTCAGTCGATTCCAGGCGGGCTGACGCTCGCGCCGCTCGGAAGCGGCGCGCCATCGTCCGCGCCGGGTCCGACCGTGATCAACATCACCGTCCCAGGCGCTAAGGAGTTCTTTGAGAAGGAACCCGTGCGGGTGATGGTCGATAATCCGCGCGGTGCAATCGGGGGCCAAGACCGCGACCACGGCCAGCGCCGGCCGCCGCGAGATGACCGGGCTGCAACTGAGCCCAGGGCTGATTCTGTCGTGAGAGTCAAGCAGCGTTGCGCGGGAGGACTTCGCGCTCAATCCGGCTGCGGAGGGCATCCTCGGCAGCCGCCAAGTCGTACTTCGCCTGCAGGTTGATCCACATTTGCGCCGAGGTTCCGAAATAGCGGGCCAAACGCAGCGCTGTGTCCGCTGTAATGCTGCGCTGGCCTTTGATGATGCCGCCGATCCGGTTCGCGGGCACGCGCAGCGCGATGGCCAGCGCGTTTACCGTCAAACCGGCTTCCTTCAGCAACTCCCGCAAGACTACGCCGGGATGAATGGGTGGTAAGCGCTTCAGCTGTTTGGTTGCCATGTTGGTGCCTCCTTTCAGTGGTAGTCGACAATTTCGACGTTGTGGGCGTCTCCGTCCCGCCATTCAAAGCAGATCCGGAACTGGTCGTTGATACGGATGCTGTGTTGGCCTTTCCGGTCGCCTTTGAGTGCTTCCAGCCGGAGACCGGGGAGTTCGAGATCCCGGAGAGATGTAGCCGCGTCCAAGAGCTCCAATCGGATCCGAGCCGCCTTTTCGATGCTGTGAAACCTCCGGCTAGACTTCCGATCCAGCGAGAGCTGCACGTCCGTCTGGCGGCAAGACCGGATCATACGATCACCATATTACGCCACCCGTACAACAAAAACAACTCATGAATCGCCAGGAACTAATCGAGAAGATCGCGCGGGCGATCGAGGAAGGCTGGCGCATCCTGCGCGTGCTCGCCGGCCAGTACATCGACGGGCGCTACACGGGTGGCAAACCGCCAACGGTGGAAGAGATGTTTCGCACCTACGCGCCAGCGTCGGACGGGAACGACCCCGCAGGCTACGCGCGCTTTGTCGCCGGCAAGCTTGGCGCACAACCGGACAAGCGATTAGTTGACTTGGTGACGGCGTGATGCCAGGTTCCGTTCAGAATGCCGCGCCGCTGAAGGTGATGCCCGCGAGCCTCTCCCGCTCATTCGCCCACGAGCGGGCCTATCCGGTCGTCGAAAGTGAGTACCGAAACGGCGAGTCGCAACGGTCTGTTCAGGCGACCAACAGCCGCAAGCGCTGGCGGCTGGCCAAGCGGCTGACGCCTGCGCAACTCTCAGCTCTCCACGATTTCTACGACGCCCGCAAGGGCCCAGCTGAGCCGTTCTACTTCTACGACCCCTATGAGGCCAGTCCGAAGTTCTCGCACGATTCGACCGGTCAGGCTGTCGCGGGCCGGTACACCGTCTGCTTCGCCAGTCCGTGGGAACAGAGCGCGTCGCTTGCGCGCGTCGATCTCACGTTGGAGCTGATCGAGCTTGCCTGACTTCATTGGCAACATCGTAGTACCCGAGATCGCGCCATCGGGCACTTTCCCGCTCACGCCCGATTATCCGATCGAGGTGCGCCGCGATCACGAGGTCCTCGTGCACCAGTTTGGCTCGGGAAACGCCGAGATCGAGCAGCGCTTCCTCCTCGGCACCGGCGCCTGCCACTTCACCGTCCGCAAGCAGTGGCTCCGGGACGCCGAGCGCATCGCCCTGCGCAACTTCTGGGAATCGAAGTACGGACCCTACGGCGCCTTCACTTACAACTCCCCGAATGACGATGGCGGCGGCACGACACCCGTCACCTGCCGCTTCGCCAACGAGCCTCTGTCCTGGGAGATGGTCGCCGACTGGGCGTGCTCGCTCGGTGTGGCGCTCATCGAGATCCCCCAGACCAGCCCGCCGTATCCGCTGAACCAGACCGTCCACCGTTTCCCGCCCGCCGCACTCCAGACCGCGCTGCTGTCGCAGGTCCAGGAGATCATCCCGCTCGTTCGCATCCAGCCGCTCGAGCCCGGCCATCCGGCGATCCATGTCTCCGACCGACCCTGCACCATCGGCGGCCAACTCTACCAGGCACGCCTGCTTGCGTTCGACGGCATCTCGCAGTCGATCGGCAACGAGTCTGACGAGGCCCAGTTCACTTTTGGCAACGCCGACCGCGTGATGCTCGACCTCTCGAACGCTTAACACCGAGCCCGGAATGGTCTGCTCAATGACTCATCCCGACATGCCCGGCGGCACGGGCGAGTTCCGCGTGACCAGCTGGCGGTTGAACCGCGACTACTCGATCGACATCCAGGGCCGCACGACCACGGACTCGATGTACGACCTGGTATCCGGCCCCAAGCCCGCCGACGTTGTGCCTGAGCCACCCACCGAGGAAGTGCTCATCGATACCGGCGTCCCCGGCGTGCTGAGCGGCACGCCTCGCCTGGGCGACTACGGCACGTTCGCCATCGACGACATGACCGTCGCGCCGGACGCCTACAAGACCACCTACGACTTCCTGGTGAACAACGAAGGCTTTGGGCTCCCCGCCACGCGCCGCATGCCGGACGCCGACTACGGCCTGGTGCTGATCTCGCCGGTAACCGCCGGGCCCGAACCGCAGACCCTGGAAACGGCATCCTACGGCGCAAACCGGCTGGGCCTTGTGGCCGGCGGCTTCCTCTTCCTCGATCCCGGCGGCGCGAACGAGGAGCACGTCCGCGTGATCAGCGTCAATCCCGAGAACCAGACATTCGACGCCATCGTGACCAAAGACCACGCCGCCGGTGAGCGCATCCGGCCCACCATCTGGCCCACTCCGGTGCTCAACGAGGGCGACGACCTGGCGTTCGACATCCTGGCCGTCGCCTCGCCCGATCCGGGAGCGGATCTCACTGTGGTGATCCAAACCTGAAGACGTTCAGTCTCGGCTTTCGTCGATGGCCTCGAGGACCTGCTTGATGATCTTCGGATGGAGTACGACACCGGAGTGAAATGGCACCACAACGCGGCGGTTGCCCTTCAGATAGATGCGGTGACTTCCTTTTGACCGCAAGAGCAGAAAGCCGGCCTCCAGCAGTGCGCGTTCCGCTTCCACGGCCGTCCAGCGAGGAAGTTTAGGCATTGACCTCAATAGCGGTCGTGAGGATCTCCTGGCTCAGAAGGACGTCGCGCTCCTCCGGCGGGAGCGTCTCCACGTAGAGTTCGATGGCCTCGCGGATGTTGGCCAAAGCCTCTTCAAGAGAGGCGCCCTGTGACTGGCAGCCCTTCAGTTCCGGGCACCAGGCGTAGTAGCCGTGCTCGTCTTTCTCGATGACCACGCTCGCCTTTCGCGCCATGACTCAAGTGTACCGTTTGCCGAACTTGTACGGGTAGCGAATCATGCCGGCTGAACCTCTTCTCCTCTTCGACCCCTGCCGGACCGTTCAACTCCAGGGATTCTCCGGCCGCGCGGCGACCACCACGCTCCACGATGCGACGGAGACCGGTTTCCAGATCTCCGGCATCTTCCAGGCCGCCGAGAAGTTCCTGGCGGTCGCTTCGCCGGATCCGGGGGCGGATCTGACAGTCGCGATTCGGACAAAGCCTTGCTTCTATGCGGGGAGCTCGAGACGACCACCACGATGTTGGTCTACGCCAGCCACACGACCATCAGCGTCGAGTCCACCGGCGTAGGCTTTCCCGACGAGTACGGGATCCTCTCAATCGACGATGAACTGATCGTCTATACGGGCAAGACGGCCACGCAGTTCACCAGCTGCCAGCGCGGGGCGTTCGGGACAGTTGCGGTGCAGCACACCGCGGGCGCAACCGTGCGCGCCAACATGGTCTCGGCCTACATCAAGGCCCTTCAGGAAGCCGTCATGGCGATCGAGCAGGAACTCGGTACGGTAGCGAGCCGCAACTACGTCCGTAAAGACGGTCCTGTGACGGTGACCGGCGCAAAGACATTCGTCGATGGCGCGGAATTCGGCCCGGGGAACAAGGCCGCCACAGGCCTGGTGCGCCTTCCCAACACCGGAGCGGTGAAGTGGCGCAAGGCGGACAGCTCCGCCGACCTGGTTCTCGCGCTGAACGCCGCCGACCATCTGGTCTCCGACGCCATCATCGACTTCGCGCCCGGGCAGACGTTCGGCGCGTTCTCCTACCCGGACGCCGGCTACGGCAACAAGGGCATCGTTCAGATCGATGCCGCCGGAGGCCTCGCCATCGAGTCGGGCGTGCTGTCGATGGCACCCTCGGGCGCGTCGCCCGGCACGTATACGAAGGTCACCGTCGATGTCAAAGGTCGCGTGACCTCTGGTACGAATCTTGCGGTCGGCGATCTGCCCGCCCACACGCACACGGCCACCGACATCGTGAGCGGAGAACTTCCGCACAAGGTCCAGAAGGACGGCGCCGATGTCGGGACGCGCCGGGCACTCAACTTGGTGCAGGGCGCGCGCGTCTCGCTTGCGGCCACTGACGATCCGGCCAACGACCGTGTCAGCGTGACCATCAGCGCCAGTCCGCCGGAAGCGGGTGAAATCACGAACGCCCTCGGCTACATCCCGGCCAACCGCGCGGGCGAGCATTTCGCGGGCCCCATCGACTGCGGGCCACATCAGACTGTCGGAGGCCCTGTCGAGAACATGGCGAAGCAGTCGGAGGACTTCGCCGCGGCTGTCTGGGACAAGAACGGCGGATCTTGCTACGTCACTTCGAACGCCATTATCGCGCCGGACGGTAACCAGACCGCGGACGTAATCACGGCGGTCACTGACACGCCCGTCATCCAACAGCAGATCGCTGGCCTCGCCCACGGCGGCACCTACACCTTTTACGTGTAGGCCCGAGTCCCCTCCGGCACGCGCAAGGTCTCGATCGCCATCGTCGACAACACCTACGCGGCCTACCTTGCCGGACCGATCCAGATCACGCTCACGACCTCCTGGCAGCGCTTCAGGGATTCACAGCTGTGCGAGGTGGGAAAGAGCGAACCGTTGCTCTCCGGCCTGTACGGCGTGAAAGAGCCACGATGACGCCGGAACATAGGGAAGCCGAAAAGACGAAAAAGCAACGTAAGGTAACCGTCACCGGCCTTCTCTTGTTCGCTGATGCCACCAAACAACAGCAGAACCTCATCAGGTTGGTTGAGGAGAGTGGCCTACACCACTCCATACTGGTGCCTCCAGGGATGATGGATGATATCGTGCGTCCGCTCTGGGGTTATCGCGTTACTGTCACTGGCGTGCCAAGAGGCAAGAACACCTTGCTCACTGAAATCACAAAGGCGCGGGATTAACCCGCCTCACTTCCCTCCGCGTCCCCTTGCGTTTCCTACCCGCAAGTCCCTGCAAAAGAATAAACTAGAGATTTCGCTGGAGGACCTGAATTGAGCACGCCAACCATTTTCGCTACCTGCCAACCGCGCCCGGATGTGCTCAGCGGCGCTACCCGCGACGAGCAGTTTATGGCCGACCTCTCTCAGGTGGTCAACGGCACGGCGCTACCGGACTACCTCGACGCAGTTCTCTTCTTCCGCAACACCTATCCGACGCGCGGCCTGCGCGAACTGATGAAAGCAGTCTGTCTGCGCCTGTCAGGCAAAGGCGGCGAGGTCTCGCCCATCATCCGGCTCGGCACGCAGTATGGCGGCGGCAAAACCCACAGCCTGATCGCCATCACGCATGCAGCGCGCGGAATGAAAGGCGTGGCCAACGTCGCCGATTTCGTCGATCCCGCTCTGCTGCCTGCCGGCGCAGTGCGGATCGCGGCACTCGACGGCGAAAACACCGACCCTGCCAATGGCCGCCAGCTCCAGCCTGGCCTCAAAGCCTTCAGCCTCTGGGGTGAACTCGCCTATCAACTCGGCGGAGCTGCGGCTTATGAGCGAGTCCGGAACTCCGACGAGAAACACATCGCCCCCGGAGCGGAAGTCCTGAGAGAGCTCTTTGGCGGCCAGCCCACGCTGATCATGCTCGACGAAATCTCGGTCTACCTGCGCAAAGTCGAGCGCGCCTTCCCCGACGCCAGCCGTCAGTTCACGGCGTTTGTTCACGCTCTCTTCAAAGCCGTCGCCTCCACGCCGCAGGTAGCGCTTGTCTACACGCTGGCGATCGGCAAAGACGACAAAGCGCAGGACGCCTACAAAGAAGAGAACGAACGCGCCGCGGCTGCACTGGCCGAGGCCGAAAGCGTCGCGGTCCGCTCCTCCACCGCATTGAATCCCACCGCCGAGGACGAAACCGCCGACGTGCTACGCGTCCGGCTCTTCGAGAGCGTGGATCGCGGCGCAGCGGCTTCGGTCATCGAAGCCTACGCGCACCTCTGGGCCACCAACAAAGATGCGCTCCCCGCCGAAGCAACATCTCCCGAACTTAAAGAACAGTTCGCCCGCACCTACCCGCTGCACCCCAAGCTGCTCGAAATGCTCACGGAGAAGACGGCCTCGCTTTCCACCTTCCAGCGCACGCGCGGCATGTTGCGCCTCTTGGCCCGCACGGTCCATCTGCTCTGGCGCAATCAGCCGCCGGACGCCTACTCCATCCACATCCACCACATGGATCCTGGCTTTGAGCCCATCCGCACTGAGATTCAAGAGAAGATCGGTATGCGCCAGTATGCCGCGGCGATCAAGGCCGATGTTGCCGCCGTACCCGGCGACGAGCCCGCTCTCGCCCAGCGGCTCGACGCACAGAAGTTCCCCGGGCTTCCACCCGCCACCTCCTACGTCGCCCGCACCATCTTTTGGCACACGCTCGCCTACGGCGATACCGCCCGTGGCGTCTCACCTGAACAGCTCCGCCTGGCGGTCTGCTCCCCCGCGCTTGAGCCCGCCTTCATTGAGAAGGCGCGAACCGCCTTCCAGTCGGAAGCTCTCTTCCTCGACGACCGTCCGGGTGCACCTCTGCGCTTCATGGCCGAAGCCAACCTGAATCAGGTGATCGGCCGCTACATGCGCGATGTCGACTCCGGCGAGGTCCGCGCCTATCTGCGTGACCGCATTGACAAACTCTTCAACCTGCCGCGGGGCGAATTCAACGCCGTCCTGTTTCCCGCCGGGCCCTGGGAGGTCCCCGATGACCTGGCCGATCCCCGCCCTCTACTCGCCATCCTGAACTACGAGTCCACGGCCATCCCCGCCGACCTGCGCGAGCCGCCCACCGAACTCGAAGACATCTTCCAGTTCAAGGGCGCCGAGCGCAACCACCGCGAACTCAAGAACAACCTGGTCTTTGTGGCGGCGGCCCAAAACGGCATCGCCAACATGCAAACCCTTGCCCGCCGCAAGCTGGCGCTGGGCGAGCTTCGAAAACCCTCGAACCAGCAGGAGCTGGCCGACTACCAGATCCAGAAGGTCAACGCCGAATACCACGAGCTCGACCTGAAGATCGCACAGGCCATCCTCCAGTGCTACCGGCACATCTTCTATCCCTCGGCCTCGCCGATGGCTGGAACCACGCTCCCGCTCGGCCACACCATCCTCGAGCTGACAAACCCGGATAAGCCCGACAACGGCCAGATGCACGTCGAGCGAGTGCTCCACGAACAGAAGAAGCTGCTCACGGCCCGCGACGCGCCGGATTCGCCCGCTTTCGTGGCCAAGGAAACCGGCCTGGCCGGCCGCGGCGAGATGACGCTCCAACAGTTGCGCCTCGAATACCGCAAAGCGCCCAAGCTCTCCATCCTGCTGCACGATACTCCTCTGCTCGAATGTGTGCGCACGGGCATTCAGCAGGGCCGGTTCATTTACCGTGAGGGCAATCAGGTCTGGGGACCGGGCGACCCCAGCCCCGTCATCCAGATCTCCGACAACACCTTCCTCCACACCATGGAGGACGCCAAGGCCAAGAAGCTTTGGCCTCGCGCCGAGCCGCTGCGCCTCAGCTTCCTCGCCAATCCAACCACCATCGGCAAGGGGCAATCGGCCGAGATCACCGTCACCGTCACGGGCGGCGTGCCTCCCTACACCTACACCTCGAGCGATCCGCGCCTGAACGCCACGGCTACCAACGAAACCCAGCGTGCGGCGAAAGTGAGCCCGGAGGCAACCACCACCTATCAGATCGAAGTCACCGACAGCCGCGGCGCGCGCCAGCAGGCCACCGCCATGGTTGCCGTGCGCGAGGGCGGTGTCATCACTCCGGTGGACTTGACGCCTAAGCCTCCCGCTCCGCCGCCGCCCACCGGCTACACGGCCGAAGGCCCGCTCGCCGTCGCGCTCAACGACCTCTGGAAGAAGGCGCGCAGGGCCAAGTGCGCCACCATTCAGCGGCTCGTCATCCGCATGTTCGACGCAGGCGCCGCCTGGAAGGTCCACCAGGCCATGGCTACCGTCGCCGGAGGCAAGGTGACCGCGCAAATTGAAGCCACGCTCGCCGCCGATGGCATCGAGCAACTGCGCGTGGAGTACACGGGCGCGGTGGACAAGGCCAATGCAACCAAGGGGTTCCTCGACCCGCAACTGCGCGCGGCCACAGAGAGCGACTTCACCGCCAGTTATACGGTAGCCTTCGAACCGGCGCTGCGCCTGGATGGCGACGCCCCGGAGCGCTTCGCCAAAGAGATTACACGCTACGGCGGTGGCGAGGCATTCGTGGAAGCGCAGGCCGGACCCGCCGCCTGAGGCGATAAGGATAAGGAAAGGAAGGAGCCGCCGCAATGAGAGGACCCGCCGCCATGGCCTACTCATCCAAACCCATGTATGAGCTGCGCCTGAAGGTCGCAAGTTCCATGAACTGGAGTCTTTCCATCTACCAGTTGCCTTCGCCGGCGACGCCGCGTCTCAAGGAGCCCGAACACGTCGGCACGCTCCAGGGCGCGGCGCTGCGCCTGGTCGAGATGCGCGTGCTGAAGCGGCTGCTCAAGGAAAAGATCCAGTTGGGCGCGCTCAAGCCGGGCAAGGCGCGCAAGTGGCCGCTCGATGAGGAGACCGCGCTGCACCTGGGCCTGCTGTTCCGCGTGCTGGCGCCGATGAAGAACACAGACCGCATCCGCGAAGTAGCCGAAGGTGTGGAGGCGATGGGCAAGGAAGAGGCCAGCTACTGGATGAGCATGGCCATGCACCGGCCGAACCCGCGCCGGGTGTTGGCGGCGCTGCGCATGTTGCTGACGTCGCATTGAAGAGAGGCCGTTCGATGACTCAGGTAGAGGTTTCGCCGGAAATCTTGCGCTGGGCGATCGACCGCTCTCGCCGTCCAATCTCGGCCTTTGAGCGGAAGTTCCCGAAGCTCTCCGCCTGGCTGCGCGGCGAAGCGAAACCCACGCTGAAACAGTTAGAAAGCTTCGCACGAAGTGCGCACGTTCCGGTGGGATATCTCTTTCTCTCTCGGCCGCCGGAGGAGCAACTCCCGCTACCCGATTTCCGCACGATCGCAGGCAGCGAGATGGGCCGGCCCAGTGCGGATTTGCTCGAAACCATCTATACCTGCCAGTTGCGGCAGGACTGGTACCGCGACTTTGCCCGCGCAAATGGAGAGCAGCCACTCGACTTCGTTGGGTCCGCGAAGCTGACCGATAGCGTGCCGGAAACCGCCGCCCGCATCCGGCGCCGGCTCGGCTTCGACCTCGACCAGCGTCGGCAGATGGTGACATGGTCCGAGGCGCTGCGCCAGTTCTTGGCGCAGGCGGACGCCGCCGGTGTTCTGGTGATGGTGAGCGGCATTGTAGGTTCCAACACCCGGCGCGTTCTGGATCCTAAGGAGTTCCGCGGCTTTACGCTGGCCGATCCCCTGGCGCCGCTCGTTTTTGTCAACGGGTCGGACACCAAGGCGGCGCAAATGTTCACGCTCGCGCATGAACTGGCGCACGTGTGGTTGGGCAGATCGGCGCTTACGGACGCCGAAGCGAAATCCGAACCAGCCCACGACGTGGAGCGCTGGTGCAATCAAGTGGCCGCCGAGCTGCTGGTTCCGCTCGCAGCCTTCCAGGCCGAGGTCCGCTCCCGCGCTCCGTGGAGCGACGAAGCACAGCGCCTGGCCCGCATCTTCAAGGTGAGCACGCTGGTCATTCTGAGGCGTATGTTCGACGCGCGGGCTCTGACGCACAAGCAGTTTCAGGATGCCTATCGGGCCGAGGCGGAACGGCTCCATTCGCTTGCCGGGAGCTCCCAGGAAGGCGGCGACTTCTACGCCACGTTGGGCGTGCGCGTTGGCAGACGATTTGCCCGGGCCGTGGTGGCCAGCACGCTGGAAGGCCATACGCTCTTCCGCGATGCCTACCGCCTGCTGGGGATCCGAAAAGAGGCCACTTTCCGCTCGGCCGCAGAAAAATTGGGAGTGACGTTCTGATGGCCTATCTGCTCGATGCGAATGTCTTCATCGAGGCGAAGAACCGCCACTATGGATTCGACTTCTGCCCGGCGTTCTGGAGTTGGTTGCAGGAAGCCCACGCCGCCGGGAAGGTCTTTAGCATCGAGAAGGTGGGCAACGAGCTGGAAGCCTACACCGATGAACTCAGGGACTGGGCGAACCGGATGGGGACACGTTTCTTCCTGGCGCCGGAGGCGTCCGCCTTGGGCAGTCTGGCCAAGGTAGCGGAATGGGTTCGCAGCCAAGGCTACCAGGCCGCTGCGATCTCCGCGTTTCTGGAGGACGCCGATTATTACCTGGTGGCTCAAGCCCACGCGCGCCAGGACATCCTGGTGACCCATGAAGTTCCGAGTGACGGGGTCAAGCGCGTCAAGATCCCGAACGTCGACATCGGACTGGGCATCCGCCACATGAACCCTTTTGAGATGTTGCGCCGTGAACGCGCCAGGTTCGTTCTGGAAGCAGCGACAAGATGATGGAACTTTGGGAGCAGAACGCATGGCTGACCGCCGGTTAATTGAGGAGTGGCTGCCGATTGCGGAGATCGGCATCGAGAGTCTGCGCGAGCGGACTCCCATGACGCCCTTCCCGGCGCCGAATCGGCTCCACGTCTGGTTTGCGCGGCGTCCGCTGGTGGCCAGCCGGGCGGCGATCTTGGGCAGCCTGCTGCCGGCGGACGCCGACCGCAAGAAGTTTCTCTGGACGCTGGGGATTCATGGGGATCCGGTAAAATCCAGGGTCCGAATCGCAAAGGCTACAGCGGAAGGCGAGCGCTTGGGAAAGGACGCCTACGGCTACCCGCGCGCGTTCACATACACGCCGGAGCCGGACGATCTCCACGCCGCCGACGGAGCTACCGTCCTCGATCCGACGGCAGGAGGCGGAAGCATTCCCTTCGAGGCGGTCCGGCTTGAGTGCAGGGCGATCTCGAACGACCTCAATCCCGTCGCCAGCCTGATTCT
>JANWXD010000048.1 GCA_025055455.1 Bryobacteraceae bacterium
GCCAACGGCGTGCCGCTCAGGAGGCGCTTCAGAAACTGTCTGCGGAACGTAGGCATACGAAGGTCTCCTCTCGGGTGGAGTGTATCATCGGCGTCGGCGGACACGGGAGCTGCTTGGCTTTTCGGTTTCCCGAGGGCGGCCCGCGCGTGAGCTGCCAAAGAAGGCTGGCGCGCGGGCCAGCGCCACGCTCAGCGGTTACGCTCAAAACTTCGGGGGGAATGCCGAGTCCAGTTGGCCGCTGCGGTCTCGTGTCATCGAAACCCTTCCTTGTGACGGGCCTCGTTCCGGAGGATTTCGAAATCCTCGACGCTGGCGAGCCGCACCCGCTCGGGTTGTTCGGCCTCGGGGGCCGGCCTGGACGGGGGTCTGCTACCGGACCGCCATCTTGACGGCGTAGCTCGAAAGCACCTTCATGTAATTGGCGCGGCTGAACGCGGACGGGTCGGCCACCGAGCGCCGACTCATGGAGCCCTGCATCTGGCGTACGGACTCGTATTCGTGCTCCTCCATCCACTCCACCAGCTCCCGCAAAACAGTGCGGATGTGGTCGATGCCGTGCCGCAGCAGCGCCGAGGTCATCATCGCCACCCGCGCTCCGGCCATCATCGCCTTGAGCACGTCGTGTGCGGTGTGCACGCCGCCGGTGACGGCCATGTCCGCCTTGATCTGGCCGTAGAGAGTTGCAACCCAGTGCAAGCGAAGGAGCAGCTCGTGGGGCGTGCTCAGGTGGAGGGCCGGAACGACTTCCAGATTCTCGAGGTCGAAGTCCGGCTGGTAGAAGCGGTTGAAGAGCACCAGGCCGTCGGCCCCCGCCTCGTCGAGTTGCTTGGCCATGTGGGCCATGGAACTGAAGTACGGCGCCAGTTTGACCGCCACGGGGATGCGCACGCTGGCTTTCACATGCGACACCAGGCTCGTGTACATTTCCTCCACCTGGACGCCGGAGAGCGCCGGGTCGTTGGCCACGTAGAAGATGTTCAACTCCAAGGCATCGGCGCCCGCTTCTTGCATCAAGCGGGCGTATTTGATCCAGCCACCGGTAGTGACGCCGTTCAGACTGGCGATCACGGGGATGCTGACGGCTTGCTTGGCCTTGCGGATGTGTTCCAGGTAGCCCTCCGGACCCAGGTTGTATCCGGTCATGTCCGGGAAGTAGGAGAGCGATTCGGCGAAGCTCTCCACTCCCAGCGACAGCCCTTGATCGAGCGCTTGGCTTTCGATCAGAATCTGCTCCTCGAACAGCGAATGCAACACCACGGCCGCCGCGCCGGCGTCCTCCATGTGGACCAGGTTGCCGATCTCCTCGCACAATGGCGACGGTGAGACCACGATGGGATTTTTCAGCCTCAGACCGAGATAGGTCGTGGTCAGATCAAGCATGCTGGGCCTCCCCGACGGGTTCCTGTTCTCGCACAGCTTGCTGGATGGCTTCCTGCACCGCTCCATCGCCCGGCATGGCGGCCAGATACTCGTACAATTTCCAGCGCCGGTTCACTTCGCGCTGCGCCTCGGCCAACAACCGACGCGCCGCCTCGGGATTGCTGTGGGCCAGCATCGTATAGCGGGTCTCGTTGTAGATGTACTTGTGCAGCGGCAGTGTCGGCGCACGCGAATCCAGCTGAAGCGGATTCTTGCCCTGTTTGGCCAGTTCCGGGTTGTAGCGGCACAGCGGCCAGTAGCCGCTTTGCACCGCTGCTTTTTGCTGGTCCAGCCCGTAGATCATGTCATAGCCGTGGGCGATGCAGTGGCTATATGCGATGATCAGCGACGGGCCATCGTAGGCTTCGGCTTCGAGGAACGCTTTGATGGTGTGCGTGTCGTTGGCGCCCATGGCCACCCGGGCCACGTAGACGTTGCCGTAGCTCATCACCATCAGCGCGAGGTCTTTCTTGGGCCTGGGCTTGCCGCCGAAGGCGAACTTGGCAACGGCGCCGAGGGGGGTGGCCTTCGACATCTGACCGCCGGTGTTGGAGTACACCTCGGTGTCGAGGACCAGCATGTTGATATTCACGCCGGAGGCGAGCACGTGGTCCAGGCCGCCGTAGCCGATATCGTATGCCCAGCCGTCGCCGCCCACCACCCACACGCTCTTTTTGACCAGGTTGTCGGCGACGGCCAGGAGGTCTTGCGCTTCCGGACGCTGGAGGCCCCGAAGCCGCTCCTTGAGCAGCCGGACGCGCTCCCGCTGGGCCGCGATCCCCGCTTCGGTGGACTGATCCGCATCGAGCAGCGCGGCGACCAGTTCGTCGCCGAGATAGCTGGCGAGCCGCCGCAGCAGATCCCGGGCATAGCGGTTCTGTAGATCGATGGCCAGGCGGATGCCCATCCCAAACTCGGCATTGTCTTCGAACAGCGAGTTCGACCAAGCCGGCCCCCGCCCCTCCGCATTGACCGTGTAGGGCGTGGTGGGCAGGTTGCCGCCGTAGATCGAGGAGCAGCCGGTAGCATTGCCGATGATGGTGCGGTCGCCGAACAAGCGTGTCAGCAGGCCGATGTACGGCGTTTCGCCGCAGCCCGCGCAGGCTCCGGAGAATTCGAACAGCGGCTGAAGCAACTGGTTGTCCTTGACCTGCGCCACGCTCAGTACGCGGCGGTCCGTTTCCGGGATTGTCAAGAAGAACTCCCAGTTGATTCGTTCCTGCTCCCGGAGCGGTGGCTGGGGCGCCATGTTGATGGCTTTGTGCTTGACTTCCGTCTTGCTCTTTGCTGGACAGGCAGCCACGCACAGCGCGCAACCGGTGCAGTCCTCGGGCGCCACTTGCAAGGTGTACTTGAGGTCCTTGAATTCTTTCCAGCGCGCGGGCGCCGATTTGAAGGTCGGCGGCGCCTCGGCAAGCAGCCTGCCGTCGTAGACTTTGGCCCGGATCACGGCGTGCGGGCACACCAGGACGCATTTGCCGCACTGGATGCAGAGTTCCTCGTCCCAGACGGGGATCTCGAGGGCGATGTTCCGTTTCTCCCACTGCGCCGTGGCGGTGGGGAAGGTGCCGTCCACGGGAAAGGCGCTCACCGGCAGCTCGTCGCCTTCGCCCGCGATGATCTTGCCGAGGACGTTGCGGACGAACTCCGGCGCTTGCGGCGGCACCGGAGGCCGGATATCGAAGCTACTGGTCACTTGGGCGGGAACCTTGACCTCGTACAGGTGATCGAGGGCGGCGTCCACGGCAGCGAAGTTTTTCTGGACCAGCGCCTCGCCGCGCTTGCCCCAGGTCTTTTCAATGGCCCGCTTGATGGCGGCGATGGCTTCCTCCCGGGGGAGCACGCCGCTGATGGCGAAAAAGCAGGTCTGCATGATCGTGTTGATGCGGCCCCCCAGGCCCACGTCTTTGGCCACTTTGTACGCGTCGATGACGTAGAACTTCAAGCGCTTGGAAAGGATCTGTTCCTGCACCCGACGGGGAAGGTGATCCCAGACCTCGTCGGGCCCGTAGATGCTGTTGAGCAAGAAGGTGGCGCCCGGCTCGGCCGCCTTGAGCACGTCCATGCGCTCGAGGAACGAAAACTGGTGACAAGCGACGAAACTCGCCTTGCTGATCAGGTACGTGGAACGGATCGGTTTCGGGCCGAAGCGAAGGTGCGAGATGGTGATGGCGCCCGCTTTCTTGGAGTCATAAACGAAGTAACCTTGGGCGTAATTGTCCGTCTCCTCGCCGATGATCTTGATCGAATTCTTGTTGGCGCTCACCGTGCCGTCGGAACCGAGACCGTAGAAAATGGCCCGGATCGTAGCCGGGTCTTCGGTGGAAAATTCGGGATCGTAGTCGAGGCTGTTGAGCGTGACGTCGTCTTTGATGCCGACCGTGAAGTGGTTCTTGGGGTGTTCCTTGGCCAGCTCGTCGAAGACCGCCTTGATCATGGCCGGGGTGAACTCTTTGGAGGAAAGCCCGTAGCGGCCGCCGACGATCCGCGGAAAGCGCGCCAGCGGTAGCTTGCCAGCGGCGGCGGCTTCGCTGAGCGCCGTGACGACGTCGGTGTACAACGGCTCCCCCACGGCGCCCGGCTCCTTGGTCCGGTCCAGCACGGCGATGCGCGTGACGCTGCGGGGCAGGGCCGCCAGCAGGTGCTCCGTCGAGAAGGGGCGGTAGAGGCGAACCTTGATCAAGCCGACTTTCTCGCCCCGCGCCGTCAGGTACTCGACTGTCTCATGCGCCGCCTCGGCGCCCGAGCCCATGAGCACGATCACCCGCTCGGCGTCCGGCGCCCCGACGTAGTCGAACAAGTGGTAGCGACGGCCCACCTGGCGCGCGAATCTCTCCATGACGTTTTCCACGATGGTGGGACAGGCCAGATAGTACGGGTTAGCAGCCTCCCGGGCCTGGAAAAACACGTCGGGATTTTGCGCCGTCCCGCGCAGCACGGGGCGATCGGGCGACAGGGCGCGGTCGCGGTGGGCGCGCACGAGGTCGTCGTCGATCATCGCCCGCAGGTCTTCGAGCGTGAGTTGCTCGATCTTGGAGACCTCGTGCGAGGTCCGGAACCCGTCGAAGAAGTGCAGGAAGGGCAACAGCGACTCGAGCGAGGCCGCCTGGGCGATCAGGGCGAAGTCCATGGCCTCCTGCACCGAGTTGGAGCAGAGCATGGCCCAGCCAGTGCTGCGGCAGGCCATGACGTCGCTGTGGTCGCCGAAAATGGACAGCGCGTGTGTGGCGACCGTGCGGGCGGAGACATGGATGGTGGCGGGCGTCAGCTCCCCCGCGATCTTGTACATGTTGGGAATCATCAATAGCAAGCCTTGAGCGGCGGTGAAGGTGGTCCCGAGGGATCCCGCCTGCACGGCGCCGTGGAGCGCCCCGGCGGCGCCCGCTTCGCTTTGCATCTCCACGACGGTCGGGACCGTGCCCCAGATGTTGGGCTCACCTTTGGCGGACCATTCGTCCGCCCATTCGCCCATGGGAGAGGAAGGGGTGATGGGATAAATGGCAATGACTTCGTTCAGCTTGTGCGCTACCCAGGCGCACGCTTCGTT
Source organism: Bryobacteraceae bacterium (assembly GCA_025055455.1). GTDB lineage: Bacteria > Acidobacteriota > Terriglobia > Bryobacterales > Bryobacteraceae > JANWXD01. The sequence goes on from JANWXD010000048.1 coordinate 4,967, forward strand.
ACCGTCCAAGGTGACTTTCGGTCGGACCATTTTCTTTTTCTTTCGTTGTCCAGTGTCGCCACGTGGTTAACAAAGCTGGTGCACGTTGATCGCCAGACGGTCGCGCGGGCCCCGTGAGTGTATGTTCATGAAAACAGGGAAGATACATCCCCGCCGCGGGAGCGTGCTGACCGCCTTCTCCGAGCGCCTCGACATATGCCCCACACCCCTGGGTTGCACGGCCCACCGCGGTGGCCGTCGACTCTTGTCCGGCGCGAAGATGGAGATATGCTCCTGCGGGCGGCTGCGGTCGTGATCATGCCGGCCCTTTGTGCGCAGGCGCCGCGGATCGCCCTGATCGATTTCTACGGGCTTCGGAAAGTCTCCGCTGAGCAATTGCGCAAGGCGTTGGGAGCCCGGGAAGGGGATCCCCTGCCTCCCTCCAAGGGAGACGCCGAAGATCGGCTGGAGCAGGTCCGCGGCGTGGTGCGGGCGCGCTTGGAAGCCGTCTGCTGCGAGGATGGCGGGGCGATCCTCTACGTCGGAATCGAGGAACCCGGCGCGCCGCACTTCGACTATCGGCTGCCGCCCTCGGCTTCCGTGACCCTGCCGGAGGAGATCACCCGCCTCTTTGAGCAGTTCCTGTCGCTTTACGAGGACGCGGCCCGGCGGGGGGTCGGAGAAGAGTACCTGGCGCGAGGGCACCCGCTTTCGCTCGACCCGGCGGTACGCGCGGTGCAGGAACAATTTCCGGCGCTCGTGGACAAGCACCTCAGCCGGGTCCGTGAGGTGCTGCGCGAGGGCGCCGACGAGCGCCAACGGGCCATCGCGGCGCAGCTCATCGGCTATGCCTCCGCCAAACGGCTGGTGGTGGCCGACTTGCAATATGCGCTGCGGGATCCTCACGACCCGGTGCGTCACAACGCCATCCGGGCCCTGGTGGCGATCGCGAAGCTGGGCGAGCGCGACCCGGAGCTGGATCTGAAAGTCGAGCCCACGTGGCTGATCGAAATGATGAACTCGCTGCTGTGGAGCGACCGCATGAAAGCGGCCGAGGCGCTGGCGATTCTCACCGAACGGCGGGACGCGCGCCTGCTGGAGCACCTCCGCGAGCGGGCTCTGGATGCGGTGCTGGAGATGGCGCGGTGGAAGCACTTGAGCCACGCGCTGCCGGCATTCCTTTTGGCGGGGCGACTGGCAGGCCTTCCCGAGCAGGAGATCCAGGAGGCTTGGAACCGCGGCCACCGCGAGGCGGTGTTGGGAAAACTGGAGGCGGGCCGGCCGTCACGCCGGTGAGCCGGGCGGCGCGCCGGAGGCGGCTTCGGCCACCAGCTCTTTGCGGATGGCGTCCAGCACGCCGTTGATGAAAGCCACGGCTTCTTCGGTGGAAAAACGGCGGGCGAGCTCCAGGGCCTCGTCGATGACGACGACGGGAGGCGTGGACTCGCGCATCATCTCGTAGACCGCCAGGCGGAGGATGTTGCGGTCCACTACCGGCATGCGCTCCAGGCGCCAGTGTTCCGAATGGGCGGCGATGCGGCGGTCGATCTCCTGGCGCAAGGCTGCCGTGCCCCGGACCAGCGCCTCCATGAACGGATCCTTGTCCGGCAGCGGCGCCGCTTCCTCTTCCCGGGACAAGGACGTGTAGAAATGTTGAATCGCTTCTTCGGGGGCCTGGCTGCGGATGTCGATTTGGAACAGGATCTGGAGGGCCCGCTCGCGGGAACGGTGGCGGGACATCGCGGAATCAGCCGCCGCGGAGGCGGCGCATCAGGTTGGCCATTTCCACGGCCGCCATGGCCGCCTCGAAGCCTTTGTTGCCGCTCTTGGCGCCGGCGCGGTCCAGGGCCTGCTCGAGCGTGTCGCACGTCAACACGCCGAAGCTCACGGGCACGCCGTGTTCGAGGGCGGTCTGAGCCAGCCCTTTGGCCGCCTCCGAGGCAATGTATTCGTAGTGGGGCGTTTCGCCGCGGATCACGGCGCTCAGACAAACGATGGCGTCATGCCGCTTTTGTAAAGCGACTTCCCGTGCCACTACGGGAAGCTCCCACGAGCCCGGCAGGCGGACGATCTCGATGTCTTCCGGCGCGCAACCGGTGCGCGCCAGAGCGTCCAAAGCCCCGGCCAGAAGCCGTTCGGTGATCAGGCTGTTGAAACGCGTCACCAGGATGGCGAACTTGAATCCCTTGGCGTCCAGGTGGCCTTCGATCGTGCGCGGCGTCATCTCAGTTTCCTCGGAACACGGGCGCCCGCTTCTCCAGGAACGCGCGCATGCCTTCGCGGCGGTCTTGGGTCGCGGCGGAGACGGCAAACGCCGCAGCTTCGTATCGCAGACCTTCGTCGAGCGCCGCATCCAGTCCGGCGTCCACCGCATCCATCACTAGCGCGAGGGCGACCGGGGCATTGGCCAAGATCTTGCGAAGCAGGCCGCGGCAGAACTCGATCAGCTCCTCGGGCGCCACCACGTGGTTGACCAGGCCGATACGGTGCGCTTCGGCGGCGTCAATCGCTTCGCCCGTGAGCAGCAATTCCAAGGCGCGGCCGCGGCCTACCAGGCGCGGCAGCCGCTGCGTGCCGCCGTAGCCGGGAATGATGCCGAGCTTCACTTCGGGCTGACCGAGCCGGGCCTGGGGCACGGCTACGCGCAGCGTGCAGCACAGGGCGAGCTCGAGACCGCCTCCCAAGGCGTATCCGTTGATGGCGGCCACCGAAGGCTTGCCCATCGTTTCCAGGCGGCGGAACACGCGCTGCCCGCGCAAGGTCAGCTCCCGGGCCTCTACCGGGTCGAGCTCGGCCAGCTCGGCGATATCGGCCCCCGCCACGAAGGCCTTCTCGCCCGCTCCCGTGAGGATCAAGGCGCGGATCGAAGGGTCCGATTCGGCGCGGCGCAACGCATCGTCCAGCTCCCGGATCGTCTCCCGATTCAGGGCGTTGAGTTTTTCCGGACGGCGCACGGTGAGCAACGCGATGCCGTCGGGCGCGGGCTCGAACACGAGGTGGGAGTAGGACATATGGGATAATCGTGTCAGAGCTTCATCATACCGCATGGATCCCCGCGTGATCCGAAATTTTTCCATCATCGCGCATATTGATCACGGCAAATCTACGCTGGCCGACCGCCTGCTGGAGCTCACGGGCGCTTTATCGGACCGCGAGATGATGGAGCAGGTGCTCGACTCGATGGATCTCGAGCGCGAGCGGGGCATCACGATCAAAGCCCACGCCGTGCGGCTCACATATACGGCATCCGACGGGGAAACCTATCAGCTGAACCTAATCGACACGCCGGGACACGTGGACTTCACTTACGAAGTCTCGCGGAGCTTACAAGCGTGCGAGGGCGCGCTGCTGGTGGTGGACGCCTCGCAGGGCGTGGAGGCGCAGACGCTGGCCAACACCTACCTGGCGCTCGAGCACAACCTCGAGATCGTTCCGGTGATCAACAAGATCGACCTGCCCGCGGCCCAGCCCGAACGGATCCGGGAAGAGATCGAGCACGTCATCGGCCTGCCGGCTCACGACGCGCTGCTGGTGAGCGCCAAAAACGGCACGGGCATCCGGGAAGTGCTCGAAGCGGTGATCCGGCGCATTCCGCCGCCCCGCGGCAACCCCGAGGCCCCGCTGCGGGCGCTCATCTTCGACTCCTGGTTCGACCCGTACCGGGGCGTCATCACCTTGCTGCGGGTGGTCGACGGGCGCTTGCGCGTGGGCCAGAAGATCCGCCTGTGGTCCAACGGCAAGGTGTACGAAGTGGAGGGTTTGGGCTACCAGACTCCGAAGCCGGTGCCCTGCCAGGAGCTTTCCGCGGGCGAGGTGGGCTTCATGTTCGCCAATATCAAAACCGTCTCCGACGCGCAGGTGGGCGACACCGTGACCGACGACGAACGGCCAGCCATCGCACCGCTGCCGGGCTTCCGTCAGGTCAAGCCCATGGTCTTCGCAGGACTCTACCCGGTGGAATCCCACGAGCACGCCGCGTTGCGGGAGGCGCTCGAGAAGCTGCGGCTGAACGACAGCGCCTTCAGCTTCGAGCCGGAAAGCTCGGCCGCCCTCGGCTTCGGGTTTCGCTGCGGGTTTCTCGGGCTCCTGCACATGGAGATCGTCCAGGAACGCCTGGAGCGGGAATTCCAGATCCATCTGATCACCACAGCGCCCGGCGTGCGCTACCGCGTGACCAAGACCGATGGGGAGGTGATCGAAGTGGACAATCCGGCCCGCTGGCCGCACCCCTCCGCGATCCAGCAGGTGGAAGAGCCGGTCATCGAAGCCACGGTCATCACCCGCGATGAATTTCTCGGGGAGATTCTCAAGTTACTCGAAGAAAAACGGGGCATTCAACGAAAGTTCGAATACATCGGCGCCGGGCGCGTGCTGCTGGTCTACGAGCTGCCGCTGAACGAAATCGTTCTGGATTTTTACGACCGGCTGAAGTCGGTGTCGCGCGGTTATGCTTCGCTCGACTACCACATGGCGGGCTACCGCGTCTCGCCCATGGTGAAGCTGGATGTGTTAGTGGCTGGCGAGCCGGTAGACGCGCTGTCGACCATCGTCCATCGGGACCATGCCTATGAACGCGGCAAGGCGTTGATCGAGCGGCTGCGGAAGCTGATCCCGCGGCAGATGTTCGAGGTGGCCCTCCAAGCGGCCATCGGCAGCAAGATCATCGCCCGCGAAAACATTCCTCCCTTGCGCAAGAACGTGCTGGCCAAGTGCTACGGCGGCGACATCACTCGCAAGCGCAAGCTGCTCGAAAAGCAGAAGGAGGGCAAGAAGCGCATGAAGCGCGTGGGCCGGGTGGAGATTCCGCAGGAAGCCTTCCTGGCGGTGCTGCGCGTCGGGGGCGAGGCGCCGCAAGGTTGAGGCCGGCCGTGTACCTCATTTTCACCGACCTCGACGGCACGCTCCTCGACCACGAGACCTATTCCTGGGAGCCCGCCCGGCCCGCGCTCGAGCGTTTGGCCGCCCGACGCATTCCGCTGATCCTGTGCACGAGCAAGACTCGGGCCGAGGTGGAGGTCTACCGTGCGGCTCTCGGCATCCGCGACCCGTTCATCGTCGAAAACGGCGCGGCCGTTTTCATTCCGCGGGGCTACTTCCCGTTTTCGGCGCCGCAGGCCGTCGCTCGTGACGGATACGAAGTGATCGAGTTCGGCGCCCCTTATGCCGATCTGGTCGTCGTCTTGGAACGGGCGGCCAACCACAGCGGGGTGCGCGTTCGGGGCTTTCATGAGATGAGTGCGGAAGAGGTCAGCGAACGCTCCGGCCTCAGGCTCGAAGAAGCCCGGCGCGCCAAACAGCGGGCGTATGACGAACCGTTCGTCATTCTGGATGCTGGCGGCGCGCCACGCCTGCTCGCTGAGATCGAGCGGCTGGGCCGACGCTGGACCCGCGGCAGCCGCTTCTACCACCTCACGGGCGACAACGACAAAGCCGGCGCTGTGCGTTGTCTTCGCGATCTCTTCGAACGGGCCTCGGGCCCCGTCACTACCGTCGGTCTCGGCGACGGACTGAATGACGCACAGTTTCTCGCTGCCGTGGACGTCGCGATTCTCATTCCCTCGCCGCATGTGGAGGCGTTGCGAGCCCGGGTCCCGCATGGCCGTCTGGCGCCGGCGCCCGGTCCGGAAGGCTGGAATGCCGCGCTCTTACAGATGATTCCAGACTGACCGCTCTTCGGTGCGCTCCTCGGTGGGAGCCCGGCGTTGCTCGAGCCAGCGCCGCATGGCGTCCCGGCCCCCGAGGCCGAAGGCGAGGCTCGCGGCGAGGACCGCTCCGCCCACCAGGATCACGAACGCCGCCAGAAAGATGTGGCGCGCGAAATTCAGATAGTCGGCCGTGACCGCCACGGCGATGAACATCACCAGGATGCGTACGGCCACGGCCAACCGCCGCGGCGACGGCAGTCCTTCGTTGACGGCCCACACCAGGGCGCTGCGGCTCAGATATTGACTCAGCCAGACACCGGCGAGCAGGATCAGCCCACCCAGAACGAGCCGCGGCAACAAGAAGACAAAGCGTTGCGTGATCTGTGTAGTCAGGTCGGTATCGAAGACGCTGAGCCCGGTGAGAAAGCCGGCGATCAAAATGAGCCAGTATGCGCCCTGGGCGGCCAGACGCGTGGCGCGCAGCCGTCCGGAACGGTCCAGCATGAAGGCCAAACCGCTGCGGCGCAAAAATCGGTCCGCGGCCATGCCTTTGCAGATGCGGGTCAGCAACCACCGCGCCAACACCGCCAGGATGTAGGCGCCGGCGAGGATGATCAGCGCCGCCAGCAGCGACGGCAGGTAGGTCGTGGCCTGGTAGTGCAGCCGCGCGGCCACGCCTTCCAAGATCACTTGCAGGGTGTCGATCATGTCTCAACCTCCACGGGACGCGGACTCGGGGCCAGCGCCTTCCCATAAGAGGGCGAGCCTCCGGTCCACAGCTGCACGAGATCGAGTTTGTCCCGCTCGAAACATCGGCACAGATCTTCGATTCGCTCCTCGACCTCGGAGGAGACCAGATACCTTGTTTCTTGCAGGAACGAGGCCAGCCAGCCCAGATATAGGGGGGCCAGCGAGGGAAGCAGCCAGGCGCGCTGGTGAGGGCGAACCCGGTGCGCCACGGCGAACTCGAATACGATCCGCGTCCACAGCTCGTTTTCGAAGCGGAACGGGCGGTTGTTGGCCCGCGAAGCGGTCTGCCGGACTGCGTCCAGGGTCTCGGGGAGCAGCACTTCCGACCAGACGCCCTCCAGTTGCCCGCAGGCGGAGGCGAAGGCGGCCGCCATCGCATCGGCCCGGTCCGGCGAGACTTCCAGCGCCAACTCAAAGCGGTGACCGAACGTATCCGTCGGCCGGCTGCCGCGCCGGTCCCGCCACACCGATTCGTAGTCCTCCATGAGGCGAAACAGGCTGTCGGAGATCTGAGCCAACATGCCCGCAAGACCTCCCACCGGGCCGGCGGCGTTCCGCAGCCGTGCTCCGAGAAAACTTTGGCACACGCGATAGGATTCGGCCACGGCCACCGTAGTCATCCACAGGCCGGGCGTGACGCGAATCGCCGGACGCTGCCAGTCGTCTTCCGCCACAAGCCGGCGGATGAACCGCGCCGAAGCGGCGAACTCCCCGCCCAGCGGTTCGCGCACCTGCCAGCCGAACAACGCGCGGAGCAAGGGGTAGGCCAAGCCGTGGGTGATGCCGCCGTCGTGCTTGTGGCGGTGGTAGCGCGGGGCCACCCAGTCATAGCCGCCGAGCACAATGGGGCGCAGCAGCAAGTCGAACCACTCCGGCGTGATCGTGTGGACATCGCCCTCCACCACAGCGCAGGCTCTGGCGCCGGCGTGCACCGCCACGCGCAGGAGCTGGTGAAGCGCCGCCGCCTTCCACGGCACGCCGTGAAACGGGAACGGGGCCGCGCCGGCCGCGTCGAGGCAGGCCGGCAGGACCACAACCCGGCAGCCGGAAACCTCCAGAGCGAGATCACCCGCCTCCTCGAGCACACCGGAGACGACGATCATGCCGGTCAGTTGCGGAAAGTACTTCTCCAAGCCCAGGCATGCCGCGCGGAGAACCCCGGGGTGGATACGGCCGTGGCCGGAGGCGAGAATCCCCGCGACCAGATCGGCGGGGTCCAGCGCTGCCGGCTCCGAAGGAATCCGGTCCGGAAGTTCCGGCTGCATCGGCGCCTCACGCCACTCGGCTGGCGGCCATCTGCGCGTCCTTCGCCACGGCATCCTCCAGGAGATCGAAGAACTCGGGAATCGCCGCCAGAACCCGGTTCCAGTTCGGAATCAGGGGCAGTCCCAGGGGATCCTCCAGGAAATCCGCCGCGGCCTGGCGCAAGCTGCGGGCAAAGGCCGCCACGGCCAGCTCTTCGCTGTGGCGGTCGAATTTCAGGCCGTTGAGCGCCGCATCGGCGTAATAGCGTGCGATGGTGTCCTGAGCCAGCCGGACGTAACGCACTTCCAGGCTGCGGAAATGGTCCGCGGTGAAGACGATTCCTTCGGCTGCGATGGTGCGAAACAGAGACTTGGCGATGTCCGCCGCCATCCGGCTCAAGCCGCGGGAAGGATCTTCCGCCGAAAGGCTCTGGTGCTTATGTTCGTACGTGTCGGCCAGGTCCACCTGGCAGATGCGAGACACCGCGCAATTGCGGTACACCTCGGCCAGCACGCCCACCTCCAAGCCCCAGTCACCGGGGATGCGGTTGACCCGGGCCAGATTGGCGTCCATGGCGAACTCGCCGGCGAGCGGGTAGCGAAAGCTGTCCAGGAAACGCAGGAACGGGGACGCGGGCGCCATGCTCTCCAGGGCCCGGATGAGGGGCGTCATGAACAGGCGTGTGACGCGGCCGTGCATGCGGTCGGTGACGCGGGCGTAGTAGCCCTTGCAGAATTCGAAGCCCAGGTTCGGGTGCGCGACCGGGTAGCACAGGCGCGCCAGCATCTCCCGGTCGTAGTTGACGATGTCGCAATCATGCAACGCGATCACGTCGCAGTCCCGCATGGCCAGCACATAACCGTACGCCATCCAGCAGGAGCGGCCCTTCCCGTCGCCGCCCGCCGACAGGCCGCGCTCCAGGAGCAAGTGGAAGAGGCGCTGAATGCGATCTCCGTCCATCCACAGCACCGAGACCGGCGTGTAGAAATCCCGGAAACAGCCCAGCGCCCGCTCGTAATCCTCGCGCGTGGCGCGGCCTAGGGCGACCACGATGCGCTGCAAGTAGCGCACTTGCCGCAGCGAGCGCACGATGCGCTGCATGGCAGGGGTGCCGAATTCCGAATACAGCGCCGGCAACACCAATGCAATCGGGCGGCTGCGGGAAAACCGCTCCAGATCCCCCTCTAGGCGCTCCACGCTGTTGCCGCGGAGCCGGTGCAGTGTGGTGACCACACCCGTCTGATAGAAGTCGGACATGTCGGCTCCTTCCCCTCCAGGGTACGGGGAAACTTCGGCACGTGCTATCCCGGCGAAGGGGTATTCGCGGCGGGAAATCCAGGTATCGTCGTCGCGAGCGCGGCCGTCAGCCTAGGCGGAACACCTCCTCTTCGGGCGACGGCCGTTCCATTAACTCGCGGTAAGCCAGGTTCAATAACGGTGGTGCGATCAAGGTCGTGGCCACCGCCATGAACACCACGACGCCGTAGACATGCGGCGCGATCACGCCCATGCTCAGGCCGATCTGGGCCACGACCATGCCCACCTCCCCGCGGGGCACCATCCCGATGCCGATGCGGATGGCGTCGGCGCGCCCCAGTCGCAGGGCGCCGAGACCGCAGCCGATGAATTTCGACAGCACAGCCGCCAGCAGGATCACCACGGCTAGGGCCAAAGTCGAGGGTGTGGCGAAAGCGGCCAAGCTGAAGTGCATCCCGATGCCGGCCAGGAAGAAGGGAACCAGCAATTCCGTTACGCCGTGGGCCAAGTCGTGAACGCGCGGGCCCACGCTTTCGGCCAGGGCCATGCCGGCCAGAAACGCCCCCACGATCGCCGCGACCCCCACGTATACGGCCAGCAGCGACAGCGCAAACAGCAAAACCATCGCCATGGCGAACTGAGCTTCTCCGACCCGCAGCTTTTCCTGCACCCGCGGCACGACTTTTTCCAGGGTTCGCGTGCCCCACTTGGCCACGATGAAGGTGAAACCTACCGCCAGGACGGCGGTCGTGGCCAGTCCGGCGACGTTCACCGATCCCCGGGCTAAGCTGCTGACGACGGCCAGCACCAGCAGGCCGAGCACGTCGTCCACCACGGCGGCGGCCAGGATGATCTTGCTGGCGCGCACGTGCAGTAACCCCTTGGAGGCGAGCACCTGAGCCGTAATGCCGACGCTGGTGGCCACCAGGGCGGCGCCAGTGAAAATCGACTCGATCTGCGGTTCGCCCCAAAGCCGCAGGATTCCCCAGCCGAGGACGAAGGGGACGACGACGCCGAGCACCGCCACCGCCAGCGCTGTGCCGCCCACCCGCAGCAGTTCCGAGGATTTCACTTCCAGGCCGACGCGGAACAGCAGAAACATGACACCCAGATCGGCCAGGGCCGTCAGCAGCTCGTCGGGCCGGATAAGATTGAGCACCGCGGGCCCGATCAGTATGCCGGCCAAAATCTCACCGACGATGGCAGGTTGCCGCAGTCGCTCGAAGAGCTCCGCCAGAAGTTTGGCCGAGCCGAACACCAAGAGCATGGCGTAAGGAATGCGCGTGGCCTCGGCTCCCGTGGCGGCAAGAAACGACCAAGCGGCGGTGATCTCTGCGTGCATGGTGCGTGTGCTTACGGTAAGTTCAGGTGAGCAACTTTCTGATTCTAGCCCATCAACCCCCGCAGGCCCGGCAATCGGCGGCTGGAACCGGCTATGCGTCGCGCGACAGGGTCACGACCGCATGGGCTTCGGCAGCCCGGCCTTCGCCGGCCGGACCGAGACCCTCGGCGGTTTTGAACTTCACGGAGACGCATTCGGGTTCCAGCTCCAAGGCGGCGGCCAGCCGCCGCCGGATCGCCTCGCGGTGCGGCGCCAGCTTGGGACGCTCCAGCACGACGGTGGAGTCCACATGCACTACGCGCCAGCGACGCTCGCGCAGCATCCGAAGGGCGTGGCGGAGGAAGGTGGTGCTGTCGGCGCCGCGCCAGCGCGGATCCGTGTCCGGAAAGTGCAGTCCGATGTCGCCCAGACCCGCCGCGCCGAGGAGTGCGTCGGTGATGGCGTGCGAAAGCACATCGGCGTCGGAGTGGCCTTCCAGCCCGGCCTCGGACGGAATTTCCACGCCTCCCAGGATCAGCTTCTTGCCCGCCGCCAGGCGGTGGATGTCCCAGCCGATCCCTTGACGGTACTCGGTCACGACGCCTTTCTGGCCGCCGTCTCCTCGGCCAGCAACAGGCGCGCCAGCTCCATGTCGGAAGGTTTGGTGATCTTGATGTTGCGGTCGCTG
>JANWXD010000049.1 GCA_025055455.1 Bryobacteraceae bacterium
TGGCAGTTCCCCACGGTTTCGATGGGCTTGGGCCCCATCAACGCGATTTACCAGGCGCGGTTCATGCGCTACCTGGAAAACCGGGGCCTGCTGGCGCGCACGCCGCGCAAGGTCTGGGTCTTTCTGGGCGACGGCGAGTGCGACGAGCCGGAAACGCTCGGCGCGCTGACGCTGGCCTCGCGCGAGAAGCTCGACAATCTCATCTTCGTGGTCAACTGCAACCTCCAGCGGCTGGACGGTCCGGTGCGCGGCAACGGCCGGATCATCGACGAACTCGAGTCCGCCTTTCGGGGCGCCGGCTGGCACGTCATCAAAGTGCTGTGGGGAAGCGCCTGGGATGAGCTGCTGGCTCGGGACAAAACCGGGCTTCTGATCAAACGCTTCGGCGAGTGCGTGGACGGCGAGTACCAGAACTTCAAAGCGCGGGGCGGCGCTTACGTTCGCAAGCATTTTTTCGGAAAGTACCCGGAGCTGCTCGAACTCGTCAAGGACATGAGCGATGAGGAGCTGGCGCGGCTGCCCCGCGGGGGCCACGACCCGGTCAAGGTCTATAACGCCTACAAGCGCGCCGTGGAGCACACGGGAGCGCCCACGGTGATTCTGGCCAAGACCGTGAAGGGCTACGGTTTGGGCGAGGCAGGAGAAGGGCGGAACATTACGCACCAGCAAAAGAAGCTCAACGAGCAGGAACTGGAGTACTTCCGCCGCCGCTTCGACATCCCGATTCCAGAAGACGCCGTGCACACCGTCTCCTTCTACCGGCCGCCCGAGGACAGTCCGGAGATCCGCTACCTGCGTGAGCGGCGCGAGGCGCTGGGCGGCTACCTGCCCGAACGCCGGCCGAAGCCCATCCGCATGAAGGCGCCGCCGCTGGATTTCTTCGCGGAGCAAATGGCGGGTTCGCAAGGCCGCGAGGTCTCCACGACCATGGCCTTCGTGCGCATCCTGACCATGCTGATGAAGCACCCGGAGCTCGGCAAGTATATCGTGCCCATCATTCCCGACGAAGCTCGCACCTTCGGCATGGAGTCGCTGTTCCGGCAGTTCGGCATCTATGCCAGCCAGGGACAATTGTACGAGCCCGTCGACAAAGACATGTTCCTGTACTACAAGGAGGCCAAAGACGGGCAAATCCTCGAAGAGGGAATTACCGAGGCGGGCTCAATGGCTTCCTTTACGGCGGCGGGCACGGCCTACGCCAACTATGGCGTGCCGATGATTCCCTTTTACATCTATTACTCCATGTTTGGCTTCCAAAGAGTGGGAGACCTGATGTGGGCCTTCGCCGACGCTCGCGGCAAGGGTTTTCTGGTGGGCGGCACGGCGGGACGTACGACGCTGGCGGGCGAGGGGTTGCAACACCAGGACGGCCACAGCCACGTGCTGATGAGCGTCATCCCGACCTGTCACAGCTACGATCCGGCGTACGCCTACGAGATTGCGGTCATCATTCAGGATGGCATTCGGCGGATGTACGAATTGCAGGAAGACCGGTTTTACTACCTCACGGTGGGCAATGAAAACTACGCCCAGCCACCCATGCCCGGCGATTGCCGCGAGGGCATCTTGCGGGGACTCTACAGGTACCGTGCCGCGCCGGAGGGGAAGGCGATCGTGCAGTTGTTCGGCAGCGGCTCCATTCTCAACGAAGCCCTGCGCGCCCAGGAAATCTTGTGGGGGCAGTATCGAGTGCCCGCGGACGTCTGGAGTGTGACCAGCTACAACGAATTGCGGCGCGACGCGCTCGAGGTGGAGCGGTGGAACCGCCTGCACCCGGCACAGCCCGAGCGCAGACCATACCTGTTGGAAGCGCTGGAGGGCGCCGAAGGGCCGATCATCGCCGCCACGGACTACATGAAGATCGTCGCCGACCAGATCGCTCCCTGGCTGCCGGGAAGACTGACTTCGCTCGGCACGGACGGTTTTGGCCGCAGCGACAACCGCCAGCACTTGCGCCGCTTCTTCGAAGTCAGTGGGGAAGCCATCGCCGCGGCGGCTCTTTCCCGGCTGGCGCGCGAAGGCAGTTTCGACCCGCACCGTGCCGAGAAGGCGCTCCGGGAGCTGGGCATAGACCCGGAGGCGCCAGATCCCGCCTGTCGCTGAGTTGGCGGGACATGCTCTGGCTCTCCGAATCGGATGTGGTGCGCTTGCTGCCCATGGCCGAGGCCATTGGGCAGATGCGCGCGGCCTTTGAAGACCTGGCCCGGGGAGAAGCGTCCAATCAGCCGCGGCGGCGTCTGGTGCTTCCCAGCGGCGCCGTGCTGCACTCGATGGCGGGCGCTTGGGGAGGATACTTCGGCGCCAAGATCTATTCCACGCATCCCGGCTCCGGCGCGCACTTTCTCGTTCTGCTGTATCGCGCCGAAGACGGGCGGCCCTTAGCCTTGATCGAGGCGAACCACTTAGGGCAGATCCGGACCGGCGCCACCACCGGGCTCGCCACTGACCTGCTGGCGGCGCCCGAAGCGTCCACGGTGGGGCTGATCGGGAGCGGCTTTCAAGCCCGCGCGCAGCTCGAGGCCGTGGCGGCCGTGCGCCAGCTTCGCCGCATTCGGGTGTGGAGTCCCACGCGGGAACACCGCGAACGGTTCGCCGCCGAGCAATCGGAAAAGTTGGGCGTGGAGGTGCGCTCCGTCGGCTCCGCCCGCGAGGCCGTGGAAGACGCCGAGATCGTTGTCACGGCAACCAGCGCCAGGGAGCCGGTCCTGGAGGCAGACTGGGTAGCCGCCGGCGCCCACGTTAACGCGGTCGGATCGAACCAACCTCGGCGCCGGGAATTGCCGGCGCAACTGGTGCGCCGAGCGGATCTCATCGTTGTGGACTCGGTCGAGCAGGCGCGCATCGAATCCGGCGACTTGCTGCTCGCGTTCGCCGATGACGATTGGCGCCGGCTTGTGGAGCTGAAGGACTTGGTGGCCGGTAGGCTTCTATGGGAGCGCCCGCCGGGAAAAGTGAGCGTGTTCAAGTCCAACGGACTGGGCTTGGAAGATGTCGCCGCCGCTGCGCTCGTCTATCGTAAAGCAGTCGCGGAAGGTTGCGGGAGGGAACTGCCGTTGTTTCACTCCTGAGCCGAGATCTGTTGCTCCACTTCCTGCCACGCGCTGATTTTCAAGCGGCGGCACACCCAGCAGAGTCCTTCGGCGGAATTCGGGGCTACGGGCGACCCGCAGACGAAACATTTCTTGGCAGCCGGTTTGACTTTGTCGGTCTGCAAAGATCGCCGGGCCTGTTGCATGATTTCAGGGGCGACAACTCCCTCCGCCAACCCCTGCTTTCTCTTGATCCTTCCCATCTCCTCCCTCTCCACTATAAACCACAAGCCGCCGTGGAAGGCAAGCCCCTGGGCGCCTCAGGCCGCTTCATCCAGTTGGACCACGGCCGCGGCATCGAGCGAGGACCGGCACCGAGCACACTTCTGGCCCGGTTTGACAATGAAGCGGCGGCCTCGCTGCCAGATCTGCGCCTCGACGGTATGGGTGCAAATGTAGCAGTAGACGCGGCCTTTCCACTCCCTGGGGTTTGCCTTTTTCGTCGTCGCCGCAAGCATCCTTTTGCCTTACCTCCTCTACCTCCTCTGTCGCGATGAGCAGAGCCTGCCCGAACAGGGCCCACACATTTTATGACGCGGGAACGTGCCACTTGGATTTCTCCGTTCGAGGAACGGTTGTGCGATTCGGGAGGCCCGCGGCGGCTATGCTAAGAAGTTGCCCGATCCCATGAAGACCGCATTCGTGTTTCCCGGACAAGGCTCGCAGTACGCGGGCATGGGGCGCAGTCTGGCCGATGCATATCCGGAAGCTCGCCGGGTGTTCGAAGAGGCCGACGCGACCCTGGGTTTCGCGCTGTCCAGGCTCTGCTTTGAGGGGCCCGAGGAGGAACTGAAGCTGACAGAGAACACGCAGCCGGCGATTCTCACGGTCTCGGTGGCGGCTTGGTCGGTTCTGCGAGTCAAAGGGTGGGAGCCGGATTATGTCGCAGGGCATAGCCTGGGGGAGTACTCCGCACTGGTCGCGGCCGGGAGCCTGCGGTTTGCCGACGCGCTGCGGCTGGTGCGCAAGCGGGGCCGCTACATGCAGGAAGCCGTTCCTCCGGGTGCCGGCGCCATGGCGGCCTTGCTGCGGCTGCCCGACGGCAAGCTGGAGGCGGTGCTGGCGGAAGCGGCTCAGGGCGAGGTGGTCAGCGCGGCCAACCTGAATTCCCCGGAGCAAGTTGTGATCGCCGGTCACACCGGCGCCGTCCAGCGAGCCATTGAACTCGCCAAGGCAGCCGGGGCCCGGCGGGCCGTGCTGCTGCCGGTGAGCGCCCCTTTCCACTGCCCTTTGATGAAGCCGGCCCAGGAGCGGCTCAAGGCGGATCTGGAGGCGACGGACTTCGCCGACCTTCGAGTCCCGCTGGTCAACAATTGGCAAGCCCGGGAGATCCGCACGGGTGCCGAAGCGCGCCAGGGTTTATACGAGCAAGTGTCGAACCCAGTGCGCTGGATGGAGACGGTGCGTTATTTGGTAGCGCAAGGGGTCGAGCGTTTCGTGGAAGTCGGACCGGGCGGCGTGCTCACCGGGCTGTTGCGCGCCATTCACCCTGCGGGACAAGGGTTGAAGTTCGGGGAAGTCGCGGACTGGCCGTCGCTCTGCGAATTGCGTTGAGTTCCCGCGCGGTTTTTCCTCCCGGCCGCACGGCCCGAAGTGGTAGTCCGCAGAGGCAGTAGAATGAAAGTTCTCGTCATGCGTCGGATTTTCCCCGCGGTTCTAGTAGCTTTGGCGGGGGTCGTTTCTTGCAAGAAGGGACCCCCAGCCAATGTCGCCGCCACCGTGAACGACCGGCCGATCACATATGCCGACCTGGACAAACAGTACGCCGCCCAGTTTTCCACGCCCACGCCGGGGGCCAACGAAGACCTGGAGGCGATTCAGCGGCTGGAGGTCCTCCGCACCATGATCGACAACGAGATCATGCTCCAGCGCGCCGAGAAACTCGGCTTGATGGCCCAGGATGCCGACGTCGAAGCCAAATACACGGAATTGAAGGCCCCCTACACGCAGGAGGAGTTCGACAAACAACTTCGCTCGAGGAAGCTCACGCCAGCCGAACTCAAGACCCAGCTGCGACGAGACCTCAGCATCCAGAAGCTGTTCAACCGTGAAATCTCCTCCCACATCACCATCACGGACAAAGAGGTCGCGGACTTCTACCATGCCAACCGGGAGAGCTTCAATCTGGCCGAGCCGCAGATCCGCATCGCACAAATCCTGGTGACCCCGCGGGCGGACCCTGGCCTCCGGAATCTGCGCAACGATGACGCCCAAACCGAGGCCGACGCCCGGCAGAAAATTCTCTCCTTGGAGAAGCGCCTGAAAGGGGGCGAGGATTTCGCCTTGCTGGCGCAGAGTTATTCAGAGGATCCCGCGACGGCGCCCAACGGCGGCGATTTGGGATTCATTCCCGAATCCTCCCTCACGGAGGCGCATGTGGAGCTGCGTAAAATCGTCATGCAGCTCCAGCCAGGACAGATCTCGCCCATTATCCGCACGCCGGAGGGTTACCGCATCCTGAAATTGATCTCGCGAGAGCCGGCGGGCCAGCGCGACTTGAACGATCCCCGGGTCCAGCAAACGATCCGGGAAACGCTCACCAACCGCAAGGAGCAGCTGCTGCGCGCCGCTTATTACGAGAATGCCCGCAACGAAGCGCGGGTGGTGAACTATTACGCCCGAAGCATCTACGAGCGAATGACTAAAGCGGGCAAGTAGGTTCTTCTAGTTACTTGGGCGCGGACGCGCTCTTGTGCACCTCTTCGAAATAGCGCTGAATATACTCTTGAAAGATGAGCGGCACTTCGTCGCGGTGAATCTGACCTCCTGAATCGCGGTGGACCGCGGTCTTTTCGGTGTAAGGCGTCTTCAGTTGTTGCTGTCGGCTCGAGAGGACTTCCACGGTCACTTCGCCGGAAACGTTCTGGGCGCGTCGGCCGATGAGTTCGCTGAGTTTGCCCATGGCGGCGAGCTGTTCGGCTTCCCGGAGCTCCTTGCTGCCCTCCTCCTTCCCGATACCGCTGCGGTCCTTTCCGGGGGCAGGCTGTTCGCCGCTGCGCTCTCCGGACCGTCCTTGGCCGCCGCGGGCCATTTCCTCCCCTGAGGGCTGCTCGGAGACGTTCTCTCCGTGCCCCTCTTCGCCCGCGGCCGGGGGGCTCTGGCCTGTGACTGCTCTCTGTCCCGGACCGCTCTGCTGCCGCTCGGAGGCCATCCGCGCGCGTTCGCTCACCGTACGCGATTCGCCGAAATCCGGCTGGATCTTGAGCCGGTTGAGGAGATCCGCCATCGCGTCTCGCAGTCTGGCCAGCAAGCCCGAGTCCTCTGCGTTGCGCGAAGGTCCTCGGGAGTTGGGCAGGCGCTCCGGCCGCGATTGTGACTCCGCGGACGTATCTCCGCGGGAGTTTCCATCGCCGCCCCCATCTTCCGAAACTTCGTAGGAGTCCTCGCTGGGAGCGGAGGCCTCGGGCTTGTCTTGGAAGCGGTAGGAGGCCGCTTGCTCGTTGTTGACCTGGGGCACATCCGTCTCCGGCAGTGCAACGCCGGCCGACACGCCGTCTGCCGCAACCGGCTCGTCATCCAGCTCGAGTCCCTCCGCGGGAAACGAGCCGGGCAAAACCGACCGGGGACGGGGTGGCGCCGCAGAAGCCCGCTCGGCCGGCCAACCGAACAGACCGAGCATCGCCGGCGCCACTGGCGGTTGGAGGTCGAGCGCGCCGTACCGGTGAAAGCGCACGCCCAGCAGAACCACCAAACCCACCGCAAGGGCGCACGTCAGCCGCAACGCTCGAGGGATTTCGATCGGCGCCGCCCGGCGCACGTCCGCGATGCGGCTCAGTTCCTCGGCGAGCTGCCGCTGCGCAGCCTTGAGGGCGTCCGAGGCGCGGCGGTGCGTCGCCCGGCTAAAGAACAGAGCTGTCGACAGAGTGTCCGGGTAGCCCAGTTTGTGGTCCACGCGCTGGGCCACTGCATACAGAGAGGGCACCCGCCGCAAGGGCCAGAGCTTCCAGCCCGCGGTGCCGGCGAAGACAAGCAGGCAAAGCCGCCAGTCGAGCACGGAAGCGCCCACGACAAGAACGAGGAGGAAAGTCCCCAGCGCAGCCGTGATGGCAGTGACGAACGCTCCCAGCAGTCGGCCGGCGACGTAACGCCGCCGGGCTCGCCGGATGAGGGCCTCCAGGTGCGATCGCACG
Organism: Bryobacteraceae bacterium; assembly: GCA_025055455.1. Lineage (GTDB taxonomy): Bacteria > Acidobacteriota > Terriglobia > Bryobacterales > Bryobacteraceae > JANWXD01. Next base: position 7,220 of record JANWXD010000049.1, read on the forward strand.
TCTCCCTCAGATTATAGCGAGGCCTCGCCGTGCCGCCGCTCTACCGCCGCGAACACCAGGCCGGCCATCTCCATCGTTTGCTGCGCGTCGCGATCGGTAAAAAACTCAGCCGGAACGACATCTTCCCAGGCGTCGGGATAGCGGGCCTCTGCGTAGCAAACATTCCGTCGTTTGACGCGGTCGCCCATTCTGGGAACGCCGGATCGTAACCAGCCACCAAGGTGCGGTGTTTGCCGGCGGCCGTGGCGGAACAACGGTCGGCCCTCGAGTTTTTCCCACCAACGCAAACTGTAGGCCAAAACGTCTATGGCTTCCGTCGTCTGCAAGTTGCGCTGGATTTGCCGCCCCAGCTCGCTTGAGGAGCCACCATCCTGGAAAAGACGCGCGCATCTCCAGCCCCTTCCTCTGTCGACTACAGCGTCAGCCCGCCGTCGACGAGCAGCACTTGACCGGTGACGTAGTTGTCCGGTTCGAGAAAGAAGCGCACGGCGCGGGCCACGTCGGAGGGGCGGCCGAAACGGTGGATCACGCCCTCCTGGAGGTAGCGGTCGTACTTTCCGGCCGCGATGCTGGCCTCCGCCATGCCGGCCGCCATCACGCCCGGCGCGACCACATTCACGCGCACGTTCGGGGTGCCGCGGCACTCCTTGGCCAGAATGCGCGCCGCTTCGAGCAGGGCGCGCTTGGGCGCTGCGTAGGCCGTCGAGCCGGGGAACACGCTGAGAGCTTGCATCGTCGAGAAGAGCACGATGGCGCCCGGCGTACCTGCCGCTCGCATGCGGTCGGCCGCCTCGCGCGCCAGCAGCACGGGCCCGAGAAAGTTCACCTCCCAAGAACGCCGGACGGTCTGTTCGAAGTCGTTCGGATCCGCCACCCGGGCCGGGTCGCCGGCAAAGACCACGAGGCCGTAGAGCTCGGGCGCGGCGTCGAGGAGGCGCGCGCGGTCTTCCGGCACGGTCACGTCCGCCTGGACCAAGCGTGCCACCGAAGCGAGCGGGGCGGCGCGGGGGGCGTTGGAGCGATAGCTGACGACGAGGCGCGCGCCCTCGGCGGCCAGCAGCTCCGCCGTGGCGGCGCCCAGGCCTCCGCTGCCGCCAGCCAACACGATCTCCCGACCGCGCAGCGACTCAGGCACGGGCGCTTTCTGCTCCCATCGCACGGTCCCGCACCACGTAGACGGCAGCGGTGGCGGCCAAGAACAAGGCGAGCACTTCGCTGTCCCCCAGATTGAGCTCAAAGATGCCCTCGATCAGCACCGCCAGGACCACGGCGACTCCGCCGTGCAGCAGAAACCGCTCTTCGCTGGGGCCCGGCGGTATTTTCCGGACCGCTGCGAGGAAGTCCCACAGGATTTTCGCCAGCAGCCATACCAGAGCGAGCATGGCCGGTATGCCCCGCTCGGCGGCGTAGTGGACGTAGATGCTATGCAGGTGCCCGTACCACCCGGTAGGCAGCGGCCAGGGGACGTCACGCGGCACCCAGCGCGCGAATTGCAGGCGCACCTGCTCGGGCCCCAGGCCGAGCCAAGGGTGGGCTTGAATGATGCGCCATCCGGTGCGCCAGCACACGATGCGGTGCTGGTTCGAATCCACTTCTTGCTTGGGGCGGAACATGGAAACGACACGGGTGCGCAGGGAATCCGGCGCCGCAAGGACCCCGGCCGCCAGCACGACGGGCAGGGCCGCCGCCGCCCAGGGCCGCCACCGCCAGAGCAGATAGGCGGCGGCGCAGGCGGTCGCCAGCCAGATGCTGCGCGTGAAGCCCACCAGCAGGGCGGCCCCAGTCAGGACGGCGCCCAGCAGGACATATAGCAACGGTCCGCGGCGGGCGGATGGAGAGAACAAGACAAACGCCACCGCCAGCAGGAACACGATCATGAGCTGGCCGCTGAAGGTCATCCAGTGGCTCATGAACCCGGTGATGCGTTCGCCGACGTAGTAGTCGTAGAAGCTGACGCCCTCGAGACGGGCGTGTTCGATTTTCTCGCGGAACTGAACCAGGCCGCGCAGGGCGACGATGGCCGCAGAGCCGATCCAGGCTAGCACCAGAGCACGGACCTGCGCTGTGCTCCGGAACGTGGAGTAGACCACGGGCAGCATCAGCCAGACGAAAAATTTCCGAATCTGGGGTCGGCCTGCGGCCACGTCACCGGAGAGCGCGAGCGAGGCGAGCGTCGCCAGGACAAACAGCGCCAGCGGCAGGTGCAGCGGTGGCAGGCGCAGTCGCCGTGGGGAGAGCAGAAGCGCTGCCATCGCCAGCCCGAGCAGGATCTGGGAGGCAGCGATCGAAAAGATCACGGTCACGGCCGAGGCCGCCGCGAGCCAGAGGGCGGCGCGTTCGCACATCGAAGTTTCCGGTTGCGACGCAGGGTTCATACGTGACGAAGCCTTCAGTATGGCAAAGACGAACGGTTCCGAACAGCGCCCGGCAGAGTGCTACACTCGCCCCTGTGAAAACCATCATCGAGCCCTTCCGCATCAAGAGCGTAGAGCCCATCCGGTTCACGACGGCAGAGGAGCGCGCGCAGCTGCTCCAGCAAGCCAGCTACAACCTATTCCAGATCGACGCCCGGCACATCCTGATCGACCTGCTGACCGACTCCGGCACGAGCGCCATGTCCACGGAGCAATGGGCCGCCATGATGCGCGGTGACGAGTCGTACGCCGGAAGCGAAAGTTTTTACCGCCTGAAAGCGGTGGTCGAGGAGCTGACAGGGTTCCGGCACGTGATTCCCACGCATCAGGGCCGGGCGGCCGAGCGGATTCTGTTCAGCGTGATGTGCCGGCCGGGCCACGTGGTGCCCAACAACACCCACTTCGACACCACACGGGCCAACATCGAATTCCTCGGGGCCGAAGCCGTGGATTTGCCCATTGCGGAGGCCGCGGACACGCAAGCCTGGCATCCGTTCAAAGGCAACATGGACGTGGAGGCTCTCGAGGGGTTGATTGCGCGGGTCGGCCCGGAGCGGATCCCGCTGGTGATGCTCACGGTGACGGACAATTCCGGTGGCGGGCAGCCCGTCTCGATGGCCAATATCGAAGCGGTGCGCCAGGTGACCGCGCGGCATGGGATCCCGCTCTATCTGGACGCCTGCCGCTTCGCCGAGAACGTCTGGTTCATCCAGCAGCGCGAGCCCGGCTACGAAAGCTGGACGCCCAAACAGATTGCCCAGAAGATGTTCCGCTTGGCCGACGGCTGCACCTTCTCCGCCAAGAAAGACGCCTTCGCCAACATCGGCGGCTTCCTGTGCACCAACGACGACCGCCTGGCCGAGCAGGAAACGCAGCTTCTGATCCTGACCGAGGGATATCCCACCTACGGCGGTATGGCGGGCCGCGACCTGGAAGCGATTGCGGTGGGCCTGCAAGAAGTGCTCGATCCGGACTATTTGCGCTACCGGATCACCTCCACGGCCTACCTCGGGCGCCACATCGCCGCCGCCGGCGTGCCCATCGTGGAACCGCCCGGCGGCCACGCCATTTACATCGACGCGGGGCGCATGCTGCCGCACATTCCGCGGCACCAATTTCCGGCGCAGTCGCTGGCGGTGGAGCTATACCGGCATGCGGGGATCCGCTCGGTGGAAATCGGTTCAGTGATGTTCGGCGACAAGGCCCACCACGAGCTGCTGCGGCTCGCGATTCCCCGGCGCGTCTACACGCAGAGCCACATTGATTACGTCGTGGAGGCGATTCTGGAGGTCAACGAACGGCGCCACGAGCTGCGAGGCTATGAAATCGTCTGGGAGCCCCGGTTCTTGCGGCATTTCAGTTGCCGTTTCCGACCCGTTCGGTGAGAGAGTTTCCCCTGGCAGCGGGGCTCGGTCGAACTCCTAGCACATCTCAAGGCTGCTCAAAGCGTAATGCTTTGATAAATGCACTGAGTCTTTCGGCTTCCTTGGTGGAGAAGTCTTCGGGCAGAACCAATTCGATTGTCCAGCTCGGGCGCAAGTGGAAAATATGGCGGATCCCTTCGTCGGTCTCTTCCTCCACGTCCACATCCACATCTGCCGCCTCATCGGGGGGCCCTAATGGCTCCACATTCTCTTGCTGTCCGCATGCGACTTTTCCGACGCTGGTGAGACTGACCTCCCATTGAAATCGGCTCTTGTATCCCCACCGGCCCTCGATATAGCGTCCACAACCGAGGTCTTCGAGGCCGCGCAAGACACGGATCAGGTCACTTCGACGGATCCCGTGCTCACTCAGCTGCACTAACAATCGATCGACCGTGGTTTCACTACGGTCCCGTTGTCTCCGAGCGAGGTGTTCGAACAGAACCCGCGCGGTTGTATCGCTGGCATAAAGCGCTTTCAAACGTTCTGGCTGAATCATGGCCCCTATCTTATCGCCGCAGGCGCAGGTTGCTGAAAGGAGTGAAGATTTGCCGGAAACCACCGACCGCTCTTTGTGAAGTTCACCGGCGGGCAACGACCTCGGCCGCCAGAACCCGGGGATCCTTGGTCCCTGGGTTACGCGTGGCACGCAGCAGCCGCGCCTCGGTCACACCCGCCCCTCGGAGCTGTGCGAGGAAGGCGCCGCCTTCCTTGGCGCCGGCGATTCAAGAGCACTAATCCGTCTCGGTTTGGCGCTCGGCGGGCAGGGATTCCGCGAGAATGAGTTCCGCCGCGTAGACAATGCCTTCGGGCCGCACTACCGGGGCCAATTTACGGAAGACGTGCTCGCCCGCGGGGTCGAGATTGAAGAGGCCGTTGAGCAGCGCGATGTTGACGCAGGCATCGGGCAGCGGCAACTGTTCGGCGCTGCCGCGGCAAAGCAGTACGCGGCCGCCGCCGGCTCCCAGGACGGCCCGCTAGGCACGTTCGAGCATCGCCGTGCTGAATCCACGCCAATGACGCGACCCGCGGCGCCGCCACGCCGCGCACCAATCACGGTGTCGAGCCCGGCGCCACAACCGACGTCGAGCACGCATGCCTGGTTCCATGGCGGCCAGCAGCGAGACGCAGGAAACACCGACCGGTGAATGCCTCGGTCGCAGACGCCGGCACTTCATCGAGAAGTTCCGGCGGATAGCCAAGACTCCCTGCAAATGCCCGGCCGATGGGGAAGGGGTGCTGCGCCTACGGATCCCCCGCCGCCGAATAGGCATCGCGGACTTTTTCGCGAACCTCTTGCTTGGTCAGATGGCGTGCTTTCTTAGATGGCGAATATCACACCCCTCGGCTGATTATCGCCCCAAGGCGCGCGGCAAAGCAATCCAATCGGTGGTTGCGGCTCGGTCAGCTGCGAGCCGATCGCCGTTTTCGCACCGCCAGAGCGCCGAGCCCGGCCGCCAGCAGCCCCAACGTCGCCGGCTCCGGCACAGGTTGGTACTGTAGCTGGACAAGAGTGAAATCCGACTGATTGTTACAGCTCAGCCCTGGCGCGCAGGTTCCTGGCAAGGCCGTGAATTGGATCGAAGTGATGTCGTCGATGTTGCCGAACGGATCATCAATTCTCCACACTGCTCCGCCGCCATTGACCGAGGGAGCCAAGTTCGTCAGCGTGCCAAAACCGCTTCAGACAGCAAGATCCGGTCCAGAAGCCTGATACGTGTTCATCAACGTGAAGTACAGGGTTGGCCCACTCAGCCGCGTAATGGCAATTTGCGCGGTCTCCTGCACATCCCCGTACTCCGGGCCGTCGAACAGGAGCGCCAGGATCAAAGATGACACCCGGAAGGGTAAACCGCCGGGTAATATCATTCCCGTCAAATACTCGCCAATATCAATCTCCCCGGCTGTGGCGCCACCGGAGATCCCGACGCCCGTCCATCCCGCCTGCGTTTTTTTCTGGAAAGTACCTGGCGAAGAAGTCCAACTCAGACCGCCAATGACCTGAGAGTTCAAGCCATTGGTAAAACTGGTGGCATCGACCGTAATCACACTCGCCTGGCACGTCCAGGCTGCACCAAGCACCGCAAAGGCCCAAAAACGATAAGTGTTCATTTTTTTGTCCCACCTCAGAGTTGTCGAGCGGCGCAACCCAGCCTCCGCGCCACTTCCGCTCAACTATAGGGTCAGCATACGTCGAAGTCAACGTGTAGCACACCTCAGCCAGCTTGCTGCGGCTCTAGGACTGGGGGTAGGACTCGCTTGGAACCTATAAGCCTTAGGTTCCATTCCTCCGGTGGTAGGATCGAAACCGAAGGTGCCGGGCAGCCGTTCCGAACCCCCGAAGGAGCCGGAAGGAAGGACCGACGCGCAAGCACTAGCTAAGGCAGCCCTTACAGTGGCGGATTCCCCCTGTGTGATGATGCTGCCCTTGAAGTACGCGCCGTCTTCGATGACGACGTCCCTATTTTGACGTCTCCGGTGAGGCGGGCGTTTCTGCGGATGATGCGTTCGGCCGCCTCGACATTTCCCTCCACCACGCCTTGGATTTCAACCTCACGAGCGCGCGTCGCGGCCCGGAGCTTGCCGTTGGGACCCACCGTGATGCGCCGGTCGGGCAGGTCCTCTTGCCCCGTGAATTTCGCCCTTGACGACCATCGTCGAGCCGAGAAGGTAACCCGATCCCATTGGCGGCCCGCCTCGCAGATCGTCTCCGGCACAGGGAGGCTTTAGCCGAGCCGCTGCAAGATCGCCGTAAGGGAACGGCCGCGGAGTGAACCGCCTAGATGCTCGACCAGAGCCTTCAAGGCCTCTTCCGCCCCGTGCTGAGCTCCGTAGGCGACCCATTCATGAAAGCCTGCGCCCGCGGCATGGCGGGCCGCTGCCAAGTCCCGCTCTGCTTGCCGGAACCCGTCGGGTGCACGGTTCATCGCAAAGTTCCCTCTTGGTGCCCGGGGCGGGATTCGAACCCGCACAGGCCTTTCGGCCCAACGGATTTTAAGTCCGTTGCGTCTGCCGCTTCCGCCACCCGGGCACGATTGAAAATCAAGGGCTTATCTCTCTGTCTCCTTCCTGGTCCGAGGGCACTGTGGTGAAAATTGTGGGGACCCTTTGGCTTCTGGCCTCCATCCGCCGCACGGCTGCCTCGAGCGCCTCCGGCGTCGGGTGCACGTAGCGTTGCGAAGTCACAACCGAAGAGTGTCCCATTAGCCGCATGATCGAAAAGGCATCCGCTCCCGCCTCCCCCAACCGGGTGCCATAGGTGTGTCGGAGGCTGTGCAGCACGAATTCCCCTGGCAGTTTGAGTAGGGCGCGAATGCGGGCATGCTGATGGTTCAGTTGTGTCTGGCTCAGCGGGCGCCCGTCGGGGCGTCGAAACACCAAGCCGGCGCGCTTGCTCCCCCTGGCACGCAGCATCGCGGCAGCGCGCTGGGTCAACGGCACGGTTCGCGTTCGTTCGCCTTTCGACGTGCGGGCACGGATCCGCAGCCACCCCAGCACGGCGCCCTCCGCCGGTTCGAAGTGCACGTCCGGCCACTCGAGTAGCAGCGCTTCTCGCATCCTCAAGCCGCAGTCGAGCATGAGAATCGCCACGTCGCGCAAGTCGGGCGGCGCCATCTCGAAGTAGAGCCGCTCCGTTTCCCGGGGCAGGACGTACTCCCGCGGTTCTTCGCCACCGAGCAAGCGGATGTCGGGCGGGCGATCGATCAGACGCCAGCGCCACGCCAGCCGGAGCATGCGCCGCAGCGTGGCCAGTTCCCGGTTGATGCTGGCGGGCGCCAGAAATTGCTTCCGGCGGCTGATGCTCTTGCGCCGATGCTCGGTGTAGGCGCTGATCAGGGCCTCATCCACCTGGTCGAGGCGCGCTTTGGCCAGGGGCGCGAAGTCCAGCAGCCGGGCGAGCTTTTGGCAATAGAACTCGATCGTGCGCGGCCGGGTACACTCGGCCGCGATAGCCTGCCGGAACTCGTCGGCGAATTCCGCCACCGTCGGGGGCGCCGGCTTGTCCTCCAGGCCCACTTGGCCTTTGGCCAGCGCCGTGCGATGGGCGTTCATCATCATCAACGCGACGTGTTTGTTGCGTTGATGAGTGCTGCGACGGACCCTGCGGCCTTGAAATACGAATTCGTACCACCAGGTGTTGCCGCGCTTGTAGATGGGCATTGCGTTTACCTCTCAGTGTAGCGCGGTATGGCAGGTGGCCTGGCGCGTCAAACCCGGTGTCTCCTCAACCGCAGATACGATGTTACAAACGCTGGTGAACTCCCACGCCCAGCATTCTCCAGCCTCCTCCAACAGTCTCCTCACGGAACCCTTCACAGCAGCACGTGGCCTGCTGGGCG
>JANWXD010000004.1 GCA_025055455.1 Bryobacteraceae bacterium
ACGTGAACAAAGATCCGGTGGTAGAGGCCGAGGCCTGAGGTGTTGCGGGAAAGAGTACACGCAAGGAGGGCAGCCATAGAACTGACGGTTATGGTTCAGGTCAGTCAAATACCGAAACGCTCAATAACGAAGGAGTCTTGAAAAAAGGGCTAAGCTCCAGAGGGGGGAGTCTAGACATGCCCAAGAATGATCCCACCGATGAAGCGATCGTCAGGCATACCACAACGCTGCGGAAGTCCGCAGTCGCTCGTGCCTTGGTGCGGCTGTGTTGGTGCCGGTAGCGTGCTGTCCGACGGGGGCAAACGTTTGTTTCAGTTGCGGGAGTACCTTCGTCGATGACGAACACAACGACGCGTGCACGTATGTCGCTACAATATGTCCCTGTGATCATCAGGGCGTAAGGGCGTAGTGTACGGAGGGGCAGGTGCGCTGCCACGCTGAACATGTGATGGTACTGACCTTGATTGCCGCCCCCGCAGTCTGGACCCAAAGCGTTCAGACCACCGGCCCGATTTCCAAGCCCGTCGTCCGCGTCGTTCCTTTGACGGTCCATTACGAAGAGATCGTCCATAAACCCGGCAGAAGGCCCGCAACGACTCAGGAGATGATCCTGGCGATTCGTTCCGATGGGGCCACCGCACGAGTTCAGGTCTTCCGCGCCTTGGACGGCGTCTCGGTGATCGACCGCCGGCGGGTCATCGGGTTCCCGAACGGTGATCACGTGGAAGTCAACGACTTGCTGAAGCTGGTGGTCGCCGTTAAGACCCGCTTGGCGCTGCCCAGCGAGTTTCCTACGCTGACGGCTGCCTCGTCTTGCCGCACGGATCTGGCGGGCTATCCGGCAGCGCCGAACGAGGTGCTGTCGGGCACAGAGGTCGTCTCGGGTTACAAGACCTCTGTGTTTCGCAGGGAAACCGCGCGAGCGCGTTTTACAAACTGGAGGGCGCCGGATCTGGGTTGTGTCGAACTGCGACGGCTGACGGAGTTCAAGGACCGCGATGGAGTGATCTCGGACACGAGCGATCTGAGGGCCGTGCGCATCGTGCGGGGCGAACCGGATACCCAGTTGTTCCACGTAGATGCTGCTTATGAACGGGTCTCGTTTTCGGAACGTTACCGGCGCGAATGCCAGCACTGGCGCCAGCCGATCGACGCCTCCGTGCTCGCCCGCCTCTCGCGGGACGACCTCGCTCTCGAAGGCCGCTGGATTCGCGATCTCAGCACCTTGGGGAAGACCCCGCGCATTTACACCGCCCCTCGTTGAGGCGTGCGGCACAAACCAAGGCGCCAAGCCCGCGCCCGGGATCCGGAGAGGGACAGCGTTCCTGGAAGGTCTCTGCCGAACTTGCGGGCTGGTTATGTCCCGCCGCCACGGCAACTGATCTCCCGCGACCCATCCTCGAGTTCCCGCAGGCGGATTTCGATGCGCTCCGGCGGCCAGAGTTGCGGGAAGCGGTCGCCCCACTCGACGAGCACAATCGCTCGCCCGGAAAGGAGTTCGTCCAGCCCCAGCGCCTCGGCTTCGCGGGCATCCTCGATGCGGTAGAGGTCCACGTGATACACCTTCGGGCCCGCGCCGTATTCGTGGACCAGCGTGAAGGTGGGACTGGAAACTTCATCCGGGTCGGCCGCACCCAGGCCCTTTACGATTCCTTTCGCTAGAGTCGTCTTGCCCGCCCCGAGCTCCCCGATGAGAAGCACCACGGCCCCGGGCGGCAAAGCGCGGGCCATCTGCTCGCCGGCGGCGATGGTCTCCTCCTCAGAGCGGGTGCGAAAGACGCGCGCACTCATCCATCGCCTCGGGTAGGAACTCGAGAAGGTCCGTCGCGATCAAGGTCTTCTCGCCATAGGCCGCGGCCCCCAGTTCGCCGCAACGGCCGTGCAGCCAGACCGCGGCGGCGACGGCCTTCTCGCGCCGTCCCGGGAACTGAGCGACCAGGCCGGCGATCAGACCGGTGAGAATGTCGCCGCTGCCCCCCGTCGCCATTGCGGGGCTGCCCGTCGGGTTGATCCAGACACGTCCATCCGGAAAAGCCGTCAGGGTGCGATAGCCTTTGAGCACCACCGTGACCCCACGCTCGAGTGCGAAGTTGCGGGCGGCGTTCAGGCGGTCCGCTTGCACCTCTGCCGCTGTTTTCCCGGTAAGGCGGCCCATTTCGCCTGGGTGCGGCGTCAATACCGCAGCCGCAGAGGCGAATTTCACGGAGCAGCCTGCCAGCGCGTTCAGCCCGTCGGCGTCCACCACGAGGGGTACCGTCATCGAGGCGACCAGCTGCCGGGCCAGTGTCACCGTCTCCGGATGAGTTCCCAGACCAGGACCGAGCGCCACAACGTCCTTTCCCGCCACGAGGCTGGCGAGCGTTTCCGCCGCGCGGGAGGAGATCGCACCGGATTCGGTCTCCGGGAGCGGTTCCGTCATCAATTCGGGGGCATGCGAAGCGATCAGCGGCAGCGCCGAAGCTGCCGAGGCCACGGTGACCAACCCGGCGCCGGCGCGCAGCGCCGCCACGCCTGCCATGGCCGCCGCGCCCGTCTTGCCGCGCGAGCCGCCCACAACGAGCACGTGCCCGAAGTCGCCCTTGTGAGCGCCCACCGGACGCGGCCGGAACAGCTCCTGGAAGTCGGCCGGCTCCACGAGCGAGAGAAAGATCGCGTCATCCTGCTCGTAGAGCTCCGGCGGGCTGCCAATGGGACGCACCACAAGCTGCCCCACGCGCTCGCAGCCCGGAGGCATCACCTGGCCGACCTTGGGCGCGGTGAACGTCACCGTATAGTCCGCCCGCACGGCCTCTCCGAGCAACGCTCCGCTGTCGCTGTCCAACCCCGAGGGGATATCGAGGGCCACGATCTTGGCGCGAGGAAAACCGCCGTTGATTTCTCGAATCCATTCGCGCATTACGCCGGTGGGGGGGCCTTTGAGTCCCGTGCCGAGCAACGCGTCCACCACGATCGTGGCCGAGCGCATCTCGGGCGTGATCTGGCGCGCCACCGGACAGCCGCAGGCTGCTAGCATGCGGAAATTTTCAGCGGCATCGCCGCGGAGTTCCTCGGGCGCGGCGGCCAGCGCCACATCCAGGCGTCGGGGGCGGAGGCGCGTGTGCAGCTGGCGGGCCACGACGAAGCCGTCACCGCCGTTGTTGCCTTTCCCACACAGGATCACGACGTGGTGTTCGGCCAGCGGCGCGAACGTCTCCGCAAGAAATTCCACCACGCGGTGGCCGGCGTTCTCCATCAAAATCAGGCCGGGGATGCCAAGTTCCATCGTGCGGCGGTCCACGGCCCGCATCTGTTCGGCAGTGAGCACCTTCACAACGGCACCTCCCCGCCGATCATACCGCCCATTATGTTCTTACAGCCTGGAGAACCCGCTACGGCCGGGACACCCTCCCGGTCTCAGGGTGAGGCGGCAATTTGTCGGTGCGGCGCCACCCGTCGTCAGAAATCGATGGAAGCCAGAATCTCTGAAGGCCGCTTGTCGAGGGCTCGGCAGAGGATCAGCAGACTCTCGATGCTGGGCAGGTGCGCGCCGCGCTCGATGGAACTGATTTGGGACACGCTCAGTAGGGTCACCGCGGAGAGATCCTTAAGAGACCAGTCGCGCTCGATGCGCAGCATTTTCAGCCTGCGCCCCAAACGGTCCCGGAGCCGCTCATGGGGGCTCCGGTCCAGCCGGTAGGCTTCCACCGCTGAGCGAACCACATGGCGAACTTGGCCTTGCGACAGCGGCTTACTGAGATAATCGAAGGCCTTTAGCTTGAACGTGGCCCGGGCTTCGTCCAGTGAGGGGCGCGCCGAGGTTGCAATCACACAAAGTTCAGGGTGGCTGGCTTTCAACTGCTCGAGCGCCTTGAGCCCCTGACTATTGTCTAGCGTGAGATCCAGAAACACCATGTCCGGCGCGCGGTGACGCAGCGCCGTAGAAAAGTCGTCCCAATGCGCGTAGCTGCGAACCACCAAGCCGTCTTCCTCCCGCAGCAGTTCTTCAAGCTGCCGCCGGAAGTCGTAGTTCTCATCCACTACGGCCACCTCTACAAACGCCGGGCTGGAGCCGACGCGAGCAGCTGTGGAGTAACGCATGGGGTCACCTCCTTGCGCCGAGGGCTCTTGGACGAGTGAGCGGGGGCGCCGCGCGCGGAACCCTACACCTTAGAGTATGTTCCCGTACAGTGCAACACGGTACTTGGGCTGCACCCGAGCCGCCCAACGCTTGCTTGTCCATGTCCCCTCCGCGCCTAGGATTTTGCGCTTCGGGTGAACAACCAGTCCGAGCCCTCTGATACAAACACTCTAATACAAATTTTCCCGTTCGCCTAGAAAAATGTGTGGGAAAATTCCGCTGGGGTCTCTCTGAAGGGTCGCGCGGCACGGATGGACTCCTGTTCTCCCGCTTGTTGATTATTTTGATAATTCTGATTATACTGAGAAGTGAGGACGGCCTTCTATGACGACAGCGAACGGGAACTGTTGTGCGCAATGGCGCGTAGAGTCGCTGGTGACTGTAGACGAGCGTGGCCAAATGGTCTTGCCGAAAGGGATCCGAGAAAAGGCGCGCATCGGTGCGGGGGACAAACTGGCGCTCGTCGTGTGGGAGCAGAACGGAGAAGTGTGTTGCCTGATGCTGGTCAAAGCTGACGAGCTGTCTGGGATGGTTCGCGACCGGCTGGGGGCCGTGCTGAGGTCGGCGCTCGATGTTTGAAGGGAGAGGGGCATGCCGTGCGAACGGAGGAGCTGAAGGAAGCGGTGAAGCAGCGTTATGGCGCCATCGCGCGGGAAGGCGGCGGTTGCTGCGTCCCGGCGGCGTGCTGCCAAGGTCCCGCGCAAACGAGTTGTTCGGAGACGGAGCTCAGGTGGGCGCCGACGGGAACATTGCTGGGCCTCGGTTGCGGCAACCCCCTCGGAGTCGCAAACGTTGGACCGGGCGAGACGGTGCTGGACTTGGGTAGCGGTGCGGGACTGGATTGCCTGCTGGCGGCTCAACGCGTCGGCCCCCGGGGACGCGTCATCGGCGTGGACATGACGCCGGAAATGGTCGAGCGAGCCCGCGAAAACGCCCGCCGTGCGGGTCTGGCTAACGTCGAATTTCGCTTCGGCGAAATCGAGGACCTGCCCCTCGAAGACAACAGCGTGGACGTACTCATCTCGAACTGCGTGATTAACCTGTCGCCGGACAAGCGGAGAGTTTTCCAGCAGGCCTATCGTGTGCTAAAGCCCGGCGGGCGGCTGGTCGTGGCCGATATCGTGCTTACAGGAGCACTGCCCGAGCCGCTGCGCGATTCGCTCGAGGCCTATACGGGATGTGTTGCCGGAGCGATGGGGCGCGACGACTACCTGGCTTTGATCGAGGCGGCGGGATTCGAGTCCGTGGAAGTGACGTGCGAGACGCCGTATTGGGGTCCGGCTCGAAGCATCACTGTCCGGGCGCACAAGCCGTGGCCGTCTGGAGAGTCGGTTACGACGGAAGATAGTCCCGCAGGACGGGAAACAGGGCCTGCACGAAGTTGATGGCGGCCTCGGTGGCGTGAGCTTCGTCGCCGTTAACGACGGGCGCCACTACCCGCACCAGCGCCGTATCGGTGCGGTTGTAGCGGATGGCGTCCAGGACGAGCCGCACTTTCGCTTCGTATTCGCTGGCCACCACCTGGTGGCGACTTTGATACCAGTAGATCACCACGCTTTTCTCCAGGCCCCGCGCCACGACATAGCGGTTCACGCGGATCGGGTCTGCCTGTCCCGGCAGGCTGATCGGGATAATCTCCGATGCGGTGGGGACCCAACCGGATCCCGGCAGGCAATTCTTCGGGGAGTGGGGTGCTTGACCGGTGCGCTGGGATCGGAAATACGCCACAAACAGGCTCGCCACGCGGCCGGAGGCCGGTTCCGTGTAGATGCGGCTCAGCACGTCGTCGGCCCGCAGCACATCGAGAATTTCCTTCTCGATGACCCCTTCCTGCTGCACATGCCAGTTGCCCAGCGTCTGGGGGAACGCACTCAGGGGGCGGGACGGAGGCACCTGCTCGGTGCGGGAGAATCCGTAGAACAACGCGGCCTGCGCGAGCAGGACCCCAGTGAGCACCCGGCGGGCGCCTTTGTCCAGCGCCGACTTCGTTCGATTAACGGCGCGCATGAGCCCATCCGTACACGGCGTTGACTAGGCGATGGAACACCGTCAGCATGAGCAGGGCCAGCAGGAAGATGATCCATCCCGAGGCGTCGTGAAAGAACCCCTCGACCAGTTCCGGGCGCCATTCGCCGACCAGCCCAGTCAGCGCCACGCGAGCGGCGTTGGCCGCCACGGCGATGGGCACCGAGAGCACCAGCAGCAGCGGGCGCATCCAGACCTTGGCGTCGAAGAAATAGGCGAAGACGAGCGAGAGAAAGGACAGGGACAACAGCGAACGGACCCCGCTGCAGGCTTCCACGACGTTCAGATTCCGTGAGGGCAGCTCGAGGATGTTGCCTTCGCGGAGAACAGGCAGTCCGGTCAGAGCGAGCCAGCTTTCGGCCAACCGGCTGGCCAGGAGCTGCAAGGGAAAAGTGATCTGGTTGTAGATAATGGCCGGTATCGGGATCATAAAGCAAAGCAAGAATAACGGGAACGCCAGCACACGCACGGTTTGTGTCCCCGACAGCGTCATGATGACGCCGACCAGGGAAATCAGGAACGCGGTGCGGGCCAGGAACAGTTCCGCACCCAGAGTGGCGACGAAGAGCTGCAACGCGCCCCACACGACCAGCCCCAGTCCCCACCAGTTGGGTGCCGGCTGCAATCGGGCTAGCTCCGCTCTGCGGCGCCAAACGATGTATCCGGCGACGCAAGGCACGAAGATTCCATGCCCCATGTCCGGATCCGCAATCCACTGGCGTGCAAGGCGCGCCAGCACGGGCCCGTAGCATAGAAGGAGCAGTCCGCCGAACCACACCACGGAGCGCCAGCCAGGCACGCCCGCTTCCACGACGCCACGGGTCCGCGAACCGTTCGGAAAAAGGCTCATGCAAATGTTTTACATAAATACGGCCTTTGCGCGTGAAGACTTTAAGCCTTGATGTCGTCCTTTGCAAAATCCCACTCGACCATCCGCCGCTGCTTGGCCGCGAGGTTGATCATATGGGCACAGGCCGCCGCGTGGTGGCCCGCCACGGCATCCTGCCAGTAAGGTCTCCGGGTGCGGATGGATTCCAGGAAATGCCCCAAGTGAGACACGGTGGGATCCCAGCCTCGCGCGCGATATTGCTCTACCCCCGGCACCAACTTCGGCCTCCAGGTGTTGGGTAGCTCGGCGGCTTGAACTTTCGGATCCCGGAAGTAGGCTTCCTCGAGGGCCCGGGGCCAGCTCTCGACGATCCACCGGTTGTCTTCGACGACCTGTTCCGGATAGAACGTCAATCCATCCCAGCCGATGGTGAGACTTCCCTCGGTGCCGAGAATCTGGAAACTGCCCTCGGCTGAGATCTGGTTGTTGAAAGTCGAGCTGAGGTTGACCACGAAGCCTTCCGGATACTCCAGGATGGCGTTGAGGGTGTCGGGGACCTCGCGACCGTCCTTCCATCGGTAGAGCTGGCCCATGGCGACGGCTTTGGCGGCCATCTTCGCGTCCATGAGGAAGTGGATGGTCGTGCAAAGGTGCACGAACAGGTCCGTGGCGATGCCGCCGGAGTATTCCTCGTAGCAGCGCCAACGGAAGAAGCGTTCCAAGCTGAAGGGTCGCTTTGGGGCCGGGCCCAGAAACATCTCCCAATCGACCGTTTCCGGCGAGGCGTCCGGCGGGATCGGATAGACCCACGCTCCCGAAGCCGTGTTGCGGTTGTAGGCGGCCCGGATGAGCGTGATCTGTCCCAGTTTGCCCTGGCGGATCATCTCCTTGGCTTTCCGCTGGATCTCGCCGCTCATGCCCTGGCTGCCCACCTGAACCATTCGCCCGGTGGCTCGCGCTGCCTGAACGATCTCGACGCCTTCCGAGGATCGGAAGGTCATCGGCTTTTCGCAGTAGACATCCTTTCCCGCGGCAACGGCATCCAGAATCATGCGATGGTGCCAGTGATCCGGGGTCGCAATGACCACGGCGTCAATAGACTTGTCGGCGAGCAAGTCCTTGTAGTGCCGGTACGGTTTCGCGCGGCCTTTGGTGCGCTCGACGGCACGCTCCACGCGGCCTTTGTAGGCGTCGACGACTCCCACGATTTCCACGCCGTCGTGCCGGAGCAGCGCTTCGATCAGCTCGTGGGCGCGGGCCCCGGCGCCGATAAAACCGAACTGGATCCGGTCATTGGCGGCAAACCCTTTGGAGGAGCGCGGCGCGGCTGCGGCGAGCGCGGCGCTGCCCTGGAGGAAACGACGGCGGCTGAGATCCATACAGGTGCCTCCTGTTGCTCCCCCATTATAGTTCGGGCTTTCGGCTGTGAAAGTCGGTAGCATCCTCGAGCGCCGCTGCCACGCGGAGCAGGAACGCTTCCTCGAAGGGGCGGCCGATGATGTGCAAACCGAGAGGCAGTCCCTCGCGGTTGAAGCCGCAGGGCAACGACAGCGCCGGCAGTCCCAGCACGTTCACGGCCCGCACCAGACGCGTGGAGGCCAGCCGGACGTCCTCGCTGGCGCCGTCAAATTCGAGGGTGTTCTGGCCGATTCGGGGCGCGGCGGTGGGCGTGGTCGGGGTGAACAGGCAGTCGGCATGCCGCCACACCGCTCGAAACTCGGCTTGCATAAGCCGGCGCAGTCGCTGCGCGTTGATGTAATCGGTGGCCGCAAGCAGTCGGCCCTGGTCCAACAAGGCGAGCACATCGGGGCCGAACTCGCTCCGGCGGTTCAGGTAAGGCTCCAGCAGGGCCGCGGCTTCCGCCTGGACAATGATCCGGCCGACGGTGTTGATGGCGGCGATATCGGGAACCCGAACCGGGAGCACGCGCGCCCCGAGCGACTCCGCCAGGCTGGCCATGCGGCGAACGGCGGCGCTTGCTTCCGGATCCACGCGCTCGAAGTAAAAATTCTCCGGGAGCCCGATCCGCACCTCCCGAAGGGAGACGCTTTCGGACGGCAGATAGGAGTCTACGGGCCGGCGGCTGGAGGTGTCATCGCGAGGGTCGTGGCCGGCGATGGCGGTCAAACCGATCGCGGCGTCCCGCACGGTGCGCGTCAAAGGTCCCATGTGGTCCAGCGTGAAGTCGAGGGGCATGACCCCGTAGCGGCTGACCCGGCCGAACGTGGGCTTCAATCCCACCACGCCGCAAAAGGCGCCCGGGATGCGGATGGAGCCACCGGTGTCGCTCCCCATGGCCAGGAACACCATTCCGGCGGCGACGGCGGCGCCGGAGCCGCCGCTCGAGCCGCCCGGGGTCCGCTCCGGATCCCACGGGTTTCGCACCACGCCAAAATGCGGATTGGCGGACGTGATGCCGAAGGCCAGCTCGTGCAGGTTGGTCTTGCCGACGAGCACGGCGCCGGCCGCCTGGAGGCGCTCGACCACCGCCGCGTCGCGGTCCGGCACGTGCTGGGCAAATATCTTCGACCCGCAGGTGGTGCGGATGCCTTTGGTGCAAAAATTATCCTTGACCGCCACCGGGATGCCGTGCAAGGGGCCGCGGTCGTGGCCTCGCGCCAGCTCCTCGTCCCGTGCCCGGGCCTGCTGCAAGGCCTGTTCCTCGAGCACGGTGATGAAGGCGTTGAGGTGCGTCAGCTTGCGGATGCGGTCCAGCGCGGCGCGCGTGAGTTCGACTGCCGAAACACGGCCTGCCCGGAGGGAGACGGCGGCTTCTGGAATGGTCACGGGAGCTCCTCGTCGTCGCATCGGAAGGTCACGGCCGGCTCCGTCTCCAGGGGTAAAGCCGGCACGAGGGGGCGGAAGGCGTCCTCGAGTGCGTCGAGTACGGGAGCGATGCGCTCCAGATCCCCCTCGGGAACGTCCAGCCGCATCCCCTCAGCAATTCGCCTCCAATCCTTGCGGGTGACGCCGTGAGACATCGAGGCGTATTGTACAATCCGGTTCCGCTTCGGCGCTCCGGCCGGCGTTAGACTGTTAGCATCGAGTTTATGTCCGCCGCGTTGGAATCCGCTCTGGCCCGCCCCCTCACTCAGCTCAGCGAAGAGGAGAGGATGTTTCAAGCCTCGGTCCGCCAGTTCGCTCGCGAACAGATCGCTCCTCACGTGCGCCGCATGGATGAAGAAGGAGCGATGCGCGGTGAGCTGATCCGGCAATTCTTCGAGCTGGGTTTGATGGGCATCGAAATCCCGGAGGAGTACGGCGGCCAGGGCGGGAGCTTTTTCCAGGCGGTGCTGGCCGTCGAAGAGATCGCCGCCGTGGATCCGGCGGCGGCCGTCGTGGTGGACGTGCAAAACACCCTGGTCAACAATGCTCTGCTTCGCTGGGGCAGCGAGGAGCAGAAACGGCGCTACCTGCCGCGCCTGGCGCGCGACACGGTGGGGGCGTACGCGCTCTCGGAGGCAGGGGCTGGTTCCGACGCCTTCGCCCTGGCCACGCGCGCCGTCGAGGAAGATGACGGCTACCTGCTGACTGGCCGGAAACTGTGGATCACCAATGCGAGCGAAGCCGGGCTGTTCGTGTTGTTCGCCAACGCCAATCCGGAGGCGGGCTACCGCGGGATTACCTGTTTCCTCGTGGAGCGTGACTTTCCGGGCTTGCAGGTCGGCAAGAAAGAGGACAAACTGGGGATTCGCGCCTCCTCCACCTGCGAGCTGATTCTGGAGAATTGCCGGGTGCCGAAGGAAAATGTCATGGGCGAGGTGGGCAAAGGCTACAAGATTGCCATCGAGACACTCAACGAGGGTCGCATCGCCATTGCGGCGCAGATGACGGGGCTGGCGCGTGCGGCGCTGGAACACGCGGTCTCCTACGCCCGGCAGCGGAAGCAGTTCGGCCGGCCAATCGCGGAGTTCCAGGCGGTGCAGTTCGATCTGGCGCGAATGGCGGTGGAGGTGGAGGCCGCACGTCTGCTGACGTACAACGCCGCCCGGCTGCGGGACGCGGGCCTGCCCTTCGTCACGGAGGCTGCCATGGCCAAGTACTACAGCTCGGAGATCGCCGAACAGGTGGCCTCCAAGGCGGTCGAGATCTTCGGCGGCGTCGGGTTCACCAAAGATTACCCAGTCGAGAAGCTGTACCGGGACGCGAAGATCGGGCGGATCTACGAAGGCACCAGCAACATGCAACTGGCGACGATCGCCCGGCAGATTCTTGGGAAACCGGTAGGATCGGGCGAGCATCTGAAACGCTGAGGGGAGAATGATGTATCGCTGGCTGCTGGCGTTAGCGCTTGTTACGGTGGCCGGGGCGAGCGACGGCGCCCAGGCCGACCTGAGCGAAGCCGAGATTCAGGCCATCATCGAGAAGTTTGCGGCCAAGGAGGCCGAGTTCGCTCGTGCGCGGGAGAACTACACGTACCGGCAAACGTTCCGGCTTCAGGAGCTTTCCGAGACAGGTCGGGTGATCGGCAAGCACGAAATGATTACCGACGTCATCTTTTCGCCCGAGGGCAAGCGCACCGAACGGGTGGTCTACGCCCCGGTGTCGACCCTGAAGAATTTACTGCTGACGCCCGAAGACGAACAAGATCTTCGGAACGTGCAGCCGTTTGTGCTAACCACGAGCGAGTTGCCCAAGTATCACATTCGGTACCTTGGCCGGCAGAAAGTGGATGAGATTTCCTGCTATGTCTTCGCGGTCAAGCCCAAGAAGCTCGAGCCCGGGCAACGGTACTTTCAGGGACAGATTTGGGTGGATGACCGGGACCTTCAGATCGTGAAGACGTATGGGCGCGGCGTGGGACTGCTCAAGAAGAACTCGGACAATCAATTCCCGAAATTCGAGACCTACCGAGAGCAAATCGACGGCAAGTACTGGTTTCCGACCTACACACGGGCCGACGACGTGCTCGTCTTCGAATCCGGGCTGCGGCAACCCATTCGCATGATCGTCCGCTACGAAGATTACAAGCAGTTCAAAGCCGAAGCGGAGGTCAAGTACGGAGAGCCGGTGGAGCCGAAGGCTTCTCCGAAGGACTGAAGGCCGGCCCGCTCTCCCTCAAGCTCCGGATTTTCCCCGTTCGACCGGAAAAAGGCGCAACCAACCGCTAAGCGCTTCGCAAACCCTGCGTTGGCGTGCTCTAATGGGAAACTGCCCGTCTGATGTCTCCCAGGGATCTTCTGTGGCGCCGGCGCTGGAAAGCAGTCCACCGGCGGTACCGTGAGTTGCGCATGATCGCCCGCGGTTTGGTTTCTACCGACCGTGCGATTCTGGCTCACCTGATCCCGATTCGACGGTGCAACCTGTCGTGCGCCTACTGCAACGAATATGACGACTCTTCGCCGCCCGTGCCAACGGGGACGCTGCTGCGCCGGGTGGATTTGCTGCGCGGGCTGGGCGTGGAAATCGTCACCATCAGCGGAGGCGAGCCGCTGCTGCACCCGGAGTTGGACGAAATCATCCGGCATGTGCGCCGGCGGGGCATGATCGCCGGCCTGATCACCAACGGGTTCCTGCTGACGGCCGAGCGCATTCAGCGGCTCAACCACGCCGGTCTCGATCACTTGCAAATCAGCATCGACAACGTGGTCCCCGACGAGGTGTCCAAGAAAAGCCTGAAGACACTCGACAAGAAACTTCAGTTGCTGGCGCAATACGCGGAGTTTCACGTGAACATCAATTCCGTGGTCGGAAGCGGCATCCGAAATCCGGCTGATGCCTTGGTCATCGGGCGGCGCGCCGTTGAACTGGGCTTCACCTCGACGGTCGGGATTATTCACGACGGCTCGGGACAATTACGCCCGCTGAGTCCGGAGGAACGGCGCGTCTACCTGGAGATGAAAAAACTGGAGAAGCGCAGTTATGCCCAGATTAACTATTTCCAGGACGACATTGCTCATGGCCGTCCCAGCCGCTGGCGGTGCCGCGCCGGAGCGCGCTATCTCTACATCTGCGAAGACGGACTGGTACACTATTGCTCCCAACAACGAGGATATCCTGCGAAGCCATTAGAGGAGTACACGGTCGAAGACATCCGGCGGGAGTTCCGGACGAAGAAAAGCTGCGCGCCCTTCTGCACGGTATCCTGTGTGCATCAGATCTCCTACCTGGACTTCTGGCGCGCTCCCCAAACCGAGCGTCCACGTGTGGCCGTTCCCGCGAACCCCGCTCCGCTTGTCCGCATCCAAACCGGGTCTCACTGAAGATCGAATTTGGCGGCGCGCCTGCGCAAAGCGCGGCTGAGCAGCAGCAGACCTCCGCCCGTGAGCAGCAGCGAGGTCGGCTCCGGCGTCGCAACGACCGGGCCGAATGTGAAATTGTCCAGGATATGGCCGTCGGCGCCGTGGTCGATGAATTCCAGCCGGTGGACGGGGCCGGTGAAGCCGCTTAGGCTGTTGGCGAACTCTGGAAAGAGGTTGAGCGTTCCGAGATGCACGCCCGTTACGTCGTAGGCGTGCACGATCACCCGAGGCGATGGCGCCGCGTTCGTGTCCCACAGGTCGAAGGAGATGGTGGCGCCGTCCACATAGGCGGGCTGTGCCGGGTTGGACGGAGAGACAAAATACACTGTAAGCACCGCCGGGCTCCCAAAACAGGACGGCGCCAAGTAGTGGCAGGTGTTGATCATCAGATATTGGCCCGAGATGGTGGAGCCTGCCGGGGGCACAAAGGTGCCGCCGATGAGTGCTGTGCCTCCGGAAACGCTGAAGATCACGCCTTGCGACGCCAATTGCGTGGAAAGCGGCGTCCAGAGAGTGAGGCTCGGCTCACTGAACGTGATCACCGTGGCCCACATTTGACCGCAAACAAACAAGAACCCTCCGATCAATTTCAAGCGAATTTTCCTCGTTTTCCTCATTTTCCCTTGATTTTGCTCCACAGTTTGGATCGAACACGCCTTCTATCTTTACTGTACGGTTGCTCGTGAGCGCGGACAAGAACCGTTGGTCCTAGAACTCAGCGCCCTGGGTTCCTACGACGGAGCGAATCGGAAATCTTAGGCTCAACGCTGTCGGCAACAACCTGGGGCCGGCCGGCGCGGGTCAACGGGATGGCGGCAGTCGGAAAGAACTGAAAAGGAAGCCGCGCTGCCGAGGTGGGCATGTCGAGAGCGATCCGCCCCGCCGCTCGCCGCGCTGAGTGATGGCCTCGCCGGTGGGCCTCAGGAGCCTAATTTACGGGCACGGTTGTTCGAAGACGCCGCCCGACGCCGATAGCTCCCCGCCAGAACCAAACCCGCTCCGACCAGAAGAAACGACGCCGGCTCCGGTACCGCAGTCAGGGCCCCGAAGCGGAAGTTGTCCACGACGTGTCCATCGGCGCCGTGGTCGACAAATACCAGGCGGTGGACGGGACCGGTGAATCCGGTCACGTTATTGACAAACTCCGAGAGCAAGTTCAGCGTGCCCAGATGCCCGCCCGCCACGTCGTAGGCGTGCACGATCACCCGCGGCAAGGGCGTGTCGTTCGTATCCCACAGGTCGAAGGAAATGGTCGAACCGTCCACGTAAGCTGGCAGAGTCGAATCCCAAGGGGCGACGAAGTAGACTGTCAAAACCGCGGGCGTTCCCGAACAGGTCTGCGCTAAGTAATGACACGTGTTAATCATTAAATACCGCCCCGAGACGGCCGAGCTTGCGGGTGGTACGAAAGGACCTCCGATCAGCGCTGCGCCTCCCGAGATGTTGAAAATCACGCCCAGCGAAGCCAGTTGGGTGCTAAGGGGATCGAGCAAATGCAAACCGGCTTCTTCGAACGTAATTACAGTCGCTGGCAGTGGCGGGATCCACAATATAGCCCCTAAGCACGCAACGATAACTAGGTACATTATCCCTCTTAAAGTTTACTCACAATGTCTGCCGGCAGGCAAGAGGTGTTTAACCGGATCGGCGAAAATACAAAAGCGCAGAGCAACCAAACGTACTGGTACTATCGTCGCTTCGTTATAGGACCCTAGCCTTCCGCGCACTTGGGACTCGATCCACGGTAGGTGCGAACCAAGCCCTGCTCCGAGGCAATTTGCGGTTCCTTCAACACACGGCGCAGCAATGTGTTATCCGAGTTCCGATCCTGAACCCCCACCGGAGCCGGCACGTGGCGCTTTAAGATGGAAATGCCGGAGATTTGGGCGATCAGGTCGGCGAGTTGACTGATGGTCACGCGGCGGTCTTGGCCCAGGTTGACCGGGCCAGCAAAATCCGATCGGATGAGCCGGTGGAGACCCTCCACGCAATCGTCGATATAGCAGAAGGCCCGCGTCTGCTCGCCGCCGCCCCGAATTTCCAGTTCCGGATTGCCTGTGAGCTTGGCCACGGCGATTTTGCAGCACAGCGCCGTCGGCGCCTTTTCGCGGCCTCCCTCCGAGGTGCCATAGGGTCCGAAAATGTTGTGGAAGCCCACGATGGGGGTTTCAAGCCGTAGTCCTGGCGGTAGTGCAGACACAAACGCTCCGCGGTGAGCTTCTCCCACCCATAGGCGTCCTGCGGCTGGGCGGGATATGCGTCCTCCTCCTCGAGTGGGGTGACGTCAGGATCCCGTTGGCGATACTCCGGATAGACGCAGGCCGAAGAGGCGAACAGGTAGCGGCCCACCCCCTTAGCGCAAGCGGCCTCGACAGTGTGCAGGTTGATCAAGGCATTGTTATGCAGGATCTGGGCGTAGTGACACCAGATGAACCCCATGCCCCCCATGTTGCGTGGCCAGAGCATACACTTCGTCCACACCCCGCGTGGCGGGCAAGCAGTTCTGCCAGCGATGCAGGTCGAGGAGTTGGAATTCATCGGCCACGGTCGGGCAAAATTCCGGGAATTTCAAATCCACGCCGGGGACCCAGTAGCCGTGCTCTTTTGAGGTATCGGACCAAATGGTGGCCGATGAACCCGCCCGCTCCGGTGACCAGCACCCGAACCTGTGCCATCGTCTACGTCCCGGTTGCCGCGGACACGGAAACCGCTTCGGCTACTCCCAGACCCCAGCCGAGGGTCACGTAAGCCACAAGCCCTTCGAAGCGTTCCCTCGGGAGAATGCGCCAACAATCCACCACGACCGGTGGGCCAGAACCGGCTTTGAGGTGTTCGGGCTTGAGCGCCCGGAACTCCCGCCACGGCGTGGCGATCACCACGACATCCGCGGAAGCGGCACATTCCTCGAGTGTTGAGCACAGGCGGATGCGCCCGTCCAGAACCTTGCTTGCCGGCTCCATAGCCGCCGGATCATAGGCCAGCACCCGCGCTCCTGCGTCGACCAGACCCTGCGCGAGCAGGATCCCTTGAGACTCCTCGATCACGTTCGTGTCGGGCTTGTAGGCCAGACCCAAGATCCCGACGGCCCCGCCCGGGGGAAGCAGCCCGAGCACGAGTCGGCAGACGCGCGGGGCTTGGCGGCGATTGATCCGGTCCGTGGCTTCCGCCAAGGCCGGATCCACGCCCAATCCTCGGGCCATCGCGGCGAAGGCCAGATTATCCCGCGGAAAGCACGGGCCGCCGTAGCCCAAGGCGCCCTGAAGGTACTTGCCGCCGATTCTCGAGTCCAAGCCGAGCGCCTGTGTGACCACCCCGACATCCGCGCCGGGCAACCGCTCGCAGACCTCCGCCAACATGTTCGCATACGAGATCTTTGTGGTCACAAACGTGTTGACGCAGAGCTTGGTGAGCTCCGCATTGACAAAATTCATGCGGGCCACGGCGGGCCGGTTGGCGCACAGGGAATGGTACAAGTCCTCGAGAATTTGGCCGGAGCGCGGGTCCGACTCTCCGATCAAGATCAGGTCCGGGTTGAGAAAGTCCCGAATCACCGAACCCAGGGCAATGAACTCCGGGTTGTAGCACAGTCCGAAATCCAGGCCGCAGCGCTTTCCAGACACAGACTCGAGCAGCGGCAAAAGTTGGCCTCCCGTCGCACCAGGCATGACGGTGCTGGTGAGCACCACAACTGGGAAACCCTGCGACCGACGTAAAGACCGCCCGATCGCGCGCCCGGCAGACAAAACGAAATCCATTGAGAACGTTCCGTCCGGCGCTAAGGGCGTCGGCGTCACGATAAAGATCACTTCCGCTCCGGTGGCAGCCTTTTCGGTATCCACGGTCGCCGCCAGCCGCCCCCGGTTCCGTGCGACAAGATCGGCTAATCCCGGTTCCGATACCGGCGCCTGACCTTGGTTAATGCGCGCCACAACCTGGGGATTGGCATCCGCCCCGGCGACCGTGTGTCCCCGGTCGGCCAGCACGGCCGCCATGACCGCCCCGAGCTTGCCTAAGCCGACTACGGCGACTTTCATCGAGCCTCCCCTCCGTTACGTTACGCGTAACAAATCGAACCAATTGAACTCGCCGCCGCAAAACTCGAAGCTTAACACTACTTCAAAGCGCGCCGGTGCCAACCGAAGCTCGACCTTGGCCAGGTCATACCATTCCATCCAGGGAGCACCGCCATCCGTCTTGGCGCCCCAGCGGTCGAATGGCAGCTTGCCTTCCCGCACCCAGCGGCTCTTAGGATATCCCAGCTCGATCCAGCGTCCGCCGGGAGGCAAGTGTTCCACAAGCGCCTGCGCTTGGCGACGCGCGGCCTCGAGCGGCAACGTGATCAAAGAGCCCAGAGCCAGAATGAAATCATAATCCCGCGGGAGCTCTTCCAGGGCCCGAAGGTCTTCCAGATAGCAGAATGAAACACCCGAGATTCCTTTTGCCCGCGCGATGCGACGCACGAACTCCAGGTTCGACTCCACGATGTCCAAGAAGGTCACCAGCGCGCCCTGCTCGGCAAAGAACAGGGTGCTCGGCGCCAACCCGCAGCCTACATCCAGCACCTTGCGACCCCGGAGCTGCTCCCTGTACAGAAGCTCGTACCAGCCGTGATGCGCGAAACTCTCCGCTCGAGAGGTCCACTCGCGGGCGGCCTGCCAGATGCTGACCAGCTCGTCGTCGGATCGTTCGAGAATCTGCCGCGTATCGAGCCGCCCCAGACGCGTCCATGGAACTTCCGACCATTTTGAGCGCAGCACGTCGAAAGACTTTCGCAGCCAGGGGTCGTCGGCCAAGTCGACGGGCCAGCGCGCTTGTTGTCGGGAAGCTTGCTGAATCATAAGCGCTTCCCTGCTCCCCGCATCGGTGCTTCCCGCGGTTGCGCCCCCGCTCGGGTTTTGCTTTGCCGCCACGGCGGCTGGGGCCATGCCCGGCGTTGCAGCGCACCCCGAGCCTCCGCCACCGCCTCCCGACAGAACGAGAGGACCTGCCCGCGGTTCACCGTACAGCCTAAAAGAAAGCTGAGCGCATACTTGGCCAACGAAGGCCGCACTGGCTCGAAAAAGCCGTCCCGGGAGTCCAGCAGCGAGCACGCGTATCCATAAATATGCCGGAAGGGGACGTAGCCGAAATGCCGTCGGACGATCCGGATGTTTTCTCGGTAAACTTCTCGTCGGCTCCGCAATGTCTTGGTGCGAGCGTGCATCCGGCAGAGGGCCAGAAAGGCGTCGAGTTGGAGCAGTCGATGCTTTTGAGAAATGCGGATCCACAAGTCGTAGTCCAGCCCGTAATGGAGCTGGGCATCGAGCATGCCGGCTTCGGCAAAAATCTCTCTCCACAGAAAGACGGCCGGCTGGCAGATGAAACACTCCCATTGCAGGCGTCGCGCATCGAAGGGCCGCGTGGGGTAAGGGCGCAGTCGGTTGCCCTGCTCGTCCACCAGCCAGGCCTGCCCGTAGACCCCGCCGTAGTCGGGGTTGGCGAGCAGGTGGCGCACGGCCGTGCTCACCGCGCCGGGCAAGTAGGCATCGTCGGCGCAAAGAAATGCGAAAATCCGGCCCCGTGACCGGAGGAATCCCCGATTGATGGCATCCGACTGCCCCCGATCCGGCTCGGACACCCAGGTCAGCTTGCCCTCGTACTTGCGCAAGATTGCCACGGTGTCGTCCGTGGAGCCCCCGTCCATGACGATGTACTCGATGTGCGGGTAGTCTTGGGCGAGAACGCTTTGGATGGCCTGTTCGAGGTAATCGGCCGCATTCAGGCACGGCGTCACAATGCTGACGAGCGGCAACTCGCTCATGGTCGGACCCCCGCAGGCTGCCGGGAGGCCTCGCACGGCAGGGCAATCTCCCTCAGCATCTCTCTCGCCAGGCCCCAGTCGTCCAAGTTGAAAATCATGGGCCGGCCCAGGTAGTGCATCGCCTCGGCCCAGGCCGCTACTTCCGAGTACGGGAGCCACGGGATGCCCGCGGAGGCAAGACGTTCGAACAATTGTTTGTCGCCCTCGGGCGTCCAACCGGAGCCGGTGGCGTGTTCGATATGGTAAATGCGCACTGGGTCCGGCAGCACCGTCTCGCGCACACCGGCATAGTGTGCCGCAAAACACAGCACGGCATCGAGATTCATCGAGAAGAGGTCGAACTCGGGGTAGCCGCGCAGCGCGAACCAGTGTTCCCGTGCGAACAACGTGAAATCGCCGCAGCCGTTGGTATGCAGCACATCGGGTTCTTCGGGGCGCGGCTCAGGCGCCGGGCTGACGACCGGCTTCGCTCGGGGACCGAGCGCGATGGTCAAACCGCCACCTTCCAGACGCAGTTGCAGTTTCTCGATGAGCTGGGCCGGGAAGGGCAATCCGAGTCGCACCGGTTGTGTGGCGCGTCGCAACTCTGCGGGGAGCAATGCCAGGCGATGGGCCGCGCGCCACCAGCGCGCGCCCAGTCTCGCCGCACGCTGCCACCCGCTCAGATTCTGCGACGCCCGGCGCACCACTACGGCCGCCGCTTCCGGCCCCACCCAGTGGGCGCGGAAAACTCGGAAGTTCAATATCCGCGTGTCATACGGGACCCGACGGCCTCCGCCCCGGGTGCGGAGCCGCAAGCGCCGGCAGTCGTCGGATCCGAAGGGAAGGGTGAGGATCAACTCCGAACGGCCGCGCACCTCCACCACTTCCAAACAGCGCCGCTGCGCGTCCCGGATCTCCAGGACTAGAGTCTCGAACCCAACGCCCGGGCCCGGCTCGAGCTCGAGCGCGAGCGCCACATGTCGATCCGGCGGCGGGGCCACCTCGAGCTCCGCCTCTTGGCCGGCCCACCGATAAACGACCGCGGCGTGGCTTTCCGGCAGAAACCATCCTGCGCCGAAGGAAATTCCGCTTTCCGGCATGACCACGTCGATTTCCGAGGGATGCGGGTGACCGTCCGGAGTTAGGCGCAACGAACCGACCCGCGTGTGTCGCCGCAGCAAATGAGAGCGGCACCAGGCCAGCTGCACGTCGACGGGGCCGTCCACGGGCACGTCGGCCATCACGTCGAAGCGATCCACGCGGTACATGCGGTTCGGCTCCAGCCGACGGGCCGCCAAGAGCTCGAACAGCTCGTCGGAGAAAAGAATGTCGATGTTCGTGGCCAGGATGAATTCGCCACGCGCTCGCCGAATGCCGACATTTTTGGCAATCATCTGGTACAGCGGCAAGGCGGCCGCGTGGCGATAGCGCCCGTGGATCTCTGGCGGCACTTCGATGAGGCGCACCGAGGCGGGCCCGAAATCAGCCGGCCACCGCAGCGCCTCCGCCAGTCTGGGCCGCTCCGGGGGCGGGTTCCATTCCACCAGAACCAGCTCCAGCGGCACCTGATGTCGCTTGGCTTGACCGATGAGCCCGTTGACGAACGCCTGCAAGCGTCCGAGCAGGTTGCCCCCGTGATCGTCATTGCGGGCGGTGGCGACCACGGAGAGATAGGGTGCCTGCATCGCCTAAAGCCGGGGATCCAATCCAGGCGCCGGCCGCGCCGTGATGCACAGATGCCAGCCGAAGCGCTTTTCCAGCCAGCGGAACGCGGGCGCCGGCAGACAACGAAAATACCAAACCTTCCGGTAGCGGTACTGAACGTAATCCCGGATGCGGTATGGAAAGATATGTTCGACCTCGGCGCGCATGACCTCGAAACCGGCCGCCGCTAGCAACTGCCGGGCCTGATCCCGGGTGAAGGTATAGGTCACGGGGCATCCCGTTTGCGCTTCGGAGTGGCGCGCCACCAGCTCGTCGAGGCGCCAGAATTGCCCGCCTCCGAAGCGCAGCACAATCCACAGCACCTTCCAGGACCGGCGGTGGTAGAGCATGAGCTTCAGCGTGCTGTCCGGCCCCGCGTACCGACGCATCTCCGCCAAGACCCTTTCCGGGTGTGGGGTATGATGCACCACCCCGAACGAGTAGATCAGATCGTAGGGCTCGACGGGCACGAAGGCGCTCAGGCGTTCCGCATCCGCCTGAACGAAGCGGATCCGGTCCGCCAGGCCGAAGACGCGCGCTCGCTGCCGGGCGATTTCGAGCGACTTCTCCGACAAGTCCACCGCTGTGACCCACGCCCCATGCCGCGCGAAGTTGATGGTGTCGGTTCCGATGCCACAGCCGACTTCGAGCACCCTCTTGCCGCGCCAGCGGGGGAACTCCGCGAAGGCGGGAATGTGCGGTTCGACACGGTACTTGCGCTGCTCGACCTCGTCGAAATACTCGCGAGTTCCCACCGGCTTAGGGGAATGCCGGATGTTACAAGGGCGGCTGTCCCAGTAGCGCTGAACTAACTCCAGCGGGACGTGCCCGAAGTTCCGCGGCGGTTTCCGCGTCATCGTCTCTAGTGTAGTGGGCGTCGATGGGCCTTCAGGTGCGCATCCGGCTCATGGCGTACAGACCCGCCAGCAGGAACATGCCGTTCGGGGCCCACGCCGCCACGGCGGGTGGAAGTTGGCCGAGGTTGCCGACCCCTTCGAACAGCTGATTCATCGCCCAATAGGCGATGGCGATGCCGAAGCTGGCCCCGACGGACGCCAGCGCGCCCCGGCTTCCCGTAAGGAAAGCAAAAGGAACCGACACGACGGCCAGCACCAGGGCAAACAGCGGCGCAGAAAACTTCCGGTGGAGCTGCACTCGTAAGCGCACCGTGTCAAAGCCACCCTGCTCCAGATCCGCGATGTAGGCCGCCAGCTCGTGAAAATTCATCTGCGAGTCCGGCTTGGCCTCCTTGAGAAAGTAACCGGGCGGCTCGTTGAACTCGGGGAAGGTGGCTGCTTGAAAGATACGAAAGTTTAGATCCCGGACGCCCCGGATGTCGCGCACCCAGCCATTTTCGAAGACCCACGCGCCCAACGCCGAGGACCAGCGGGCGCGCTCGGCCGCCACGTGGCGCCTCAGTTGGAACGTGTCGGGGTCGAGCTGGTAGACGCTCACGCCTGCCATCACCGCCGCCTCCGGATCCAGGTACTTGTAATGATAGATGTGGGATCCTTTGCCGAAAATCCATTTGGTGAACGGGCGCAGATAGGTCTGCACCGGGCGGCCCTTGATCTCGTTGCGAATCGCGTCCTGGCGCCGGTTGGCTTGGGCCACGTAGTAATAGTCGAAAGCGAACAGCGCGACGCTGAGAACTGCGGCCGCCGCCAACACCGGCAGCGCCAGGCGGTGCACGCTGACGCCGCAGGCTTTCCAGGCCATGACTTCGTTGTGTTTGGTCAGCACGCCGAAAGTCACGAGCGTCGCCACCATGACACTGACGGGCGCCGCGTCGTATACCAGCTTCGGCGTGAGAAAGACGTGGTACTCGAGCACGCGCGTCATGGGGATCTGGTTCCGCAAGATATCTCCGAGCAGCTCGAAGAAGGTGTAGGCGTGCGTCATGACCACGAAGGCGCCGAGGAACAAGCCAAAGTAACCGAGGAACGTGCTTACGATCGTTGTGTCGAGCAGCTGCGGCAGAAGCGGCAGTCGCCCCCAGCTGGCTGAGGCGGCGGACCGACGCCGACGCCAGCGGCGCAGGGTGCCGGCGAGGGCGCCCGCGGCCCCAACCCAGCGTTGGCGCAGCCCCGCGCTCGGCCGCTCCAGACGCGCCAGCAAGAGCACCCCGCCCGTCGCCAGGACGGCGTTGGGAGTCCACACGGCGGGCCCCGCCGGCAGAGTCCCTTGGCGCGCCAAGCCGACCAAGCTGATCAAGCCCAAGTAGTACAAAAACGCCACCAGAACGGCGAGGGCCGTCGCGGCGGATCTGCCGGCCCGCCGCATGGACAGTCCGAGGGGAACCCCCGCGAGCGACAGCACCAAGCAAGCCACCGGCAGGGCGAAGCGCTGGTGCAACTCCAGGCGGGCCTCGAGCGAGTCCCGAGCCAGGCGCAGCAAAGGGCCCGTGTCGGTTTCGCGGAACGGACGGGCCCGCTGTTCGCCGGGCCGGCGCACCTGTAACGCTTGTTCGCCGCGGGGGAAGCTGGAGTGGAAATATTCCGCGGCCGTCGGTCCGGGTTCGTGAGTGCTGCCGTCGAACATCGAAAGCTGCACGCGGCCCCGAGCGACGTCGGCGAAAGCAACAGCTTCCCGGGCCAGGGTAACGCGCGGGGCCTCGCCCGCCTCCCGGGGACCGGTGCGCCGTTCGCTGGGAGGCCGCACGTCCGCCAGAAAAATCTTGCGCCAGCGGACCACCGGCCCGGAGAGCACGTCCGCCACGTAGAGAACCGTGTCGGGAAATTGCTCCTGAAACACTCGCGGCTGGATCTCGGCCGTGACTTCCGCCGCCGCAAGCTGGTTCAGCAACCGATACGTCTGGCGGATGGACCAGGGCCCGAGCCACAGGGAGGCCGCCGCCGTGACCGCGGTGGCGATGCCGGCCAGCGCCGCCACGGTCGTGGCCAAACGGAAACCGGGAATCCCCGCGGCTCGCAGGGCGGTCACTTCGCCGTCGGCGCCCATCCGCCCCAGGGCGATCAGGATCCCGGCGAGCGTGCCGACGGGGACGGCGAACGGCAGCACCGCGGGAAGCACGAGCAACAGCAGCTGCCCGGCGACGGTGGGGCTTGCCGAGCCACGCACCAGCGGCTCAAACAGCTGGCCGGTCCGTTGAAGAAACAGCACGAACGTGAAGAGCAGCGTGCCCAGGATGGCGCCGCCTGCGGCCTCGCGGAACAGGGCTCGCCGGACCAGACGCATCGCTCAGCGGCGGAGGCTCAAGGACGGAGGCGGCACAACGGGAGGGTTCGGCAGTTGTTCCTCGGCTCGCTCCAGCTGCAGTTCCTCGAAGAGCACGGACGGCGCGACCACGGCGCTCTCGGCGACGAAACTGCCAGCTCCGCTCAATGCGAAGGGCGCTCCGTTTTCCAAGTACTCGAACAGAAACACCTCCTCGGAGGCGGCCAGGATATCGCGCAACGTGCGGGCGGAAAACGCGCGGAATCGCAACCCGCGCACGAGCTCTTCGCGCCCGTCGGGGTAGAGGCGGTAGACGAGCAACGGCAGGCTGATGGCCCGCCCGCCGTCGCCGGCCTGCGCCAGGCGTGTCAGGAGCCGACGGGCCTCTTCCGCAGAGGCCGACGAGGGGTAATCCATCTTGCGCACCAGCAGGCCGTAAGGCAAGTTTCGGGCGCGGCACTGGGCCAGCAGCCTCTGTCTCAACTCGGCTGCGGGCACGGTCTCGGTCGCCCGCACGAACAGGTTTCCGAACCACGCCGTCTTGGCTCCGAACGCTCCCGGCAGTCGCGCTCGCCCGTTGGAAGCAGAAAAGCCGGCGACGGGCTGGCGGGTGAGCAGGAGGTTCCTGAGGACGCCGCGCTCGATCAGCACCACGGGTTTCGGAACCTGCCCCTCCAAGTCGACGGGGTAGAAGCCCAGCAGCGGACGGCCCCGCCATTCCTTCTGGGTGGGGTCGTCTACGACCTCCATCCACTCCGGCAGCACACGCGAGCCGATGCGGCCTTCGAACTCGCTGGCCTGAAAGGGAACGGGTCGTCCCGGTTCTCCCACGGGGCGGCGTCGCGCCACCAGGTTGCGCCCGAGCACTTCGGCGAACAGTTGCGCCGCGGCGGCGCCTTCGAACAGAACGGGCCCCAAGTAGGGTTCCCCCCACGGCGCTCGGGCCAGCTCCTGGACGCGCTCGCCCAAATCGCGCACCGCCCGCTCGAGCTCGGAGAGCGGCGGCAACCCGTCCGGCTCCCGCGCCAGGAACACGGTCGCATCGCGCACGGTCATGCCGTCGCTGGCCAAAGCGGCGCCAGACAGACGCAGTTGGGCCAGGCGCTCGGGGATGCGGCAAGCCGTGCCTTCGGTGTTGACGAAGTAGTAGTCGCTTTGCACGATCTCCAGATGCACGCCGGAGCGGGTCAAGTCCGGGAAGCCGGCAAACAAGGACGAGAGGTGTGCGACGACCTTCGTCCATGCCGCTGCGTCGATCGGGGTTCGCGGCGCTTCTAAGCGGACGCGCACGGGATCCGCCCGCCAGAAGTCCGGCGTCTGTTCTGCCACCGTGACGTTTCTCAACGCCGCCCTCTTGCGCGCGAGGGCTTGCAGCGAGGACTTGTAGGCGGCGTCGGCGGCCAGCCAGAAGAAATGCCGCAAAGCGGGATAGCTATTTTCCAAACTGGGTCGGCCCACGTCCATCGTGCCGAAGCCGAGGTCGCTCAACAGGTAGTTCGTGTTGTCGAACTCGTAGCTGCCCACCCGTACCTGAATGGACGGGATCCGGACGCGGTTGCGGCGCTGCCAAAGCACACCGCCGAGCACGGCGGAGACCGAGAAGCTGTCGACGTCGTGCAAGCCGAACTCGCTGTAATACGGCTTGTCCAACCCGGGCAAGCTGAGCTCGAGCGTGCGCATCACTTCATCGCCCAGCGCGCGCAACACCACGTCGGAATCGGGCGCCTGCCCTGCCGCCAGCGTCGCGGCGAGCAGGCAGGCGCAGAGCAGCCGGCGCACGCACGTGCTCATGGTGTCTCCAGCGGCGTCAGGTCGGGGCGGGGCAGCAAGGGAGGCCGGTCCTGGGATTTTTCCCGCTTCTGGATCTCGATTTCGGAGACCAGCAGCGCCGGCGCGACGGAGGCCACCGGGATGGAGCCCGACTCGGCGCCGCAAAAGCCATTGAAGACTTCCAGTTTGTCGCCCGTCGCGACGATGTTCGAGAAGCTGGCAAGCGGCGTGCCCACGATGTCGGCGCCACGTACGAGTTCCTGCCGGCCGTCGGGATAGACCCGATACACGAGGATCGGGATCACGGCGAAGGCCTGCACGCCCCGGCGGCCGGTCTGCGTGAACCCGCCGGTCACCTCTTCGAAAAACAACCCGTAGGGCTTGTTTTGCCGCCGAATCTCCTCGAGGAGCATTTGCCGCAGCCTGCTTTCCGGCACGCGGCGGGACGACTCCACGATGAGGTTGGATTGCCGCGAAACCACTTCGAAGCCCGGCTGGCGGCGCCCGTGACCGTTGGAGCGCTCCACCCCGCGAACTGGCGAGCGGGACATCAAGAAGGTCTTGAGAATGCCGTTCTCGACCACCACGACGGGCCTGGCCTTGACGCCCTCGTCATCGTAAAGGTAGTAACCGTTCAGATCCACGCCGTTGAGGCTGCGCCGCGTGGGGTCGTAAATCACGGAAAGGAATGGGGGGAGCACTTGCAATCCCAGGCTCTTGGCGAACGTCTGTCCTTCGGTTTCGTCTTTCTGCCGGTGCCCTTCGATGCGGTGGCCGAAGATTTCATGAAAAAACACGCCGGCGGCTCGGCCGGATAAGATCGCCGGTCCGGCAAACGGTTCGGCTTCGGGTGCTTTTTCGAGGGCGGCCAGGTTGCGTGTGAGCCGTTCGATCGCTTGCAGAACGATTTTGTCGCCCGGCAGGCGCTCGGGCGTCTCCGCTTCGAATGTCTCGCCGATAGTGAGCTCCATGCCGTCGGCCGCCCGCCCCCGGGCCGACAGCACGATCCGCGCCAGCGCGCGGTTGTGCTGCAAGCGCGATCCCTCGCTGCTCGTGAAGTACTTAGTCTCCTGCTGCGCCCAAAAGGTGACGTTGGAGGCTAGAACGTGACGCGGCCGGCTGAGAGCCGCGGACCAACGGCGGATCCGGTCCTCGAAAAGCTCCGGGGAAAACCGGAGCGGGGAGGGCGCCTCGAGGTATTGCTCCGGGCGTTCGCTCGAAAAGTCCGGCGACGGGTCTTCTTCGGCAGGCTTGACCTGCGCGCTGGTGCGGACGCGAATGAGCCGTTGAACTGCCTCGCGGTAGATACGATCCGTTTCCAGCCAGGCGATCCGTTTGATCGGCGCCGGAATGTCGTCCAGAGGCAGTGCTACGGCGCCCGCAAACCGCGGCCGGTCGCCCGCCAAGCGGCGATAATTGTCCAGCTGAGGCGTTCCCACGCGCACGGTGACGTCCAGCACGCGGGATCGGTTCGCCGATCGCGCCTCCAAAACCCCCAAGCTGGCCGACAGCAAGTGGGTTTCCGTATCCCAAACCGCGTAGGCAAGAAAATACGGCGGCGGATCCCCTTTTTCCTTCAGTGCGTGGAAGTTGCGGTCCAGTTCCGCAGTGAGAATATCCAAGAGGGTTGGCGTCTGGGCAGACGCGAAGCCGGCGAGGGCGAATGCTGCGGCCCACAACAGCCTGCGCACAGCCTCAGAATAGCACGCGGTCTCAACGAGTAAGACCGTGTCGAGGGAGTTTGCGCGACCCTAGTCGTGGTGGGGAAGTTTGGAGCGGGAGACGGGACTCGAACCCGCGACATCAACCTTGGCAAGGTTGCACTCTACCAACTGAGTTACTCCCGCCCCTTGCCTGACCCATATTGTGACCCGCGGGGTGCCGTTGTGTCAAGCCCACCCGCACCTCCGTCGTGGCGCCCGGAGGCGTTGACCGGAACTGACTGAATATGTTACGGTACAGGCTTTGAACCGCTGTCTCGAGCGCCGCGCGCTGCGGCCGTTCCCGTCTCGACATCCATGGAACCGATAGCCAGCGCACTGGGCGAGCTGCTGCTGAAAGCCCTGCCGACCTTCGTGCTCGTAGTGCTGGTGCATTTCTACCTGAAGCTCGTCTTTTACCGGCCGCTCGAACGCGTCTTACGCCAACGCCACGACGCCACCGAAGGGGCCCGCAAGCTGGCCGAGGAGAACTTTCAAAAGGCCGCGGCGAAGGCGGCCGAGTACGAAGAAGCGCTGCGCGCCGCTCGGGCGGAGATCTACCAGGAACAAGAAGAAGCGCGCCGCCGCTGGCGCGCCGAACAGGCAGAAGCCATAGCCCGCGCTCGGGCCGAATCGCAAGAACGGATCCTCCAAGCCAAAACGCAGATCGCTGCGGAGACCGAGGCGGCCAAACGAGCCCTCGCGGAAGAAAGTGACCGGTTGGCTGCGGAGATCGCCCGGGCGATTCTGCGAAGGAGTGTGTCGTGAAGCGCGCCGCGGCAGTCGTGGCTGTGCTGTGCGTGCTGGTGCAAGCGGCCGTGGCCGCCGGGGCCGGCGCCCACGATCACACGCTGCGGTGGAAGTGGGTCAATTTCCTGATCCTGGCCGGGGTGGTCGGTTACTTGATCTCCCAGCGCGCCGGAGCCTTTTTCGGAGGACGCACGCAACAGATTCAGCGGGAGATTCAAGAGGCGGCCCGGCTACGGCAGCAGGCCGAAGCCCAGGCGGCGGAGATCGAGCGGCGCTTGGCTGGGTTGCCGGCGGAAATCGAACGGCTCCGGCGGGCCGCCCGGGAGGAGATGGCGGCCGAGGGCGAGCGGCTGCGGCAGGAACTGGAGGCCGCTCTCGCCAAGATCCGCGAACACAGCGAACAGGAAATCGCCTCCTTGGCGGCGGCCGCTCGCCAAGAGCTGAGAGCGTACTCGGCGGAGCTGGCCCTGAAGCTGGCGGAAGCGAAGTTGCGCGAGCTCATCACCCCCGAGCAGGATGCCGGCCTCGTCGAGGCGGTGCTTCAGAGTTTGGAACGGCACGCGGCCCGCGTGCCGGTCGTCGAGGTCCACTGAGGAGCGATGGCGCGAGCGGTGGCTTCCCGATACGCGCGAGCGTTGGCGGAGCTGGTCTTCGACCCGTCGAAGGGCCTGGACCCGCAAACGGCCGTCAGCCAGTTGGACCGCTTTCAGGAGCTGCTAGACGCCGCGCCCGATCTTCGAGTGGCCCTGCTGTCGCCGGCCGTTCCGGCGGCGCGCAAACGGGCCGTGGTCACTCGTCTGGCGGAGCGGCTGGAGATGCCGCGGCTGGTCCGCAACTTTCTTTTCGTCCTGATCGACCACCGGCGGACTCCGCTGGTGCGCGAAATCCGCGAGGCGTTCCAAGGAGTGGTGGACGAGCGCCTGGGCATCCGCCGGGCGGAGGTGACTTCGGCGCGCCCGCTCGACGAGAACGAGCAAGCTCGAGTGGCGGTCCAGCTCGGCAAGCTGACGGGCAAGCGTGTCGTCTGCCGGTTTGCGCTCGACAGCGGCCTGATCGGCGGCTTGACGGCGCGCATCGGCTCGACGATTTACGACGGTTCGGTGCGGGGCCAGCTCGAGGCCCTGCGCCGCCGTCTGGTGGAGTAGGAGCATGGCTCAAATCCGAGCAGATGAAATCGCCCGCGTGCTGCGGGAAGAAATCGAGAACTACGAAAGGGCCATCAACATCGCCGAGGTCGGTTACGTGATCTCGGTGGGAGATGGCATCGCCCGCATTCACGGGCTGGATCTGGTGATGGCGGGCGAGCTGATCGAGTTTCCCCACGGGGTCTCCGGCATCGCCCTGAACCTGGAAGAAGATCAGGTGGGTGCTGTGCTGCTGGGCGAGTACCAGGAGATCAAGGAGGGTGACGAAGTGCGGCGCACTGGG
Organism: Bryobacteraceae bacterium; assembly: GCA_025055455.1. Lineage (GTDB taxonomy): Bacteria > Acidobacteriota > Terriglobia > Bryobacterales > Bryobacteraceae > JANWXD01. The sequence continues at coordinate 29,525 of JANWXD010000004.1, forward strand.
CGCATCATGTCCGTGCCGGTGGGCGAGGCGCTCATCGGGCGCGTGGTCAACGCGCTCGGCCAGCCTCTTGACGGCCGCGAACCGATCAGCACGCCGCACTACAATCCCCTCGAACGTCTGGCGCCCGGCGTGGTGGACCGCCAGCCGGTGAAGGAGCCGCTGCAAACCGGCATCAAGGCCATCGACGCCATGATTCCCATCGGCCGGGGTCAGAGGGAGCTGATCATTGGCGACCGCCAGACGGGTAAGACCGCTCTGATCCTCGACACGATCCTGAACCAGAAGGGCGGCGACGTGGTGTGCATCTACGTGGCGATCGGGCAGAAACGCTCGACCGTGGCCCAAGTGGTCAAGACGCTGGAGGACTACGGCGCCATGGACTACACGATTGTGGTGGCCGCCACGGCTTCGGACCCGGCCCCCATGCAGTACATCGCTCCCTACGCCGGGTGCGCCATGGGCGAGTACTTCCGCGATTCGGGACGCCATGCGGTTTGCTTTTACGACGATTTGTCCAAACACGCGGCCGCCTACCGTGAGATCTCGCTGCTGCTGCGCCGGCCTCCCGGGCGCGAGGCCTACCCGGGCGACGTGTTTTACCTACACAGCCGGCTGCTGGAGCGTGCCGCCAAGCTCTCCGACGAGCTGGGCGGCGGGTCGCTGACCGCCATCCCGGTCATCGAGACGCAGGCCGGCGACGTGTCGGCTTACATCCCCACCAACGTCATTTCCATCACCGACGGCCAGATCTACCTGGAAGCGGATCTGTTCAACGCCAACATCCGGCCGGCCATCAACGTGGGCCTTTCGGTGAGCCGGGTCGGCGGCAACGCCCAAATCCGGGCCATGCGCCAGGTCGCCGGCACGTTGCGGCTGGAGCTGGCGCAATACCGCGAGCTGGCGGCATTCGCCCAGTTCGGCTCCGATCTCGACAAGGCCTCCCAGGCACAGTTGAACCGCGGTCAGCGGCTCACGGAAATCCTCAAGCAGGGGCAATTCCGGCCGCTGCCGGTAGAAAAGCAGGTGCTCGTGATCTTTGCCGGCACGAACGCTTACTTAGACGATCTGCCCGTCGAGCTGTGCCGCGCCTTCGAGGAAGAGCTGTATCGTTTCGCCGACAACGCGCATCCCGGCGTGTTACGCGAGATCCGAGAGAAAAAGGTCTTGGACGACAACCTGCGCGCCCAGATGCATGCGCTGCTCAAGGAGTTCAAGGAGCGCTTTGTGGCCGAACATTTGCGCCAGGCTGCCTGAGTCATGCCGAGCCTGATCGACCTCCGCCGGCGCATCCGGTCCATCAAAAGCACGCAGCAGGTCACCAAGGCCATGAAAATGGTGGCCGCGGCCAAGTTGCGGCGGGCGCAGGACCGGGTCGTGGCGGCGCGCCCCTATGCGGCCATGCTGCGCCGCGTGCTGGCCGACGTGGCCGCAGCGGCCCGCACCAACGAGCGGCTGGCGCATCCCCTGCTGGCGCAGCGGCCGGAAGAGCGGATTCAGCTCGTGTTTCTCACGGCGGACCGCGGCCTGGCGGGGGCCTTCAATTCCAACTTGATCCGAGGCGCCCAGCAATTCCTAGCCGAGCACGCCGGCCAGGAGGTCCGCATGGAGATCGTCGGGCGCAAGGGAAGGGATTTCTTCCGCAAACGCGGCGCCGCCATTTCCGGCGAGTACATCGGGATCAGCGAAAGGGTGACGTACGCTGACGCCCAGGCGATCGCCCAAGCGGTGAGTTCCCGGTTCGCGGCCGCTGAGGTCGATGCGGTGTACTTGCTCTACAACGAGTTCAAGAGCGTGCTCTCGCAGCGGCTGACGCTCGAGCGGATTTTGCCCGTGGCGGTGCCCGAAGAGCTGGACAACATCGAGTACCTCTACGAACAACCTCCCGAGGAGTTGCTGCCGCAGCTGCTGTCCCGCTACGTCGAGATTCAGATCTACCACGCGCTGCTCGAGTCGGCCGCAGCGCAACAGGCGGCGCGCATGACGGCCATGGATGCGGCGACCACCAACGCGGCCGAGATGATCGACAAGCTCACCCTTTACATGAACCGCGTCCGGCAGGCCAGTATCACCAAAGAGATCATCGAAGTCGTCAGCGGCGCCGCGGCCATCGAATAAACGAGAGGAATGGGTATGGAAAGTGGAACCAATAACGTGGTCGGCCGGGTCATTCAGGTGGCCGGTCCGGCCGTGGACATTCAGTTCCCTGAGGGACAAATTCCCGTCATCAATACGGCCGTCCGCATCACCAGCGAAGGCTTCGACGTTCCCGTGCCCATCGACATCGTCTGTGAGGTGGCGCAGCACCTCGGCGAGGGGCGGGTACGGACCATCGCCTTGAAGCCGACCGAAGGGTTGGTGCGGGGCATGAAAGCGGTCAGCCTGGGCCGCCCGGTGATGGTCCCGGTGGGCAAGGAGACCCTGGGACGCGTCATGAACGTGTTGGGCGAGCCGGTCGATCGCATGGGTCCCATCGAAGCCAAGAAGTTTTATCCGATTCACCGGCCCGCGCCCAGTTTGGAGGAGCAGTCCACGGAATTGCAAATGTTCGAAACGGGCATCAAGGTGGTGGATTTGCTCGAGCCGTACCTGCGGGGCGGCAAGATCGGCCTGTTCGGCGGCGCGGGCGTCGGCAAGACCGTGATCATCATGGAGCTGATCCACAACATCGCCCTGAAGCACGGCGGGGTCTCGGTCTTTGCCGGCGTGGGAGAGCGGACGCGCGAGGGCAACGACCTGTGGCTGGAGATGCAGCAGTCCGGCGTGATCGACCCGCGGGACTGGCGTAAGTCCAAATGCGCCCTCATCTACGGGCAGATGACGGAGCCGCCGGGGGCGCGGCTCCGCGTGGGACTGACCGGTTTGGCTGTGGCCGAATACTTCCGGGACGAGGAAGGCCAGGACGTGCTCCTCTTTATCGACAACATCTTCCGTTTCACGCAGGCCGGATCCGAGGTTTCCGCCCTGCTGGGGCGCATGCCCTCGGCCGTGGGCTACCAGCCCAATTTGGCGACGGAGATGGGCGAACTTCAGGAGCGCATCACGTCCACCAAGAAGGGATCCATCACTTCGGTACAGGCGATCTACGTTCCGGCGGACGACTACACCGATCCGGCGCCGGCCACCACCTTCGCCCACTTGGACGCCACGACGAACCTCTCGCGCGCCATCGTGGAGTTGGGCATCTACCCGGCCGTGGATCCGCTGGCTTCCACCTCGCGCATTCTCGACCCGCGCATCGTGGGCGAGGAGCACTACAACGTGGCGCAGCAGGTCAAGCAGATCCTCCAGCGGTACAAAGACCTGCAGGACATCATCGCCATCCTGGGCATCGACGAGCTCTCCGAGGAGGACAAGCTGATCGTCTCCCGGGCCCGCAAGATCCAGCGATTCCTCTCGCAGCCGTTCCACGTGGCCGAAGCCTTCACCGGCCGGCCCGGCAAGTACGTCAAGGTGCAGGACACGGTTCGCGGCTTCAAAGAGATCGTGGAAGGCAAGCACGACGACGTGCCCGAGCAGGCCTTCTACATGGTGGGCACGATCGAGGAGGCGCTGGAGCGCGCCGAGGAACTGAAGAAGGCGGCGTGACGATGGCCGAGACGTTCGAGCTGGAGGTGGCTACGCCGGAGCGGCTCCTGGTGCGCGAGCGGGTCACGGAGGCGCAGATTCCGCTGGCCAACGGCTATATCGGCGTACTGGCCGGTCACGCGCCGCTGCTGGGGGCGTTGGGCACAGGGGAGCTGGCCTACGTCGCCGAGGGGCGCCGGCGGTACATGTTCGTGACCGGTGGCTGGGTGGAGGTGCTGGGCGACCACGTGCGCGTGCTGGCGGACACGGCCGAGCATGCGGACGAAATAGACGTCCGGCGCGCGGAAGAGGCGCTGCGCCGGGCGAGCGAACGGCTGCTGCGGGCGGCGCCGGGCGTCGATGTGGCCCGGGCCCTGAACGCGTTGCGCCGGGCGCAGGCGCGCCTGGAGGCGGCGCGCCACCGCTAGCCGCACGACGCTAGGCCACCAGCTCGGCCAGCGGCGCCGCAAGGGTCGGGTTTTCGGTCCGGAGAATGCCGTCGGGGGCCTCCCGGCCGCCGTCCGCCGTATAGATCCAGCCGCGCGGAGCTCGCGGATCGATCACCCAGATCCAGGGCACGCCGAAGCGGAGATAGTCACTGATTTTCTCCATGACCTCGGAGTGCCGGTCGCAAGGGGAGAGGATTTCGACGATCAAGAACAGGGGCGTGGTGAAGATCTCCTCTACGGGCTCGCGCTCGAGGTAGACGCAGAGGTCAGGGACGCGGAACCGCGTGGGCGCCACCTGGAGGCGCTGCTCGGGGAAGCAATAGGTGCGGGCCGTCCGCTCCATCTTGGCAAACAGCGCCACGAGTTTGCGCTGCATGCGGCTGTGGCTTTTTCGCCCACGTTGCGCTCCACGACGACGCCGTCGACGTACTCGCGGTCCGGTCCCTCGAAGCTGGTGCGCAGGTACTCCTCGACCGGGACCAGCACGGCTGGGCGCCTCATGGCTTCATTGTAGTGCGCGCTACACTGGCGTTGATGCGCCGGCGCCGTTTCCTTCAGAGTGCCTCTCTCGCGACCCTGTTCGGCGTGCCGGGCGCGGCGGCTGTCGGCAAGCCGCGTCCGCTTCCGCCAGGGTCGTTGTTCGAGCGCGATCCGGAAGCCTGGTGGGGGCGCATCCGAGAGGAGCAGTTCCTGTTGCCGCGCTGGCGGGCGTTTCTCAACTGCGGAACGCTCGGCGTGCCGCCCGTGCCAGTAATCCGAGCCGTGGCCGAGTCTCTGGAGCGTGGCGCCTCTTTGGTGGACGAGGCGTATCCACGCTGGGGCTACGAAACCCTGGAGGAGTACCGGCGCGAGCTGGCCCATTTTTTCGGCTGCAAGGCGGAGGAACTGGCCTTTACGCACAACGCCACCGAGGCGATGAATATCGTCGCCAACGGCCTCGATCTGCGCCCCGGCGACGAGGTCCTGACGACGGATCAGGAGCACCCCGGGGGCTTGTGTTGCTGGTTGCTCAAGCAGGCGCGCTACGGGATCGTGGTGCGCCAAGTGGCCGTACCCGTGCCGCCCAAGAGCCCCGAGCAACTGGTCGATCTGTTGATCGGCGCGATCGGCCCGCGCACCCGCGTGCTCAGTTTCAGCGGCATCACCACCACGACGGGGCTGGTCTTTCCCGTGCGGGAAATTTGCCGAGCCGCGCGCGAGCGGGGCGTCCTCACGGTGGTCGACGGCGCGCAGATGAATGGCCAGCTGCCCGTGAATCTTCACGAGTTGGGTTGCGACTTCTTCGCCGGCAGTCCTCACAAATGGCTGTTCACCCCGCCGGGTTGCGGCCTGTTGTTCGTGCGGGAGCAGCTACTGGACGGTTTGTGGGTCAACGTCGCCACGGGCCAGTGGGACAACAAGAAGCTGAAGGCGGCGCGGTTCATGCAGGTGGGAACCAACAACCGAGCCGTCTTGGAGGGGTTCCTGGCGGGAGTGCGCTTCGTGAAGCAGCTGGGGCCGGACCGCGTCTACGGACGCATCCACCAGCTCGCGCGCCGCGCCCGAGAGCAGGCGCGGGAGCTGCCGCACGCCGAGCTGCTCACGCCAGAAGACGACCGGTTGTATGCGGGCATGGTGGCGTTCCGCTTGCCCGAGCCGATCTGGCGCCGGACCTTACAGCTGAGCCGCCGCCGGGGACTCTGGCTTTGGGGAGGGCCTCATTGCCGCCTGTCGACGCACATCCACACTCGCCCTTCGGACCTGGACACGTTTTTCGAAACGCTGCGCGAGGTGGCGCGGGGATAGCGGCCCGAGCGGTCCCGGAGGGCGATCACCGCTGAGGTCGTCGCACTCCCTCCCGCCGCCCACAATCGATCTGGCCGTGAAGCGGCCCGACCGCGGCTGAAGGGTTGGGACCGAGCCGACGCCCGTAGACCACGGGCACGGGCTAGGATCCGGAAGCTAGGCCAGGTCAGATCACCAGCTGGGCGCCGCTCAAGGCCAAGTGTCGGTCCGTGGACCAGCAGGAGCGGATGCGGCGCTCCCGCATGATCGCCAACCCATGCGCGTCGGCGAGCGTCAAGTCGTGGGCGGCAAACTTCTTGACATAGTAGGCCGCCTTGGCGAGCTCGGCGGCGTCGAAGGCACAAATCGTCAGAGTGGGCAGCGCGCCTATGAACGCTAGAAATTCCAGGGCCCGGCGCTGGTCGAAGCGGCGCAGGAACCAACCGTGGCCCTCGGCAATCACCAGTGCCGAGGTAACCAGAGCTGGAGGGGCGGCGAACAACCGGCGGAACGTCGCATGGTAGCTGTCCGAGCGGTCCAGGAAGGCGATCAGCGCGGAGGTGTCCACATAGCATTCAGTCCTTCTGCCCATAGACGATCTCGTCGATGGCGCGGCTGGACTGGGGGTCCCCGCTTTGGACCAATCCGGCGTATTTCATCCAGGGGCCCTGGCCACGGGGCGGGAGGGCGGCCCGCACGGCCCGCCGGACGAACTCCGCAATCGAAAGGCCGAGGGCGTTCGCCTCGCGCTTGACCGCCGCGTAGTCGTTCTCATCGAGCGTGATGAGGGTGCGAATCATGTTATCGCCTTCGGACTTCATGATAACAGACGGACGGAGCCGTCCGCCTTCACCTTACGGGCGCCTCGCCGCTCCCAACCTTCGCTCGAAGAACCCCGCGGCTGCGCGGTAGACTTTGAGCCAGTTTTCGTGCCGCAGGAAGCCGTGGACTTCATCCGGCAGCACCAGCTGCTCGAACTCCACCCCGTGGCGGCGCAGCGCCTCGACCAGTTCCACGGTTTGGCGGAAGTCCACGTTGCGGTCGTCGTCGCCGTGAATCAGCAGCACGGGCGAACGCCAGCTATGGACGTAGGCCAAGGGCGAGGACTCGAAGGCGACTCGAAGAGCCCGTTCGCGCGTTTGGAGCTCGTCGGAATCGACAAACAGGCGCGTCTGCGACCGCCAGTCGTGCACGCCGTGCAGATCCACCCCGCAGGCGAACAGATCCGAGGCCCGGGCCAGGGCGAGGGCGGTGAGATAACCGCCGTAGGAGCCGCCCCACAGCCCGATGCGCTTCGGATCCACGTCCGGACGGCTGCGCAAGTAAAGCCCTGCCCCCAGGACGTCTTGGAGCTCGCTGGCGCCCCGGGCGCCGTAGTGGAGCGCCTCGCGGAACTCCATGCCATAGCCTGTGCCGCTGCGATAGTTCACCGACAGCACGACGAACCCCCGGCTGGCCAGATACTGGTTCAGCGCGTAAGCGTGGTGGTAGTAGTCCAGATAGTGCCAGCCGAGCAGCATCTGGCGGCGCGATCCGCCATGAAGGTACACGATCGCTGGACGGCGTTCGCCGGCGCGAATCCCCGCGGGCAGGAACAGTTGCGCAGGGATCTCCATGCCGTCGGCGGCGGCGAAGGTAACGGGCTGCGGCTCGACCAGCGCTCGTTCGGGAAACGTGGCGGGGATGGCCTCGGGAGCCAGGTCGCGCACCGTGCCCGCGGTCAGAACCGCGGGGCGCGCTGGCCGGCGCGCGTCCGAACGTAGAAACGCCACGGCCGCGCCGTCCGCCGTCATCACGGGCGTCCACTCGATGCCCCGGCCATGAGTGAGCCGCTCGGCTCGGCCGCTCGCCACCTCCACGCGCCAGATGTGACGCCGGTCGATGTCGTCCTGATTGGACGAGTACAGGACTGTGCGCCGGTCCGGGCTCAGCGCCACGTGCTCGACTTCGAAGGCGCCACGCGTCAGAGGCCGCGCCTCCCCGCCGGCGGCCGGAACCGCGTAAAGATGCTTCCAGCCGTCCCGTTCCCAGGGGAACACGAGCAGGTCTCCCGCCGCCCAGAACAACTGATTTTCCGCCGCCACCGCGGAAAACACGCTGCCGCGGCCAGGCTGGGCGCGCCATACCGGCCGGCCCTCGCCGGTGGCCGCCTCCGCCACGTGAATCGACCACGGCTCGGCGCTGCGTTTGGGTCCGAACACTTGCAGTTCGCGCCAGAACGGGATACGGATCCACGCCACGCGGCGCCCGTCGCGAGACCATGCCGGATTGCCGTCGAAGTCCGTGCTCGGGTCGAGGTAGTGCACTCGTTTGGAGGCGAGGTCATAGATGGCGATGAAGCTGTGATCGTCCCGGTGCACGACGAAGGCGAGTTTCGAGCCGTCCGGCGACCACCGCAGCGCGCTCGGGCGGCCGCGCGTGCGGACCCACGGCTCCGGTTTGGCGTCGCCTTCGAGCCGCACGTGCCAGACTTGCTGTTGTTTGATATAGGCCACGCGGTCACCCGCCGGCGAGACGGCGGGCGAGTGACCTTCGTCCAGGCGGCGCGGCTCGCCTCCGGCCAGCGGCACCACCCAGAGGGCCTGCTCTGTGCCGGCTGGGTCGCTGGTGGGATTTGGATACTCGCCCTGGCGGTTGGCGTCGCTGCCCCGCACGAAAACCAGGGCGTCGCGGGCCCAGCGAAGACTCGAGATCTCTTGCCCGTCGTCGGCGGTGTAGCGCGTCACGGCACGGGACTTGAAGTCCGGCCCTTCGGCCACCCAGATGTTGCGCACCCCGCGGTCGTTCATGACCCAGGCCAGCCGCGCGCCGGAGGGGGCCGCGACCAGCTCCGAAGGAAACGGCGAGCTGAGAATTTGTTCCAGCGTGAAGGGACCGTCGGCAGGGCATGCCGCCCCGCTCCAAACGAGGACGAGCAACCAAAGCTTCCCGGCCGTCATGCCGGTAATATATCCAAGTTTTCGCGCGGAACGGCGCTGCGCGCGGCCCGGTTTGCTAGACTACGGCCATGATCGCTTCCGCGCAGGAGGAGCGCGTTTTCCAGGCTCTGGACTCTTTCGAAATCGAGATTCCTTCCTGGGGCTTCGCCAACACGGGAACGCGCTTCGGCAAGTTCGTCCAGCCCTCGGCGGCCACCACGATCGAGGAGAAGCTCAGCGACGCCGGGCAAGTGCATCGCTACACGGGCTGCTGTCCGTCGGTGGCGCTGCACGTGCTCTGGGATTTTCCGGAAGGGCGCGCCAGCGTGGCCCAAGTGAAAACGTTGGCGGCGAAATACGGCGTCCGCATCGGCTCGATCAATCCCAACGTGTTCCAGGATCAGATCTACAAGCACGGCTCTTTGGGCAATCCCGATCCGGAGGTGCGCGCCGCCGCTCTGCGGCACATCCTCGACTGCATCGAGATCGCCAAGGACACGGGCAGCCGCGATATTTCCCTGTGGTTCGCCGACGGGTCCAACTATCCCGGTACGGCCAACATCCGGCGCCGCCGCGCTTGGTTCGAAGAGGGTCTCAAGGAAGCGCACGGGCGCCTGGCGGCCTGGCAGCGGCTGCTCGTCGAGTACAAGCCGTTCGAGCCCGCTTTCTACCACACGGACATCGCCGACTGGGGCATGGCGCTGCTCCTCGCCCGGGCCGCAGGGCCGCAAGCCCGCGTGCTCGTCGACACGGGGCATCACTACCAGGCGCAGAATATCGAACAGATCGTGGCGTGGCTGCTGTCCGAGGAGATGCTCGGCGGGTTCCATTTCAACGACCGCCGCTATGCCGATGACGACCTGACGATCGGCTCGATCGACCCCTACCAGGTCTTTCGCATCTTTCACGAGATCCATTTCTTCGTCTGGGAGACGGGCCAGCCGCCGGAGGTGGCCTACATGATCGACCAGAGCCACAACTTGAAGAACAAGATCGAGGAAATGATTCAAACCGCGGTCACAGCGCAGGAACTCTACGCCAAGGCGGCGCTGGTGGATCACGCGGCGCTGGCGCGTCATCAGCAGCGTTGCGAGCTGATCGAGGCCGAGGAGTGTCTGAAGGCGGCGTTCGCCACCGACGTGCGGCCGACGATTCGCGCCTGGCGGCGTGCGAAGGGACTTCCGGAGGATCCTTTGGCGGCGTTTCGCGCCAGCGGGTACCTGGAACGCGCCGCGCGGGAGCGCGCCGAAAAAAACAAAGGCTTGGTGGCTAGCTACGCGTGACGGCGCCGTAGACCCTCCGGGCTGGCTTTCAGGTTACGGCGGTGCTTAGAACCTCCGGCGTCGGGGATGCGACACACCGGCGAGGGGACAGGCGATGGATCCGGCAGGTCGCCCGGGGCGATCGGGGCCGTAGTGAACCGGGGGGACGGACGTGGCCGGCCTCACAAATCCCAGCGGGAATTCCACTCCACGCGGCGCTTTTCTTTGTAGGCGATGTTGCCGATGTGGCAGGCCATGGCCGCGTAGTGGCTGTCCACCACGTTGGCGTTCGGCTCCCGGCGCGTGCGCCTGCACTCGAGCCCATTGGCCGTGTGGCCCACTTCGGGGGCGCCGTCCTCGGCGATCCCCCGACCGCCCGATGCTGTTCGGCCGGGATGGAGCGGTAGCCGTGACGGAAAGTGTGGAGTCGCCCGCCAAAGCTCAGGAACACGATGTCCGCCGCATCGCGGGGAATCAGATCCGTGACCGTCGCCTCGGAGATGACGTGGACCTTCGGTTTGCCGATGAGCGCCGCGCCCTCGTCGCGGCGCACGTCCCAGGCATCGCACACCGCAACCCACTCGACGCCGCCCGCCTGGTTGGTCATCCGGATCCGGTGCTTGCCGCGGCCTCCGGCGCTGACGATGCGCAACCGGATCCGGTCGCTGGCGCCGCGGACCCGGGGAAGCGGCCCGGCGGGGATTCCGGCGGCTAGAAACCCGCGCGGCGCCAATTGGGTCATGGTCCCATGCCTCCCCGAACATCATCGCTGCGGATTTGATTCCTGCACCGACGATCCGGTATCCGCGTCGAGCTCACCGCGGGCTCGATACGGGTTTCACGCTTTTCCTCTGCGTCGGGCCCTCGGTCTCTCCCGCCGTACAATAGGCGCATGACGGAGGTTCTAGCGAACTACATCGGCGGCGAGTGGCGCCGGAGCACGGCCCGCGAAACGCTTCCCGTCCTCAACCCTGCCACCGCCGAAACGCTGGCTTGCGTTCCGCTGTCGCCCCCCGAGGAAGTTGATGCGGCGGCGCGTGCGGCGGCCGAGGCGTTTCCCGGCTGGCGCCGCACGCCCGTGCTCGAGCGCGTCCAGTACTTGTTCCGGCTGAAGCGCCTGCTCGAGGAGCAGTTCGAAGACCTCTCGCGCACGATCACCACGGAATGCGGCAAGACACTGGCCGAAGCGCGCGGCGAGATGCGCCGCGCCATCGAGAACGTCGAAACGGCTTGCGGGACGCCGGTGCTCATGCAAGGCTACAACGCCGAGGACATCGCCGCCGGCATTGACGCGTTCCTGATCCGCCAGCCGGTGGGCGTCTGCGCGGTCATCGCGCCGTTCAACTTCCCGGGCATGATCCCGTTCTGGTTTCTGCCGTACGCGATTGCCTGCGGGAATACCTTCATCGTCAAGCCTTCGGAAAAGGCGCCGCTGACGATGCAGAAGGTGTTTCATTTGCTCGAGCAGACGGGCCTGCCGCGCGGCGTGGTGAACCTGGTGAACGGGGCGCGGCAGACCGCCGAAGCGATTCTGGACCATCCGCTCGTCCGCGCCATCAGCTTCGTGGGATCGACGCCCGCGGCGCGGCACATCTACGCCCGGGCCGCCGCCAACGGCAAGCGGGTGCAGTGCCATGGCGGGGCAAAGAACCCCATCGTGGTGCTGCCGGATGCGGACCTGGAGATGACCACCCGCATCGCCGCTGACAGCGCCTTCGGCTGCGCCGGACAACGCTGCCTGGCGGCGTCGCTGGCCATTACGGTGGGCGAGGCGCGGCGCACGTTCGGCGAAGCGATCGCGGCGGAAGCCGCACGCCGCCGGGTCGGTTACGGCCTCGAGGAGGGGGTGGAAATGGGCCCGGTGATCCGCGCCGAAAGCAAGGCGCGCATCGAACGGCTCATCGGGGTCGCCGCGGAAGAAGGCGCGCGCGTCGTCGTGGACGGCCGGGGCGCGCGCATCCGCGGTTACGAACGTGGCTTCTTCGTCCGTCCTACGGTGCTCGACGGCGTGCCGCCGGGGGGCGAAATCGCCCGGACCGAGATTTTCGGCCCGGTGCTCGGCTTGATGCACGCCGACACCATTGACGAGGCGATCGCGTTGGTCAACAGCGGCGCCTACGGGAACATGGCCTGCCTGTTCACGTCGAGCGGCGCGGCGGCGCGCAAGTTCCGCTACGAAGCCGAGGCCGGTAACATCGGCATCAACGTCGGGGTAGCGGCGCCGGTGGCGTCGTTCCCGTTCAGCGGCGCGCGCGAGAGCTTCTTCGGCGACCTGCACGGACAGGGCCGCGACGCCATCGAATTCTTCACGCAGGAAAAGGTAGTGGTGGAGCGCTGGCCCAGGGAGTGGTCGCGAACCTTCTGAGGGGTGTCCGGGGCGTCGACGCCCGGCCAGCGCCACGGTGGGGCATCGTGGTATGGGTCAGAGAACGGCGCTCGTGCTCTCCGCCGGGGGGATGTTTTGCGCCTGGCAAGCCGGCGCGTGGTCCGTTCTGGCGGACAAGTTCCGCCCCGATGTGGTCATCGGGGTTTCCGCCGGAGCTCTGAACGGGTGGGCGATCGCCGCGGGATTCTCGCCGGAGGAGATCGTGCGCTGGTGGCTCGATCCTGCCCTGGCGCAGATCACCCCTTTGCGGTTCCCTTGGCCGCCTTGGTCTGGCTGCTTTCGCCCCGATGGACTCGTGGCGCTGGCCGAGCGGCTCGCGGTGGCGCGTCCCACGATCGAGGTTCTAATCGCCGCCACCGAACTTCCGCGGCTGCGGCCGCGGTTGTTTCGGGGTCCGGAGGTAACCGGACGTCATCTGCTCGCCAGTTGTGCGGTGCCGTTCTGCTTCCCTCCGGTGCGGATTGGGGAGCGGCTGTACGTAGATGGCGGACTGCTCGGGGCTCTGCCGTTATGGGCCTTGTCCGCCGTGCCCGTCGAGGTCGCGGTGGCGCTTCAGGCGCTGCCGACGTTGCCGTGTGGTCCCCTGCGGGCGGCGGTGCGGGGAATCCAGGCGCTGGCGCCGGCCCGCCCGCGGGTGCCTGGGAGCCTCCGCTTGGCGATGCTGGCGCCTTCCGAGCCATTGGGTAACCTTCGGGACAGCCTGTTGTGGCGCCGCGAGACGGTGCGGGGGTGGATCGAGAGGGGTCGCCGGGATGCGTGCGGAGCTGTCGAAAAATTGTGCTTGACTTGGCGGCAGGGCCCGTGATATTACTGTCTTGTCCGCGTCCAAAGCATGGCGGCATTCATGCGGTTGAGTCCCGCGAGCACAAGGCGAATTAGGTTGGGTTGAGGTCGGGTCGGCGATCAGATTGAAGAAACGAGCAAACAAACAGGCCGCCACCCGCCAGATTTTGGCCGCAGGCGCCTCGTCGAAGGAAGCCGAGGCGGCCAACAGATTTGTTGTTGAAGCAGTTCGAGGCTCAGGTTGAAAGGCAACTCGCATCAATTCAATTTCCAATTCAACAAGGAGAAGGAGATGGCAGAATTTCGCAAGTGGTTTCTAGTGTTGGCCGTAGTGGCTCTGCTGACGAGCGGCGCCGTATCGGCCAATGCACAACCGTTTTCGTGCGCGGCAAGCGCTGTGCCGCCCCTAATCCGGGCCGAAGGGCTGGCGGAGCTTGTCGGGGACATCGTGTTGCAGTGCACGGGTACATCCCCTGGGGGTACGGCAAACTTCCGGGTTTTCTTCAGCCAGACGGTCGTGACGAGTCGTCTTCTGAGTTCCGGCCCACCGGTCGTCACCGAGGCGGTCCTGATCCGGGACGAGGCGCCTTCGGGGAGCCAAGTGACGAGCGCGCCTCCTTACACGGCGACGACCAATGTCTACCTGGGCCAGTGGAGCTCGGCCACGCCGTGGGCTGTTGACTGGCTCGGAGTGCCGTTGCCTGCTCCCGGAAGCCCGGGCATTTACCGCATCCGGAACGTCCGCGTGGACGCGACAGCGCTGCCGGCATCGACGATCCCTGTGCCGTTACAGGCGTTCGTGTCGATTTCCGCAGTAACCTCCATTCCCGTGATCCCGAACCAAGTGACGGTGGCTTACGTGACGCCGGGCTTGAGTGTTTCCGTCACGCGCCGCTCTTACAAGCAATGTCTCAGTCCGACTGCGCAAGGGGCTGCCTCCGTCACCTTCACCGAGTTGTTCGCTAGTGCCTTCCGGTTGGCGCCATCTATTCTGCCCAACCCCGGGGCGCCGTACAGCGTTCCCGGTGGGGTGAACTTTACGGAGCACGGTTTTGCTCCAAACCCGACCCCGTCTGTTCCGCTCGACCAAACCGGTATCGCTACCCAAGCCACGCAATTGATCGTCGAGTTGACGGGTGTGCCGGGCGGGGTTTCCTCAGTGTCATTTTCGACAACGACGACAGGCGGTTTGGCCGTAACGCCCACCAGCGGTACCATCACGATCTCGGGCGGAAGCGGCAGTGTGACCTTCACGGTCACTGCCACGAATACGACGGGAACGGAATCCTTGACCGTGGATCTGACTCCGACAACGTTACCGAGTTCTGGGTCGGTCCTCATCGCAGGCAACTTTGCGCCTTTGAGCACGACTGCGACGCCGTTGGCAACGCCTGTGCCGCGCTTCCGTAGGGTTTACCCGGCAGTGGAGGGTATGACCTTCGGTACGTGCCGTACCCTCTTGCTGTTCCCGTTCGTCACCAACGTGGCGGGCTGGGACACCGGCATTGCCATCAGCAACACTTCGTCGGATCCCATCGGTACCCCGGCGCAAGCCGCTGCCTGCCGGTTGCATTACTACGGGACGCCGACCGTAGCCGCCCAGACAACGCCGGTCATCTCGAACGGTGAGCAGCTGGCCTTCACGTTGTCGAGCGGCGGAGGAGTCGTCGGCACGACCAAGACGTGCGCTGCGACCGGGACGCTGCAGTGCGCCGCACCCGGCTTCCAAGGCTACATCATCGCCGTGTGCGACTTCCAGTTCGCTCACGCGTTTGCGTTCGTCAGCGACCTTGGGGCGAGCCGGGTGGCCCACGGCTATCTGGCGCTCGTGATACCTGACAGGACGCCGCGCGCCGACGGGCCCCACGGATCTTCGAACGGTCACGGCGAGCAGCTGGGTAACTGATCTCGGCAGGGCTCGTTCACCGATACAAGCCTGAAAGAGGGGGCGAAAGCGCCCCCTCTTTTTTTGTGCGTAAGGTTGCTCACTTCGCTCTAAGGAGCGGTCTTCATTGTTTCACCGGGCGTTTTGACAAGGTACTGGCCTGCGGCCAACTGGTAGAATGAAACGTTGCTGGCTCTGCGTGAGCCGAATTCCCACAGTAAGGCCCATATGAGTCATTCGATGCTGTTCGTGGCGGCGACCACGTTGCTTCTGCTGGCCGGGGCGGCTCCAGCGACACCCGAGGTCGTGTTCGCGCTTCCGGGACCGACGGGATCTGGGAGCTCGGTATGGATGTACTCCGCGGCCACCCTCTCGCCGATGGGATCCTTTGCCGCGGCCCAGGGCGCCTTTGCGGTGCGTGCCCATCCGCTTTGGGCACGCTACTTCATCCTCTCCCAAGAGAGTCGTAGCGGTCTGACGGTGGTCGAGGGTGCGGGACTCACCGTTGCGTCCCGGATGGACCTACCCGGAGTGCCTCGTGCCATGGAAATCAGCCCCGACGGACGTAGGTTGGTGGTTCTCGCGAGCCAGTGTCGTATTTTTGACGTCTCCACCGGTCTAGTGGACGTTACGCCCGCACCGCCACCCGATGTGGGCTCCGATCCTTCCGCAGTCGCCATCTCGCATGATTCCCGGACTGCATTCGTGCTCAGCGGCCCGTCGAGAAGACTAACGGTCGTGAACTTACAGACCGGGCAAGTCGAAGGTTCCCTGTCCTTCGCTGCCCCGCCGGACGCTCTGAGCCCGTCTCCGGGCGGACTGCTCTATGTCGCGGCATCGAATCGGATCTACGAAGTGGGACCTTCACTTTCGATCCGAGCCGAGATTCCAGTGGCGGTCCCCGTTACGCAGTTGGCCATTACACCTGACGGGCAGAAGATGCTGGCGCTCGATCCTGGACGACTCGGCGCGAGTCGCCTGTTTTTGATTGACCTGTCCACGCGGGCCATTCTGGCCACGGCATCGTGGGGAACGGAATTGCTGACGGAGTTGCACATCGCCTCAAACGATCTGGCGTACGGTCTTTCGGCGACGAGCGGGCGAGTTTATGCCGTCAGAATCCGCGGGGATCGGCTCGAGGTTTCGGAGGCGACCTTTTCCGGCGTGCCCGCCCCTGGGGTGTTCACCGATGCGCGGGCCCTGGCAGTGTCTGGGGAAATTCCCGCGGCGCGCCTTTTGTTCGTACTGACGGCTTCGCGGCTGTTTTCCGTGGATTTGGCGGCGGGCGCCGTGACCAGGGAAACGGCGCTAACGGAGGCTCCCGGCGGCGCGAGCCTCGTGACGCTTCCCTCGACGGCCGCACCGGCGAGCGTGTGGAAATTCAACGACTCGCAACGGGTCGGAGTCGGGCAACGCTCGCTGCCGTTGGTGATTCGTGTCTTGGACAGCCGCGGACGGCCTGTCAGAGGCGCCGCGGTCCAGTTTTCGCCCGTCGCTGCAGGCGCGGTCGTCGAGGAGGCGATGGCGGAGACCAACGCGGGCGGATTTGCTCAGGCCGTGCTGCGCGCCCCCAGCGTTCCCGGGCCGGTGACGGTGAACGTCCTCGTGGCGGGGGGCGCCCTCAGCACGAGCTTCAGCGTCGCGGTCGAGGTGCCGGGCGTCAGCGCGCTCGAAATGCTGTCGGGCAACGGACAGATGGCCTTCGAGAACACGCCCGTGGCGCATCCCCTACGTGTCCGAGTCTTGAACCCGGACGGGGAACCCCTCGGTGGGGCCGAGGTGGTCTTCTCGCTCACGTCGGGTCCGGGCAGCCTCATGGCGGGCCCGGACGGGGAGCTGGCTCACGGCAGTCCTGGCGGCTCGCAGGTCAGCATGCGGACCAATGCCCAGGGGATCGCCAGCGTGCGTTTTTTTGCAGGCGCCGTGGGCCAACTGGCCTCGTACGCCACTTCGACCATCGTCGCCAGTTTCCAGTCTGCCTCGGTGCAATTCGTCGCCATCTCGTTGATGAGTCAGCTTCCGTTGGGGTACCCGGCTCCGCCGCCTGCGGTCAATCTGCTGGCACCGCCTTTGGAGGATCGGACGGTTCGCGGTCGGGTGGGTGAGGTCGTAGCGGGGGCCCTCCGTGTGCGCGCTGTCATTCAGGCCGGGCCCCAAGCGGGCCAGCCACTGCCGAACGTCGGGATCTCTGTTTTGACGGCCCTGGATCCGGCCAGCGGTCCGACCATAGCCTGCGCCGGGCCGGGCAACACGGCCCTGTCGGGCCTCGACGGTATCGCCGCGTGCAACGCCGTGATCGGAGGTCGACCGGGCGAGTCCATCTTCACCTTGGATGTGGGCGGACTCTTGGGCTTCACCAACATCCGGCTAAGAGCGGAACCTGCCGAACCGGCGGCCGTGGTCATCCTGCAGGGCGACGCCCAATCGGGGAATCCAGGAGAGACGCTCCCGCTCCCACTGAGGGCGCGGGTCAACGACGCGGCCGGCAATCCCCTCGTGGGCATCCCTGTCGTGTGGGAAATCACGCCGCCGGGTTCTGCGACTCTCATCGGCGCCAGTGTGTCCTCGGACATCGGCGGACAGATTTCCGCCACCGTCCGACTGGGCAACATCGTGGGGCCTGTCCGGATCCGGGTGCGCGCCGGGACTGCCGTCGGAACTTTCAACTTGACGGTGAACGCCCCTATCAGCCAAATCTTGAAGGTTTCCGGCGACAACCAGAGTGCGGTCGTCAACACGGCCTTCGGCGCGCCGCTCGTCGTGGAAGCACGCAATGCCCAGGGCAACCCTGTGCCGGGCATTTCCGTCACCTTCGCTGTGACGAGCGGCAGCGCCACCGTCGGCTCTCCGAGCGCCACCACGAACGCCCTGGGACGCGCCTCGACGACCGTCACCGCAGGCGCTACGCCGGGAGCCGTGGTCATCACGGCGACCGCGGGCAGCCTTTCGGTCACCTTCAACCTGACCGTATCGCCTCCGGGACCAGTGGTGTCGCTCGCCGGGATCCGTAACGCCATCAGCGGCGATTTGGGGGTCACGCCCGGTGGCATCATCGCCATCTACGGAGATCGCATCGCCCCCGGCATTCAGGGCTCCGTGGTCGGCCCAAACAATCTGATCGGGCCGCTGCCGTTGCAGTTGGCGGGAGTGGAAGTGTTCTTCGGGACGACGCGCGCGCCGATCTATTCCGTCAACAACGTTGGAGGCCAGCAGTGGGTGGTCGTCCAGGCGCCCTGGGAGTTGGCGGCGCCGGGGACAGTTTCGGTCACGATCCGCGTAAGCGGGGGCGAGACGGTGGTAAGTGACGTGCCGGTGAAGACGTATCAGCCGGGTATCTTCGAAACGCTGGATGAACAGGGGAGGCGTTTCGCCGTTCTCCTCCACCCGGATGGCAGCTACGTCACGCGGGACAATCCGGCGCGGCGAGGCACTCGCATCCGCGGCTTCTTCGGAGGCCTCGGACCGACGAACCCGCCGACTGGGACTAACCGCGCGGGCTTGCCCAACCAGAACGTAACGGCCAACGTGGTCATCGGGGTCAATGACGAAGGTGTACCGGTGTTCTCCGCTCGGCTCCTGGAGGGCGTAGTGGGCGTGTACGTGGTGGAATTCGAGGTCCCTGCGACGACGGCGCCGGGGCCCGAGCGACCCTTGGTGGCGGCGATTCTGCCCGTCGGCGGGGCGCCGCCGGTTTACAGCAACGTTTCACAGATACCGATCCAATAGCTGAGGTCGCCTTCCTACCGTGGAGGACACGCTGGCGGGTATTTGGGGGCTCGAGCGGACCACGGCAAAAGAGATATCGACCAGGATCGCGCCGGGCGGCGGGCGCAGAGGATCGTAGCTGGGCCCGTCCGGCACCTGCCTGCCCGGGGCGACCAACACGGGAGGCTGTAGCGCCGCCGGTACCCAGCTGTAGCCGTAGTAGCGGCGCAGCAGCATCGTCCGCAACGGGTCCCAGCCCCAGATCATGATCGCCGGGTCGATCTGGAAGCCGCGGTGCGCCAATTCGATGCCATAGTCGCGCCGGGCCCAGGGGTCTGGAATCTCGCGAAGCTTCCTCACTTCCTCAGGCTGCCGAGCCCAGTAAGCCTGCGAGCTAGCGAAAAAGTCGAACAGTTCGTCCCAGCGCTCCGGATTGCCGATGTCCGAGGGCAGAGAGTTCTGTGCCGTTTGGCTCTGCGAGGGGACGGATTCTCGTCGCAAGGCGGCAGATTGTCGCACCGCAGCTGCATCCGGCGCCTTGCCGTGGGACGGCTGCCGCAGAGAGCCGAGCCACAGCTTAGCGAATTCGTTCGCTGCCGCCGGCTTGGCGGTTGGGTTCCCACGAGGCTCTGGAATCGGCCTGAGACTGCTGGCGGGCCGTGAGACAATCATCCGATCCTCCTGTCCTCACTAGGAGCAATCGCAATTCCAACCCGAGGCGGCGTCAATCGACAGTCACAGGCCAGCTGCGGGCGGCTTCTCTTCCAGAATCAACCGGCTGGCTCGTGAGATGTCGCTGGGCGCTCCGGCTGCCCGCTACGCTGCGAAGGGAGGATTCAAGCCTTGCCTGCATTGCCATTTCCCAAGTACAGCCTTGGACACCTGTATCTGTTTCCGTACTATCCCACGCGGGAAGACTATCAGCGGGCCACGGGGCAAGAGCCGCCGCCCTGGAACCCGAACCGTCGGCCCAAATACTGGTTCGATCCGGCGGCTCGAGACAGCCGGAGCCGCCGGGTGGTCTACGAGCGGGCGTTGGCTGACCCGCCCGCCGGTCCGGACGGCAAGCCAATGCTCGACGTACTGGTGCTGGATCGGGAGGAGGCCGCCACGGTCAACATCCCGCCCAAAGGGCTGGGCACGACGAACACCCCAGGGGCCGATGCTCCCGAGGTGCCGGTGCCGTTGCGCGCCCTGGAGCCGGATGAGGAGCTGGCCTTCGATTTCGCCGGCGTGGTGGTGGTGCGCAACAAGAAGCTGTGGGCGGAGCTCGAGCGGCAATCCGGCTTCACGCCCGAAGATCGTCGCCTGCTTGCCGCGATCGCTCGCAAGCTGGGCATCGAATGAACCGAGTTGCCGCCCGTCGCCTGTGGCTCGTAGCTGGATTCCGCGCCCACGGGCCACAGGCCGCGGGCCGGCCCGCTGCGGCCGGAGAGCAACGCTCCTTGCCCTCCGGCCCCGCGGGCCTTCCGCCACCCATCCCTTCAAGAAAACCCAACAAAATCGGGCCTTCCGTGCACATTTCTCTTTACAAGCCCTGCGTTCCTCCCTTATCATGAAGGAGCAAATTTGTTTTGTAGTGCCGCTCCCGAGCGGCGGATCGTGATTGGGAGAATCGACGGAAGGAGGTTTATGGCGGACAAACGGATGACGCAGGCACAACTGGTCAGAAAGATCGCCGATAGTTGCGGGGTGACCAACAAGGTGGCCAAGTCGTTCTTGGACACCTATGCCCAGATCGCGGTTACCGAGACCAAGAAAAACGGCGTGTTCGTGATGCCGGGCATCGGTAAGCTGGTCCGGGTGGAACGCAAGGCCCGCATGGGCCGCAACCCGGCCACGGGGGAAACCATCAAGATTCCCGCCAAGAAGGTGGTGAAGTTCCGCGTGGCGAAAGCGGTCCGCGACGCGATTGTCCCGCCCAAAAAGAAATAGGGGCTTACCCTGCGCCGCGTCGGCCTGTGGCGGCGCGGCGTTCGCAAAGCAAAAACCCCGCGCTGCGGCGCGGGGTTTTTGTTCGAACTGGAAAGCCGAGCCGTTTGCCGGTGCGAGGGGCTGCAGGAAGCCTACGCCTGCTTCTTCTCCTCGGGTTTCTCCTCGCCTTTGAGGGCGGTTTTGAAGTTCCGGATGCCCTCGCCCAAGCCCTTCGCCACCTCGGGAATCTTGCGGCCGCCGAACAACAGCACCGCGATTCCCAGGATGATGAGGAGCTCGGGCAGCCCGATTTGCCTCATGCGGCCTCCTTTGCCTTTCTCATTCTAGAGATCCGACCCCGAACGGTCAACCGCGGCCTCCAGAGGTGGCGGAGAGAGAGGGATTCGAACCCTCGGTAGGGGGTTACCCTACACACGCTTTCCAAGCGTGCGCCTTCAACCGCTCGGCCATCTCTCCGCGCGGTCTCACGGGCTGGGATCAGATGCTTCGCAATTCAGTGTACCATGCGCAACAAAAAATCCCGCACCGCGCGGAGGTACCATTCGGGACTGTTTTCGGGAAACGACGGCGCAGCGCACCAGGAGGCGACGCTCGAGGCCCCCGTCACGCGCAGGATCTGCGTGAGGAACGCATTGGGGCTGCTTCCGGATTCTAGCAGCCGGGCAAGCGCCAGATCTTGACGGGCATTACGATACAAAAAAGCGCCGACCGTACTGGGGGTGCCCTGTAAACTGGGACGGGCGCCGCAGACGTACTCGATCAGCGCCCGGCGCGCGGGCAAGTCGGCCGGGCGTAGCCCGAGAGCCTCGAAGGGGAGCACTTTCGGCGGCGAAAACACCGTGGCGGACATGACGCGGACTTCCATGGGATAGATCAGCCACCGGCCGTTCACGTGCATTTGGACTTCGACGCGGACCCGGCCGGGAGTGGCGCGGGCCGGGATCCACAGATCCAGCCAGAACGCCTGAGCGGTCTGCTGGGGGATGTGCCGCTCGGGGAGCGTTCCGGCAAAGGGGAGTTGCACGGGCTCCAGTTCTTCGGGGATCCACGTGCGATCTCGCCGGGCATAGCGCTGTTTGTAAAGGGAAACTCCGAACGCGCCTTCGGGATTCTGCCCGACGTGCAGGGCAAAGTTGCCGCCTTTCGGAAGATTCACGACCACGTGAAAGGAGGCGTAGGTGTTGCGCGCCACGGCCGGAGAGAGAATCTCGCGGGAACGCAAGCCGGGGATGCGCGGCCGGTCCGGCGGGACGATCGCACCATAAGGATCGACGCGTTGCAGTTCGGAGTAAACCTGAAGGCTCTGGCCCTGGCAGTCGGGTGCCAGAACCAACACCGCGGCAACAAATAGGGTACGGAGTGCCGCAGGTTTCACACGGGCTGGCGGCGTGTGCGGGCCAACAGTTCCCGGGCCCGGGCGATGGCCTTTTCTTCGGCTTGCTGGCGCGTAACGCCGCTGGTTCGAGCGAGCGTCGCGCCGGGCGAGACGTTGTCGGCCTTGCAGTGGTACACGTCGCCGACCCGGTAGCTCGTCAGGGTGACGGGCCAATCGTCAATCTGGATTCGTCGTTCTCGGTAGTCTTCCGCCCGCATGTCCTGCCTCGTCAATTACGCCCGACCCGAGCTTGCTCGGTCGACTGGCGCCGGCGGTGCTGTCCCCCAGAGACAGATCCCTCGAGAGCTCACAAGCTCAACTCAGGCTCCGACCGCCGCGGCGCCGCGCTCGATCGGAGCGCCGACCAAGTTGCCCCACTCAGTCCAGGATCCGTCGTAGTTGGAGACGTTATTGAACCCGAGCAGATACTTCAACACGAACCACGTGTGGCTCGAGCGTTCGCCGATGCGGCAGTAAGCGATTATAGGTTTGGATCCGTCGATGCCCTCGCTCCGATAGAGCTCCTTCAGCTCCTCGTAAGACTTGAACGTGCCATCTTCGTTGCAGGCTTTGCCCCAAGGGATGTTTCGAGCCCCGGGGATATGGCCGCCGCGTTGGCAAGTTTCCGGCAGCCCGGGCGGCGCCAGAATCTCGCCGGTGAACTCCTGGGGACTGCGCACGTCCACGAGCGCGGCCGAGCGTTCTTTCATCGCCACCTGGACCTGCGGCAGAAACGCTCGCAGGGATAGATCCGGGTCGGAGGCCTTGTAGGTCGCCCGCTTCGGCTGCGGAATCTCCGTAGACAGCTCGCGGCCTTCCGCGAGCCACTTCTTGCGCCCGCCGTTCATGATGCGAACGTCCTTGTGGCCGTAAATCTTCATTTGCCAGAACGCCCAGGCGGCAAACCAGTTGTTGTTGTCGCCGTACAGGATGACGGTGGTGTCGTTGCTGATGCCGGAGGACGCCATCAACTCTTCGAACTGCTGCTTGGACAAGATATCGCGCCGCACGGTGTCGCACAGCTGCGTGTTCCAGGCCCAGCCGATGGCCCCAGGAATGTGGCCTTCGTTGTAGGCCGCAGTGTCTACGTCGACCTCCGCGATGACGATGTTGGGGTCGGTTCGATGCTGCGCGACCCACTCCGTGCTGACTAAAACTTCGGGATGTGCATAGTCGGCCATGGGTTGGAGACCTCCTCACGGGGAATCACCGATAATCCTATCAAATTTCCGGAGAAAAGTTCAAAACCGCGGGCCGCCGGGTTCGGAGAGAAACTCGACGGGGCGCGCCATGCGGACGGCGGGGTGCTGAAGCAGCTCCGCCAGCACCGTTTCCCCTACGGGTTGGTCGGTCTCGACGAGGGCCACGGCTTCGAGTGGCTCGCCCGGGCGGAGAGGGGCCTCCCGGCGTCCTAGCGAGAAGTTGGCGATATTGATGCCGTTGCGTCCGAGCACGGTGCCGACAAAGCCGATGACGCCGGGCACGTCCTGGTTCTTAAGGAAGGTCAAGCGACCGGCCAGATGGGCCTCGCAGTAGATTCCGTCCACCTGGATCAGCCGCGGCTTGTCGAAGACGACCGCGCCCTCGACGGTGGTCGTGCCGGCGTCGGTTTCGAGCTCCAAACGGATGGCGTCCATGGGGCCGGAACGCTTTTCGTGACTTTCGGCCACGTTGAGACCGCGCTGGGAAGCGATTTGCATGGCGTTGACCAGGTTGGCGCGTTGCGACAGCCAGCGGTTCAATACCCCCACCAGGCCCGCATTGCGAATCAAGTGCGTGTTGTTGTCCGCGATCTTGCCCAGATAGACCAAGCGGACGGTCTTGGGATTGCCAGCGGCGATGTGGGCGGCGAAGGTTCCCAGGCGCTCGGCCAGGGTGATGTAGGGCCCTAGAAGGCGATACTGCTCCGGGGACAGGGCGGGCATATTGACGGCGTTGATGGCGATGCCGGTCTTCAGGTACTCGGCCAGTTGTTCCGCGATCCGGAGGCCGACGATTTCTTGCGCCTCTTCGGTCGAGCCCGCGATGTGCGGCGTCGCGATGACGGCATCCAGGCGCAGCAAGGGGTCATCGGGCGCCGGAGGCTCCGGGTCGAAGACGTCCAGGGCAGCGCCAGCCACCTTGCCGGACTCGATGGCTTCCCGCAGCGCCTCGTGATCGATGAGCTCCCCGCGCGAGCAGTTGACGATCCGCACGCCGGGCTTCATGCGGGCGAAGGCGGTGCGCGAAAGCATACGGTGGGTCTCCGGCGTGAGCGCCACATGCAGGGAGATGTAGTCGCTGGTGGCATAGAGGGTCTGGAGATCCACCAAGGGGACGTTCAAGTCCGAAGCCACCTGCGGGCTCACGTAGGGGTCGGTGGCTTGGATCTTCATTTCGAAGGCGCGGGCGCGTTTGACCACCTCGCGGCCAATGCTGCCCAGGCCGATGACGCCCAGGAGTTTGCCGCGCAGCTCGCTGCCGAGGTACTTTTTCTTCTCCCACTTGCCGGACTTGGTGGAAGCACTGGCTTGAGGGATGGCGCGCGCCATGGCCAGCATCAGCGCCAGGGTGTGTTCGGCGACGGAGACGGCGTTGCCGCCGGGGGTGTTCATGACGAGGATGCCGGCGGCGGTGGACGCATCCAAGTCCACGTTGTCCACGCCGACGCCAGCGCGGCCGATGACGCGCAGGCGGGGCGCTTTCGCGATCACTTCCCGCGTTACCTTGACGGCGCTGCGGACCACCAACGCGTCCGCCTGCGGCAGGTGCTCCAAGTACTCTTTGGGCGAGGAAACGATCACGTTCCAGCCGGGTTGAGCCCGCAGCAGCTCCAACCCGGCCTCGGCCAGCGGTTCCGCGACGAGGATGTTCATTGGGCGGGCGCAGTCACTTGGGGGTTGCCTAGCCTGTCCCCGAAATCAAGGGACGGGGGCGAGGGCCAGTTCGGCATAGACGGTTTGCGCCGCGGCGACGCCGGAACCGAAGGACACCGGGCGGCCGAGGGCAGCCAGGATGATCTCCAGTTCCGCGATGACAGCAAACAGATCCGCGAAGTCGAAATAGCCCAAGTGGGCGATGCGAAAGATCTTGCCGCGCATCGAACCTTGCCCGTTGGCGATGATGGCGCCGAAACGGTTGCGAAACTCTTTGACGATGATGCCGGAATCCACGCCGGGCGGGGCTTTCACTGCGGTCACCGAGGCGGCCGGCGAGTGGGGGGCGAACAGTTCCAAGCCGAGGGCCGTCACGGCCGCGCGGGTGGCGCGCGCCAGAGCCTGGGCATTCTCGATCAGCCGGTCCATACCCACCGACCGGATGTAGCGTAAGGCTTCGCTGAGCGCCAGCAGCAAGGACGTGCTCGGAGTCCAGCTCGACTCGCCCTTTTCCGCGTTCTTTTTCTCCTTTTTTAGGTCGAAGTAGTAATGAGGCAGGCTGGCGGACTCCGCCCGAGCCCAAGCCTTGGGACTCACCGTGAGGAAGGCTAAGCCGGGGGGGATCATGAACGCCTTTTGCGAGCCTCCGATGACCACGTCCAGGCCCCAGCCGTCAATGTCGAGCGGCATGGTGCCCAGGCCCGTGATGGCGTCGACGACAAAAATGGCGTCGGTCTGGGAAACGGCCTCGCCCATGGCGCGCACGTCATGGGCCGCGCCGGTGGAGGTTTCCGAGGCCTGGACGAACACCCCGCGCGTTTCCGGCTCGCGGGCCAGCGCCTCGGCCACGCGCGCGGGGCTGACCACGTCGCCGTAGTTGGCCTCGAGCACGGTGGCCTCCAGGCCGAAGGCGCGCGCCAGCTCGACCCAGCGTTCGCCGAATTTGCCGGCCGAGCAGACGATGACCTTGTCGCCGCGCGAAAAGAAGTTGGACACGGCCGCCTCCATGGCGCCCGTGCCGGAGGAAACCAGCACCAGCACATCATGGGAGGTGCCGAGAATTTCTTTGAGATCGGCGAGCACGCGGCGGTAGAGCTGGCGAAAATCCTCGGTGCGGTGATGGATGTCGGATCCCATCATCGCCTGCAAAGCCGGCGGATAAAGAGGCGTCGGCCCCGGCGTCAGCAACCGTTGTTTTCGAATGTACATGGGTGAGCCTGATTCTATAGAATAGCAAAGGCCATGACGCTCCTCGAACGCATCCAGCAAGACTTGACGGCGGCTATGAAGGCGCGCGACGAGGGACGTCTGGGCGCTCTGCGCATGATTCTGACGGCGCTGAAGAAGCACCAGGTGGATTCCATGAAGCCGCTCGATGAAGCCGCGGAGCTGCAAGTGCTGAATTCGCTCGTCAAGCAGCGCCGCGAAGCGGCGGAACTATTCCGCAAGGGGGGCAGACCGGATCTGGCCGAGAAGGAAGAGGCGGAGTTGCGGCTGATCGAATCCTACCTGCCGGCGGCCCCGAGCGAGGAGGAAATGGAGGCCGCCGTGGCGGCGGCGATCGCCGAGACCGGCGCCACCTCGATGAAACAGATGGGCGCGGTAATGAAGGCCGCCCAGGCGAAGCTCGCCGGCAAGCGTGTGGACGGCCGGGTGTTGAGCGAAAAGGTCAAAGCCCGCCTCCGATGACCTCGAGCGGGCGCCGCAACCGAGCCCTCGGGAGGAAAATAAGAGTATGCGGCTGCCCTCGGCGTCGCTCCTGCTTGCCGGATGGCTCGCCGCCCAGAGCACCGTCACGGTGGCGCAACTCGAGCAATTCGTGCGCTCCTCGATCGAGCTGCGGCATCCGGACCGGAAGGTGGCGGAGTACGTGAAGAAGCTCAAGCTGTCGGAGCGGCTCGAGGAGCGCACTATCATCGAACTCCAGGCGGCCGGGGCAGGCCCGCGAACGGTCGAGGCGCTGCGCACCCTGCAGCAGGCTTCGCGCCATCTGCCGCCCGCCCGGCGGGAAACATTTTCGCCGGAGCCGCCCGCCATCCCGCCGCCCAGCCGGGTGGAGCAATTGCGCATCCTCGAGTCGGTTCGCGACTACGCCTTGAATTACGTTCGCCGGCTGCCGGACTTCATTTGCACGCAAGTCACGCGGCGCTACGTGGATCCCACGGGCTTGGAATTCTGGCAGCAGCAGGACACGCTCACGGCGCGCCTGACCTACTTCGAACAGAAAGAAGAATACAAACTGCTGCTGGTGAACGGCGTGCTGACCAACCAGCCGTACGAATCTTTGGGGGGCGCCACTTCGACCGGAGAATTCGGCAGCTTGATGAGGGAGATCTTCGAGCCGGCGACCGAAACCGCGTTTCGCTGGGAGCGGTGGGCCACGCTGCGGGGCCGGCGCGTGCACGTGTTTTCTTACCGCGTCGAGCAGCCCCGGTCCAAGTGGCGCGTCAGCTACGAGCGCACGCAGGAGATTACGCCGGCTTATCAAGGCCTCATCTACGTGGACAGCGGCACGCTCATGGTGATGCGGATCACGCTCGAAGCCGTCGAGATTCCGCCGTCGTTCCCGATCCAGCAAGCCTCGACCGTCCTCGACTACGACTACACCAACATCGGAGGCCGCGAGTACATGCTGCCGTTGCGGGCAGTAGTGCGCATGCGCAGGGGCAAATTTCTCACCAAGAACGAAGTCGAGTTTCGGCTGTACCGCAAGTTCGAAGCGGAAGCCACGATTACGTTCGACACCCCCGAGCCGCTGCCGGAGGAGAAGGTCGTCGAGCAGCCCGCGAAGCCGTAAAAACAGCGGGCGCAGCTGTTGCTGGCCTGACCGCGACGGGCGGCGGTGTGTCATCATGATTTCGTTACGGGCATGGCTTCCATCTCCGAGCGCGCCGGCGCTCGCAAGGCCCCCCCTTGGCTGCTTCCCTTGGTGGGTTACGCGATCTCGATCGCGTGCCTGCTGTGGGTGTACTGGGGCTTCGACTGGAAAACGCAACTGCCGCGTTTGGCGGCCGCCGACCGGGCCCTGGTGGGGGTGGCGGTCCTGGCGGACCTGCTGGTGTATGTGACTCAAGGCTGGCGTTGGAGCACGCTGCTCCGCCCGGTGGCGCGCACGTCGTGGCTCCGCTCGACGCAGGCGATCTACATCGGGCTGTTCGCCAACGAAGTGTTGCCCTTCCGTACGGGCGAACTCATCCGCGCCTACGTCCAGGGCAAGTGGTGCCGCATTCCCTTCTCCGTGGCGCTGTCTTCGGTGGCGGTGGAGCGGTTATTGGATGGGATCTGGCTGGTGCTCGGATTTTTTCTGGTGGCGACGTTGGTGGACTTACCCGGATACCTGGTGCGGGGGTCGCAAATCCTAGCCGTAATCCTGCTCGGGATGGCGGTGGCGCTGGGCGTGGTGATGTTCCGCAAACATCACGCCCACGCCGCGGTGGCCCGCAGCCGGTGGTCGGAGATGCTGCGGCACGTGGTGGAGGGACTGCACGCCATGGGCAACGCTCGGACCTTTTACGCGGCCGCGGGCATCAGTTTGCTGTATCTGGCGCTCCAAGTCGTGCCGATTTACGCCTTGATGCGGGGCTATGGTTTGGAGGCTCCGTTCGGTGCCGCGGCGGTGGTGCTGGTGATCTTGCGGCTGGGAACGATCATTCCCCAGGCACCGGGCAACGTCGGGGCCTTCCAGTTCTTCACCGTGCTCGGCCTGCGGCTGTTCGGCGTGGACAAGGCCACGGCGACCGGTTTCGCCACGCTGCTGTTCGTGGTGGTGACGGTGCCGCTGTGGCTGGGGGGCTTGGTGGCCGTGGCCATCGCGGGCTTCCGGATCCGCGAGCTGCAACGGGAGGCGCGCTCGAGCTTGGAGCCGGCCACGTTCCAGCCGCGCCAGAGTGGCATATAATTCCCCCGAGGAGGAATCGGGGATGAGTGAGCGGGCGTTCTCGCGTCGCAGCTTCCTCACGAGCGGCGCCGCGGCAGCGACCTTCACCATCGTCTCTGCCGGAGCGGTGCGCGGCAGTCAAGCCAATTCGAAAATCTCCGTCGGTTTGATCGGCAGCGGCAACCGGGGGGCCTACAACGCTGCCATCGTGCACGCCGACCCGCGGGCGCAGGTCACCGCGCTTTGCGACCTGTTCGACGACCGGATCGAGATGGCGATCCAGCGCATCAAGCTGGACAAGAAGCCGGCCATCTACAAGGATTACGAGAAGCTTTTGGCCTCGGAGGTGGACGCGGTCATTATCGCTACGCCGCCCTTTCAGCACCCGCCCATGTTGGAAGCGGCGGTCGATGCGCGCAAACACATTTACTGTGAAAAGCCGATGGGGGTGGATGTGGAGGGCTGCCGACGCGTCATCGCCGCCGGACGGCGGGCCGATCCGAAAAAGTGCATCTCGGTGGGCTTCCAGCAACGCTACGGCCCGGTCTACCTCGAGGGTTACCGGCGCATCCAGGAAGGGCAGATCGGCATGCTCGCTACCGCCCGGGCATTCTGGATCGGCGGCGATCCTTTCCAGCGCGTGCCCTACGCCGATCCCAAGGAAGAGAAGCTGCGCAACTGGTTCTGCTACCGCGATTACTCCGGCGATTTCATCGTGGAGCAAGACTGCCACAACTTCGACGTTTTGTACTGGTTCTTGGGGACGCTGCCGGTGCGCGCCGTGGGTTATGGGGGCCGGAAGGTGCGGACCTCGATGGAGATTCTGGACCACCTCACGCTGTCCTTCGAATTCCCCGACGGCATCCACGTCAACTATGAGGCGAACCAAATCAGCCCGCCAGGCTTTGCCCGCGTCGGCGAGGAGTTCAGCGGGACCAAAGGCGTAATTGCCGTCTCGCGCGCCCGCATGGTCCACACCCGCGGGCCGAAGGACGTAGAGACGCTGGAGTCCAAGCGCGACATGACCTACGACGCCCTGGAGGCGTTTCTCGGAATGATTCAAAGCGGTCAGGTGGAGAACGTGGCGGAGCGCTCGGCGCTGAGCACGATGATCGCCATTCTGGGGCGCACCGCCCTCTACACTGGGCGCGAAGTTACCTGGAAAGGAGAATTCGGTGCGTAAGCGGCTGTCGTTGCTCGGACTGACGGTGGGGCTGGCGCTGGCCGCCGCCCAGGACAACCGCATCCGCGTGATTGCCTTTGGCGCTCATCCGGACGACTGTGACATCCGCATGGGCGGGACCGCGGCCAAGTTCGCCGCCATGGGGCATCTGGTGAAATTTGTCTCCGTCACCAACGGCGACGCGGGACACCAAAGCCAGGGCGGCGGCGCGCTCGCCAAACGACGGCGCGCCGAGGCGCAGGAAGCGGCCCGGCGTTTAGGCATCGCCGAGTACGAGGTGTTGGACAACCACGACGCGGAGCTGTTACCTGCCTTGCATGTCCGCGAGCAAATCATCCGGCGCATCCGGCAGTGGAACGCGGACGTTGTGTTAGGGCCGCGGCCAAACGATTATCACCCCGACCACCGGTACACCGGCATCCTGGTGCAAGATGCGGCCTACATGGTGGTGGTGCCGAACGTCACTCCGGACACGCCGCCGCTCGAGAAGAATCCGGTGTTTCTGTACTTTCAGGACCGCTTTCAGCGCCCCAACCCGTTCCGCCCGGACATCGCCGTGGCCATCGACGACGTCTTCGACAGGAAGATCGCTGCGCTCGACGCGCACGTCTCGCAGTTTTACGAATGGCTCCCCTGGGTGGACCGTCGGCTGCATGAAGTTCCCAAGGATCCCGCCGAGCGCCGCAAATGGCTGGCCAAGGAATGGGGCGGCCGGATCACGCCGGAGGTGCGCAAGGCTCTGGAGAAGTGGTACGGGCCGGAGCGAGCCGCCCAGGTGCAGTACGCCGAGGCCTTCGAAATCTGCGAGTACGGACGCCAGCCGGACGAGCAGGAAAT
This sequence comes from Bryobacteraceae bacterium, assembly GCA_025055455.1. Lineage (GTDB taxonomy): Bacteria > Acidobacteriota > Terriglobia > Bryobacterales > Bryobacteraceae > JANWXD01. The sequence continues at coordinate 60,303 of JANWXD010000004.1, forward strand.
CCGCCGGCTTTTTCCCATGCTGGGCAAGTAGCCCGTGCCAGAGGCCGCCCGCCCCGAGCCGGAATCCGTTCGCGAGAAGCTCCGCTCGCTGCCCTCCGTAGACGAGATCGCGGCGTCGCTCAGCGACCTGACTGGCCGGTTTCCCCGCCGGCTCGTGGTGGAGGAAACTCGCCGGGTCCTGGACGTCCTGCGCGCAGAGATCCGGGCGGGCGGGAACCCGGATCTGTCCTCTGTCGCGACCCGAGTGCGTGCAGCGCTCGAGGATCTTGCGGCGCCCTCTCTGCGGCGGGTAATCAACGCTACGGGCGTGGTGCTGCACACGAACCTCGGCCGGGCTCCGCTTGCGCGCTTCACGCCCCTGGCCGGCTACTCCAACCTGGAGTATGACCTCGTCGCCGGCCGTCGCGGTCGGCGGGACGTGCACGCCTCCGGGCTCATGGAGCGCTGTTTCGGCGCGCCAGGCATCGTCGTCAACAACAACGCGGCCGCGGTCTTTCTGACGTTGCACGAGCTGGCCTGTGGCTACGAGGTGATCGTCTCGCGCGGCGAGCTCATCGAGATCGGCGACGGCTTCCGGATTCCGGACATCATGGCGCGTTCCGGAGCCATTCTCAAGGAAGTGGGCACCACCAACCGAACCCGCATCGAAGACTACCGCGACGCGATCACGGAACGGACGCGGCTGCTGCTGCGCGTGCATCGCAGCAATTTCGAGATCCGCGGCTTCACCGGGCGGCCGAAGCTCGAGGAGCTGGCGGCCCTCGGACGCGAGCGCGGGATCCCGGTGTACGAGGACTTGGGCAGCGGCTGCCCGGTGGACCTCCGACCGTACGGCTTGAGCGAGCCGGTCGTGGGAGATGCGCTGGCCGAGGGGGCCGATCTGGTCTCCTTCAGCGGCGATAAACTCCTGGGCGGACCCCAGGCGGGCCTGTTGGTGGGGCGGCAGGAGCTGATTGCGCGATTGCGGCGCAATCCCTTGTTCCGGGCGTTGCGCGTGGACAAGCTGACCTACCAGGCGCTAGAGACCACGTTGCGGCACCTCGTGCTGGGGCGCATCGACGAAATTCCGGCGTTGCGCCTGATTGCCGAGCCGGCCGAACGGATCCGGGAGCGCGCCGAATCCTTGTGCGGACGCCTGAAGAGCGTTCGCGCCTCCGTGATTCCAGGCGAGTCGGTGGTCGGCGGCGGTTCCACGCCCCAGCAGCCGCTGCCCACCTGGCTGGTGGCGATCGAGATCGAAGACCCGGTGGCGTTCGAGCGCCGGCTGCGCCTCGGCGAGCCGCCGGTCATCGCCCGGGTCGAAAAGGAGCGGGTCCTGCTCGACTTGCGGACCGTGTTTCCCGACGAGGAAGATGAGCTCGTTCAGGCAGTGAATCGCGCGCGGGCAGTGTAGACGAGACCGAGCAATCGTGTTCTGTCGGCGCTACAGTGGAGGTATGCACCCCCGTCCCGCAGACGCTCGGCCTGCCCTGTTCGGCTCGGACTGAATCCCTCCCCTCGCAAACCAGAGGTGAGTTTCGACAGAAGGGAGGGAGCGACATGGAGAAGGCAATTCCGAAAACGGCCCGTCCGGACTTACCTCAGATTCGGACGCGGCTGCCCGGACCCCGTGCCCAGGAAGTCATCGAGCGGGACCACCGTTTCGTGTCGCCGTCCTACACGCGGCCCTATCCGTTCGTGGCGGCTCGGGGTCAGGGCGCGATCATCGAAGACGTCGACGGCAACCGTTTTCTCGACTTCAACGCCGGGATCGCTGTGGTCGCCACGGGCCACTGCCATCCGCGGATCGTCGAAGCGATCCGCCGACAAGCGGAGCGTCTGATCCATATGTCGGGCACGGACTTTTACTACGAGAACCTTGTCCGGTTGGCCGAGAAACTGGCGGCCATCGCTCCGGGCGGGGGTGCGCGGCGTGTGTCCTTCGGCAACTCTGGCGCGGAGGCGATCGAAGCCGCCCTGAAGCTGGCCCGCTACCATACCGGGCGGCAGCGCTTTATTGCGTTTCTGGGCTGCTTTCACGGGCGCACCCTGGGCGCCTTGTCGCTGACCGCGAGCAAGTCGGTGCAGCGGGAAGGGTTTGGTCCGCTGCTGGCGGGCGTGCACCACGTGCCCTACGCCTACTGCTACCGCTGCGCGTATGGCAAGCAGCCGGAGACCTGCGCCGTCGAGTGCGTGAAGTTCATCGAGGACGAGGTGCTGCGGACCGCGGCGCCGCCGGCTGAGGTCGCAGGGATCGTGGTGGAACCGGTCCAAGGCGAAGGCGGCTATGTCGTGCCGCCGCCAAAATTCTTCGAGGAGTTGCAGGAGCTGGCGCGGCGGCACGGGATTTTGCTCGTCGTCGATGAGGTGCAATCTGGGATGGGGCGCACGGGCAAGATGTGGGCCTGCGAGCACTTCGGCCTGGAACCGGATATTCTGGCGGTGGCCAAGGGAATTGCCAGCGGCCTGCCGCTCGGGGTCACCGTGGCGCGCGCCGAGTTGATGCGCTGGAAACCGGGCGCCCACGCCTCGACCTTCGGAGGAAACCCAGTTGCGGTCGAGGCCGCCCTCGCCACCATCGAAGTGCTCGAACAGGAGCTGATCGAAAATGCCGCCCGGGTAGGCCAGCACCTTCTCGACCGCCTGCGCGACTGGCCCCAGCGGTTTCGGCATGTGGGCGAGGTGCGAGGCCTTGGCCTGATGATCGGCATCGAGATCGTGCGCGACCAACAGACCCGAGAGCGAGCCCCGGAGCTGCGGGACCGTATCGTGCAGCTGGCGTTCGAGCGTGGCCTTTTGATCCTCGGCGCCGGTCCCAACTCCATCCGCCTTTGCCCGCCGCTCGTGATTAGCCGGGATCAGGCCGATTTTGCGGTGGAAACCCTCGAGGAATGCCTGCGGATGGCCGCAGACTGAACAGCGGGGAAGCGCGCGGCGGATGCGCATTCTGGATGTGGGTTGCGGGATCAAGAAGTATCCCGGCGCGATCGGGATCGACCGCAACCCGCGCAGCGCGGCCGACGTGCTCTGCGATCTGGACGGGCCGGCGTATCCTTTCGCCGCCGAATCGTTCGATCGAATCCGGGCAATCCACGTGATCGAGCACGTGGCCGACGTGATGCGAACGATGGAGGAGTTCTGGCGGTTGCTCAAGCCGGGTGGGCGGTTGCTGGTCGTCACGCCGCACTACACGGATTTCAGCTCCTTTTGCGACCCCACCCACCGGTGGCACCTCAACAGCTTTTCGTTCCGCTACTTCGGCGAGGACCATGGCGGCTTCGGCTATTACACCCAGGTCAAGTTCCGTGAGATTTCCGTGCGCGTGCGGCTACTGGCTTTATGGAAGTGGCTCGGTTTGGAGTGGCTCGTGAACGCCTCGCGGCGTTTCCGCCGGTTTTGGGAGCACTATCTGTGCTTTGTCGTGCGGGGCAAAGTGATCGAGTTCGAGTTTGAAAAACCCGCAAGCTGAGGCGACGTGCGCGCGCTACTGCGCCTTTGCGACGCGCTGCGTCACCGCGGCCGCGAGCGCCGGTGGGCAGCGGACCTCGCCACGGGGCGCCGCGGCGAGGATCTGGCTCACCGCTTTCTCCAGCAGCAGGGCTACATCGTGGTGGCGCGCAATTACCGCACCCGGGGCGGATCCGGCGAAGTGGACCTGATCGCCTGGGAGGGGGACACGTTGGTGTTCGTCGAAGTCAAGACCCGGCGCAGCGACGAGTTCGGATCTCCGGAGCGGGCAGTGGACCATGACAAGAGGCGCAAGCTGATCCGCGCAGCCGGCGACTATGTGCGGAAGGCCGGAACGCCGTGGGAACGGGTCCGGTTCGATGTGATCAGCGTGGTGTTGTCCGCTCCGCCGGCCATCACTCACATCCGGGACGCGTTCCGGCCTCGTCCGGCCCTGTACTAAAATCATCGTTCTCCCACGATCGGAGGAGCCTGTCGCTTGCCCGAACTCCGCAAAGACCCGGTGACGGGGCGCTGGGTCATCATCGCCACCGAGCGCGCCATGCGTCCCACGGATTTCATTCGGGAACACGTGGTTGTGCAGGGCGGACGCCTGTGTCCGTTCTGCCCCGGCCAGGAACAGAAAACCCCGCCGGAGATTCTTGCCTATCGCGACAGCGGCGGTCCCAACGAGCCCGGCTGGCGGGTCCGCGTCGTGCCGAACAAGTTTCCGGCCCTGCGAGTGGAAGGGGAGCTGAACCGGCAAGGGGAAGGGCTCTACGACAAGATGAACGGCGTCGGGGCCCACGAGGTGATCATCGAAACGCCGGATCACCAGCGCACCTTCGGCGACTTGACGGAAAAACAGGTCGAAGAAGTGCTCTGGGCGTTCCGGGACCGCATTCTCGATCTCCGCAAGGACATCCGCTTGCGTTACATCCTCATTTTCAAGAATCACGGCGAGGCGGCGGGAGCTTCTCTGGAGCATACCCATTCGCAGCTGATCGCCCTGCCGGTCGTGCCCAAGCGCGTGCAGGAGGAGATCGAGGGCGCCAGGAAATATTACGAGTTCAAGGAGCGCTGCATCTTTTGCGACATCGTGCGGCAGGAGATGGAATCCGGTCCGCGGGTGATTCTGGAGAGCGATCATCATCTGGCCCTGTCGCCGTATGCCGCTCGTTTCCCTTTTGAAACCTGGATCGTGCCCAAGCGGCACCATTCGCACTTCGAAGCAGCCGAGGCGCCGGCCATCCAGAATCTGGCGTGGGTGTTGCGGGTGGTGATCCGCAAAATGGACAAGGTCCTGGAACGGCCGGCCTACAACCTGATGCTGCATACTGCGCCGGTGCAAGAAGGCGCGATGACGCACTACCACTGGCATCTCGAGCTGATCCCTCGCCTCACTCGCGTGGCCGGGTTCGAGTGGGGCGCCGGTTTTTACATCAATCCGACGCCGCCGGAGATTGCGGCCTCGTTCTTGCGGGAAGCCGGACTGGTTTGAGGGCAGGCGGCCGGATCCCGGTTGCTAGAATCGAACAAGAGTGCCGTTTACGGTAGAAGAATTCCACGATTTGGTGCGTCTGCTCGAGCAGCACCCGGAATGGCGGGCGGAGCTGCGCCGGCTGGTGCTCAGCGAGGAGTTGCTGTCTTTGCCCGACCTGGTCAAGGATCTGGTCCAGGCGCAGCGAAGGGGCGATGAGCGGTTCCAGGCATTGGATGCGCGGCTTGAGGCGCTGAGCTTGAAGCTCGAGCAACTGGCCGAAGCCCAGCGGAGGACCGAGGAGCGGTTGCAAGCGCTGGAGCTGCGGCTGGAGCAGCTCGCGGCTGCCCAACAGCGAACGGAAGAGCGGATTCGAGAGCTGGTGGAGGTGCAGCAGCGGACCCAGGCGGAGATCGTCCTCCTGCAGCGAGTCCAATCTGACGCTGTGACTCGTCTGGAGCGAACGGAGCAACGGCTTGCCGACTTGTTGGGTAGAGATTTAGAACGCCGCTACCGGGAGCGCGCCGCGAGCTACTTCCAAGGACTGCTCCGGCGCATCCGCGTCATCGACCACCAGACGCTCGGCTCGCAGTTGGACGATGCCGTGGATGCGGGCCGGATTACGCGTAGCGAAAGAGACGAGGTTCTCCGCTTGGATCTAGTGGTGCAGGGCCGCCTGGACGACCAAGAGGCCTATCTGGCCGTCGAGGTTTCCAGTGCGGTGGACGATTTCGATGTGCGCCGTGCCGCCGAGCGGGCCGCCCTGCTGTCGAAAGCGACGGGCCAGCTGGTGATTCCCGCGGTGGCCGGCAGCGAGGTTGCCGCCGAGGTGGCCGAGGCCGCGGCGCGCCACAACGTGCGCTGCTTTCTGGACGGACGGCCGATCGGACCGCCGTGAGGCCTCAGGCACCCGCCAGGAGCGCTTCCAATTTCGAGCCCGGGACGAAGATCGTCTGCGCGCGTTCGGGTCCCGTGGAAATACAGCCGATTTCCACGCCGGTGCGCTCGGCGAGAAACTGAAGATACTGCCGCGCTCGGCTGGGGAGGTCCTCGTAGCGAGTCAGGCCGGAGGTGGTGGATCGCCAGCCCGGCAGGAATTCGTAGACGGGCTCCACCGCCTCCAGGGCGCGGTGCGTGTCCGGCATGTCCGTGATTTCCCTCCCATTGAGACGGTAGGCCACACAGACCGGGATCGGGTCGAGGTCGTCGAGCACGTCGAGCTTGGTGATGACGAGGCTGTCGAAGCCGTTGATCATGGCAGTGTAGCGCACCACGGGCACGTCGAACCAGCCGCAGCGGCGCGGTCTTCCGGTCACCGCTCCGAATTCGTTGCCCGCCTCGCGGAGCCGGTCTCCCTCTTGTCCTCGCACTTCCGTGGGAAACGGTCCCCCTCCCACGCGCGTGGTGTAGGCCTTGGAGACGCCGATGACACCATGGATGCGCGTGGGCGGCACCCCTGTGCCCGTGGCCGCGCCGCCGGCGGTGGCGTTCGAGGACGTCACGAAGGGGTACGTGCCGTGGTCGATGTCGAGCATGGTGCCCTGCGCTCCCTCGAACAGCACCCGCCGCCCGGAAGCGATGGCGCGGTTCAGCAGCGCCGCCGTGTCGCACACCATCGGACGCAAGCATTCGGCGAGCTCGGCGTAGCGACGGCGGATCGCGTCGAAGTCGATGGTTTCCTTGAGCTGAAAAGCGCGGGCCAAGATCTGCTTGTCTTCGGCCAGCGCACGGTAGAGTTCCGGGAAACTCTCCCGGTCGACGAGGTCGCCCATGCGGATCCCGCGGCGTCCGGTCTTGTCTTCATAACACGGTCCGATGCCGCGCGAGGTGGTCCCGATCGCGACGCGGTCCGGCCGCGCTTCCGAAATCTTCTCGACCATCCGGTGGAAGGGAAAGATGACGTGGGCCCGGTTGCTGATCGCCAGTCGGCCGTGGACGCGGATGCCGGCGTGCTCCAGATCGCGGATTTCCTCGAGCAGCGCCGCCGGGTCCACGACGACGCCGTTGCCGATGACCACCTGCTTGTCCGGCCGTAAAATGCCCGTCGGCACGAGCTTCAAAACGAAACGCCGCTCGCCGATCCGCACCGTATGGCCGGCGTTGTGACCGCCCTGGTAGCGGGCGACGATGTCGAACCGCTCGCAGAACAGGTCCACAATCTTACCTTTTCCCTCGTCGCCCCACTGCGCGCCGAGGACCGCGATATTGCTCATACCTGGAGGGAAAGCCTCATTCTATCGCAGCCGCGTGCTACGCTGGCGTTGATGCGTCTCTCGGAGGCGTTCCTGGATCTGGGACCGGCTAGTCTGGAGCGTCTGGTGCGAACCATTGCCATCGGAAAATTGAGAACGTATCAGCTTTACGAACCGCTCAAGGTGCGGGCGGGCCTACACAAGCTCAACTCTGAGACCTTGCGCCGGAGCGCGCCGCGTTTCTGGGCCCGCCTGGAGGAACATGACGAGGACTTCGCCAGGGATCTCGCTCAAGCCATCCTGTTGTCCCATTGGGACCTCGTTCAGGAGGTCCTGGACTATCTGGGCGTCCCGAACGAAGACGGCTTTTTCGCCAAAGACCTCGACGCCACGCCGTACCTTACGCCGGGTTGGCAACAGCGCGTGTACGAACATTTTCGACAGCGCTATCCCGAAGAGGTCCTGCGGCTCTACATCAACCACCTGGCGCTGGAACTGGACAAATCGGCCGGTCTGTTCAAGCCTCCAGCCGCCTGAAATTCGCCGCCCCGTGCGGGCTGCCGCCGCGCGCCGCGGTGCGGTGTTACAATCGCGAGTAGCGCTGGGGCTGCCATGAAAAGCGACCGCTGGGAGCTGCCACATACGTTGGGGGCGTTGCGGCGCAGCGAATTCAGCGAGGAGCGGATCGCGACGCGCTCCGTCAAGGACGAACTGCGGGCCAACCTCATCTGCAAGCTCCAACGCGGCGAGACTTTGTTTCCGGGCATCGTCGGCTATGAAGACACGGTGGTGCCGCAGATCGTCAATGCGATTCTGTCGCGGCAGAACTTCGTGCTGCTGGGCTTGCGAGGCCAGGCGAAGACGCGCATCATCCGCATGCTCACCAATTTCCTGGACGAGGCGCTGCCGTACATAGCTGGCTGCGAAATTCACGACAATCCCTACCGGCCCATCTGCCGGCGCTGCCGCCTCTTGCTCGAAGAGATGGGCGAGGAGGCGCCCATCGCCTACCTGACGCCGGAGCAGCGCTACGTGGAGAAGCTGGCGACGCCGGACGTGACCATCGCCGACATGATCGGCGACATCGACCCCATCAAGGCGGCGCGCCACGGCCGCGACATCTCCGACGAGCTCACCATCCATTACGGCTTGCTGCCGCGCGCCAACCGCGGCATTCTGGCCATCAACGAGCTGCCGGATCTGGCGGGCAAGATCCAGGTGGGCCTGTTCAACATCATGCAAGAGGGCGACGTGCAGATCAAGGGTTATCCGGTGCGCTTGCCGCTGGATCTGCTGCTCGTGTTCACCGCGAATCCGGAAGACTACACGGCGCGGGGCAAGATCATCACCCCGCTCAAGGACCGCATCGGCAGCGAAATTCGAACCCATTATCCGCTCACCCTGGAGCAGGGAATGGCCATCACCCGGCAAGAAGCCTGGATCGAGCGCTGCTCGCCGGTACGGGTGGACGTGCCGCACTATATCGCGGAAGTGATCGAACAACTGGCCTTCCTGGCTCGGGAAGACAAGCGCATCGACAAGCGCTCCGGGGTGTCTCAGCGGCTGCCGATTTCGGTGATGGAGAACGTCGTCTCTAACGCCGAGCGCCGGGCGTTGCGTACTGGGGAGAAACTCGCGGTCCCCCGCGTGTTGGACGTTTACGCTGCCCTTCCCGCGATTACGGGCAAGCTCGAGCTCGAATACGAAGGCGAACTCAAGGGGGGCGAGACCGTGGCTCGGGAACTGGTGCGGATGAGCGTGGGCAAGGTTTACTCCCGGGCCATGGAGGGCGTCAATGTGACCCCCATCGTGCAGTGGTTCGAGCTGGGCGGGTCGCTGAAATTGGACGAGTACATGACCGCGGTCTCGATGGTGGAGCACATGCGCGCCATCCAGGGGCTGCTCGAGATGACGCGCGCGCTGGGAGTGGACCACGACCGGGAACCGGCGTACCTGGCCTCCGCGGGGGAGTTCATCTTGGAAGGGCTGTACGCGCACCGGCGCATTAGCCGCACCGAGGAGCGGGGCTTTGTGGCCGAGGAAAAGAAGCGCGAAACGGTCGCGCCGGAAGAAGGCGGCCGGCGGCCGCCGTACCGCCGGCAATTCAACTGAGGGGCTGGCCCATGCGGCGGATCACCTACTCCCGCTATGCTGGCGAAGACTTCGGCATTTCCGCCGAGGACCTGCTCCGAGCTCTGGCCGACTATTTCTTGCAAAGCGGTTTCGAACGGCATTCCTTCGCCTTCAGCGAATGGAATGCCCGGACGCTGGAGGAGCTCAAGGAGGCCATCCAGCGGGCCTTGGAGCAGGGCCAGATTCTGGAAGGCGACGAGTTTCGCCGGATGATGGAGCAGCTTTCCCGCATGACGCCCGAGGAGCTGGACCGGCTTTTGGATCAGCTGGTCCAGAAGCTGGTGGACGAGGGCTACATTACGCTCGAGGAGGAACAGCGGCCGGCGCCGCCGAATCGCCCCGAACTCGGACAGGCGCGCACGCGCATCAAGGTGGAGATCACCGACAAGTCGCTCGACTTTTTGGGCTACAAGACGCTGAAGGATCTGCTGGCCTCCCTGGGGAAGTCAAGCTTCGGGGCCCACGACACACGGGAACTGGCCACGGGCGTCGAGGCCAGCGGGGCGGCCAAGCCCTACGAGTTCGGCGACACCCTGAACCTGGACGTGAGCGAAACGTTGTTTTCGGCGATTCGCCGCGAAGGCCCGGGCGTGCCGCTCAATTTAGAGTATGCCGATCTGCACGTGCACCAGTCCGAATACCAAAGCTCTTGCGCCACAGTGCTGATGCTCGATTGCAGTCACAGCATGATCCTATACGGGGAAGACCGGTTCACCCCCGCCAAGAAAGTGGCCCTGGCGCTGGCGCATCTGATCCGCACGCAGTATCCGGGCGACAGCCTGCGCTGCGTGCTGTTCCACGACTCGGCCGAGGAGCTCCGTCTTTCCGAGCTCGCCCGCGTGCAGGTGGGGCCTTATTACACCAACACCCGTGACGGCCTGATCCTGGCGCAGCGGCTGCTCAAACAGGAAAAGAAAGACATGAAGCAGATCATCATGATCACCGACGGCAAGCCCTCGGCGTTGACGCTCGACGACGGGCGCATGTACCGGAATGCTTTCGGGTTGGATCCGCTGGTGATCAGCCGAACGCTCGAGGAAGTGGCCCGCTGTCGCCGCCAGGGAATCCTGATCAACACCTTCATGCTGGCGAGCGACTATGGCCTGGTGAGCTTCGTTCAGAAGGTGACGGAGCTGTGCCGCGGCAAGGCCTATTTCACCACGCCCTACACGCTCGGCCACTATCTGCTGTTGGATTACCTGAACCGCAAGACGCGGACCATTCACTAGCGCCGGGCGGACCGTCGGGTCGGGTCGCGACATGGATCCCGCCCCAGGTGGTCGAGCAGGCACCGGCCGCGGATCGCGCCCTTCCGTCGTGCCGAACTACACCAGCACGCGGGACACTTCCACCGGCGTGCGCGGGCCCCCCACCACCACGATGCCGCTCTCGGTGACGTGGTATTTCCTGCGGTCCTCCTCCAGGTCGTAGCCGATGACCGTGTCCGGCGGCACGACCACATTTTTGTCGAAGATCGCCCGGCGGATACGCGAGCGGCGGCCAATGTCGCAGTTGTCGAACAGGATCGAATCTTCCACCACGGCCCCCGCATGCACTCGCACCCAGCGGCCCAACACGCACCGCCGCACCAGGCCGCCCGAAAGAATGCAGCCGCCGGAGACGATGGAATCGATCGCCTCTCCGCGGCGCCCATCTTCGTCGAAAGTGAATTTAGCGGGCGGATCCGGGTAGCTGGCCGTGCGCAGCGGCCACTGGCGGTTGTACAGGTTCAGGGCGGGCACCACGGCGCGCAAATCCATCGCCGCCTCGTAGTAGGCGTCGATGGTTCCCACGTCGCGCCAGTACGGTTGGACTTCCGGCGGATCCCCTGGAATACGATTGGTCAGGAAGTTATAAGCGAACATCTCCGCCCGGCCGACGAGCGACGGAAGGATGTCGCGGCCGAAATCGTGGGAACTTTCCTCGCTTTCGGCATCGCGGCAGAGCTCCTCGACCAGCCGGTCCGCGTTGAAAATGTAATTTCCCATGGAGGCGTAGACCCGCTCCGGATCGCCCGGGATGGTGGGAGCGTCCGCCTTCTTTTCGTGGAAGCCCACGATCCGCCCGTCGCCATCCGCTTCGATCACGCCGAAATCGGTGGCGTAACGGCGCTCGACGGGAATGGCGGCCACGGTGACCTCGGCGCGCTTCTCGCAGTGGTACTCGATCATGGCGCGAATGTTCATGCGGTAAATATGGTCGGCGCCGAAGATCACCACCAGGTCCGGATGCGCCTGTTCGATCAGGTTCAGGTTCTGGTAGATCGCATCCGCGGTCCCGCGATACCAGGCTTCGTCAGCGGCGCGCATCTGGGCGGGCACGGGAATGATGAACTGGTCCTTCAAGAGACCGCTGAACTGCCAGCCGTCGCGCAGGTGCTGTAACAGCGACTGGCTCTTGAACTGGATCAGGACGTAGATCGAATAGATGCCGGAATTGATGAGGTTGCTCAGGACGAAATCGATGATGCGGTACTTGCCTCCGAAAGGAACCGCCGGCTTGGCGCGCTCGCGCGTGAGCGGGTAAAGCCGTGTGCCTTTGCCCCCGGCCAGCACAAAGGCGAGCACCCTGAGCTGTTGCATGTTGGAACTCCCAACACCAAAAAATGCGCCTGTGACATCCGCCCCATTATTGTGCCAGCGCAACGGGCGAGCCGCAAGAAAGCGCGGCGTGCGCCCGGCTCAGGGTGTGCTATGTTGTTCGCACGCTCTCAGGCACGGAGCGCGGCGTGGCGAGTCAGGATACGGCGTTTCTGGAACAACAGCCCCGGATCTCGCTGCGGGAGTCCCCGCAGCGATGGGCGCTGGCCGCGCTGCTCGTGTCGGCTACGGTCTTCTGCTACGCCCAGCGCGCGGCGCTCTCGGTGGCGGCGCCGTTCATGATGAAAGAACTCGGGCTGTCGCGGGCCGCCATGGGCGTCCTGCTGTCGGCCTTCTTCTGGTCGTACTCGCTCATGCAGGTGCCCGCGGGATGGTTCGTGGACCGCTTCGGCGTGCGACGCGCCTACGCGCTAGGCTTCGGCTTCTGGTCTCTGGCCTCGGCCGCCACCGCCTACGCCGCCAACCTGGCGCACCTGATCCTGGTGCGGATTCTGCTGGGAGTGGGCCAATCGGCTGCCTTTCCGGCCAGCGCCCGGGCCGTGGCCAACTGGTTTCCGGACCGCGAGCGCGGCACCGTCACCGGCCTGTACCTGATGGGAGTCCGGCTGGGGCAGGCTCTGATCTCGGCGGTGGGCGGGTTCTTCCTGGCGGCCCATGGCTGGAAGGCGTTCTTCCTGACCAGCGGACTCGTCCCCATGCTCTGGCTGGCCCCGTGGTGGCTGTTTTTGCGGCGCTGGGATTCCCCCGGGCGCGGCTCGCGCACGGCGCCCCTGCCGGCGGCGCGCACCGCGTCGTTCCTCGAAGGATGGGCGCTGCTCGGCCGCAAGACGGTGCTGGGAATTTTCCTCGGCTTTTTCGCTTTCGACTACACCTGGTTTCTCTACGTCACGTGGTTGCCCGGCTACCTCGTCGAGGAGCGCAAATTCTCCAGCGCGGAGATGGGCATTTATAGTTCCATCCCCTTCCTGGTCATGTCAGTCGTCATTCTGGTGGCGGGCATGGCCAGCGACTGGCTGATCCGCCGCGGCTGGAGCGAGGTCGCCGTGCGCAAAGGATTCATCACCGCGGGCCTGACCATCGCCTGCCTGATCGTCCCCGCCGGATTGGTCGAGGACAAAATGACGGCGGTGTGGCTGCTCGGCGCTTCCCTGTGCGGTTTGGGCTTGTGCTCGCCGAACACGTGGACGTTGACGCAGGCGGTCTGCGGGAGGAACATCGTGGGCACGGTCTCCGGCATTCAGAACTTCGGCGGCAATCTCGGAGGCGTGCTCGCGCCCATGGTGACGGGCTTCATCGCGCACTCGACCGGATCGTTCGCCCTCGCCCTGGGACTGACGGGCTTGATCTGCCTCGGCGGAATCGCGTCCTATCTTTGGCTCGTTTCCGAGAGGGTGGAACTGCGATGAGGACCTTTTATGCGAGCCTTCTGTGTGTCAGCTCGTGAACCTGGGACCGAAGCCCTACCGCACCCTGGTGATCGAATGGAAGGAGTGAAGCGCGCATGCGGGACTTCCACACGGCGGCGGTGATCGGAACGGGGATGATGGGGCCCGGCATCGCCGTGACGTTGGCCTCCGGCGGAGTCGAGACGACCATCGTGAGCCGGACCGAAGAAGGTGCCGCGCGCGGGCTCGCCAAGGCGCGGGAGCAGGTGGCCTTTCTGGAGCGCCACGGCGTGATGGACCCGGCTGAGGCGGCGCGAGCGGCAGAACGGCTGCATGCGAGCGCCCAGTTGGAACGGGCCGTCCGCGGCGCCGACCTCGTGATCGAATCCACCCCCGAGGAGATGACCTCGAAACAGGTCTTGTTCGCTACCCTGGAGGAGCTGGCGTCCGAGGCGGTACTGGCCTCCAACACGTCGAGTCTGAGCATCACGGCCCTCGCCAGCAAGTGCCGTCGGCGCGACCGCGTGCTGACGACCCATTTTTGGAACCCGCCGCACCTGATGCCGCTCGTCGAGATCGTATGCGGCCGGGAGACCTCCCGGGAGGTTGCGGCGGCCGTGCGTTGCCTGCTGCTTCAGTGCGGCAAGACGCCGGTCATGGTCAAACAGGACCGGCCGGGCCAGCTCGGCAACCGGTTGCAGATGGCGTTGTGGCGCGAAGCCGTGCATATCGTCGCCGAAGGGATCGCGGATCCCGAGGATGTGGATCTGGCGGCGAAGACGGGCTTCGGGCTCCGGCTGCCGGTCTACGGAATCTTCGAGCACGCCGACGGGGTCGGGCTCGACCTGGTGCACGCGGTCATGGACTACACGGCCCGGGATCTGTACAATCAGCCGCAGGCGCCGCCGCTGCTGAAGCAAAAGGTGGAGGCGGGCCAGCTCGGCGTCAAGACCGGCTGCGGGTTTTACGACTGGTCCGAGAAAAGCTTCGCCGACGTGGCGGCCCGGCGCGACCAATTCCTGGTCGAATTTCTGCGCTCACGCCGGCGACGAGGCGGCGACGGGAGCTGAGACGAGCGCCCGCAACTCCTGCGCGTCCAGCGTCTCCTTTTCGAGCAGGCGCGCCACCACGCGCTCCAGATCGGGCCGGCGCGTGGCCAGGATCCGCTTGACCTTGGCGTAGAGCCCGTCCAGGATCGCCCGCACCTCGTCGTCAATCATTTCGGCCGTCCGCTCGCTGTAGTTGCGCTCTTCGAATTGGAAGGGCCCCTTGAGGAACTGCGACGCCAGCGGGTTGCCGTAGGTGAGATGGCCGAGCCGCTCGCTCATGCCAAAACGGGTGACCATCTGGCGGGCGAGCTCCGTGGCCCGGTGCAAATCGTCGGCGGCGCCCGTGGAGACCTCGCCGTCGTAGACGATGTCCTCGGCAGCGCGGCCGCCGAGCATCACCGCGATCTGGTCCTCGAGCTGCGGCCGCGTCATGAGATAGCGCTCCTGTGTCGGCAGTTGGAGCATGTGTCCGAGCGCGCCGACGGTGCGGGGGATGATGGAGAGCCGGTGCACCGGGTCGGCGTGAGGAAGCGACAGGGCGACCAGCGCGTGACCGGCCTCGTGGTAAGCCACACGCCGCTTCTCGGCGTCCGTCATGACACGGCTCTTCTTTTCCAGACCGAGCATGACGCGATCGATCGCCTCTTCGAAGTCGCGCATCTCGACCCGTTCGGCGCCGCGGCGCGCCGCCAGAAGCGCCGCTTCGTTGGCGATGTTGGCCAGGTCCGCGCCGACCATGCCCGGCGTGCGGGCGGCGATTTTATGCAAGTCGACGTCCGGGGCCAGCTTGAGCTTGCGCGCGTGAACGGCCAGGATGGCCTCGCGGCCCTGCAAGTCCGGCCGATCGATGACCACCTGCCGGTCGAAGCGCCCGGCGCGAAGCAGCGCCGGGTCTAGGACCTCGGGGGTGTTGGTGGCGCCCATGATGATGACGCCTTTGGAGGAATCGAAGCCATCCATCTCGACGAGCAACTGGTTGAGCGTCTGCTCGCGCTCATCGTGACTCATAATCAGACCCCGGCCGGCGGACCGGGACTTTCCAATGGCGTCGAGTTCGTCAATGAAAACGATGCACGGAGCTTTCTGTTTGGCTTGTTCGAAGAGGTCCCGCACGCGGGCAGCGCCGAGCCCCACGAACATCTCAACGAATTCCGAACCGGAGATCGAAAAGAAGGGCACCTTCGCCTCGCCGGCCACGGCGCGGGCCAGCAGAGTTTTGCCCGTGCCCGGAGGCCCCACCAGCAGCACCCCTTTCGGAATGCGCCCGCCGAGTCTTTGGTATTTCTGCGGGTTCTTGAGGAAATCCACGATCTCTTGCAGTTCGGCCTTGGCCTCGTCGATGCCGGCCACGTCGGCGAAAGTGACCTCGATGCGGCTGGAGTCGTCGTAGATTTTGGCGCGGTTGCGGCCGAAGCTCA
This sequence comes from Bryobacteraceae bacterium, assembly GCA_025055455.1. Classification (GTDB taxonomy): domain Bacteria; phylum Acidobacteriota; class Terriglobia; order Bryobacterales; family Bryobacteraceae; genus JANWXD01. Next base: position 75,986 of record JANWXD010000004.1, read on the forward strand.
ACGGTCCCGCTCCCTGCGCCATCCGGCGCATGCCGTAACCCCAAATCAACCCCAACACGAGCAGCGGCAGCAGCCAAACCAAAAACAGCTCCGTCCACCAGGAGCGCACTTCGATCCGACCGCTCAGATCCACGCCGCGCCCCTCTAGTTCCTTGATCAAGGCGGTTTCGTCGATTCCGGGCAGTCGCGTGGCGGCGATCAGCTCCCGCTTGCGGCGGCTGGGGTCGCTCTTGAGCGCCCCGACAAACTCCCGTTCGGTGACATGGACGGCGGTGACCCGCCCGGCTCGAACCTCGCTCCAGAACTGGCTGTAGGAGACACGGCGGGGGGCCGGCGTGGCGATGGCCGCCTGGAAGAAGTACAGCGCTAGAGCCGCGGCCACCACATAGGCCAGAGAAAACATCCACTGCTGCTTGCGCAACCGATCCATAACCCCTGGCGCGGCCTCCCAAGAAGAAATAATGCGCCTTGCCTGCGCCCGAAGGCAAGCAGACAAGGCGCCAGCCGACCGGTATTACGCGGCGATGGCCTTCCGCTCCTCGCCCGCGGTGATCTGGATGTGGCGCGGCTTCATGGCCTCCGCCACGGGGATGGTGACCTCCAGGATGCCGTTGCTCAACCGGCAGCTCAGTTTGTCGAGGTTGAGCCCATTGGGCAGATCCACGGTGCGATAGAACCGCCCGTAGGGCAGCCAGACCGAGCTGTACCGGCTGGTGCTCATCCCCTCAGGGGCCTTCCGCTCGCCCTCGATGGTGAGCTGGTTGCCCTGGAGCGTGACTTTCACATCCTTCTCGTCCACCCCGGGCAGCACCACCCGCAGCTTCAAATGGTCGTCGGTCCAGTATGACTCCACCGCGGGGCTGAACGTCCACTCGGCCGCTTCCACCGTCCGCGGCGCGAAGGAGAAAAAGTTCTCGAACAACTGATCCACGGAACGACGGAAGTGATCCAGGGTCTGACGGATGTCAGTTTCAATCACGCTGTGTACCATCCCACTTCACCTCCTTGGAACACGTGGATTTCGGGCGGGCCGAAGCCCGCCGGGAAGGGCCTCTCGGCGCCTTCCACTCGATGATGATGCAGCAGCCCGGAGAAAGGTTACAGGTATCGGCGCAGAAAATCTTATAGCATCAAGCTCATCACGATTGGACGGTATCCTGTTGATGGAGAGAGGCCTTGAGCCAAAACACCGGGAGAGGAGCGTAAAAATCGCGCGAAGCCGGAAAATCTTTCTCGGTTCTTAAAACTTGGCTATCGGCGTCCGGATGAGGGCTTGGCAGAGTGGGTCCGAGGAGTGAGTCCGCAGTTGCTGCTCATTGGCGATGAAGCCGAGTTTACCTGGCGCAAGTGGCTGACGTTCAACGCGTTGTGCCGGATTGCCGAATCCTAACCCAAGGCACGGTAAAGGCTGATCTGTCACGGCTGCTGCACAAGACGGGTTTGCGGAACCGGTATCAACTGGCGGTCTACGGGAGCAGGTATCTAAGCCAACCATCCGGCGAGAACGGCGACTTTCGAGTAGCCGGACCCTGGGGTCTTCCCCGGGCGGGTGACCGAGCCACGCGCTGGTGCCGTTGAACGCCTTAACCGGAATTCCAGTCCAGCACGACGCGAACGAACGTCCGCAAGGGCATGCCGGTGGGGCCTTTGGCTAGGTGTGGTTTACTCTCCTCGAGCCAAGCGGTCCCGGCGATATCCAAATGCACCCAGGGCGTCGTTTCGACGAACTCCTTCAGAAACATAGCAGCCGTGATGGCGCCGCCCCAGCGGTTGCCGACGTTGGGAATGTCGGCGAACGGGCTTTTGAGCATATCTTTGTAATCCTCGTCGAGGGGCATCGGCCAAATCTTCTCCCCCTCGCGCCGGGCGGCGGCCAATACTCTGTTCAGGAGCTGCTCGTCGTTGGTGAACGCTCCGGCGTTGACGTGGCCCAGGGCGACGACGATCGCCCCCGTCAGCGTAGCGGCATCGAGCAAGTGCGTGCACCCGAGGCGCTTGGCATACGTGATGGCGTCGGCCAGAATCAGCCGGCCTTCGGCGTCGGTGTTCAGTACCTCGACGGTTTTGCCCGAAAGCGACGTGACGATATCGCCGGGGCGCTGAGCACGGCCACCGGGCATGTTCTCGACGGCGGGCACGAAGCCGGTCACCCGCACGGGCGGTTTCAATTGGGCGATGGCCCGCATCGCGCCGATCACCGCCGCGCCGCCGGCCATGTCGTACTTCATTTTCTCCATTCCCTCGGAGGGTTTGATCGAAATACCGCCCGTGTCAAAGGTCACACCCTTGCCGAGCAGCCCTAGGTGCGCACCCCCTGGGGTGGGGCTTTCGGGGCGATAATCGAGCACGATCAGGGCCGGTGGCTCGCTACTGCCCTGGGCGACGCCCAACAGAAGGCCCATACCAAGCTGCTTCATCCGGCTGGCGTCCAATACTTCGCACTCCAAACCGTATTCGGAGGCCACTTGGCGGGCCCGCTCCGCCAAAACGGTGGGCGTCAGGCGATTGGCCGGCTCACTGACCAGATCGCGCGCGTAGTTCTGCGCCTCGGCAATGACACGTCCGCGCTCCAGGGCCTCCTGAGCGGCTGGCCTGGCCTCGGAGACCACAAAATGGACCTGTTCGACTTGCTTGCGTTCGCTTTTGTCGGTCTTGTAGCGGTCGGGTTCGTAGTCGCCCAGAAGGATACCCTCGACAGCGGCTGCGACGTTCTCCGGGTCGGCGAGCTCCGGATCGAGCAAAAGGAAGGCCACGCTGCGCGCCCCTTTGCTTTTCAGCGTGCGCAGGGCCGCTCCGGCGACTTTTCGAAGCTCGCTCGAACCAAAGTTCTCGCGCTTGCCGCCGCCCACGACCAGAAGCCGAGAGACTTTGAGCTCCGGCGGGCGGTGCAACAGCGCCGCTTCGAGCGTCTTTCCGCGAAATTCTCCGCTGCGGAAAAGCTCGTCGAGCCAGTTCCGCGTGAGCGTATTGATACGGGCGGCGGTGGCGGGCTCGATCGGCGCTTCTGGGCTCGTGCGCTCCCACACTACCACCGCGGCGGCGTCCGCCTCCAAGTCTTCCAAACGTTGCCTCAGCAGTTGGATTTGCATCGGAAGGTGTCCTACAGTTTGGTTTTGTGCGCCATCGCCGCGCGAGCCTCGGCTTGCTCGGCGCGCTTTCTTTCGGCCTCCCGCTTGTCGTGCAGCTTCTTACCTTTCGCCAGGGCGAGCTCGCACTTGATCCGCCCGTTCTTCAAGTAAACCTTCGTGGGAATGAGCGTTAGGCCTTTTTCCCGGGTCTTGCCAAGCAGCCGGTCAATCTCCCGGCGGTGTAAGAGGAGCTTGCGCCGCCGTAGGGGGTCGTGGTTCTGGCGATTGCCGTGGGAGTAGGGGCTGATGTGCGCGTTCACCAGCCAAGCCTCATTGTTGACCACCTCGGCGTAGCTATCCCGGAGCTGGATCTTGCCGGCGCGGGCCGACTTGACCTCCGTGCCGGTCAGCACCATGCCCGCCTCGAAGCGCTCGAGCAGGTGGTAGTTGTGGCTCGCGCTGCGGTTGTCACACAGGATTTTGATGCCGGAGTTCACCGGTGCGATCCACGCGCTTGCACGATCCCAAGCCTTGCGCCGTCAAAGAGTTGTGTGACGCGCAGGGCTCAGGACACACCCATGGTATCACAAGCTGCGACGCCTAAGCTACGTGTTTGCAAGCGGATAGCAGTTGCGAGCCTCGCCGTGCTCTTGGCGGCGCCGGGCCCGCCGACGCTGGAGGCCAGGACCCGCAAGGGCGACAAACTGGTCGCCGAAGGACGCCGAGCCGAGCAGCGTCAGGATTGGGAAAAGGCGCTGGAATTCTACGAACAGGCGGTCTCAGAAGACCCGGCAGATCCGTCTTACCAGCTCTTGGCGCGCCGCATGCGGTTCCAAGCCGCGCAGGCCCGCGTGGATCGAGGCCAGCGGCTGCGCGAGCAGGGCAAGCTGCTGGAAGCGGTGCAAGAGTATCGTCGCGCGCTCGTTCTCGACCCCTCTTCGCCCATTGCTCGGCAGGAGTTGCGCGAGGTAATGGAAATCCTCGACCGGGAGGAGCGGGCACGCCGGCGCGGGGAGAAACCGGAGGAAAAAGCACCCGAGGAACGCGGTTTGGGGCCGGCGGAGCTGGCACGGCGGGAACTGGAGGCCAAGCTCGCCGCGGTGCGCTCCGTGCCCGAATTGAAGCCGCTTTCCCCCGCGCCCATCACGCTCAAGATGAACAACCAGCCTCCCAGGGTGCTCTTTGAAACGGTCGGCAAGCTGGCAGGGATCAACGTGCTTTTCGATCCGGATTTTCTCACCCAGGTTCCGGGACGCCCGTTGAATGTGGAGCTGGTCAACGCGACGCTCGAGGAGGCCCTCGACTACATCGCCTTGATCACCAAGTCGTTTTGGAAGCCGCTTTCCTCCAACGCGGTCTTCGTGACGGCGGACAACCCCGCCAAGCGCCAGGAGTACGAGGACCAAGTCGCCAAAATCTTCTATCTGACCAACGTGGCCACCCAGCAAGAGCTGACCGAAATCATGAGCGCGCTGCGGGCGGTCAGCGGCGCCCAGCGGATCTTTCCCGTGCAAACGCAAATGGCACTGGTGGTGCGAGGCACGGCCGACCAGGTGGCGCTGGCCGAGATGCTGCTCCGCAATCTGGACCGGCCGCGCCCGGAAGTGGTGGTGGACGTCATCGTCATGGAGGTCAACCGGAGTCGCACGCGCGACCTGACCTCGGGAATCCCGGGCCTGAATATCCCCATCGCGTTCACGCCACGGAATCCCCTTTCCACCGGAGATCAAGGCGCCGACGCCATCCGGCTGTCGCGGCTGGACAAACTGTCGACCAGCGACTGGTCCATTACGCTTCCCGGCGCCCTCCTCGAAGCGCTCATGAGCGACCGGAACACGCGCGTGTTGCAATCCCCCCAAGTCCGGACCGCCGACGGCATGAAGGCCAGTCTGCGAATCGGCGACCGCGTACCGTACTCGACTGGGGGATTCCAACCGGCCTTCGGCCAAATTGGCACGGGCCTCAATACGCTCTTCAACACATTCCAGTTCCTCGACGTCGGCGTCAACGTGGATATCACGCCGAAGGTGCACGGCACCGACGAGGTGTCCTTGCATGTGGAGCTCGACATCTCGCAGGTGCGGGACCGCATCGACATCGGGGGCATCTCGCAGCCGGTCGTGGGACAGCGGAAAGTGATTCACGACATACGGCTGCGGGAGGGCGAGGTGAGTTTGCTCGGGGGGCTGGTGCAAACGCAGGAGACGCGGGCGGTCTCCGGCATCCCCGGTTTGGCCAGCATTCCTCTGCTTGGCCGGCTGTTCTCGAGCGAGAGCGTGGAAAAGAACGAAAGCGAGTTGCTGGTGGCGATCGTGCCACGGGTCGTGCGCGCTCCGGATTACGATGCCCTGAGCTTCAAGGGGATCTTGGCGGGCACCGAGCGCGTCCAGCGCGTGTCCTATCAACCGCGGCAGCCTGCGGAAGCGCCTCCCGCAAGAGCGCCGGAAACTCTGCCTCTGCCGCCCGAGCCCAAACCGGAGGCTCCCGCTCCGGCGCCCGCGCCGGCAGCCGCGCCACGCGTGGTGTTCGGACCGTCACCGGCGGAGGCCCAGTTGCCGGGCACCCTGACTTTGACCGTACGGGTCGAAAACGTTACGGATTTGTTCGACGCCCCCGTTCGGGTCAAGTTCGACCCCAACTTCCTGCGCCTCAGTGAAGTGCAGCGCGGAACGTTCCTGAGCGGCGATGGGCGGGAGGTTCTTTTCACGCGCAACATTCTCAACGACACGGGCGACGCCACCGTCCAGCTCCGTCGGATGCCGGGCACGGGCGGCATCAGCGGCTCCGGAACGCTGCTCACCCTCGTGTTTCAGACCGTCGCCCGGGGCGCGACCGCGGTCACCCTTCCGGAGATTTCCTGGCGGAATTCGCAGGGTCAGACCGTGCTGAGCGACTCTCCTCGAGTGAGCGTCAATATTAAGTAGAAGGCCATGAGACTGGGGAACCGTCGGGGCTTGACCCTGGTGGAGCTCATCGTGGCGTTCACCATCATGGCCCTGCTGACGGCCATGGCGGTTCCCATCGCTCGCTACAAGGTGCGGCGCGAACGGGAGCGGGAGCTGCGCTGGGCCTTGCGGGAGATTCGCACCGCGATCGACAAGTACAAAGACCTGTGCGATTCCGGCCAGTTGGGCCCTCCGGAGGTGGACACGTTCTGCTATCCGAAGACGCTCGAAGTTCTGGTGGAGGGCGTCAAGCTGGCGGGCACGGTGGACAAGAAGGTCCGGTTTCTGCGCCGCATTCCCAAAGATCCGTTTACCAACTCGACAGACTGGGGCCTGCGCAGCATGCAGGACGATCCGAACTCGCAGAGCTGGGGCGGGCAGAACGTCTTCGACGTCTACACCAAGAGCATGGAGAGGGCCGCCGATGGCACGCCGTATTCGGAGTGGTGAAGCCGAGGGGACACGCCGCGGCTTCACCTTGATCGAGTTGATGATCGTCATGACCATCGTGACGATCCTGGTCTCGATCGCCGTGCCGCTTTACCAGCGCTCTATTATCCGCGCCAAAGAGAGCGTCCTCAAGAGCAACCTCTTCACGCTGCGCACGATGATCGACGAATACACCATCGACAAACAGAAGGCGCCGCAGTCGCTCGAGGATTTGGTGCGCGAAGGCTACCTCCGGCAGATTCCCGTGGATCCGATGACCGGCTCCAATACGACCTGGCGCGTGATCATGGAGGACGCCACGGCCAGCGCCAATCAGGCGGAGCCGGGTATCTTCGACGTGCGCAGCGGGTCCGACAAGATCAGCCTGGACGGGACCCCGTATTCGGAGTGGTGACGGGCTGCAAGGAGCCCTGACGCTGCAAGAAGAGCCCCATGCACGCCCGCACGTTCGCAAGCCTCCTGGTTTTCGTCGCGGCGTTGGCCGGCTCGGCTCAGACCACCGCGCTTGACCGCTACGTGGCCCAGCCGGATGGAGCCTATTCCTACCGCCGCGTGCAGACCGTCGGGGGCTTCGGCTACACGGCCCACGTGCTGGAGCTGACCTCGCAGAACTGGCGCACCGCGGCGGAAGTGGACCGGCCGCTGTGGAAACATTGGGTGACGGTGTTCGCGCCGGCGTCGGTGCGAACCCGTACCGCGCTGCTCCTCATCTCGGGAGGCTCCAACAGCGAGACGCCGCCGGCGCCCGATGTGGCCCTGGGGCTCGCGGCCGTCTCGGCCGGCGCGGTGGTTGCCGAGTTGCAGCAAGTGCCCAACCAGCCCTTGCGCTTCGCCGGGGAAACCCGCAGCCGGAGCGAAGACGCCGTGATCGCCTATAGCTGGGACAAATTCCTCCGCACCGGCGACGAGCTCTGGCCGGCGCAGCTTCCCATGACCAAGGCAGCGGTGCGGGCAATGGACGCCGTGGCGGCCTTCGCCGCCTCGAGCGACGGGGGCGGCCGCACGGTGGACCGCTTCGTCGTCGTCGGCGCCTCCAAGCGCGGCTGGACGACCTGGCTGGCCGCCGCCGTAGATCCCAGGGTTATCGCGATCATCCCCTTGGTGATCGACACGCTCAACGTCGAAGCCGCCTTCCTGCATCATTGGCGTGCCTACGGATTTTGGGCGCCGGCGGTGCGAGACTACGAAGCCGCCGGCATCATGACGTGGATGGGCACCCCACAATTGCGCTCGCTGCTGGCACTGGTGGATCCATACTTCTACCGGAACCGGTTGACCATGGCCAAATATCTGATCCATGCCACCGGGGATGAATTCTTCCTTCCGGACTCATCCCAGTTTTACTTCGACGATCTGCCGGAACCGAAGTATCTGCGCTACGTTCCCAACACGGGGCACGGGTTGAACGTCCCGGCGACCGCTGACGTCATCACCAACGCCCTGGCCTTTTTTGCCGCCGTAACGGGCGGGGGAACCTTGCCGCGTTTTACCTGGGAATTTCCCTCGGCCAACGGCATCCGGGTGCGGGCTCCGGATCCGCCGTCGGAGGTGCGCCTGTGGCGGGCCACCAATCCAGTGGCGCGGGATTTCCGGTTCGAAACGATCGGGCCGACGTGGTTGGACTCGACCGTGGCGGCGACGGTTCCTGGGGTTTACGAGGTAACGGTGCCATCCCCGCCGGCGGGCTGGACAGCGTTTTTCGTCGAACTGACGTACACGAGCGGGGGCCTTCCGTTGAAGTTCACCACGCCGGTGCGCGTCGTGCCGCAGACCTTGCCGTTTGCCCCGCCGGCTGCGGTCGTCTCGGCGGCGAGCTACTTGCCGCTGGTGACCGCCGACAGTATCGCGAGCGCCTTCGGAGAAAATCTCGCGGGCGGCGTGGCGGCGGCGACTCAGTCGCCGCTGCCCGAGACGCTGGCCGGCGTGTCGGTGCGAGTCACGGACTCGGGCGGCCGGATGAGGACGGCGCCGCTGTTTTTCGCCGCGCCGGGCCAAGTAAATTTCCTGGTGCCGGCGGGGACAGCGCACGGCCTGGCGGCGGTGGAATTGGTGCGGGACGGCCGCACGGTGACCAAGGGGCAAATGCTGGTCGAGGCGGTGGCGCCAGCATTGTTCAGCGCCAACGGAGACGGGCGGGGCGTGGCGGCGGGGCTGGCGGTCACGGTGAAGGCGGATGGCTCGCAGACGTGGCAGTATCTTTTTGACGCCGGCGCGCCGCTGGGCGCCCGGACGCCGGTGGGCGTGGACCTGGGCGGTTCGGGGGATCAGGTGTACCTCTCGCTGTTCGGCACGGGTATGAGGCGCGGCTCGGGCACCGTCACGGCGACGGTGGGCGGCGAACCGGTGGGCGTGGCTGGGCCGGTGGCTCAGGGGCAGTTCGAGGGGCTGGACCAAGTCAATCTCGGACCGCTGCCGCGGACGCTGGCGGGGCGGGGCGAGGTGGAGATCCGCCTGGTGGTGGCGGGCCGCAGCGCCAACGTGGTCACGGTCGAGATGCGCTGAGGAAGGTGGCGGAGCGGTGTCGCGCTGCGGTAAATTTTAAACGGGAGGGTCAGCGCCCTCCAACTGCGCTCCCCGGTCGTCTAATGGTAAGACAACGGCCTTTGGAGCCGTGAATCGAGGTTCGAATCCTTGCCGGGGAGCCAGGCCCAATCCCCTACCTTCCCGACGAAGGCGAGCCACGGGCTTCGCGCCAAGAAGGGATGATGCTCTAGATACCACAGTCTTTGGCCATGTTCCGCCTGCCCCGCGCGTCAGCGATGGGCTCAAGCGATTCGGGGATCCGGTCTCGGACAACCGGGTCACCAAATGGGAGCTGACGCATGATCCGCTGCGCGTCGACTATTATGAGGAAAGTAGGAGACATCGTCACGGCGCAAGTATTAGGCAATATGGGGCCCGCGGTGAGTTTGCGCGCGACTTAGCGTACCGGCTGTTCACTCTGAGCGAGCGCAAGAACTGGCCCCCGGGACGTTCAGGAGGTACAACACCCTGTGCTCGGCTCACCAGCGATCGCCTGGCTGGGGCGCGCCACCGGGGAGCACCAGGGAGCTCTCTTTGAGGGCTGATCGGGTATGGTAGTGACGAAACGAATCCTCTGTCTGGCAAACTCCCGCAAGATGCAAGGGCGGTGCGTCGCAGGCAAGGAACTGATCAACGACAGGCCTGGTTCTTGGATTCGCCCCGTCAGCGCACGAACAACGGGAGAGTTGTCATTCACTGAGATCTGCTACGCGGGCGGTGGGGAGCCACAAGTCTTGGATATTATCGATGTCCCCCTCCTGCAGCACTGCCCGAAGCACTACCAACAGGAGAACTGGCTCGTCGATCCAACTCAGCGCTGGACAATGGTCGAACGGTTCCCAGTTGAACGATTAGCGGAGCTTGTCGATCCGCCTGCTCCATTGTGGATCGACGGCTACAGCAGCTTAAGAGGCAAAAACGACCGTATGCCAGTGGAGAAAGCGAACACTCAGACGAACTCCTTAAAACTGGTCGACGCGATGGACTTCGAATTCAACTTGGACAACTACCCTCGGATCCGCGGGTGCTTCACGTTAGCGCATGATCGTCACAGCTTGCGGGTTACCGACCCTGTCATCGAGGACCTGGGTCGCCAGAGCATCGAGAGGTTGAGTGGCCGGAAAGCGTGCTACCTGACCATCAGTCTCGGCGAACCACTGAGAGACAAGAAGGACCGCAACAAAGAATACGTTTACAAACTCATCGCGGCGGTGATCGGCTGGACATGAGAGTAGAGTTATGTGCGCAGAGGCTAAGGTTTTCACGATCGGTCATTCCAACCACACGCTGGAAGACTTCCTGCGGCTTTTGGCGCAGCACAGCGTCACGGCGGTGGCTGATGTCCGGTCGGTTCCCATGAGCCGGCTGCACCCGCAATTCAACCGCAAGGGGATGTCCGAAGCGCTCAAGCGGGCCGGCATCGCATACTCGTTCCTGGGCAAGGAGTTGGGCGGGCGGCCTCGAGATCCGTCGTGCTACGTGAACGGTCAGGTACAGTACCGGCTTGTGGCATCAACCACGCACTTCAAAAGAGGGATTGAAAGGATTCTCGCGGGAGCGAGGAAATACCGAATCGCCCTGATGTGCGCCGAGCGGGACCCGCTGGATTGCCACCGTGGGCTCCTCGTCGCGCCGACGCTGGAGAAGGCCGGCGTCTCGGTTCTGCACATCCTCGCCGACGGGCGCATCGAAGCCCACCGGGAGACGATGAGCCGCCTGCTGGAGCGTTTCGGTTTCACTCAGGATGACCTGTTCCGCTCCCGCGAGGCATTGGTTGAAGAGGCATGTGCGCGGCAGCAGGAGCGCATCGCCTACACCGAAAGCCCGGAACCGGGAGAAAAGGTCAGAGTCGCCCCATGACGATTTATACGATCGGATTCACGAAGAAGACCGCGGAACAGTTCTTCGAGGCGCTGCGCAAGTCCGGCGCCGTGCGCGTGGTGGATGTGCGCCTGAACAATGTCTCGCAGCTCGCCGGTTTCGCCAAGAAGCAGGACCTGAAATACTTCCTCGAGAAGATCTGCGGGATGGAGTACGTTCACCTGCCAATTCTGGCGCCGACGCAAGAGATTCTCGATGAGTACAGGAAGCACAAGGGAGACTGGCAGGTTTACGAGCGCAGCTTTCTACAATTGATCCGGGACCGAAAGATTGAGGACCAAGTCTCGCGAGACGTGATCGCCGACGGCTGCTTGCTGTGCAGCGAGGATAAACCGGATTACTGCCACCGGCGCCTGGTCGCCGCGTACCTCAAAGAACATTGGGGCGACGTGGAAATCAGGCACCTCCGATGAGGAGTTCCTATGGCCATCACGAATCATGAGCGCGTCGGCAAGGCGCTGGATCTGCTGCGGACCGGCCTTGCGCCGTTCATCGAACGCGAATTCAAGAGCACATTCGGCCAGCGAGCGCAAAACGAGCTGCCACGAGCGCTTGGCGAAGACCGCCTGACCAGTACGAAACCTGCTGGACATTGGGATACATTCGCACCACTCAAGGTAACGAGGAAGTACGTGGCGAGAAGCGCAAGGCCGGCGCCTCACTGCTGGAAGCGCCGGCGAGGGGTACTTTGAAGCCTTGGCAGGAGGTCGCCACTCCGCGACGTCGCGGACCTACCCGGCGGCAGCTTTCAGACACAGTTTTCCTTCGCCCAGGCGCCGACGGAATCACCCCGAGCGGCGCGCGACTGCTTCGTAGTCATCAGTCTTCCCGCGTCGGATACGGTAGGCTCTCCGCACGTCCAGGCGGAAGACATAGAGGTACGTGGGCTACGGGCACGCGAGGCGTTGGATCGGCTGGAAGACGTCGTCGGACGAATCGAGTCGTCTTGGCGCCCGGCGTCGGCAGAGTAGGGTCTTGAGATTGTCCGCGGGAGTCTCTAACAGCCGACGACCGACTCGGAACAGCTCAAGACGCGCGATGTAACCACCTGGGCTTTGGCCGACCTTGATCGCGCTCAGCATCAGCGATTCCCACCGGAATGCCGCGAGGCGGAATACGAGCAGAGGCTCGAGGCCGCTTATCTCATCCATCCCGAAATTCTTGACTGACTCTGCACCGAGTGGTCAACGCCGCTGTTGCTCCCCGGTCGTCTAACGGTAGGACAGCGGCCTTTGGAGCCGTGAATCGAGGTTGGGATCCCTGCCGGGCAGCCACGGGATCTCCACCCGATCGGGCACTCAAACCCGTTACGGCGCCTGGCCCGCTCATAGCCGAACCTCTTCCGGCAGCCGCTTCGAAATAGAGGAGAAGACCTCTTGGGCGATCGTTAGCGCATTCGACGCCTCTTCCACCGTGGCTTCGTCCGGATCCCCGGGATATCGAAACCGCCAGGCGTATTCCGTCAGCGGAGCGGCGCGCCGCAATAAGCTCTCGAGACCCGGTTCGATCTGACAGCACTCGCCGCCGAGCTCTACAAGGTTATGCGTCCTGCGAAACGGGACTCCATGCCAAGCCAGGAACGCCTTAAGCGCCTTCTCGACTGCCTGCTGCGCATGAAAGACAATGTCATCTGTAAATGGCGGATTGGCCTGTAGCTCATAAGCCGCCGTATCGAGGTCTTTGCGAGCCTTCTTCAGCCAGGCCTGCACTTCCGCGACAAGGGCGGGATCATGCGGCATGCAGCAACTTCCCTTCTCGCAACACCGTCGCAGGCAGGGATGCAGGCAGATGGGCCCGGCTTTGGAATTGGCTCGAAGTCCACACCACCACGTCGGCTGCCATTCCGGTGCCCCAGAGGACTTCGTACGCCAGCCGGCTGCGGCGGCGTTCCGGTGGCGCGTCATCAGGAACGACGAGCAGCAGATCGTAGTCGCTGTCCGGTCCGGCCTCGCCGCGGGCGACAGATCCGAACAAATACACGCGCTCCGGACGGTAGGCTTCCACCAAGCGGCGCACGACCTCTGCGAGCGCCCGATCGCCGATTGCCGGCGTTGACGCGTTTTCGATCCCAGCCATGGCTACCTCTGCATTCTGCCACAGTCAGACAAACCAGCCGTCGGCGGGGCCGCGCTCCTGGTGCCGCGAACTTAGTCCCGGCATGCGTCTCCGGCCGCCATTGAGGGGCAGCAATCCGTCCGGGAGGTGGTCGCTCACCAGCCGGCACGAAGAATTCACGCGTCGAGGAGTGGGCATCTTCGGGTTACCCACCGGCCCGCCCATCCGGCGAGGGCCGACTAAGGCTAGTTCCTTCGAGAGAACCGTTACGTCACGACCGAGCCCTGGCGCTTCTTTACGAGCACATGCCCCACGTAAGCCAGCCCGGCCTGTAGCATAGACCAGTTATTACCGGGTATGTTTAGCAGGGCAGGAAACTCCCAATTCTCCAAAACGCTCCTGAACGGAACGCGGCCGGGCCCTATCACCGGCGAGGCCCAACAGTGGTGGACTGAGAGGCCGGACGCGGCGCCGCGCCGGTCACCTCGTTGGTGCGGACTCTCGATTCCGTCTAGTTGGTGACCTGAAAGCTCCGGCTCTCGGCTCGGATGGGGATGTAGATCTTGTACCAGGCGTCGTGGGCCGGATGCTTGGCGTAGCGGTCGGCCGCTGCCTGATCCTCGAATTCGATCACGAAGGCGTCGGTGAAATCCCGGGGCTGCACCCGCAGAGGCTTCAGCCAGATGTTCTTGATGCCCGGAATCTCCGCGGCCATTTTTTCCACGCCTTCGATGGCGGCCTTGCGTTGTTCGGGGGTGGACTCCGGCGTCCACTTGATGGCGACCAGGTGGATGATCGACTTCGGCTTGCTGTAGGTGTTGGCGCCTACCGCGACGCCGGAAAGAAACAGCGCCACCGCCGCCAGCCCCGCTGCCAGAAATCGCCAATTCGCGACGATGTTTAAGAATCTCATCTCGCCTCCACTCCTTGAATGAAATTCCTTGAATGGAATGCCGCCGTTACGACGGCCATCATCCGGCTCAGACGTTGACCGGCGTTTGCTGAAACACTTTCGCCCAGTCTTTCAAGAATTGCTCCAGCCCCTTGTCCGTTAAGGGATGGTTGAAGAGCATCTCGAGCACGCGGAACGGCATGGTGGCGATCTGCGCCCCGGCGAGGGCGGCTGCGATCACATGCGTGGGCGAGCGCAGCGACGCGGCCAGCACCTGCGTCTTGAAGCCGTAATTCCGATAGATTTGCGTGATGTCTCGGATCGAATCCACGCCCGTGTGCCCGACGTCGTCCAGGCGGCCCACGAAGGGGCTCACGATGTAGGCGCCCGCTTTGGCCGCCAGCAACGCTTGGGCAGGCGAAAAGCACAAGGTGACGTTCACCCGGATACCTTCTTTGCTGAGGGCGGTCGTGGCTTGGATCCCCTCGCGCGTCAGGGGCACCTTGACGACCACATTCGGATGAATGGCCGCCAACTGGCGCGCTTCCCGCATCATCTCCTCCGCCCCGGTGGCCACCACCTCCGCGCTGATGTCGCCGTCGACGAGATCCGCGATGCGCCGGATCTGTTCTTCGATGGGGCGCCCTTCCTTGGCGATGAGCGAGGGGTTCGTCGTCACGCCGTCCACGATCCCCCACTCGACGCCTTTGCGAATCTCATCCAGGTTCGCCGTGTCCAAGAAAATTTTCATCTTCCCACCCTCGCCGTCCGATACAACACCGACATTATATCCTTCGGCTCTGCCGGCGGCCTTCTCGATCCCCGACGAGCCGTCCCTAGCGCCAGTGGTTCGGCGGTAGGCTGGAATCCATGGCGCGCGAATCCGCCGCGGGCGATGAGTTGCTGGTCCAAGGGGTCGAGCTGTTCAACCAGCGGCATTTTTTCGAAGCGCACGAGGTCTGGGAGGAACTGTGGACTCCGGCACGCGGGCCGGAGCGGCTGTTTTTGCAAGCCCTGATTCATTTGGCCGTAGCCTTTTACCACGCCCAGCGCGACAACCGACTCGGCGCCCTCCGTCAGCTTCGCAAAGGGCTCAAAAAACTGGCAGGCTATCTGCCACAGGCCTACGGCGTGGACACGCTAGCGCTGTACCGCAAGGCGACGGTCTGCTTGGAGCGCGTCGAGCGCGGAGACCTCTCGCTCGACGTTCCTACGGTCGCTTTTTCGGAACGAAGGCGATCGCTCGCGACGGACTGCCGCTCTGATCCGCCACCTTGAGCGGCAAGGCCAGATAGAAGGCGCCGCGCGCGGGCAGGCGGCCGAGCCCCGTCAGCATTTCTTCCCAGCTCATGCCGTGCCGTAGGCCTGCCACGTGCACGGCCTGACCGCCTTCGGCCGGACCCATGCTCGGGGCATCCGTGCCGAGGTGCCGGACGCCTCGCTGATGGAGGTATTCCATGACCTCCGGCGTGGGCGCCGGCCAGCCAGGAGCGGTCTTGGTCACCAGAACGTGGTAGGTCAGCCGCAGCCCCTCCGGCAAAGGTTTGTAGTACTTGTCCGTGTAGCCGCTGTAGAAGAGCACGACTTCACCGGGTCGGATCTCGCCGTGCCGCTTCTCCCAGTCCTGGATCAGAGTCAGCGTGATCGCGGAGCTTTTCCCGTTTTCGGCGCGGTCGACTTGCGCCGTCACGTCGATCACGGCTGCCGGACCCATCATCTGCGCCAAAGGATATTTATCTCCGGTGAGTACGCCCATGGGTCCGGCGTAGGGCAGACCGCTGCCCGGCGGCGGAATAAAGTGGGCCGGAAAATCCGTCTGCGTTCCAGTGTGCTCGTCGATCAGGTAGCGTTGCCCGTAATAGGGCCCTTGGCTCGGGATGTGCACGACGCCGTAGGGATTCTTGACTGGCGCAAACCAGTTGTAGGTCCAGCGCTGAAAGGGCGGATTGGCGCCCCAGTGTGCGGGCATGGTCTCGCTAACCAGCACGGACAGATCCACGACCTCGTAATCGGAGAACAGGGCGGCGGGGGACGGCGCGACAGCGGCCGACGCTGGTTGGGCCGGCTCCGGCGATGCCGTGGGCTCGCGGCGCGCACAGCCGGCAATCAGAGCCACGCCGCAGAGAGTCATCCAAAGGGAGCTGCGGAACATGGGCATCATCTTATCAGCCGCAGCGGACATGCAAGCGGCCGCTGGCGTCAGGGCTTGGCCTGCCGGTGGCAGCGATTCAGCGGCGCATGGTCTCGAGGCTGCCGCGGGCCGGCAGGTCGGCGCGGGCTTTATTGTCCCCGGGTCTGCGTCGCACGGCGGGCGCGAGCTCCCTGAGCCGGTGCGGCCGATCCGTGAGGCTACGGCAGCCGCGTGCGCAGCAGCCGGGACGAATTCGCCAGGATGCCCACGTCCGGAAGCGACTGGGCCGCAGCGGCCAGTGTGGGTGGAAGGATTCCGAGCGCTGCGAGCGACAACCCCAGCAAATTGTACAGGCCGGTGAAGAGCAGATTGCCGCGCACCACGCGCATGGTGCGGCGCGCCGTCGCGAACAGGGTCGGCACGAGCGACCAATCATCGGCCAAAACCGCGGCGTGAGCCGCTTCCACCGCCACCGGAGAACCTGCGGCGCCCATGGCGATCCCCACGTCGGCTTGCGCCAGCGCCGGAGCGTCGTTGACGCCGTCGCCGATCATCGCCACGGTGTGGCCTGCCGCCTGATAGTCGCGCACGACCGCGATCTTGTCCTGAGGCAGGAGTCCGGCGCGCACCGGCAGACCGAGCGCACGCGCAACGGGCAGGGCGGCCCGCTCGTGATCCCCGGTGATCAGCTCGATGCGCTGCAAGCCCATCTCCCGCAGGCGACGGAGCGCGGCCGGGACATCGGGCCGGATCGTGTCGGCGGCGGCGAGCAATCCCGCGGCCTGCCCGTCGCAGGAGACGAACAGCACGGTCTTGCCCTCCGCCTCCAGGCGCGCCGCCGCATCGATGGGGCAGCCGCAAGCCAACAGGCGGTTTCCCACCGAGACCAGTCGTTCTCCCACCAGCGCCCGCACTCCCGCGCCCGGGATGGCCTCGAATCGGTCGGGCTCGGGAATCACCAGCCCTCGTTCGACCGCGGCGCCGCGAACGGCCTCCGCCAGCGGGTGCTCCGAGTAGCGCTCCGCGGCGGCGGCCAGGGACAGCAACTCGGCGGGGCTCGCGCCGTTCAGCGGCACGACGTCGGTGATTCGCGGGCGCCCGAGCGTCAAAGTGCCGGTCTTGTCGATCAGCACCACGTCCGCGCGCGCCAGCAGCTCGAGGTACTTGCCGCCTTTGATCAGGAGCCCCCGGCGCGCGGCGGCCCCGATCGAAGCCAGCATCGCCACCGGAGTCGCGAGGGCGAACGAACAGGAGCAGGCCACCACCAGCACAGCGACCGTCGCCATCCAGTCGCCGCGAACGAGCAGCGTCAGCGCGGCCACGGCCAGCACCACCGGGAGATAGCGCGCCGAGAAGCGGTCTGCCGCGCGCTGCACGTCCCCCTTGTGGGTCTCGGCTTGCTGCACCATTTCCAGCACGCGGCCGAAGACCGTGCCGGCCCCGGCCTGCTCGGCCCGCACGCGGAGCATTCCCGCATGTGCAAAGCTCGCCGCGAACACTCTGGCGCCGGGCCCCGCCTCCACCGGCATGGACTCGCCCGTAATCGCGGCTTGGTCCACCCAAGCGTGGCCTCCGATCACTTCACCGTCGACAGGGATCGCCTCGCCTGGGCGCACGATCACGACGCTGCCCGGCTCCACGAGTTCGGCCGGAATCTCGATTTCGACGCCGTCGCGCTCGATACGGGCCCTCCGGGGCGCCAGGGCCGCGAGCTGCTGGAGCGCCCGCCTCGCCTGCTGCGCCGTGAAGCGCTCGATGGCCTCTCCAGCGCGCATGAACAGGACCACGATCACAGCCGTAGGCCATTCGCCCGCAACGAGCGCCGCCAGTGCGCCGACCGTCATCAGGGTGTGGGAGGTGATCCTTTTGCGCGCCGCCGCCCGGATCACGCCACGGAACACCGGATAGCCGACTACGGCCGCAAGAACCCAGCCGACCGGCGCCGGCACGCGTCCCCGGAGCAGTTCGAACCAACCGAGCCATTCTCCGCCGATGACGACGGCAAGGACCACCGCGAAAGAGATTCCCAGAAGGACCAACGCCGTACGGCCCACGGGCGGAACCTCGGCCCCAGTCCGGCCGCAGCTACCGCACGGTGCCGGCGCCGGATCCTTTGTCAGGAGACTCATAGCCCTTCACCAGCGCTGCGCGGCGAAGCTTTTCCAGCTCTTGCCGGGCGACCGCGGCCCAGGGGCTGTCGGAGTCGAGTTTGAGATAGGCCTTCCAGTGGCGAACGGCGCGCAGGATCTGACCGGCGGACTGGTACAGCAGCGCCAGGTTGTAGTGGGCATCGGCATAGCGCGGATTGAGTTTGACTGCCATCAGATAGTGGGCGAGTGCCTTGGGACGGTCATGAAGTTCGTCGTAGAGATTGCCGAGGTTGAAATGAGCCAGGGCGTAAGTGGGATCCACCTCCAGAGCCTGTTTGTAATACGCTTCGGCCTGGCGCCAGGATTTGAGGTGAAAGTAGACGGTCCCCAAGTTGACGAGAGCCCCGACGGAAGTGGGATCTAACTCGACGGCGGTGCGGTAGGCCGCGATCACTTCCTGGTACGGTGCTCCGCTTTGCTCGAGCTCTAAGCCCCGTTCGAACCACCGCTTGGCCTCCTGTCGGCGCCCGGCGCCGCTCGGCCGGTTTGGATCCGGCAGCCGCGCCGGCAGCGCCAAAACCTGGCCGGCCGCGCTCCCATCGAAATCGAGCAGTAACTGCCCCGTAAAGGGTTCCAGTTTGCTAGGTCCGACGCGCACGGCGACGGTGCGTCCCTCGACCAGGATTTTGAGCTCGCCCAACGGATCTCGGACATCGCGGAGCTTTTCTCGCACGGCGGCAAGCACCTGCCGGATGCGAGCGCTTGGCACCCCGTGCTCCCGGAGCCGGAGCAAGGTCCGGAGCGCGATCAGGTCGCGGAACGAAAACGTGCCCTGGGGGTGTATCAGATTCTGCCGCTCCCAAGCGCGCAACTGACGGCCGGAGATCCCGAGCAAGCGGCAGACCTGCGGGCGGGAGTAAGCGCCCGCGTCCACTGGGGTAGCCACGTGGGCAATTGTAGCACGGGGGCCAGAACCGATCGCGCAGCTGGCTCGGGCACGATCCTTGCCAGAGTGGTGGTTGCACGCTATACTTAAGTGCCGAATCTTACCGGCGGATTCTTGAAGTTCCACGAGTTCACCGCGGACTATGTGAAGCGGCTTGCGGAGGGTGACCCCTTCGTGGCCGAACACTTTCACGCCTATTTCTCCAAGCTGTTTGCCGTGCGGCTCGGGCGCCGCGGCCGATCGCGGGAATTCATCGAGGATGTGACTCAGGAAACCTTCCGCCGCGTTCTGACGTGGTTACAAAGCGGCAAGCCCGTCGAGTATCCCGAGCGGTTCGGAGCGTTCGTCCATGCGATCTCCGTCAACGTGGAACGAGAAATGCTGCGCCCGGAAGAGCGCTACCAGCCTATGGACGACGCCGACTTCACCGACCACCGCGCGGATCCCGCCTCGGCCTTGGTCACCGACGAGCGCAAGCGGGCCGTGCGCGCCATCCTTGCGGAGCTCTCCGAACGAGACCGGCGGGTGCTGGAGCTGCGCTACCTCGAGGAGTGGCCTCTCGAGAAAATTTGCCAGCAACTCGGCGTGGATGCGGTCTACGTCCGCGTGGTGCTCCATCGCGCCCGCTTGCGCTTCCGCGAAAAAATGGGGGACGCAGTTCCGGTGTGAGCGAGCAGAGGGCATTTGAAACCTTAGGAACGCCCGATTCAGGATATCTTAAGGAGGGCTAAGCCTCCATGGACCACGCGGAAGCGGAGCGAACAGGCGCCGTGGATAGATACCTGCTCGGCGAGCTTACCGAGCCGGAGCGGGAAGCCTTCGAGGAGCATTATTTCGCCTGCCCGCAATGCGCCCGGGACGTCCTGGCGGGAGAGGCACTCCGGGCCAACGTCCGGGCGGTGCTGCTCGAGGACCGGCGCCCAGATCCGGTCGCGCTCCGCTCGCGGCCCTGGTTTCACCGGTTGCGAATACCCTCGCCACAGCTAGCTTGGGCCGCCGCCGGAGTCTTTGCGCTGGTTGCCAGCTATGACCGCCTCGTGCTGGTTCCCAGACTCGAGTCCCAACTGCGCGAGCTGAGCGCGCCCCAGACGGTCTCGCGCCACGTGTTGCTGCCTCTGGCTCGGGCGGGTGACGTGCCCCGGCTGACCGCGGCAACCAAAGGCTTCGTGACCCTCGCTCTGCCTTTGGATTTTCTACCGGAGGCCCAGGAGCTCGTCGTCGAAGTGCGAGACAGCGGGGGACGGACGGCGGCGGTCATCGAAGCTCGTGTTCCCCAGCGTCCGGGCGAGCCCTTGGAGGTGCTGGTTCCCCTGGCGAGCTTGAGGCCGGACTCCTATACGCTTGCCCTGACCGGAGGCCGAGGCCAGCAACGCGCCGAGCTCGGCACGTACCGTTTCGTCGTCGTCAAACCGTAAGGACCCTGGTATGCGGAGAACCTTCGAGTTTCACGCGCAAGCGGTGGCCGTGGCGGCTCAGGTCAGTGGTCCCAACTCCATCGAGGGAGTTTGGGCCTCGGTTTCCCTGCCGATCATCGGAGGAAAAGACACCCGGTCCGTGGGCCGATTTCGGCACGAGCCGGTTCTCTCGTTCGAGTCTGCGACCGCCACCGTCGAGGGTCGCACCAACGGTTCCGTGCACAGCACGCGCGCGGAAATCCGAGTGACCGGGCTCAACGTGTTGGACAAAGTTCGCGGGGACGTGCACCTTATCATGACCACGAACTATGACGCGGCGGCCAGGCAATACCAGGTGGAGTTCGGTCCAGAGCGCCCCTTGGCCAGGCTCACCGTACCCGGCGTGAACACGGCCTTGGTGACGTACAACGGCCGGCGATATCCTTCCTTGGCAGCGCCTTCCTCCGGTCCGGCGGCACCCGTCCCTGTCGCCTCCCAGGCCGGCGTGATGCGGTGCCCGGTGGACTTCCACCCGATCATGGATCACATCCGCACCAGCGCCCCAACCAAGCACCGCCTCCACCCCCATAACGCCGTTCTGACCTCGCTCGTGGATCCCGAAACCGCATTTCAGTGGGATACCGCCCAGAATCGCTTCGGATTCGTTTCCGTTCCCGGCTTGGGGCGGGTCTACTTCCTGGAGTGGGCCATCGAGCCCTACCGGCAGTCGTTGACCGCCTTGCGCATCGTGCTCGACGATCCCGAACACCGCTACAAGGGCGAAATCGTCATCGCCGACCCGGAAGAGAACGGCAGACCCGAGGGGCGCGGGTGGTGATCCCCTTTCCAAAGTCAGTCGGAGACACCCCGCCGGCTTCCGGCGGTCGCCTGAATATGATGGGAGCATGGCTCGCTGGGCGGTGTTGTGGTTGCTCGCCGTTTCCCTTAGCTGCGCGCATAAACCGCCGGGCGAGCTCCAGAGAGAGGCGCTGACCCTCCTGCGGCAGGGCAAACGGTCGGACGCCTGGCGACTCGCGGAGCAGGGGCTCCGGGAGGCTGGCGCAGCGGAGGATCGTTGGCGGCTCGTGCTCATCCAAGCGGAAGTCCTATACCGAACCGGCCGGTCGGCCGAAGCATTGAAGCGCTTGGAGCAAGACGCGCCGCCCGAAGATCCCGAGACGGCGGTCCGGCGGCTGACGCTGCTGAGTCGCGTTCTCGGCGACCTCGGACGGCGGGCCGAGTCCGAGCGCGCCCTCGAGGAGGCCTTGCGTTTGGCAGAGGACTCCGGCGAGCCGCTGTTGATTTCCCTGGCGGAGCAGCTTCACGGCATCGTGCTGCAACGCAGGGACGCCACTGGCGCCTATCGATGCCTTCGACGCGCCCTCGATGCGGCGCAACGAGCCGCCGAGCGGCATCAAGAGGCCGCCACGCTGGTGACGCTGGGATGGAGCCGGATGAGTGCTGGCCGGCACGACGAAGCGATTCCGTGGCTCGAGCAGGCGCTCGCCATCGCCGTCCCCGCCGGCTACGAGCCGCTCGTAGCGACGGCAACGCACAACCTCGGGGTCTGCTACAACGCACTGGGCGACTGGGAGCGGGCGCGGGAGAAGCTTCAGCAGGCGGAAAAGATCTACATCGCGACGGGCGACGAGCGCTCCCGTGCGGGCCTGCTGGGAGACCTCGGGAACACGTATTACTTTCTGCGCGAGCCGCAACATGCCACGGCCTGTTACCGGCGAGGTCTGGAGCTGGCGCGCCGTCTCGGCGACGAGGCCATGGCCGCCCGCTGGCTGACCAACCTCGCGATGATGGCGATCGAGGCGGGCGATCCGGACGCGGCGGAGAAATTCAACCAGGAAGCCGTGGAGCTGCGGGCGCGTGCCGGCGAGGCGGACCGCCTGGTGTGGCCGCTGCTGAACGAAGCTCGGATCCTCACGCTCCGCGGCCGCTATTCGGAGGCGGAGGCCCGCTACCGGGAAGCGATTGCCCGCGCCGAGAAACTGGACCTGCCGCAGGCGCTGCTCGAAGGCCGGGCGCGCTTGGGCCGTCTGTACGCTCAAGCCGGCGCCTATCGCCTGCTGGCCAAAGAATTCGACCGACTGGCGGCGGACACGGCGCGGCTCCGCGGCCGTCTGTCGCGCCTCGAGTGGAAGTTCACGTTCCACGCCAGCATCGTTCCCTTCTACCAGGATTACGTGGACGTGTTGGTGCGCCGCGGCGAGATCGCACGCGCTTGGGAGGTGGTGGAGTCCTGCCGCGCCCGTGTGCTCGCCGAGCGGGCCGCCAGCCGGCACCGCTCCGCGGCGCAATCCCGCCGCGCCGAAGGCGCGCGCCGAGTCCAACACGGCGGCGCAACCGTGGTGCTCTCCTACTGGCTTGCCCCGGTGCGCTCGTTCTTGTTCGTGCGGGCCAAGGGCAGCCTTGCCTGGTTCGCCTTGCCTCCCGAGGCGGAAATCCGCCGGCTCGTCGAGGCCTATGCCACCGCGCTGATGGCCGTCGAAGATCCTCGGGACCAGCGCAGCCCGCTCGGGCGGAAGCTCTATGACGTGCTGGTCGCACCGGCGCGGGAATGGATCCCGCGCGGGGCAAACGTTCTGATCGTGCCGGACGGGGCCCTCCACGAGTTGAATTTCGAGACGCTGCTGACGCCCGACCATCCGCCACGGTATTGGCTGGAGGAGGTGACCCTGGCCGTGGCGCCAGCGACCTCCGTTCTGTCGCCCGCTCCGGCGCGCACAGGCCGTGGCTTATTGGTGCTGGGAGATCCCGTGCCGCCGGCGGCGCAGTTCCCCCGCTTGCCCGATGCCGCGAGGGAAATCGCCGGCATCGCACGGGAGTTTCCCGTCGGCCCGAAGAAAATTCTTACGGGGTACGAGGCTTACCCCGAAGCCTACCGACTCAACGCTCCCGAGCAGTATGCCCTCATCCATTTCGCGGCTCACGCCGAGGCCAACCGCGAAAGTCCTCTGGACTCCGCGGTGATTCTTTCGCGCCGGGGCGACGGCTACAAGCTTTACGCCCGGGACATGCTCGAGCAGCCCCTCCAAGCGAACCTGGTGACCATTTCGGCGTGTCGCAGTGCCGGCACGCGCACTTATTCGGGCGAGGGCTTGGTCGGATTTGCATGGGTCTTTCTGGCGGCGGGAGCGCGCAACGTAGTGGCCGGACTATGGAACGTCAATGACCGTTCCACTGCCCAGCTGATTTCGGAATTGTACCGGCGCCTCGGCGCAGGAGATTCTCCCGCCGGCGCACTCCGCGCCGCCAAGCTGGCCCTGCTGGCGCACCCCGTTTACAAGCGGCCGTACTATTGGGCGCCCTTCCAGATCTTCACCCGCGGCGGGGCATTCGCGCCCGGTGCGGCGCACGACGATTCGCCGTCCCCCTCGCCTGCTAGAATACGCAAGTTGTCGTCGCGGTGACCGCCGGGAGGTTCCCCGAATTGCTGAATGCGCTGCTTCGCTGGTTCGCCCTGTTTTTTCATGCCGGGTTCGCGGTGGCTCTTCTGGTGCTGGCGGTAGTGTCCGCCTTCAGCCCGCCCCACGAACTTTGGTTTCCTGTCTTGCCTTGGAGCGGGACATGGCTAATCGGGAGCTTGGTGGGGCTCGGGGTCGCGGGCTTGCTGATCGTGGCGGCGGCGGCGCGAGGCAGAGCGCGGGGGCTGTGGTTGGCCTGGAGCCTGGCGGTCTTCGTGCTGATTGCGCGCGGCTACTTTTTCTCCGACTACCGTTTCGTCCCCGATTCCAGCCAGTTCACCACAGCGTTGCTGGTGCTGCTGGCCTCCCTGATGGCGATCTTAGGCGCCAAGCGGAGCCTGCGGCCCGGCCCCCGCAAAACCTGAGCCAGGCCAGCTACAGCTTGCCGACCGGCGCGAGCTGGCGGCTGGTGATGACGCGGTCGATCATCCCGTATTCGAGGGCTTGCTGCGGCTCCATGATGTAGTCCCGGTCCACGTCCCGCGCGACTTTTTCGATCGGCTGGCCCGTCGCTTCCGCCAGGATCTGGTTGAGGGTTTCGCGCATACGCAGGATCTCTTTGGCGTAAATATCGATGTCCGCCGCCTGCCCGGCCAGACCGCTCACCGTGGGTTGGTGAATAAGGATGCGCGAGTGCGGGAGGGCGTAGCGCTTGCCTTTGGTGCCGCAGGCCAGCAACACGGCGCCCATCGAGGCAGCCTGGCCCACGCAGATGGTCACGATGTCCGGCTCCACGAAACGCATCGTGTCCAGGATCGCCAAGCCCGCCGTGATGGACCCGCCCGGGGAATTGATGTACAGGGAAATGTCTTTCTCCGGATCCTCGGCCGCCAGAAAGAGCATCTGAGCGATGACCAGGTTCGCCACCGTGTCGTCGATGGGCGTGCCCAAGAAAATAATGTTCTCCTTTAGGAGCCGAGAGTAAATGTCATAGGCCCGTTCTCCCCTGGGGGTCTGTTCGACCACCATGGGTACTAGCACCGAACTCCCCATGCGCTGCTCCTCCCCGCGCCCCTTCGGGCAACCTACTTCTTGGACCTGGATGCGGACCGCCGTCCTCGCCGAGGCTTTTCGAGCTGGCGCTGTTTCTCCTCGAGCGCGCGCGCCACGTCGGCGATGGTAGTTCGCTCCAGATACTCTATGATACGCGACCGCAGCGCCTTCCAGGAATCATGCATGCCGCACGGCATGTCGTCGTTGCATTCCGCCAGCCCGCTGGCGCACTTCTGATACTCCGACATCCCGTCCAGCGCGTCCACGATGTCCTTGAGCGAGATTTTCTCCGGCGGCAGGCGTAACGTGAAGCCGCCTGTGGGGCCTTTGCTCGACCGCAGAAAGCCCTTCCGGGCCAGTTGCTGGAGGATTTTGGCGAGGAAATGGGCGGGAATCTGCTCCTGCTGGGCGATCTGCTTGACCATCGCAAAGCGCCCGTCGGCGACCCGGGCTAAGTGCACAAAAGCGCGGATCGCATACTCAGCCGAGCGGGAATAGATCATCGCTTGCCCTCTGCTTGGGAAGATTTGAGTACCCCTTTATCTTAGAAGAGCCCCGACTTTTAACGCAACGGACGTTTCGGAGTGGGTCGATTCTAGCCCGTTGCAAATGCTCCCTCTGCCACGCCCCGCGCCCAGCGGCCAAAGACGCGAGCGGCCAGCTCTTGAAGCCGCGCGGCGTTGTAGGCCGGATCCACCGGGTGCTGGATCTCGCGGAGGTCGCCGGCATTGGCGTCCTCCTCGAGCCAGCCCGCGATCATCTCCGGCGTCACCTCCAGGTGGAACTGGAACCCGTACACCCCCGGCGTGGCGCGAAAGGCCTGGTGGCGGCAGGCCTCGGACCACGCCAGCCACTCGGCTGCCTCCGGCAGATCGAACGTCTCGCCGTGCCAGTGGAAGACGGTTTCTGGAGAACGCAGATCGTGAAGCAGCGGGTCCCGCTGGGCGGCCTCGGTCCAAAAGACCGGGTACCATCCGATCTCCTTGACCGGGTTGCGATACACACGGGCCCCCAAAGCCTTGGCCAGCAACTGCGCGCCCAAGCACACGCCGAGCACCGGCCGGCCTTTGGCCAGTGCGTCCTGAATGAGCTCCAGTTCACGCCGCAGGAACGGCAGGTCGTCGTTGGCCGACATCGGCCCGCCCATGAAAATCAACGCATCCGCCTGCGGCAGGGGACGCCACGGATCGTCGAACAGATCCACGTATTCCCAGGAGAGGCCCGCGGCCTCGAGCGCCGGGCCAATCCGGCCGAGATGCTCGAAGGGGACGTGGCGGAAGGCGAGAACGTGCACGGAAGTCAACACCTCACGGTGCGGCGGCGCGGGCGGCTTGGAACTGGCCCAGCGTCGCCGCGTAACTTGCGATGCCTCGGAAAAGACCCTCCGCGATTCGCTGCCGTTGGGCTGGGCGTTTGAGCAGTCGTTCTTCCCGCGGGTTGCTCAAGAAGCCGATCTCTGCCAGCACGGACGGCATCGAGGCGCCGAGGAGCACCAGAAACGGCGCCTTGCGCACGCCCCGGTCCCGCCCGCTCGTCCCGGATAGGGTCCTATGTAAAGCGGACTGGATCGCCTTGGCGAACTCCCGCGATTCCTCCACCTTGTCCTGAAGGGCGATCTTCCGTACGAGCTCCTCGAGCTCGTGGATCGTCTTCTCGGACGTGGCGTTCTCCCGAGCCGCCACTTCCAGCGCCTCCCGCGAGGTGGTCAGGGAAAGAAAGTAGGTCTCGACGCCGGAGGCCGAGTGGGATCCGGCGTTGGCGTGGATCGAAAGGAACAGGTCGGCCTTGCTTTGGTTGGCGATTTCGGTCCGCCGTTCGAGAGAAACGAAGCTGTCGTCCGTACGGGTGTAGATGACCTCGGCGCCCAAGCGTTCCTCGAGCAGCGCGCCGAGCCGCCGCGCTACATCCAGCACGAGGTCCTTTTCAGCAAGACCTGTAGGGCCGACGGTCCCGGTGTCGTGCCCTCCGTGACCCGGATCCAAAACCACCCGAGCGACTTTCAAACCCAGAGCGCGCACCAGCGAGGGGGTGCCCGTTGGCGAGGGCCGGGCCCCTACCGGGGCGCCGGATGGTCTCGCCCCGAGCGCGCGGCTTTCGGCGGCCCTCGGCTCGGTCGGTGCCCCTGGCGTCTGGCCGAGCGTCGGTGGCCGATCCAGCGTGGCGGTCTTCGTCGCCCGAAGTTCGACGATCAGCCGGCTGGGATTGGCCAGTTGCGCCGCCAGGTATTCGGCCGGACCGGCAAGATCCAGCACCACTCGGGTGACGCCGGGTTGCGTTTCCGCCACGCGAATCTGCTGCAACAATGCGCCGCCGGCTTCGATGACCCCCGCGCCCAAGCGCGGTTTGCACCCGAAAAGGTCGAAATAGATCCGGTGGGGATTGGGGAGCTTCTCTCCGCGATAGTCGAACTCTCCAGTGACTTCCACCACCACGCGCGTCACATCGCCAAGGGTCCAAAACCGCACGCCCGTCACAGCCAGCCACGGTTCAGAGGACACCTGAGCAAAAAGTTGGCCCATCGGCAGCAGGACCCAGCCGAGCGCCGCGAGCGAGCCTGGAGCGCGTCGCAACATGACGTCAGGGCGTCCGCAGATAGAACACGCCGCGGGAGTCTTGGAACCACCGGACCGGCCGGGGGGCGTCAGGATCCGGGCGCGGGAGGGCTTGCGCCACCGCCGAGGTCCGGCGGGCCGATTCGTACCGGCGCGAAACTTCCTCGACATAGCGGCGGGTCTCCGCATAAGGCGGAATACCGCCGTATCGCACCACCGCCCCTTCGCCGGCGTTGTAGGCCGCAAGGGCCAGCCGCAGGTCTTGGAATCGATCCAGCAGATACCGCAGATGGCGCGCACCGGCGAGGAGGTTTTCCGAGAAGTTGAACGGGTTGCTCACGCCCAAGCGGCGCGCCGTGCCGGGGATGAGTTGCATCAGCCCCTCGGCGCCGCGCGGCGAGATGGCGTAAGGATCGTAGCCGCTCTCCACCTCGATGAGGGCGTGCACCAGCAGCGGGTCGAGGTTGTATCGGACGGCGGCGTCGTGGACGAACCCGGGGACACCGGCGTCTCGGGAGGAGGCCCGGCGCGGCTTTTCCGCCACGATTCGCCGGACCAGTCGTCCCGTGCGATGATCCGCCCGCACCACGGACATCACGGCGCGCTCGGCGGGCCGCGTGGGCTCCGCGCCCGGCGCTCCGGTCGCCAGCGTCAGGGCCGCAAACCAAAAACAAATCTCCACAGCTCTGTTGGATCCCATTTTATCCTGGGAGGGTCGCACCCGCTTCCGCCACGGGCCTTGGTGTTATCATCGGGGCATGAAGTGCGCCGGCTTCGTGCTGGCCGGCGGATCCAGTTCCCGCATGGGGCGCGACAAGGCCCTGCTGCCGCTGGCCGGCGCCACGCTGCTCGAGCACGTGGCCGGACAAGTCCGGCAAGCTACGGGTTCCGTGGTGGTGATCGGCCCTCCGGAACGGTACGCCGCTCTGGGGCTGCGCGTAGTGCCGGATCTGGTCCCCGGCGGCGGCCCGCTGGGCGGAATCTTCACCGCCTTGACCCGTTCCCCCGCCGAATGGAATCTCATCGTGGCTTGTGATCTTGCTGGCATCCGCGCCCGGTTCTTGCGTGATTTGCTCGAGGCCGCCCGGGACAGCCGAGCCGACTGCGTGGCGCCGGTCGATCCCGAAGGCTTCCTGCAACCCCTTTGCGCCGTGTGGCGCCGCGCCTGCCTGCCTGTCGTTGCGCAGGCCCTCCGGCAAGGGCAGCGCAAGGTGCTGGCCGTGCTGGCCCGCCTTTCGGTGGCTCCTTATCCCGTGGCGGGAACCGCGTGGCTCGTCAACGTGAACACGCCCGAAGATTGGGCCGTTGCGCAAACCAGCCGCAAGCCGCATGAGTGAGCTCTACCCTCACTACATCGAATTTCGTCATGTGTATAAGACGTTCGACGCCCCCGTCTTGGTCGACGTGAGTTTTCACGTGAAACCGGGCGAAACCGTCGCCATCATCGGCCGCAGCGGCGTGGGCAAGTCCGTGACCTTGGCCCACATCATGGGTTTCCTCAAGCCCGACCGCGGCCGCGTCATCGTTGCACACGAGGACATTACCGACTACGGCGAGGCCGAGCTGCGGCGCATCCGCAAGAAGGTGACCATGGTGTTCCAGTCGGGGGCGTTGTTCGATTCGCTCACCGTGGCGGAAAACATCCTCTTCTCGCTGGAACTGAGAGACGATTACAACCAAGCCAACAAGGACGACGTCGTCGATGGCCTCCTCCGGATGGTGGATTTGTTGGAGTACCGCGAAGCCTACCCGTCAGACCTCTCGACCGGCTACAAACGAGCGGTCGCCATCGCCCGCGCTCTGGCGGCCGAGCCTCAGTGCATCCTCTACGACGAGCCGACCACGATGGTGGATCCCATCATGTCGGATCACTTGACCAATCTGATGCTGCGTCTGAAACAACAGCTGCGCCTCACCTCGGTCGTGGTCACTCATGATCTCGACTTGATGCGCCGCCTGGCCGATCGCGTGGTGGTGCTTCATGAGGGACAGGTAATCTATTTCGGCTCCGTTTCCGGGCTGGAGAACGCCGCCCATCCCCACATCCGCGAGTTTCTCGCGCTGGACCGAGTCCAGCTGATCTGAGGCCCATTGAGGACGCAAGGGGCGGGCCGCCGTGTCACGGCAGCAGAGCGCTGCGAAACTTGCGGCTCAGATCGCGCAAGCGTTCCTGCCACGTCGAACCACTTGTCTCGATCGGCGCATCTGCGGCAACGACCCGGGCCGGCGGACTCGGCTCGACCCACGGCTCCTTGCCGATCAGTCGCACGCGGTAGCCGCGAAACCCATAGGTCCGTCGATATTTGTGGCCGTCCTTTTCCTCGACGACGAGCGAAAAGGTTGCGTCCTCGGACGTGGGCTCCCACTGCACTCGGACCGGGTAATAGCCTCTCAGGTTGCGCTCTATATAAGCGGTTTCGTACCGGTGGCGTCTCCGGCTCCAAACGAAGACTCGAACGCTGTCGAACTGATACGGTTGGCGTCCTTCCGATATGGAGGTCCACAGCCAATTGTGTTTGACCGCGTCGCCGTCCCGCACCTTGCCGAGCGAAAAGTAGGAGGTGATGCGGCGCCCTTCGGCGTACTGCGCGACCTCGTCCGGAATGCGCATCACCAACCTCGCAAATAGCACCCATCCGGCCTGACCGCTTGCGGTGCGCACCAGCGCCCAGTCGTCCGCTGGAATCCCGTCGGTGACGCTCGGGGGAGGGGCATCGGGGGCGAACGGCACGCGCGGCTCCAGCCGATGAGCGACCACGTCCACGACATCTCCCTCGTGCAGTTGCATAATGGTCGGCGCTTGCCGGTTCGGGTGGCTGTGGAGGTTCAACGCTTCGTAGACGGTGGCCTGGCCCTGGGAGGGAAGCGCCGCCGCGTGGGCGGCCAGCCGGCGCAGTTCTTCCATTTGCTCGCGCGTGAACAGCAGCTTGCCGTCCGTCCAGCCTTGGGCCCCCGAGGCGGCTCGGACGAGGGCAAAACGGCGGCGGCGCCTCAGAATCTCGACGCGCTCTCCATGGCGGAGCGTCGCCACGACGGGTTCTTGCGGACCGAGAGCCTTGCGTACGCTCAACCTTTCCGGAGCCACGTACGCCTCCCCGACAGCGCGCGCCGGCTCCGGGTCGCTGCCGCAGGCCGAAAGAAGCGCCAGCAGGGCGAGCAAACAAAGCCTTGCCCGCAGAGGCCTCATCATGGGATAGTCTAACAGGATGGGCAGCAGCAGCCCCGCCGAAGCCGCTTCCCTGCAGTATTACTGTCCGCGTTGCGACCGCCTGGTGAACGATCCGTTGGTTTGCGGAGACTGCTCTGCGCTGATTTGCCGCTACTGCGGCACCCCGCTCGAGAGCGTGGACGAGCTGGGTGTCGGTTGAGGGCTCATTTGCGGGGCAGATAACTCTTCAACAGGCGTGCCCCGTCCGTCTCGATGCAAAAAGGCTCTGCCGCGGCAGGGATCATCCAAACCTGGCCCATCCGGAACTCTTGACCTGCCCACCGGCCTTGCCCCTCTAGGACGACGAGCAGGTGGAAGCGATCCCGCTCCGGCTCGTAGACCGTGCCGGAGTCCAGGTCCAGCTTCTCGGTGACGAAATAGTCGCACGCGGCCAAAATGCGGCCCTGCGCCACAGAGGGTCCCGGATGGGGTCCAAGGCAGGCCACATCGAGGGCTTTGTCGAGATGCAGTTCCCGAGGACGGCCGTAATCGTAAAGGCGGTACGTGATGTCGGTGTTTTCCTGGATCTCGCACAGCACGATCCCCTCCCCTAGCGCGTGCACCGTTCCGGGGGGGATGAAGAAAATCTGGCCGGGCTTGACCTCGAACCATCGCAGCAATTGTTCGATCTCGCCCGAGAGGGCCGCTTCCCAGGCGCGCGTGCGGGAAACCGGCTCCCGGAACCCCAAGGCGAGCTTGGCGCCCGGCTCGGCCCGTAAGATGTACCACATCTCGGTCTTCCCCAGCGTGCCGTCGTGGGCGAGCGCATAAGCATCGTCCGGATGTACCTGCACCGACAGGCGCTCCGAGGTGAAAATGAACTTGACGAGGATGGGGAGCGGATCGCCTTCGGGATGAAGGAACCAAACCTCGCCGATCTTCTGCCCCGTGGGCGGGAACCACGGCTGCAGATCGTGCACCCCCCAAACCTTCTCGCGGAAGGAAGGCTTCAGGGGATACGGCGCAACCCTCATCCGGCCGCTTCCACAACGAACCGGTGCAGCCGGTCCAGGCCGCGCTCCAGCTCGCGCATGGAGGTGGCATAGGAGATGCGCACATGCTCGGAGGTGCCAAAGGCCTCGCCCGGCACCACTGCCACGCGGGCGCGCTCCAACAGTTGTTCCGCAAACTCCACCGTGGTGCGGATGCGCCCGTTACGAAGCACCGAGCCGATGTTCGGATAGGCGTAAAAGGCGCCCTTCGGTTCGGCGCAGCCGATCCCGGGAATGGATCGCAAGCGTTGCACCACGAAGTCGCGCCGCCGGCGATACTCTTCGAGCATGCGGGCGACCGAATCCTGCGGGCCTCGCAGCGCCTCCACGCCCGCCTTCTGAGCAATCGACGTCGGGTTGGACGTGGACTGACTCTGCAACTTGACAATGGCCGCTGCCACCGGCGCCGGGGCCAAGCCGAACCCGATGCGCCAGCCGGTCATCGCGTAGGTCTTCGACAGCGAGCCGGCCACTACCACGCTCGCCGACGCCCCCGGAAGCGACGCCACCGAAAACGGCTTGCCCGCATAGAGGAAATGACAGTAGCACTCGTCCGTCAGCAGCCAGATGCCCCGGCGGGAGGTCAGATGGAAGATGCGGGCAAACTCTTCCGGATCCACGACCGCCCCGCTGGGGTTGGCCGGGGAATTCACAATTACGATGCGCGTCCTCGGGGTCAAGTGCCTTTCGATCAAGGCCGCCGTGACCGCGAATCCTTCTTGCTCGTCGGTGGGCGCGAACACGCACCGGCCGCCGGCATACTGCACGACGTCTTTGTAGGTGACCCAATAGGGGACGGGGATGACGACCTCGTCACCTTCGTTGAGCAGCACCTGCATCAGGTTGAAGATGACATGCTTGCCGCCCACCGACACGACGCACTCGGCGGGCGTGTACCGAGTGCCGAAGTCCAGGCGGTGCCGTTCGCAAATCGCCTCGCGGAGCTCGAGCGTACCTCCCGAAGCGGTGTACTTGGTGAAGTCCTGCTCGATGGCCCGGATGGCGGCCCGCTTGATGTTGTCCGGCGTGGGGAAGTCGGGCTCTCCTGCACCGAAATCCACCACGTCTACGCCCTCCGCCTTGAGCTTCTCGGCCTCGGCGGCGACCCGCATGGTTGCCGACACGCTGATCCGCGAAATCCGTTCTGCCAGTTCGTTGGTCACCGTCATGCCGCTAACTGGACCTTCCCTTGGGCAGAGGCGTCCCGACGCGCTCTCGAAGGCGCGCTTCCACCAAAGGCGGCACAAGCCCGGAGACATCACCCCCGAGACTCGCCACTTCCTTGACCAGCCGTGAGCTGATGAACGAGTAGGCCTCGCCCGCCATCAGAAACACGGTCTCGATCTCCGGGGCCAGCCGGCGGTTCATCAACGCCATCTGCAACTCGTACTCGTAGTCGGAGACGGCGCGGATGCCCCGCACGATCACGCTCGCTCCTTTGCGCGCGGCATAGTCCACGAGCAGTCCTTCGAAGGCATCCACTTCCACGTTGGCGAAATCCCGGAGCACGTGCCGCAGCATCTCGACGCGCTCCTCGGCGGTGAACAGCGGCTCCTTGCCCTCGTTGCGGAGAATGGCCACGATCAACCGATCGAACAAACGGGCGCCCCGTTCGATCAGATCCAAGTGCCCGTTGGTGATTGGGTCGAACGATCCCGGATAAATCGCGACCGTTTGGCCGGTCTTTCTCGCCACCTGCCTGGCTGCCCTTTCCGAAGGGTGATCCCTTATTCTAACAAGGGGCGATCGGCGTGCGCACCCGAGCACAACTGGCGTGCGAACTGGGAACAACTGCTCGACCGCTGCCTCCGCGTTTTCCATGAGGAGGAACACGCCCAAGTTGTAGCCCACATGAGGTATGTTGGGATGGCGCGCGGTGAGATTCTCGGCCAACCGTCGCCCCGCTTTTGCCGGCCGCGCGTGGCCAGGAGACACTGGGTCCGGCCGGTTGCTTCGACGCGTTCGCCGTCGCCGGCAGCAAGCCTTCCCCGTCGGTCGTTTCTTCGGAAGGGCGCTCGAGCCCATCGCCTCGATCAGCGAGGGGCTCTCTGCCTCGCTTCGGGAGCGGCTTCATGGGCAAGCGATGAGATAAAGCGATCGATGTCAGGCGTTTACGTTGAGTTTGTGCACTCACGACGCTCCGGTAGGTGGAAGAGACAAGTTTCTCAGTAACTGGACGAGACGAAGTCGCGCCTTGGCAGCGGAAGTGGTGTATTGCTCTACGGCATATCCCTCGGGAGGCGAAGCCCCACGCCGGGACCGGTTTCTTGAGGCCGCGATACAATGGCCCCTACGCCCCCGTTCATGCGCTATCTGGTTCTCAGCGACCTGCACGCCAACTGGGAGGCGCTTCAGGCCGTGCTCGAACACGCCCGGGGAAGCTATGACGCTGTGCTGTGCTGCGGCGATCTGGTGGGTTACGGCGCCGATCCCAACCTCATCGTGCAGTGGGCTCGCCAACACGTGGCTGCCGTCGTCCGCGGCAACCATGACAAGGCTTGCGCCGGCCTCGAGGATCTGGAATGGTTCAACCCCGTGGCGCGCGCCGCGGCCCTGTGGACGCAGCGGACGCTGACGGCGGACAACCGCGAATACCTCCGACGGCTCCCCAAGGGCCCGCTGCCGCTGGACGGGTTTCAGATCCTGCACGGATCCCCGGTGGACGAAGACCAGTATCTCGTAACGGTCGCGGACGTTCAGGACATTTCGTCGTACGTGGACCGCGCGGTTTCCTTCTTCGGACACACCCACGTGCAGGGCGGTTTTTTGTGGCAGCGCGGCGGCGTCCGTCGCGTGGCGAAGCTGCCAGCAGACGAGCAGGAGCGCGTCCTGGAGCTGCCGCCGGACTCCGTCTGTCTGGCCAATCCGGGCGCCGTGGGCCAGCCCCGCGACGGCGACCCGCGGGCGGCCTATCTGCTCTATGTGCCCGAGGAGCGGATCTTGATCTACCGCCGCGTCGCTTACGACCTGGCC
Organism: Bryobacteraceae bacterium; assembly: GCA_025055455.1. Classification (GTDB taxonomy): domain Bacteria; phylum Acidobacteriota; class Terriglobia; order Bryobacterales; family Bryobacteraceae; genus JANWXD01. The sequence continues at coordinate 110,555 of JANWXD010000004.1, forward strand.
ACGGCCCAGCGCAAAATTTTGGATGCTGGCCTGCCTCCGGCCCTGGCCCACCGTCTCACCTTGGGCGCCTGACGCCGGCAGCCCTCAACGCCGCCAGAATGCTGGGCTCAGCGCCACCAGCGCCGTGTAGAACTCCAGCCGCCCGGCGATCATGCAGCCGCTCAGCACCCATTTCGCCAGATCCGGCAAATGCCCGTAATTTTCCGCCGGTCCCACGCTGCCCAAGGCCGGCCCGATATTGAACATGCACGCCGCTACCGCAGAGATGGCGGTGAGCACATCCACGCCCGCGGCCGCCAGCAGCAGGCAGGAGGCGAAATTCACCAGAAACGCCAGGTAGACCAGGTTCAGCAAGCTGCGGATGGCGGCCTCCGGCACCACTTGCCCGCCGAGCCGCACCGCAAACACCGCGCGCCGCTCCACCAGGCTGCGGAACTCCCGGTCCACTACTTTCAGCAGCAGCACCAGCCGCGCCACCTTCAGCCCACCCGCCGAAGAGCCGGTGCACCCGCCGGAGAACATCAGCATGAGCAGCACGAGCTGCGGCAGCGGCCCCCAGGCTTCGTAGTCCGCCGTGGCGAATCCCGTGGTGGTGGCAATCGAGGTCACCTGGAACAAGGCCGCGCGCAGCGCCGGTTCCAGCCCGTAGCCGCTCTGCCCCACCAAGCTGGCGAAGACGATCAAACTGGCGCCCACGATCACGGCGCAGTAGGCGCGCACCTCCACGTCGCCGAAGAAGGCCTCCTTCCGGCGTTCGACCCAAAACTGGTATTGCCGCGCGAAGTTGATCCCGGCCAGAAACATGAAGACGACGATGATGTATTCGACCCGCGGGTCCGAAAAACCGCCCACGCTCGCCGTGCGCGTGGAAAACCCGCCGGTGCCCAGGGTCGAGAAGGCGTGACAGGCGGCCTCGAAGGCGTCCAGACCCGCCCAGCGCAGGGCGACGTACAGCGCCAGCGTCAGCGCGAAATAGATGCGCCACAGCGACAGGGCCGTTTCCGCGATCCTCGGCTTGAGCTTGTCGGACTTGGCGCCGGAAAACTCGGCCCGGTACAGGTGCATGCCTCCGGCTCCCAGCAGCGGCAGCACGGCAATCATCAACAGCACGATGCCCATGCCGCCCAGCCAGTGCATGAAAATGCGCCAGAACTGCAGCCCGCGCGGCAGGGGCTCCACTTCCGCCAGCACGGTGGCGCCGGTGGTGGTGAAGCCGGAGGCGGCCTCGAAAAAGGCGTCCGTGAAGGAGCGGAAGTAAGGGGAGAAGAAAAGCGGCAGCGCTCCGAAGACCGAGGCCAGCAGCCAGACGAGCAGCACCAGCAGCATCGCCTCGCGCAGCGTCACGTCCCCTTGCGGCCGCGAACCCAGCGCATATAGCACCAATCCGGCCGCGGCCGTGGCCAGCCAGCCGAAGGCGAGCGGGGTCGGGTCGTCTCCCGCCGCCAGCGCCACCCCGAGCGGCGGCAGCATGGCCACCGCCAGCAGCAGAAGGAACAACCCGAGCACGTGGGCTACTGCCCCGGCGCGGATCATCCCCGCACCCTCTTGCGCTCGCTCAAGAAGGCCGATTCCAGTTCCCGCACCGTCCGCTCCAGCGTGAAAAAGATCACGCTATCACCGGCTTGAATGGAAGCGTCGCCCCGAGGAACCGTCACCGTCCCGTCGGGCCGCACGATCGCGCCCACGATGGCCCCGGCCGGGAAACGGATCTCTCGCAGCTTGCGGCCGATGTAGGGCGAGCCCGGTGCCGCGATGAGCTCGATCGCTTCCGCCTCCTCTTCCCGGAACGTGGTCACCGACAGCACCCGGCCCTTGCGGACGAATTGCAGGATCCGGTCCACGATGTGCAGCCGGGGACTCACGGTGGTGCTGATGCCCAACCGCTGCGCCATAGGGAGGTAGTTCATGCGGTTGATCAGCGCCACGACCTTTTTGACCCCCAGCCGGCGCGCCAGCAGCGAGGCGATGATGTTGTCCTCGTCGTCGTTGGTGAAGGCCAGGTAGGCGCTGACCCCCCGGATGCCCTCCTCGAGCAACACCGCCTCGTCGGTGCCGTCGGCGTGCACCACCACGGTCCGCTCCAGCATCCGCGCGATCTTCTCGCACCGCTGCGCGTCGCGCTCGAACAGTTTCACGCTGACGCCCTGGCGCTCCAGCTCCTGCGCCACCCATACGCTGATCTGCTTGCCGCCCAGGATGAAAACCCGCTCCACGCGCTCCTGTGTGCGGATGCCCATGAAACGCAGGTCCTCCTCGAGTTCCTGCGCCGTGGTGATGATGTAGACGTGATCGCCCGGCTGCAGCACGTCGTGCCCGCGCGGAATGATGACGTCCGGGCCCCGAAAGATCATGGCGATCAGAGAGTTTTTGGGCGGCCCAGCCCGGTCCAGCTGCTCCAGTGTCTTGCCCACCACCCAGTTGTCGGGTTCGATGCTCATCGCGAACAGCTTGACTCGGCCGCCGGCAAAGTCCACGATGTCGGAGACGCCCGGCACGCGCAGCACCCGGAGGATCCGGGCGGCCAGCTCCGACTCCGGGTGCACGATCAAGTCGATGCGGACGCCCGCCTGCCGGCAAATCTCCCGCCAGTGGGCGGCTTCATGCGTCTCCAGCCGCGCCACCTTGACTTGCTGCTCGGCTTCCACTTGGGCGATCAGGCATGTCAGGAGGTTCACTTCGTCGGAATTGGTGGCGGCGATAAGCATCTCGGCATCCCGCACCCGGGCCTCGCGCAGCGTGCGGATGCTCGAAGCGCTGCCCTCGACGATGCGCGCATCCAGGGTCTCGGCGAGCTGGGCGCACCGTTCCGCGCTTTGCTCGATAATCGTGATCTCGTTGCCTTCGCGGCTCAGGCGCCGTGCTGTCAGGTACGCCACGTCGCCGCCGCCGGCGATCAGAATCCGCATCGGGATGCCACGAAACGTATCAGGTCTTCACAGACATAGCACGGCGGGCGGATCGAAAACCTCGGCTTGCCGGCCAGCGGCCCGGCGAGCCAGCGCCGCCACCGCTCGGTCGGTTCCACGTCGTGGACCACGCAGGCCGTCACGCGATCCACGTGGCGCAGCCAGGACTCTTTGACGTCGTCCACGCCGGGGTGGATCACAGCGAGGTATAGGTCCGGAACCAAAAAGTCCAGCGCGCGTGTCGTCTCCACAATGGCGTGGTCGCTCGCACCCAGGAGCACCCGCAGCGGGGCGATCAAGGAGCGCAGATTGCCGCCTGCGAGGGACAGCAGATAGGAGCGAGCCGCCCCCGCCGCCAGGAACCGGCCGGTGTCGGTGGCGTCCACCTCGGTCTGACGCTCGAGGTGGTAGGGCGCCGGCGGCGAGCCCGCGCCGTAGTGGTGCGGGGTGATTTTCACTGCTGTCCAGCCGGCTTGGGGCAGGGCTTGGATTAGGCCCACGACCACGGCCGTCTTGCCCACGTTGCGGCAGGGGCCGCCTACGACCACCAGCACGTGTTCACTCCCTTATGTATGCTACCGCTTGCCCGCCGACCCCCCATCCGAGCCGGCCGATGTCGCACCCCGACACCGAGCCGATTCCCGGTCTGACTTCGCCCGTAAGCTTGCGGTCGTGGGTCAAGAACTGGTCATGCTCGCCTCGGCAGCGCAGGCCAACGGAACCACTGACGCTGCGGGGATGGCCGGATCCGCTGCGAGGTACGCGGAAAGCTTTGCCACCGCCCGGCCGATGGGGAGAATGCTTTCTAAGACCCTTCTGACTTTCCGAGCGCAGATCACGAGCGGGATGCGCCGATCGAGGCCCAGGCGTCTGTGCGCCTAGCCCCGGCACAGAGCCGGTCTCGACGACGCTCGCTCACTCGCGAGGCTCGCTGGGCAATCGCCGTTTGAGCTCCGCCACCTCGCGGCGCAGCTGCGGCAAGCGCGACAAATTGGCCAGCATCTCGAGATACTCCTTCAGCGGCCGCGCGGGTGTGCCCCAGACGACTTGGCCAGAGCGCACAATTTTGGAAGTGAGGATCCCTGCGCCCGAACCCACCACGGCGCGGGACTCGATCCGGGCCTTGTCTCCCACGCCCACCTGCCCGCCGATGACGGCGTAATCTTCCACCACCACGCCCCCGGAAAAACCGGTTTGCGCCGCCACCACGACGTGCCGGCCGATGCGGCAGTTATGCGCCACGTGCACCATGTTGTCCAGCTTGGTGCCCTCGCCGATCCAGGTCACGCCCAGCGCCGCCCGGTCCACGGCGGAATTGGCGCCGATTTCCACGTCGTCGCCGATCACCACGCGGCCGATCTGCGGGAATTTCTGGTAGCGGTCGCCCTCGAAGACGAAGCCGAAGCCGTCGGCTCCGATGACGCAGCCGGAGTGAAGAATGACGCGGTTCCCGATGTCGACGTCGTCGTAAACCGTCACGTGGGCATGCAGGGTGCAGTCTTCCCCGATGCTCACGCGGCGGCCAATCACCGTGAGCGCCCCGATGCGCGTTCCGGCCCCGATGCGAGAGCCTTCGCCGATGACGGCCAGGGGTCCGACCGCCACGCCCGGGCCGATCTCGGCCCCCGGGGCGATCACGGCTGAGGGATGGATTCCGGGAGTGACCGGCGGGGGCGGATGCAGCCGGCTGGCGGCCCGGGCAAAGGCGGTGCGCGGCTCGGCCGCGCGGATGACCGTGCGTCCTTCGGCGTTATCGTAATCCGGCGGCACGATCAGGCATCCGGCGGCAGAACGCGACGCCGCGCGCGCCGCCTGGGCCGTGGCTACGAAGGCCAGATCCGTGGCGCCGGCGCACGCCAAATCGGCCACGTCCGTGAGTTCCTTTTCACCGTCGCCTTCGTACGGCGCTCCGAGCCAGTCGGCCAGTTCGCGCACGCGCATTGCACTCCTCCTGTGGGCCGGTCGCAGCCGGCCACTGAGTATGATACAGAGTTATGCCGGCGGACCCTTCGGCCGTGATCGCCCCCACGGCGCGTGTGCACCCGGACGCCCGCATCGGGCCGCAGACGGTCATCGGCGACTATTGCGTCATCGAGTCCGACGTGGTCATCGGCGCCTTCTGCCGGCTGGAGCCGTACGTCTACGTCAAGCGCTGGACCACCCTCGGCGACCGCAACGAGATTTCCGCTGGAACCGTTCTCGGCACGGATCCGCTCGACAAGGCCTTCACGGGCGCGCGCAGCTATCTCCGCATCGGCAACGACAACAAGATCCGGGAGCACTTCACCATCTCCCGGGGCACCCAGCCGGAATCGGTGACCGAGATCGGCGACGGCAACTACATCATGACCGCGGGCCACATCGCCCATAACTGCAAAGTGGGCAACCGCACGGTGATTTGCAGCACCGCCCTGCTGGCCGGTTACGTCGAGGTGGAAGATGAGGCCTTCATCTCCGGCGGCGTCGTCATCCATCAGTACTCGAAAATCGGGCGTCTGGCCATGATCGGCGGCAACACGCGGGTCAACCAAGACGTGCCGCCGTTTTTCCTGTACTCGGAGTTCAACGTGGCCCCGAGGGGACTCAACCTCGTCGGTCTCAAACGCGCCGGGTTCACATCCGAGCAAATTTCCACCCTCAAGAAAGCCTATACGCTGCTGTACCGCTCTGGCCTGAAACTGGAAGAGGCCCTGGCGCGGATCGAGGCGGAGATCCCGAACGAGCACACCTTGCACCTGGTGCGTTTCATCCGTTCCAGCCGGCGGGGGATTTGTCGCGAGTCAACGCGGCGACGATCGGCAGGATTTGGCCACACGGGGGACGAGCCATGAAGCGAACCCTCGCCTGGTTGCTCTGCGTGGCGGCGACGTGCGGGCCGGCGGCGCAGCCGCCGCCTCTCGAACCGCTCAAGCAGGCGGCCGCCGAGATGGTCGACGCCCGCGCCGTTCTCACCCAGCAAATCGTGGATTCGATCTTCAGCTTTGCCGAATTGGGCTATCAGGAATTCGAAACGTCGGCCTACTTGACGGCACTGCTCGAAAAGGAAGGCTTCCACGTCCAGCGCGGCGTCGCAGGCATGCCCACGGCCTTCGTCGCCAGCTGGGGATCCGGAAAGCCCGTGATCGGTTTCATGGCCGATATTGACGGGCTCCCGGGGACGTCGCAGAAGCCGGGGGTGGCCTATCATGATCCGCTCATCCCTGGCGGCCCGGGCCACGGCGAAGGGCACAACGCCGGCCAGGCGGTCAACGTGACCGCGGCGCTCGTGGTCAAACAGCTCATGGAGCGCTACCGGATTCCGGGCACGCTGCGGATCTACCCCGGTGTGGCCGAGGAGCTGGTCGGCAGCCGGACGTACATGGTCATGGCGGGCTTGTTCCGGGATGTGGACGTGATGCTGAGCAGCCATATCAGCAGTGATTTCGGCACGTACTACGGTCCGCGCGGCTCGGGCCTCATTTCCACGCAGTACACCTTTCACGGCCAAAGCGCTCACAGCGCGGGCTCCCCCTGGCGCGGCCGCAGCGCCCTCGACGCGGTGGAGCTGATGAACGCGGGATGGAACTACCGCCGCGAGCATCTCCGCCCCCAGCATCGCTCCCACTATGTGATCGTCCACGGCGGCGACCAACCCAACGTGGTCCCTCCCCTAGCGACCGTCTGGTATTTTTTCCGCGAGTGGGATTACGATCGGATCCGAGAGCTGCACCAGATCGGCACGCGCATCGCCCACGCGGCCGCTCAGATGACGGACACCACCGTGACCGAGCGCGTGATCGCCGCCACCTGGCCCGGCCACTTCAACAAGCCCCTCGCCGAGGCCCTGTACGCCAACATCCGCCGGGTCGGCATGCCGGAATGGTCGGAGGCCGACGAACGGCTGGCCCGCGCCGCCCAGAAGGAACTGAAAGTCCCCGTCGAAGGGCTCCGCAAGGAGATTCGGGAGCTCAAAGCGCCGGCCGATCCTTACGAATCGGCCGGCTCGGACGACATCGCCGAAGTTTCCTGGAACTTGCCGACGGTGGTGCTGCACTATCCGGGCAATATTCCGGGCATGATCGGCCACCACTGGTCGAGCGCCATCGCCATGGCCACGCCCATCGCGCACAAAGGGGCCACGGCGGGCGCCAAAGCCCTGGCCATGACGGCTCTCGATTTGCTCCTGCGACCGGAGCTCCTCGAAGCCGCACGCGCCTATTTTGCCGAGCAGACCAGAGAGACGAAATGGAAGCCGCTGATCCCGGAGGGCACGCAACCGGCCATCGAACTCAACCGCGACAAGATGGAGAGATTTCGGCCGCAGCTCGAGCGCCTTCGCTACGATCCGTCTCGCTACCGCACCTACCTCGAGCAGCTGGGGATCGCGTATCCCACCCTGCGGTGAGCCTCAGAAGCCGGCGCGCGTCCCTCAACAAGAGACGCTCGAGCCGGCATGCCCATCCGAAAGCCGGGCGTGGCCACCACCGCCACGGCCGGGGCCACCTGGAGCCCGAAAGGCCATGCGGCGCCCGCCTGACTCAAGGCTGGAATCAGTCAGGCTAGCGCCATCACTGTCCCGCTCACCAAAAGCGAGCACGGCGCCCAGACGACTGGGAGAACGGCCCACGATGCGCCGGCACGTGCCGGGCTCCCCGACGTGGCATGCCCCGCGCCGCACGGGGCGGCTGGCGTCGCCCACAGAGCGCCTATCCGCCCGGGAAGATCCAGGCGCGGCCGTGCTCGAGTTGCACGTAGCGCACCTCCGGCGCCTTCAGACGGAGCGACGCCCGGAACTGGCCCGGATCCACGGCGTTGTCGGCGAACATGTCGTAGTGGCAGGGAATCGCCACTTTGGGCCGAATCACCGAGGCCACCTGCGCCGCCTCCCAATGGGACAGATTGTTGAAGCCGCCATTGATGCAGGTGATCATCACGTCCGGCGCGTAGCGCGCGGCCGAATACAGCAGCTCGGTGAAATCCGTGTCCCCGGTAATGTAGATGCGCGGCCCGCCATGGAATTCGAAGATAAAGCCCATATGGTTCAAATCCGTGTCGTCGGTCGGCAGGGCGAACGTGCCTCGGATGCGGAGGTCGCGGAACTCGATCTCGCAGGCCGGCCAGGCGGGCACGATGCGCCCACTCTCCACCCCTTGGGCGGCGAAGGTCTCGCAGCTCGGATGCGGTCCGACGAAGCACATCGTGTCCTTATTCCGCAGCCCGCGGATCGTCTCGGGGTCGGTGTGGTCCTGGTGGTTGTGTGTGCACGCGAACAGGTCCACTTCGAGCTCCTCCGGCGGAATCAGCACCGGCACACGCCGCCGCAAGTCCAGCCCCGGAACCAGCGTGGCGCAACTGTCGGTCAGGTACAGATCCACCCCAGCAAGCGTCCCCTGCGGCGTCTTGAAGATGTAGCCGTTCTGGCCTAGCCACCAGACGGCCACCGAGCCGTACGGCACGGGGAAGTCCCGGATGTGCTGCATCAGCGACATCGGTGCCTCCCGCGCTCACATGATGGCGGCCGGCGGCGCCGGCTCCTCCGGCCGCCCGGCGCGCGCCAGGGGCAGCCGCACCATGACGAACGCAAGCAGGATGAGCACGGCAAATCCCGCCAGGAAGGAAGGCTGGGCGAAGACGGCCGGCAGGGGCCACTCGAAGAAACGGAACGTGGCCACGACCAAGCCCATAATCGCCTCCCCCGCGATCAGCCCTGAGGCCGTGAGGACCCCGGCATTTTCCACCCGGGCTTTTTGGGCCTCGTTGAAGCCCCGGCGGTCCCGCGCCGCATCCGTCAGCCAGCGCACCAGACCGCCCAGGAAGATGGCGAACGTGGTCTCGAGCGGCAGATACATCCCCACGGCGAACAGCATCGGGCTGCGCACTTGGACCATAATCAGCGCGAAGCCCATCATGATGCCCACCACGACCAGGGGCCACGGCATGTCCCCGCCCACGATCCCTTGCGCCAGCGACGCCATCAGCCCCGCCTGCGGCGCCGACAGTTCCTTGTCACCGAAGCCGATGCCGCCGGCGTTGATGTTGCCCTGGTGCAGGACCAGCAGCGGGAAGTACAGTAGCGCGCTGGCCACCAGCACACCGAACACATCGCCGATCTGCATGCTGCGCGGGGTGCCCCCGAGGATGTGGCCCACCTTCAGGTCCTGGAGCATTTCGCCCGCCACGGCCGAGGACACGCAGACCACGGCGGCCACACCCAGCACCGCCGCCACGCCGCTCATGCCGGAGACGCCGATGGAGACCATGAGCAAGGCCGCGACGATGAGCGTCGACAGCGTCAGGCCGGAGACGGGATTGTTGGAGGATCCGATCATGCCCACGAGGTTGCCCGAAACGGCGGCGAAGAAGAAGCCGAGCACGAGCATCACGACTGCAGCCACCGCGCCCCCCAACACGCTGCCGGACAAGTAGATGTACAGCAGCACCATGGCCAGGAAGGTCGCGGCCACGCCGAGCAGGGTCGTACGCGCGCCGAGGTCCCGGTCGGTGCGGCTGACGGCTTCGGTCTGGGCGGCGGCCTTCTGCAAGTCCGAGATCGCCCGTTTCATGCCCACCGCTAGACTCTTCCGCATGCGGAACAACGTAAAGCCGGCGCCCACCAGCATGCCGCCCACGGCGATCGGACGCACGATAAAGCGCCAGACCGATCCCGCCAGCCCGCCCCAGGATTCCTCCGCCGAGCCCGCCGGCAACGTCGCTTGTAGCTGCGGCCCGAGGAAATAGAGCAGCAGCGGAACCAACAGCCCCCAAGCCACGACGCCACCCGAAAAGTTCAGCGCGGCCAGACGGGGCCCGATGATGTAGCCGACGCCCAGATAGGCGGGACTCACCGCCGGCGCCGAGGCCATCGTCACCGCACCCACGCCCACATCCCCCGCGCTGCCGCCCAGGCGCACCACGCTGCGGCCGATCTCTCCCACACGGACGAAGAACTCCTTGCTGGTCGCAAACAGCTTGATCACGCCCAGAAAATAGACCGCTGCACCGAGGGCCATGTTGTAGAACAACAGCCGCGCCGCCTCGGCGCCGCGCTGCCCCGCTTTGTGAATCTCCGAGGCGGCCACCGACTCGGGAAACGGCAGCTCTGGATCGGTCACCATCACGCGGCGCAGCAAGGTCATGAACAGGATGCCGAGCAGCCCGCCCACGAGCATCAACACGGTGGACTTCCAGTAAGCGTGCTCGAAGTCGAACGACGGCCACGCCCGGGAAATGACGAAGGCCGGTATGGTGAAGATCGCGCCCGCGGCGACCGATTCGCCGATCGAGCCCACCGTGCGGGCGATGTTTTCCTCCAGGATGGAGCCGCGCCACAGCCGCAGGACCGCCATGCTGATCACGGCGGCGGGATAGGCGGCCGCGATAGTCATGCCCGCCCGTAGCCCGAGGTAGGCGTTGGCGGCACCCAGCACGACGGTTAAAACGAGCCCGAGGAGCACGGCTCGCAGGGTGAACTCCGACATTTGCATGGTTTCGGGCACGAACGGCCGGTAGGTGGGTTTCGTCATCGGCGCCTCGCAAACGGGTTTATTATAAGTGCGCAGCCGGGGAAGGGGCTAACCGCCCAACAAACAAGCCGCCAGTGCCGACCTAAGGCGCGAGCGGACCTGGAACGGGACCTATCGCAACACGGCGGCCGTCAGTCACTCGGCTTCGGCCGGGGCGTCGCGTCGCCGGGGATCAACCCCATGGCCCATTTGATGGCCTCGAGCCACATCTTCTGCACATCCGGACGGTCCCAGACGTCCTCGCGGTGGCCGAGACTGCTGTAGAAGACCCTGCCTTTGCCATAGGTGCGGACCCACGTGACCGCGAAATCCTTGTCGGTGCGCCGCACGCCTTTGCGCGTCAGGTCAATCTTGTCGGCGTCCAGCCGCATCAGCACCCGGACCTTCTGCCGGGAAAAGTCTTTGAACTGATAGATTTCGTCGTAGATCGTAAAGCGGGCCGGGAAAGGTTTCATCGCCGGGAAGTCCGGATCCTCGACGATGATCGGCGCTTCGAACTGGTTCCAGGGGTGCAAGTCGAAGTAGCCGCCGATCATGTCTCCATACTCGGGCCACTTATAAAACGTATCCGTGGCACTGTGGGCGCCGAGAAACCCCTTGCCGTCGTCCCGGACGAAGGCGAGCAGGGCCGCCTTTTGCTCGTCGTCCATGTCGAGTTCGCCCGTGGTGTAGAAGAACACCGCGTCGAAGAAGTCCAGGTTCTTGGCGTTGCCGCCGAGTTTCTTCTTGGTCAGAAGCTGCGTATCGGTGCGGATGTAGGTGTCATAGAGGCCGGACTCCTGGCCGATTTTCCACAGCGTGCCGAGCGCATGAGAGACCGAGTCGTGCTGGAAGCCCTTGACCGCGCCGATCGCCAGCAGTTTTTTCTTTTTCGTCTGAGCGGTGAGGGGAGTTGCCAGCAGAACGGCCAGCACTACCAGGCTGGTGCGCCAGAGGATTCGCTTCATCCGATCACCTCCAATTTCCACCAATCATCGCACAGCGTGGCGCTGCTTGCGGAGCGGCGCACTCAGAGCTTCCGCACCCGGCGGAGGGTGAACAGCTCTGCGTGACTGTTGGTATGCTCCAACCGCCGCCAGTCGTCGTCTACATGAAGGATCTTGCCACTGATGTGATTGGAACGCTGGGAGGCCAGAAAGAAGGCTAGCGCTATTTGTTCGTCCGGCGCGTGGCCGCCCGTGAGTTGAATGGTGCGGGCCCGCTCGAGCTCCTTTTGGCCCGCCCGCTCGCCGGCGCGCAAAATTTCGTCCGTCATGTGCGTGTACGTCCCGCCGGGAGAGAAACAGTTCACTTGGACGTTGGCGTCCCGCACCTCTTTGGCCAACGTCTCGACGAAGCGCGCCACGGCGGCTTTGGAGGCGGCATAAGCCGAGAAATTGGGGCGCGGGTGGGTGTCGCCTCCCCCGGTGAGGACGATGATCTTACCCGAGCGCCGCTCGATCATCTCGTGCAGCACGGCGCGGCAGGCGTGCATGACCCCGATCAAGTTCACCTCGACGGTGGCGGCCCACGCCTCCGGATCGGTGCTCCACAACGGCCCGATGGGTCCCTGAATCGCCGCGGCGGCCACCAGCACGTGGGTACCTCCGAAGGCTTCCCGCATCCGCCTCACGGCGCCGCACACGGCGCCGTAGTCGCGGACGTCGGCCAGCAGGCGCAGCGAGCTGCCGCCCGCATGTTGAATCTCCAGGTGAACCAGATCGAGCTCCGCCCGCGTGCGGGCCAGCAGCCCCACGCGGGCGCCGGCGCGGGCAAACCCCAGCGCCAAGCGTTTGCCGATCCCTCGGCCGGCGCCCGTGATCAGCACGTTGCGTCCGTCGAAGCGCTCGGTCAATGCTTCGGCCACCCCCGTCAGTATATCGGCCTAAAGGTAAAGGCGCGGTACGCGTGCACTGATGCCGCACAGCACGCTGTAGGAAATGGTGCCCGCCCACCGGGCGATCTGCTGCGCGTCCACAACCACTTCCCCCGCCCGTCCGAGAAGCGTCACCGGATCTCCCGGGCGGAGATGCGGCGTCTGGCTGATGTCAATCGTGGTCAGGTCCATAGAGACCGCGCCGATGACCGGCGCCAATCGGCCGCCGGCGATCACCTTGCCGCGGTTGGAGAGCCGGTGTGGGTAACCGTCGGCATAGCCTGCCGCCAGCACGGCGATGCGCATCGGGCGCGGCGCGCGGTACATCGCTCCGTAGCCGATCTCGGCGCCCGCCGCCACATCTTTGACGGCAAGAATCACGGTCTTCCAGGTCAGCGCCGGGCGCACTTCGAGCACCCTCGCCGGGGCCGGACCGCGCGGCGGCGAGACGTAGCCGTAGAGAGCGTGGCCGGGACGGACCATGTTGCGCCAGGCGGCCCGCCGTCCGAATGCGATGGGATTGCTGCTGGCGACGTGGACCCACCGCGGCCGGATCCCGGCGCCCGCGAGCCCGTCTAAGAAACGCTCGAACACCGCCAGTTGCCGCTCCGTCTGATCTCGCGTGTAATCGGCGGAGGAGGCCAAGTGTGTCATGACGCCTTCCATTTCCAGGTGGGGCGCCTGCCGGATGGCTGCCACGATCGTCGCGGCATCGGGCGCCACCCCCAGGCGGCCCATCCCGCTGTCCACCTTGAGGTGAAAGGCGAGTTTGCGGCCGGCAGCCGCCGCCATGGCCTCCAGCGTCGGCAGCTGCTCCAAGGCGTGGACGACCGGCGTCAGCTCGTGCGCGAGCACGGTGTCCCGTTCCCACGGCAGCAGATCGGCCATGACCAGAATGCGCGCCCGGATCCCGGCCTGCCGCAGCGCCGCGCCTTCGCCGGCGTGACTCACCGCGAGCCAGCGCGCCCCCGCGGCTTCCAGCGCCTGCGAGACGGGCACGGCACCGTGGCCGTACGCGTCGGCTTTGACCACGGGCATGACCTCGACCGGGTCGCCCACCACAGCTTGGACGGCGCGGAAATTGGCCACAATCTGGCCCAGCGAGACTTCCACCCAGCAGCGTCGGCCCGCGGGCAGGGGAGACGTCATCGGCGAACCAGCCGCGCGAACAGTTGTTCGTAAGCTTCGGTGACCGCGTCCCAGCGATAGCGCTCGCGCACCAGCGCCTCCGCCTTGCGCCGCCACTCCTCGCGCTCGCCCTCTGGCATGGCCAGCACGGCCCGGATCTTTTCGGCCAGATCCTCGCGAAACGGGATCGCGGCGCCGGCGGCGACCTCGGCATTTTCCGGCGTCTCCAGATACAGCACCAGGGCGCCCCGTCCCATGGCCTCGATCAAAGCCGGATGCGTGCCGCCCACTTCGGTGGCATGAATGTAAGCAAAACAGTGCGACAGCAGCTCGTGATAGCCGCGCCCGTAGATGGCGCCGGGGAAGAGGATGCGCGGGTCGCTTGTGGCGCGTACGCGACGAATGTAATCTGCGGCGTAGGGGGCGTCGCCGACCATCACCAGCCGGTGATCCGTTTCCACCCTCTCGAAGGCCTCGCGCACCAGCAGCGCGTTGTTTTCCGGCTCCATGCGGCTGACGTAAAGAAAGTAGCAACCCGGCTGCAGGCCCAACTGATCCAGCGTATCGGTGGTGGCCAGTTTGCCCGTCTCGGCGCCGTAAGGGATGTAGGTGGTCTCCTTGCCGTAGCGGTGAAAGTAATAATTGCTGATCGTGCGCGCGTCCGCCACCACGGCCGAGGGGAACCACGTGGCCAGCCGTTCGGAGATCCGGTACCAGGTCTTGGCGAGCGCGTTCCACTTCCGGCGCTGGCGTTCGATGCCGTCCACGTTCAACGCCACTGGAATCCCCGCCCAGCGGGGGAGCAGGGTGAAGAGGGCGTTGGCGGCGTTACAGTACAGCGCGGCGTCGGTCCGGTGGCGCAAAAGGTGCAGGGTGGAGAGAAAGGTGTGCACGATCGTGTCAAGATACTTGTGCCGGATGGTGGGCAAGTGCACCAGCCGGGCACCCCTCCACACGGGGGGCCCACTCCGGCCCCGGCAGTAGACCGTGACGACGTGTCCGCGGGCCGCCAGTCGGGCCGATAACTCCTCGGCGAAGGTCTCGAATCCGCCGTAGCGCGCGGGAATGCCGCGCGTTCCGAGGATGGCCAGCTTCATCTAGCCGCGGGCGGCGCGCGAGCGGGCCATCACCTGGGGACGGGCGTTCGGGGCCGGACGGCTCACGGGCAGGTAGCGGAACCAACCCGCCAAATATTCGTCGTTGACGCGACGCCGCTTCATGATCTCGCGCCGCTTGGCCCACACGCGCCGCCAGTGCTTGGCCAGGTACCAGAAGGCCTTGAGCGAGCTGTGCTCGCGCAGCAGGCAGCAGCCAATCACCATCAGGTCGCGCGCCGTGATCGAGAAGAAATTGCGCAGATACAGATCCCCGGTCATGTTCTTGATGCGCATCAGGAAGCGGTTCTTCACCGAGTGCATGTTGATCACCGGGGGCAGAGCCCGGCGGTTGCCCGGCAGCACTTTTCGGACGTGATAGCCCCTCGCGTGGGGCGTATAAATGCACCGCCAGCCAAGCAGTTGGGCCCGCCAGGCCACATCGGCGTCCTCGCGGTACACGAAAAAGTCCGGATCGAAGAATTCGCCGTTGATCGAGACGTCCTCGATCATCTCCCGCCGATAGAGCGCGGCCGCCGCCGAGGCGCCAAAGACGTACTCGTAGTGGAGAAAATGGCCGTTGTCGACTTGCTGGCTGCCCCGGTCCAAATGGCGCAGCATGGGAGTGAAGTAGATCCCCGTCGAATCCACCAGCGGACGCTCCGGCAGTTCGAAGCTGGCGCTCATCGTCAGAAGCTTGCCGCAGACCGAGCCGATCCGCGGATGGATGTGCCCGGCGGCGACCATGGCCTGGATAAATCCGGGGCTCAGCAACACATCCGGGTTCAGAGTCAGCACCCAGCGGCCCGAGGACAAGCCAATGGCCTGGTTCTGCGCCGCCGCAAAGCCGATGTTTTCCCGGTTGTAGACGACCAGGCAGCGATCTTCGAATTCCCGCAAAATCGCCACGGTGCCGTCGGCGGAGGCGTTGTCTACGATGATCACTTCCTTGTTCGGGTAGTTCTGTGCCAGCACCGATTCGAGGCACTTCCGGATATACCGCTCGCTGTTGTAGGTAACGATGGTCACCGAAACTAGATCGTTGAATGCCATGCGCGTGAATCCAACTACGAAACAGGTGCTCGAACTTTTTGTTGCTCTGCCTGTCGCTGCCATCGCGCCAGCGGCAAAGTCACGTCCGACGGCCTCCGATCCGCGAGCGCGCGGCAGGCCATCGCCGCCACTCGGCGGAAGATTCGAGCGGGCCGCAGGCTGCGCTCCCGCGCGATCCCCGTTACCAGGCGAAGCGCCGCGCCCGTCATCACCGAAAGGCATACCGCGGAGAAGGCTTCCGGGCTGAGGTGCTTCGCCGCATACCTCAGAAGGTTACTATACCAGCAAAGCTCCCGGTCCTCTCGTGAAATTTTTCGCACGGAGCCACCGCCGGCGTGCCGCGCCCGGCAGGCGGGCGCGTACCTGACGCGCCAGCCGCCTTCCCGCAGGCGCTTCAAAAAGTCCACATCTTCGAACCAGACCGGATGAAAGGCCTCATCGAAGCCGCCCACGGCCTGCCAGGCCGCTTTCCGGATCAGCAGAAACGCGCCGGCGGGTTGTTCGACGTCGGACGGTTGGCTCCAGTCGAGGTCCCGACAGCGGTAGCGGCGATTCACCGGATTGCCGGGCCAAAGGCGGTTGACCCCCAAAACCTCGAGCGCCAGGGCAAGCGGTCCCGGAAAGCGCCGGATGGCGAATCCCAGTTGGGGCCGAAGGTCCGCTCCCACCAGCTGGCCCGCCGCCGCCCCCACCTTGGGGGCTTGACAGGCTTCGAGCAGCGGCGCCGGCGAATCCAGCAGCACCACGTCGGGATTCAGCAGCAACACAAACGGTTTCTCGAGGGCCGCTATACCTTGGTTGGCCGCGCCCGCGAAGCCGCGGTTGTTCGGGTTGACGATCCACCGCACGCCTGCCCGGCGGTGCCCTTCTTCCACCGTGCCATCCTCCGACGCGTTGTCAACCACCACCACCTCGCCCACCCACGGCCGCAAGGCTTCCAGACAGGGACCGATCAGCTCTTGCGAGTTCCAGGTCACCACCACCGCGCCGAGCTCGTTCATGTCAGGGCGAAATACAGGCGCCAATACCAATCGGGCCCGGTACGCTGTTGCGCCGCCCGCAGGCGCCGCTCGCTGTCTTCCAAAACCTGCCGCAGCCGGCGCTCGTCGGTCCGTGCTGCTTGCGCCCGCAACGAGCCAAACCGCCGCAGCGCCTCCCACTTGCCGCGCAGGTAGGCTCGGCCGGCGCCATGCCGGAAGGCGAGCAGCCCCCACAGCAACTGAGCTACGAACACCGCCCACGCCGAGCGCCGCAAGTAGCTTGGCGGATAGTGCTTCGCCACCAGCAACAACTGGTTCCGCGCGATGCGGCGGACCCTCTCCGGATGCCAGCCCCCGTGCGTGGCCCCGCCCGCGTGATGGGCCACCGCCGCGGGTACGTACAGCCCGGGGTAACCCGCCAGGGCGCACCGCAGGCCGAACTCCACGTCCTCCATGAAGGTTTCGAAGGTTTCGTCCAGTCCGCCCACCCGGGCAAACAGCTCCCGGCGCAGCAACGCGGCCGTCAAGGGCGCGAACGCGATGCGCTGCGGATGGCTCCAATCGGCTCCGTCAGGCCGGTGGTGGCCCATGCGCCAGGCGCAGCCGCCCCGGCAGAGCACGTCGAATGTACCGTCCACGACTCGGCGCTCCCGCTCGGCCAGCAGCTTACCCGTCAAAAACCAAACGTCCGGGTCGCGCGCCGCTTCGAGCATCCGTTCCAGCCAGTCTTCAGCCAGGACGACGTCGTTGTTGAGCACGGCCACCCATCGGCTCGAGGCCGCCTCGACGCCCCGGTTCACGGCGCGGCTGAATCCGGCGTTGGCGCCCATCCGGAGGACGCGGGCGCCCCGGGCCGCGGCTTCCGCCTCCGAGCCGTCCTCGGATCCGTTGTCCACGACCAGGATCTCAGCAAACGGCACGCGCTGCCGCCCGAGGCTGGCGAGCAACCGGGCCAGCAGCACCCTGCCGTTCCAGTTCGGGATGATCGCGGTGACGCCATCCATCTCAGTTGAGGGGCTCACCTGCCGTCAGATGAGGGCGGGAAGGCTGGGCGGGTTCCGCCGCATCATATCATTTCCTCCGCGCGGGCGCAAATCGCTTCTTGAAAAGAAAGTAGAGATTGTACAGGCCGTCGCGCCAGGGGTTCAACTTCATCTCGCCCAGCCGCGAACTGTAGAGGATCGAGATCTCGCCGAACCGCACGCCTTGCCGCAGCGCCTCGGCCTTGATTTCCTCCGAGAAGGCCATGCCGTCGCTTTCGAGCACCATCTTGTCCAGAATGGAGCGCCGGAAGACCCACATGCCGGACTGCGAGTCCCGCACCCAGCGGAAAAACAGCAGCGACATGACCAGCGACAGAATCAAATTGCCCACTTTGTGTTTGAAACTCATGGCGGCCGGATCCCGCACGGGGAAGCGCGAGGCGTTCAGGAAATCCACCTTGAGGTGGAGGAAGGCTTCCAGCAGGTAAGAGATCGCGTCCACCGGATAGCTGTGGTCTCCGTCGAGCGTCACGATCAGGTCCCCGGTGGCATAAGAGAATCCCTTCTTGTAGCTCCTGCCGTACCCGCGGACTTCCTCGCGAATCACCGTCGCCCCGAGCGACCGCGCCACCTCCGAGGTCCGGTCCGTCGAGGCATTGTCGACGACAATCACCTCGTCGACGAAGGGAGGCATCCGCTTGAGCACCTGCTCGATGCCCTGTTCTTCGTTCAAACACGGAATGATGACGGTAATCTTGTGGCCTTTATACATGCCTTGGGATCGGCGGGACGGATCGGTCGGCTATGATGAGGGATGTCATGAAGGCGTTCGCTTTCCTATTGTGCGCTACGGCGCTGGCCGTTGCAGGGAGCGCCGCCGGCTTGGGCGAGATCCAGTCCGTCTACCTTCTGCCCATGACCGCGGGTCTGGACCAATACCTGGCGAATCATCTCACCGGCGAGGCTGTGCTGCGGGTCGTCGCCGATCCCAAGCGAGCCGACGCCGTCTTCACGGACCGGCTGGGCGAGGAGTTCGAGCGCCGGCTCGAGGAACTCTATGCCTCCCAGCCGCCGGCTCCGATCGCGCCGGCGGCCCAGGAGGGTGAAACCAAAGGCGAAAGCGCGCGCCAGGGCGCCCAGGCCGAACCTCGGGTGCGGTTTTCCAGTTTCGGACGCGGGCGGGGGAACGTGTTTCTGGTGGAGGTGCGCACGCGCGCCGTGATCTGGTCGGCCTGGGAAAAGCCGAAAGACAGCACCCCGGAAGAACTCGACCGGGCGGCCCGGCGCCTCGTCGCGCGCCTGAAACGGGCGCTGGGCAGCAGGTGAGTCCGGCGCGCGCCTCACAGCAAAGGCGGCGGGAGGGCCCGCGCGAGCCGGCGTTCCAGTCGCGCGGCGCGGCGGCGCAAGTCCGCACTTGGGGCGAGCTCCAGGGCGGCCCGCGTGCGCTCCAGCGCCCGGGCGTAATTGCGCTCCCGGTGCTCCTCGTGTTTGGCCAGCTCGACGAGCGCCGCCGCAGCATACCGGCTGCCCGTTTGGGCTAGGTCTTCGAAGGCCGCCAGCGCCGTCGCTAGCCGTCCGAGCTTCTTTTCGAGGAGCGCAATCTCCCAGAGGGTGCGGAACAGTAGCTCGTCCGAGAGCCCCCGCTCGAGCGCCCGGCGCAGCATGGCGAGCGCTTCTTCCCGCCGCTCGGCCTTCAGCAACCACCGCGCCAGTCCCACCCAATCGGCGCCGTGGTGGAGCGGCGCCGAGTCCGGGGAGCGAAACGCTAGCGGCACGATGCCGGCCAGGCACGCCAGCGTCACGATGTCTGTGGCGTTGTGGTAGAAGACCGGCACCAGGCGGAAGGCCTGCCGCGTGCGCAAATAGTCGAAATACACGTACGGAATCAGTTCCCCCGGCAAGTCGCCTTCGCGCTCCACGCCCAGGATCTGGCTCTCCAAATCCAGGAGCCGGCAGCTTTCCAAGCGGAGCCTCCACAGCCGACGGGCGCCATACAGCAGGTCCACATGCACCAGACGCGCGAACGGCGGCCGCCGCCTGGCCATGCGGAAGCGGGTCTCGAGCAGGGGTTCGTCGTAGACTTTGCCGTTGTACGTGATGAGCACATCGAAGTCTGCCAGGTGCTGTTCCAGGCGCCACAGCAAGCTGTGCTCCTCGCAGAGATCGCGCATGAAAAACTGCCGGACGCGAAAACCCTCCGGGGTGATCCGGCCGACACCCACGAGAAACGCGTACGTCCCCGTGCCGCCGGCCAGCCCTGTGGTCTCCGTGTCCAGAAACGCCCATCGGCCCGGGTGGCAGCGCGGCGCCGCGCCCTCGCTCATCGCCTCGAGCAAATCTTCGGGCAGCGCGGCGAGAATGGAAAGATCCATCGAGCCGTGCCGGCGGTGGCGCGGGTAAAGTTTCTCGGTCTCAAAGTGCGCGCCGCAAGGTGTCTCGATGACCTCCCCGCTCATGCATTCCTCGAGGAAGGAGTGCAGCGGCCGGTCCGGCTGGGCCGGAGGCGCGCGGCGCTCGCGAGCTGCCGGCGCTGAAGCGTACTTGCGGTCGATGCGTTGAATGCGCCGGCGCAGCAGGGCGAGCTGTTCGTGGAGGTTCTCCACCACCTTCGCTTTTTCTTTGCTCAAGATACCACGTTGGGTCCCTTTCAGGCGGACACCAGCTCCGGCGCGGCGGCCGTTTTGGCCAGCACGTAGGGGCCTTCGGGGATGACGGCAATCGTCGCCTGGGGCGGCAGTCCGACCGTGAGCGCTTCAATAGCGGCGGGGGCGCTCGGGTAGGCCGTGCCCCAAAGCGAGGGGTAGTACTCCTCGGCCAACCCCGGTACATAGAACAACACCTGAGCCTTCTCCACCACCAAGGCCAGTTTCTCGAGCTGCCACTGATCGATGGTCACTGGCTGGCCTTCGATCGCTTCCAAAAACTGGTGGGCCGAGCGGAATTCCCGCAGCATACGGGAAAACTCCGCCGCTCCTGCTCCCTCGTCGCAGGCGGCCGCCAGCAGGATCCGTCCGCCAGGCTTGACGATATGGGAGGCCGCCGTCACCCCTTTGATCGCCTGGTAAAAAGTCAGATCCAGGGGGTACCCTGCCGCCGTCGTGATCACCGCGTCGACGGGTTGTTCCAACCGCTCGAGCAAGACGGAGGAGACGAAGGCCACGCCGGCCTGGTGGGCTTCGACGGGATGGCCCGCAAAGACCGCCGCGATCCGTCGGTTCCGGGCCAGGGCTACGTCCACGATGAAGTCGTGGCGGACCATGCGGGCGATCTCGAGGAGCTCATGGTGCAGCGGGTTGTCCTCGATCGAGCCTTCCACAGCCCGCGGGTCGCGCATGAAACGCGAGCTGTGCAGAACCTCGATGGTCTCCCTCGCGGCCAGCCCCGGCGCAATCAGCTTGCGGCCACCGGAGAAACCGAGCATCAAGTGCGGCTCGATGAACCCCAGCGTGATGTGCAGGTCGGCGGCGAGGAAGCGTTCGTCGATGTAAACCGGCGTGCCCGAGCCGGTCCGGCCCACAAACCGGTGCTCGGAGAGGTTCCGCGCATCGTGGTTGGCCACGTGGTAACGCGCTGCGGTGTCGGGTCCGAGAATCTCTTCGATCTCGGCGGCGGTGGCGGCCCGATGGAGTCCGGTGGCGATCAGGATCGTTACGCCGTCGGGTCCGATCCCCGCTCGATGGAGGCGCTCGAGCAGCGGGGGCAGCACGATCCGGTTGGGCGCCGGACGGGTGATGTCGCATACGGCGACGGCGGCCGTCCGCTTGCCCCGCGCCAGCTCGGTCAGGGAAGGTGAAGCGAGGGGTCGATCCAGCGCCTCCTGCACGGCACCCTCGGGGTCGGGCAACGGTTGGGCGGATCGCGCCTCCAAGACGCGGTAGCGGAAGCCGGGGGGCAGATCCACCAGGAGTCCCGTCTTGCCGAACGCCAGCTCGACCCGCATACCCAAAGAATACTGGAACGGTCACAGCGAGCTGCGGAAAGCGCGCCAGGGTCGCCGCATCCGATCGGGGTACACTGGGCGCCGATCGGTGCGATTTGGATGCTAGTTAGACGGGGCCGGGGTGAGGGACAGCTCCGGATGGTCAGGGAATGGGTAGGAGGATCTGAGGGCGGCGGCACACAGCCTCGGACCGGGCAAGGTCTGCCCGGCGGTAGTTATGTGCATCCATGCCCGATCGTGTGCGGGAAAGAGCGCAGAAACAACTTGGAGGTGTGCTTGGCGTATGAGGGCGTGGCCTTTGCCAAAACCTGTGAGATCGAGGAACTCGTCCGGCGCACCCCAGAGGGGGTCCGGACTCCACTCAGCCAGGAGCAGCACGCCGTATTGACGGAATACCCGGTCGGTCCGCGGTACCCAGGCTGGCGTGAAGTCACCTTGCGGCAAGCTCGCAGTGCACTTGCTCTCCCCGGTGCGTTTACAAGCACATCCGCGCCCTGCTTCCGAAAGAAGTGCTGCGGCAGAGTGAGCCGAAACCGTGAATTACCGAGGGTGGGTAGAGATCACCGAAGGCCTACTCATATCGAAGTTCAGATCAATGAGCATCCCTCTCGTCACCCTCAAAGAGGCTCTCTGGGCTGCCGATAAGCCATCCAGAAAAAAAAGCGACGAGACTCTTGAAACGTTTGGCCTCGGCGCTGCACCAAACTAAGTAGGGAGGCGGGCCGTGCTCGAACTGAGCATCGTCATTGGGGTGCTCCTCGTGTTCGGCCTGCTCCTTTCGATGTTCACTTCGACGCCGAAAGCCGGCGGCTGAAGGGGCACGAGTTGGCAGGTCGCGTGCACGACCGGGTGAGAGAGACGCAGGGGTGCGGATGATGCTGGTCGCATCGGCTATCACGGCGCTGTTGATTCTCGGGCTGTTCTTCGCAATGCTGTCGTCCTCTCCCAAAGAGGGCCGCTGAGCAGGTTGGACACAGCTTCACGGGAATTTCTACACACTTGGGGCTACAATAGGGCGCGATGTGTCGCCCTCGACGGTGCATTGTGCTCCTGCTCGGCTGTGTCTGCGGCGCCGCCGATTTCGACGTAATCCTCCGCGGGGTCCGCGTCGCCGACGGCTCCGGCAACCCGTGGTTTGTGGCCGACATCGGCATCCGCGGCGATACGATCGCCGCCATGGGGACGCTTGCCGGCCGCTCCACAAAGGTCGAAATCCAGGCAAACGGACTTACGGCTGTCCCCGATTTCATTGACATCCACAGCCAAGGCCGGAGGGGCATTTTCGAGTCACCGGCAGCGGAAAACTACATCCGCCAGGGCGTCACCGCATCGCCCACATCCGCGACGAGGCGGCTGGTCTCCCCGAGAGTGTGCAGGAAACCATCCGGATTGGCGAGGAAGGGCGGCAGCCGGTCCAGGTGACCCACCACAAAGTCGTCGGGCGCGCCAACCGGGGCAAGAGCGCCGAGACGCTGCGGCTGGTCGCGGAGGCCCGAGCCCGCGGCGTGGACGTCACTCTCGATCAGTACCCTTACACCGCCACCAGCACGGGGACTGCGGCGCTGTTTCCTCAGTCGGCGCAAGAAGGCGGAGCGGAAGGGTTGCGCAAACGCCTGGCAGACCCCACCCTGCGTCAGCAAATCAAGGCCGAGGTCATCCACGGGATCCTGCACGTGCGCGGCGCCGGCGATCCCGCCAACGTGGTGATGGCTTCCTGCGCGTTCGACCCGACTTTAGCAGACAAGAATCTCGCCGAAATCACGCGGGCGCGCGGACGCGGACCGACCGTCGAAAACGCTGCAGAGACCGCCATCGAGCTCGAGCAGCAAGGCGGCTGCTCGGCGATCTACCATGCTCTCAGCGAAGAGGATCTCGAGCGGATTCTGAAAGCGCCGTTCACCATGGTGGCCTCCGACGGTGGCATCCCGGTTTTCGGCGAGGGGGCGCCCCACCCGCGCAACTACGGGACGTTCGCGCGAATCCTCGGGCGGTACGTGCGGGAACGGAAGCTGCTCGCACTCGAGGAGGCGGTGCGGCGGATGTCCGCCCTTCCTGCGGCGCGGCTCGGCCTCTGGGACCGCGGGCAGCTCCGGCCCGGCATGAAAGCCGACATCGCACTCCTTGACCCGGACACCGTGGCTGACCGGGCCACGTTTCAGGATCCCCATCAGTATGCCGTGGGAGTGCGTCACGTCTGGGTCAACGGCAAGGCGGTGCTGCTCGATGGGGTGCTGACGGGCGAACGCCCGGGACGCGTGCTTCGCGGTCCCGGGTTTCAGAGCTCCACAGTGTTGTCGGGCAGCGCTACTTCACCGCGATAAGAGAGATCTCGACCAGCTTGGGCCAGCGCCCCTCGGCATCCGGCTTGCGCTCCACCCCCGGCACGGGCTGCACCGTGGTGCGGGCTGGCGGCGCATCTTTGAAGTACAGCGCGTAGATGCGGTTCATGCGGGCGAATTCATTGATGTCGTCCAGGTAGACGTTGGCTTTGACGACGTGGGAGAAATCCATGCCCGCCTCCTCGAGCCCGTCGAGCAGGTTGCGCATCACTTGCCGGAGTTGCAGCTCGACGTCGGGGGCGAAAATGCCTCCGTTCGGACCGGGAATGAACCCGGACTTGGCCGAGCAGTAAAGGGTGTCTGCCGCCCACACGCAGGGGCTGGCGGTGGGGCTGGGGGGCATATTCTTGGGCCGGACCGCACGACGCTGCGCCAGGTCGCGGATCGCAATGCCCGTGAAGCTCACCGAGGCGTTGCGCGGCAGCGCGGCGACCCGGATCGTGGCCCGTGCGGGCGTGTTGCCGAATTCAAAGCGCGGCGCGTAGCGGCGGTTCATTTCCTCGCTGGACACGCCGGGCGCCAGGTAGGGATTGACAAAGACCAAATGCTTGAAATCCAGGCCGGCCCGCGCCAGCGCTTTTCCAAGGGAATTTAAGGCGTCGTCCACCGCAGCCGGTCCCTCACCCAAGTGCTCTCCGAAGAAGACACGTCCGCGCGCTTCGACCACTCCCTCAGCGATCCACTTCTTCTGGGAGAGCTCCTGGACCGCCACGGCGTCGATCTCGATGGGGGTGTCGGTGGGCATTCGGGTGACGCCCACGACCGCGCGTGCGGGCGGCTCCGATGGGAAATATTCGCGCCACACGCGGTCCAATACCGGCAGGTTGCCAAGATCGCTCAAGTAGACGTGACTGTAAACCACGTGGCGCATGCTGAGGCCGGCCGCCTCCACTACCGACTTGACGTTGTCCAGACATTGGCGGGCCTGAGCTTCCGCGGTGTCGGGCAGGCGTCCGGCACTGTCGCGCGCGCCTTGGCCGGCAACGTAGAGAAAACCTCCCGCCTGGATGCCGGGACTGTACGGGCCGACGGGCTTCGCCCCCGCCGGCAAGACGGCGCGTTTTTCGGCCGCCAGCGCGGCAGCGGACAACCACAGACTCAACACGCCACGCAAAATCATTGGCGCCCTTTTCCCTCCGAAGCTCGCATTCTATCGGAGCTCGCCCACACGGTGCAGTTTGAGCAGGTTGGTGGTACCCGCGCGGCCGATGGGCTGGCCGGCGACGAAGACCACGCCGTCGCCGGGGCGCACCAACCGGCGTTCGATCAGCACGCGGTCCATGAGCGCCAACATGTCATCGGTCGAGGGAACATCCGGCGCCAGGATGGGCCGAACGCCGTAGACTGGGGACAGGCGTCGCGCCACCGCGTCACTCGGCGTAAAGGCGTAGATCGGGACGCGCGGGCGGTAGCGGGCAATGAGCCGGGCGCTGAAACCGGTGGCCGTAAAGACCACGATGGCGGACAGGCCGGCGTTGTGCGCCGCCTGATGCGCCGCGTCCGCCACGATCTCGGCGTAGGATGGATTGGGCCCGTGCGGCGGCTCCTGAAGCCCGCGGGTGCGGACGGTGGAGTCGGCCTCGGCGGCGATCCGGGCCATCATCCGCACCGCTTCCACGGGATACTTTCCCACGGAGGTTTCCTCCGACAGCATCACGGCGTCCGTGCCGTCGTAGATGGCGTTGGCGACGTCGCTGACCTCGGCGCGCGTGGGCCATGGAGTGTCGACCATGGACTCGAGCATCTGCGTTGCGGTGATCACGTAGCGGCCGCGGGTGCG
Organism: Bryobacteraceae bacterium; assembly: GCA_025055455.1. Lineage (GTDB taxonomy): Bacteria > Acidobacteriota > Terriglobia > Bryobacterales > Bryobacteraceae > JANWXD01. The sequence continues at coordinate 136,115 of JANWXD010000004.1, forward strand.
CGCCCGCTCGATGATCGCCTTTTGGATGAACGGGACCTTTTCGAGCTCCAGCTCGACGCCCAAGTCGCCTCGCGCCACCATGACGCCGTTGGCTTCCGCCAGGATGGCGTCCAGGTTGTGCCAGGCCTCCGGTTTTTCGATCTTCGCCACAATGGGCACATCCAGCCCGCGGCGCGCCAGTTCATCCCGCAGAGAGCGGACGTCCTCGGGCCGGCGGACGAAAGAGAGAGCGACTATGTCCACACCTGGCTCCTGCGCCAGTTCCAGGTCGGCAAGGTCCTTTTCGGTGAGCGACGGCACACTCAGGGGAACGCCCGGTAGATTGATACCTTTCCGGTCGCCGATCGGGCCGCCGCTGACCACTTCGGTGTGCACGGCTGTCGCGTCCGTGGCGAGCACGCGGAGTTCGACCGCGCCGTCGGCAAGCAGGATGCGGTCGCCGGGCCGCACGTCCCACGGCAAGGCGGTGTAACTGGTGGAGGCGCGCTCGCTGGTTCCGAGCACGGGCTCGGTGGTAATCGTGAAGCGCGCGCCGGTCTGGAGCACGCAGCCACCCCCGGCAAAATCCCCCAGACGAATCTTCGGGCCCTGCAAGTCCAGCAGCAACCCGGCATGCACGCCCAGCTCGGCGCTGGCCTGGCGGACGGCAGCGGCAAGCCGCCGGTGATCCTCCCGAGTGCCGTGGGAAGCGTTCAGGCGGAAGACGTCGGCCCCAGCCTCCATCAAGCGACGGATCTGCTCCGGCGTATCACTTGCCGGTCCGAGCGTCGCAACGATCTTCGTATTCCGCATTCTGCTAGGATGGCTGACTTGTCATTATGCCCCTCTATCAGGCGGCGGTTCTGGCCTTGGTGCAGGGCATCACGGAGTTTCTGCCGATCAGCAGCTCGGCCCACCTGGCGCTGGCGCCGTGGCTGCTGGGCTGGCCGGACCAGACGCTCGTGTTCGACATCGCCCTGCACTTTGGAACGCTGGCGGCGGTGCTGCTGTATTTCTGGCGCGATTGGGTCCAGATCGTCGGCTACGGTTTCGGGCGGCGCGGCAACAGCGATCCGGAACTGGCGCGCAATCCTCGATTGTTGTGGCTGATTCTGGCGGCCACGGCCCCGGTCGGCGCGGTGGGCCTGCTGGTCAAGGACCTGGCGGAAAACGCTTGGCGGCACAACCGCGTGCTCATCGGCTTCATGCTCGTCGCCGTCGGCCTTCTGATGTTGATGGCGGAGCGGCTGGGCCGGCGGCGCAAGGGCCTCGCGGACATCGGCTGGGCCGACGCCATGATCATCGGCACGGCGCAAGCGCTGGCCTTGGTGCCCGGCACCTCGCGCAGCGGGATCACGATCTCCGCGGGGCTCCTGCTGGGCCTCGAGCGTTCGGCAGCGGCGCGCTTCTCCTTTTTGCTGTCCACGCCCGCCGTGGCCGCCGCTGCGGCGAGCGCGGCCTGGGACTTGTATCGCATGGGCGGGATCCCGCCGCAGATGCAGTTGGCCTTCGCTCTGGGCGTGGGCCTCAGCGCGGTGACCGGCTGCCTGGTGATCGGCTTCCTATTGCGTTATCTGCGGGAGCACACCTTGAAGCTCTTTGTGTACTATCGGCTCGCCTTTGGTATGATGGTGATCGCTCTGGCGTTTCTGCTCCGCGGTCACGCGGGATGAGCGATTCTTCGTCGACGCAGCGCTCCCGCCTGCAGGAGGCGGCAGGCGTTGTCTACCTGGCCGTTGGCATTCTCTTCTGGCTGAGTTTGGTCTCGTTTCACCCTGGGGATCCATCGTGGAACACCGCCACGGGGGAGCCCCCGAAGAATCTGATCGGACGGTTCGGGTCGCATGCGGCGGACCTGTCGCTACAGACGTTCGGGCTGGGAGCGTTTCTGTTTCCGATTCTGCTGTTCGTCGTGGCCTGGAAGTGGCTGCGATCGGAACACCTGGGCGAGCCGCTGGTTCGGCTCCTCGGTGCCGGCCTGTCCTTAATGAGCCTCTGTGCCGGACTCGGGCTCGTGCCCGGGTGGCGCTGCTTCTCGGATTCCGTGCCGGCTGGCGGCGTGGTCGGTTTGTTGGTCGCCGAGCAGCTGCGGGCCGCCTTGAACCTGGTAGGCGCGGCCATCGTGACGGCGACGGCCGGGATCCTTTCGATCTACTTGCTTTCCAGCTTCAGCCTGGCCAAGGCGGCGGCGTGGCTGGGCAGTCCGCTCCACGTGTTTGCCCCTGTGTTGGAACGCTGGAAGACGTGGCGCGCCGCGCGGCACCGGGCGCGCGACGTCCGAGGGGAAGCGGCGCCACTGCGCCGCGTCCGTCAGGCGCCGGCAGGGGCGCCGCCCGCCGCCGAAGGCGAAACCCGGCCCTCAGCCCCGGAGCCCGCCCCGCAAGAGATTCCAATCCGCACCCTCGAGGATCTGGGGCCAGAAGCGCGCCGGCCGCACCCGGAGCCGCCGCCGGAAACCGAGCCGCCCGAGATCGTGTCCCGAACGGCGGTGCGGCGGCGGTCGTTTCAGCTGCCTTCCACAGAACTGCTGAACGAGACTCCCGGCCGCAGCCCCTTTGACGAGCAGGAGCTCAAGGAGACAGCGGCGCGGATCAAGGCCAAGTTCGAAGAGTTCAACGTCTTCGGCAACGTGGTGCAGATCAACCCGGGTCCGGTGGTCACCACCTTCGAGTTCAAGCCCGAGGCGGGCATCAAGTACAGCCGCATCACGACGCTGACCGAGGACCTGTGTTTGGGGCTGCAGGCCGAGTCCATCCTGATCGAACGCATTCCGGGCAAGCCCACCGTGGGCATCGAAGTGCCGAACACGCGCCGGGAGGTGATCGGTCTGCGGCAGATTCTCGAATCCGAGGAGTTCCAAAACGCTCCGTCGCGGTTGACGATTCCGCTCGGCAAAGACATCAACGGGCGGATCAAAGTCGCGGCCTTGGAAACGATGCCGCACCTTCTGATTGCCGGCTCCACGGGCTCGGGCAAGAGCGTCATGCTCAACTCCATCATCATGGCGATCCTGTTCAAGTCCACGCCCGAGGACGTGCGCATGATCCTGGTGGATCCCAAGCGCCTGGAACTGGGCTTGTACGAGGGCATTCCACATCTGCTCACGCCCGTGATCACGGATCCGAAGAAAGCGACCAATGCGCTGCGGAACGCGGTGCTGGAGATGGACCGGCGGCTGCGCCTTCTGGCTTCGCAAGGGGTACGAAACATCGAACAGTTCAACCGCAAGGTGCGTCAGCTCCAGGCCGAGCCGGCGAGTGTGCCGACGGCCGGCGATCTGTCGCCGGAGGAGCTCGAACCGCTGCCTTATATCGTGATCCTCATCGACGAGCTGGCGGATTTGATGATGATCGAGCGGGGCAACGTGGAGGAATCGGTCACGCGTCTGGCGCAGATGGCCCGGGCTGTGGGCATGCACTTGGTGGTGGCCACTCAGCGGCCGAGCGTGGACGTGATCACGGGCTTGATCAAGGCCAACTTTCCGGCGCGCATTAGCTTCCGTGTGGCGACGCGGGTGGACTCGCGCACGATTCTCGACGTCATGGGCGCCGAGCATTTGCTGGGCAAAGGGGACATGCTGTTTCTGCCGCCCGGTTCCTCGCGCTTGGTGCGGGTCCATGGAGCGCTGGTGACCGAGCGGGAGATCAACCGCGTGGTGGAGTTCTGGCGCCAGCAGGCGCAGCCGGAATACGACTCGACCTTCCTGGTGGCCCCGCCGTCGGAGGAGCCGGAGGAGGGCGAAGCGGGGGACGCGGAGCGGGATCCGCTGTACGAAGAGGCGGTGCGCATCGTCGTGGAGATGGGTAAAGCGTCCACCTCGATCCTCCAGCGGCGGCTGCGGCTCGGCTACGGACGCGCCGCCCGGATCCTGGACATGATGCAGCGGGAAGGCATCATCGGTCCGCCCGACGGCAGCAAGCCCCGGGAGGTGCTTCGCATTCCGGACTGGCTGGACCGGCGCGGCTCATCGGGCTAAGCACCGGTGCGCGTCAGGCGCCGCCAGAAACGCAGCCGATCGCTCCAGGATCGTGGCGCCGACTCGGGGATGCCGAGCGCGGCCAGCAGCGGGCGGGCTTCGCCGGCGCTCAGCGGTTTTCGCCGTTGGGCCAGCCGCGAGACTTCGCGCACGCGGCAAAACAGATCGACGCAGCGCCAGCAGTGGGTTGCATGGCGCTCCAGATCGTCGCGCCGATACCAGGTGATGCGTCCGTCGAGCCAGTCGAAAAAGTCCTTCGCTTCGCAACAGCCGTCGGCGGGCAGAGCGGCGACCGAAGATCGCAGGCAGTCCCGGTCGACGACGCCGCCGTGTTGGGCGAGAGCCTCGGCGGCTTTCCGACGAATGCGCTCGACGCCGTCGGGATGCATACGCATCATGGCGGCGCTGTCGTCCTTGCCGTAACCCATCACTTCGAACCACACCACTTGCTTTTCGGTCAGTGTCAGCGGCGCCAACGCGTGGCTAAACGCGTCCCAAACCCGCGGATCGCTGGCGTCGTGCGGCTCGAGCCAGGCCAGCAGCTGCTGGCGCAGCGACAACAAAAAGTCGCGCTCGGAACGGGGCCCGCAAGCGGCGAAAAAAGCGGCGTCGAAGCGCCGCAGCATTTCGGGGGCCTTCGCCGGCCATTCGGCGGCCGCCTCCGGACGATAGTGCTCCAGCAGGGTCCGGAGGATTGGCGCGTACTCGGTCACAAAGAATCTCCAGCCTTCGGGCCGGTTGGCGGCGCAGTCGCGAATCATGTCGTAGCAGGTATACAGCGGCATGAGGGATTCCTGTCGGTCGATCGCGCTGCTCGGTGCAGCCGACATCGCGGGCGGGCGCCCGCTCGAGCGTTATAACTCGAATTGTATCCCCTGAGCCAGGGGCAAGTCGCTCGACCAATTGATGGTCACGGTCTGGCGGCGCATGTACTGTTTCCAGGCGTCGCTGCCCGCCTCACGTCCGCCGCCCGTTTCTTTTTCCCCGCCGAAGGCCCCGCCGATTTCGGCGCCGCTGGTGCCGACATTGACGTTGGCGATGCCGCAGTCGCTGCCGGCCGCGCTCAGGAAGGTTTCCGCCGCGACGAGGTTGTTGGTGAAGATGGCCGACGACAGCCCCTGGGGCACGTCGTTGTGCCAGCGGATAGCTTCCTCGAGGGTTTCGAACTCCAGTAGGTAAAGTACGGGCGCGAACAGCTCCTCGCGTAGGATGGGCATGCTGGGGTGAGCGCGCACGATGGTGGGTTCCACAAAGCAGCCGCCGGGGCGCTCGAGCGCGCGGCCCCCGTAGAGGATTTCGCCGCCCTGCTGGCGGATGCGTTCCAGGCCCGCCATCATCTCCTCGACGGCGCGGCGGTTGATGAGCGGCCCCATGAGCGTGGTTTCATCCATGGGATCGCCGATGCGCACCTGCCGGTAGGCAGCGACGAGACGTCGCGTCATCTCGCCGGCGATGCCTTTTTGCAGGAACAGACGCCGGATGGTGGTGCAGCGTTGCCCCGCCGTGCCCACCGCCCCGAACAAAATGGCGCGCAGGGCCAAGTCGAGATTGGCATCATCCATGACAATGACCCCGTTGTTGCCGCCGAGCTCGAGGATGGTGCGGCCGAGCCGTTTGCCGACCACCTCGGCGACGCGGTAACCCATCTGGCAGGAGCCGGTGGCGCTGATCAGCGGGATGCGGCGGTCGGCCAAAAGCCGTTCGCCCACCACCGCGCCGGGGCCAATGACCAGATTGAACACCCCCTGCCAGCCGTGGCGGGCGAGCACGCGGTTGCAGATTTTCTGGACTGCGATGGCGGTCAGCGGGGTTTCCGACGAGGGCTTCCACACCACGCAGTCGCCGCAGACGGCGGCGATGAATGCATTCCAAGACCAGACCGCCACCGGGAAGTTGAAGGCCGTGATGACGCCCACCACACCGAGAGGGTGCCACTGCTCGTACATGCGATGGCGCGGCCTTTCGCTCGCCATGGTCAAGCCGTAGAGCTGCCGCGACAGACCCACGGCGAAGTCGGCAATGTCGATCATTTCCTGGACCTCGCCCCGGCCTTCGGCGAGGATCTTCCCCGTTTCCAGCGTGACCAAGGCTGCCAAGTCGTCCTTGAGGCGCCGAAGTTCGTCGGCGATTTCGCGTACGATCAGGCCTCGTTTGGGGGCGGGCAGCATACGCCACTCGCGGAAGGTCTCGGTAGCGCGCCGCACGACTTCGTCGTAGTCCTCCGGCCCGGCCATGAGAACACGGCCCAGCTCGCTGCCGTCGGCGGGGTTGTACGAAACGAGTTCGCCGCCCGTGGGGTGCGCAATCCATGGCCCCCAGCCGGCGCCGGAGTTCACAGGCTCGATTTCCAGGCGCTCGAGCACTTCCGCAACCACTTCCCTGACCGGCATGAGCCACCTCCTCAGAGGCCCATTGTAGGCGGACCGCCGTGGAGGCGCCGGGGTAGAGGGCGCTGCGCAGCGGGCCTCGCAAAGAGACTACTCAGCCGGGCAAAACCTGTCTGCAGTTGCGGCCGAGCCGAAAGGTACGGCAATCATAAAGTTCGAGGCGTCCCGTGACGGCAACGCGGTTTGAAAAGTTCGCCTGGTTTTTCGTGGCCTATCTCATCGCCGTGATCTTGTTCGGCGCTTGGGTGCGCATCAGCTTCTCGGGCGATGGCTGCGGAAGTCATTGGCCCACCTGCCAGGGGGAAATCCTACCGCCATCTCCCTCGGCCAAAACGCTGACTGAGTTCCTGCACCGCGCCAGCAGCGGCCTCTGTGGCGTGCTGGGGCTCGTGCTCGTCTGGGGGGCGCGGAAAGTGGGAAGAGGCGCCTTCCGGGCGTCCCTGGCGACTCTGTTTTTCCTCGTCATCGAGGCTTTCATCGGAGCGCTCTTAGTCAAGAAAGGTTGGGTCGGAACGGACGCCAGCGTCGGGCGCGCCATCACGATCTCGCTCCATCTGGCCAATACGCTGCTGTTGACCGCGAGCGCGGCCACCACAGCGTGGTTGGCGTCGCCGGCGCCGCGACCCGGAGGGCGGCAGCCACGGACGGGACTCGCCGCCGCGGCTCTGGCCGGCATGCTGCTGACGAGCATGAGCGGCGCAGTCACCGCCCTCGGCGACACTCTGTTTCCCGTTTCGCCTGCGGCGGACGGAGCGCTGTGGGCGCGCCTGCGGGACGGCTTGTCTCCGGCGCAGCATTTTCTGGTACGGTTGCGGATCCTCCACCCCGCCGTGGCCCTGCTGACCGCGGCCGCCGTCGCGTGCTTGTTCGTCGCCTACCGCAGGGCGCCGCGCGCGGACCGATTGACCCGACTGGCTGACTTCGGGCTCGGGCTGGTTGTGGCGCAGACGGCGGTAGGATTTCTGGACGTGATGCTGGGGGCGCCGCCGTGGCTGCAGCTGCTGCACCTGCTGGCGGCGCAAGCGCTATGGATCACGCTATGGCTCGCTGTTGTTGAGGCCTGGCAGAGCCGCGAGCCCACGATCTCTGGCCTGGCGGCGGTCGCAACCGGCTAGACCACATGCAGACCCTCTCTTGATCCGACGAATCCTTTTCCCCGAGACGAATTTCTCTACACTGAAGACCGGTGGCGGAGAAGCCGTTGATTGCGGTGGTCGGACCCACCGGCTCGGGCAAAAGCGAGCTGGCGCTGCGAATCGCCGAAGACTTCGGCGGAGAGATCGTCAACTGCGATTCCCTGCAAATTTACCGCTATCTGGACATCGGTACGGCGAAGCTGCCTCCGGAGCAGCGTCGCGGCATCCCGCATCATCTTTTGGACATCGCCGAGCCGGACGAGGTCTTTAGCGCCGGCGAGTACGCGCGGCGAGCCCGGCAGGTGCTCGAGGGGATCGCGGAACGCGGCCGGCTGCCGATCGTCTGCGGCGGCACGGGCTTTTATTTGAAGGCGTTGCTCGAAGGATTGTTTCCCGGTCCGCCACGCGACGAGGCGCTGCGGCAGAAGCTGGCGGCCCGCGAGGCGCGGCGTCCCGGCTTGTTGCATCGGCTGTTGCGCCGCCTAGATCCGCCCTCGGCTGCGCGCATCCACCCGAGCGACCGCCACAAATTGATTCGCGCAGTGGAAGTCTGTTGGTTGCTGGGCCGTCCGCTGTCGGAGGCCTTCGCTCTGGGGCGGGACCGCCTGCAGGGCTTTCGCACGGTGAAAATCGGACTCGACCCGCCGCGGGAGGCGCTCTACGCCAAGCTGAACGAGCGCTGCCGCCAGATGTTCGAAGCCGGGCTGGTCGAGGAGACGCGCCGGGTTCTGGAACGCGGCTACAGCGCCGCGGTGAAGCCGCTGAACTCGCACGGCTACCGACAGGCAGTGCAGCTGCTGCGCGGTGAGCTGACCTACGAGCAAGCCCTTTATTACGCCCAGCGCGATACCCGGCGATACGCCAAGCGCCAGTGGTCCTGGTTTCGCCGAGATCCGGAGATCGTCTGGCTGCGAGGTTTCGGCCAGGAGGCGGCGGTTCAGCAGGCCGCGCTCGAGCTCGTCCGGCGCAGCTTTGAGCGTTCCGAGTCGCCCGGAGCGGCCGAACCAAGCCTCGAAAAGGGGATGCGGGGTTCGTCTGCGCCAACGCCTGCCGGTTGTCCCGAACGGGCCTGAGCCGTCGGTTGACGGTGCCAAGGATCCCCGCTGTTAAGATGATAGGGAATGTCTTACGACGTCATTGTGATTGGAAGCGGTCCGGGCGGTTATCCGGCCGCTATTCGGGCTGCGCAATACGGGCTGCGGACGGCCGTTATCGAGAAAGCGCCGAAGCTGGGCGGCACGTGCCTCCACGTGGGTTGTATCCCCACCAAAGCGCTGCTGCACACGGCCGAGTTATGGCAGGATCTCATCGACGGCAAGCGTTTCGGGATCCTGTGCGAGAACCTGCGCCTGGACTACCCCAAACTAATCGACCGCAAGAACGAAGTCGTGGCCAAGCACGCCAAAGGCATCGAGTTTTTGTTTCGGAAAAACAAGGTGGAGTGGATCCGCGGCTTCGGGCGGCTGTTGGGCGGCGGCAAGGTAGAGGTGACGGGCGCCGACGGCGCGCAGGTGCTCGAGGCTCGCCACATCGTCATCGCCACGGGCTCGGAGGCGCGCATGCTGCCCGGACTCGAGCCGGATCCCGAATTCGTGTTGACCAATATCGAGATCCTCGAGATGCGCCAGATTCCCCGGACGCTGGCCATCGTCGGCGCCGGCGCCGTGGGCGTGGAGTTCGCCTCCATGTTTCGCCGTTTCGGATCCGAAGTGATGCTTTTCGAGATCATGCCGCGGATCGTTCCCCTCGAAGATGAAGAGATTTCCAAGGAGCTGGAACGGGCGTTCCGCAAAACGGGCATCCGTGTGGAAACCGGGGCTACGGTGGAGAACATTCAGCGCACGGGAGACGGCGTGGGCTTTTGCGTGAAACTGGCCTCCGGCAAGCGGGAGGATCTGCGGGCGGACAAGATCCTGATCGCGGTGGGGCGGAAGCCCAATACGGAGGGCATCGGCCTGGAGAACACCCGTGTGGAGACCGAGCGCGGCTACATCAAGGTCAATGCGTGGATGCAGACGGCCGAGCCGGGCGTGTATGCGATCGGCGACGTCGTGGCGGGCCATCCCATGCTCGCACACGCTGCCACCATGGAGGGCCTGGTCGCGGTGGGCCACCTTGCGGGCCGGCCCGTGAAACCCATCGATCCGAAGCGCATTCCGAACGTGACCTTCACCGAACCCGGCATCGGGAGCGTGGGATTGACCGAAGCCCAGGCGCGCGCGCGGGGCTACCAAGTCAAGGTCGGGAAATTTCCGTTCGTGGCCAACAGCAAAGCCACGATTCTCGGTCGGCACGAGGGGTTCGTCAAAGTCGTCGCCGACGAGCGGTTCGGGGAGATTCTGGGGGTCCACATCATCGGCCCGGGAGCGACCGAGCTGATTGCCGAAGCGGTGGCCGCCATGGAAGCGGAAGCCACGGTGGAGACGTTGATGAACGCCATCCACCCCCACCCCACCGTCTCCGAAGCGGTCGGCGAGGCCTTCAACGCCGTCTACGGCTTGGCCATCAATGCGTAAGTGCGAGCTACGGGAGCTGGGTCGGATCGAATATGGGGAGGCATTCGATCTGCAACGGCGGCTGGTAGCCGAGCGTCAACAGGGACGCATTCCGGATCAGTTGCTGATCGTCGAGCATCCGCCCACGATCACGCTCGGTCGCAACGGCCGCATCGCACACTTGCTTGCCAGCCCGGACGAGCTGCGGCGCGCGGGGATCGCCTTCTACCATACCGACCGCGGCGGCGACATCACGTACCACGGGCCGGGGCAAGTAGTGGGCTACCCGATCCTCGACTTGCGGGAGTGGAAGCGCGACGTGGTGGCCTACGTGCGGGCGCTCGAGGAGGTGATCCTGGGTGCGCTGGGCGAATTCGGAATCTCAGCCGAGCGGGTCGCCGGGTGCACCGGAGTTTGGGTAGAAGGGCGTAAGATCGCGGCCATCGGCGTGCACATCAGCCGCTGGGTGACTTCGCACGGCTTCGCCCTGAACGTGACGACGGACTTGAGTCACTTCCGTTACATCGTGCCCTGCGGCCTGAGCGCGCCCGTGACCTCGATGGCGGACCTGGGCTGCCCGGCCGACCACGGCGAGGTCGTCGAGGCATTGGCGCGTCATTTCGGGCGCGTTTTCGACTGTGAGATGATCCCAGCAATGAGAGAGTTGGAGAGCGTTTCATGACCGACGTGGTGATGCCCCAGATGGGCGAAAGCATCGTCGAAGGCACCGTCACCCGGTGGCTCAAGAAGAAGGGCGACCGGGTGGAGCGGGACGAGCCGCTGTTCGAGATTTCCACCGACAAGGTGGATACCGAGATCCCCTCGCCCGCGGCCGGCGTGCTGGTCGAGATCCTGGTGCAGGAAGGCGAGACGGTTCCGATCAACACGGTGGTGGCGCGCATCGAGGAAAGCGGCGACGGGCGCGTGGCGGTAGAGGAAGCGCCAGTGGAAACGCCCCCGAAGGCGGAAGCCCCGCAGCCGCTCGCTGCCGCTTCCCCTGCCCCTACGGTGGCTCCGCCTCCGCCGCCAGCTGAAGCGGCGCCCGAGGCCGAAATTCCCGGCCCGATTTCGCCCTTGGTCCGGCGCATGGCGCGCGAGCACGGCATCGACTTGCGTCAGGTGAAGGGTACCGGTGCCGGGGGCCGCATCACCAAGCAGGACGTGGAGGCGTACTTGGCGGCGCGGGCCGCACAAGCGGCGCCGCCGGCACGGCCGGAAGCTGCTCCGGCGCCGCCGCCGGTGATGCCGCCCCCGCCCGCGGTGGAAGTGCCGCCTCCGCCCCGCGCCGAGCGGCCGAAGGCGCGGGTGGAACCCATGAGCATCATGCGGCAAAAGATCGCCGAACACATGGTGCTCAGCAAGCGCACCTCGCCGCACGTGACCACTGTGCACAAAGTGGACATGACGCGAGTGGCGAAGATGCGCGAACGCTACAAGGCCGAGGTACAGGCCCGCTACGGCTACTCGCTCACGTATCTGCCGTTCATCACGCGAGCTGCGGCCGAGGCGCTGCGGGCCTTCCCCATCGTGAACGCCTCGGTCGAGGGCAACAACATCATCTACCACAACGAGATCAACATCGGGATCGCCGTGGCGCTGGACAACGGGCTGATCGTGCCGGTCATCCGCAACGCGGACGAAATGAATGTGCTGGGGCTCCAGCGGGCCATCGTGGATCTGGCCACCCGCGCCCGCTCGCGACAGCTCAAGCCGGACGAGGTCCACGGCGGGACCTTCTCGATCACCAACTTCGGCAGCTTCGGCAGCCTCTTCGGCACGCCCATCATCAACCAGCCGCAGGTGGCGATCCTGGGGGTGGGCGCGGTCGAAAAGACTCCCGTGGTGGTCGAGGACGACGCCATCGCCATCCGTTACATCTCCTTGATGGGCCTGACGTTCGACCACCGGCTCATCGACGGCGCCGTGGCCGACCAGTTCATGCAAAAAGTCAAGAGCATACTGGAGAACTGGTCCGAACAGGTGCTGTGAGCTCTTTTTAGGCGTTCCAAGCCCGGGCCGGCGCGATGGTGAGCTTGGCCTGGGTTGCAATCGCGCCACGGTCGGCCTACACTTTAGGATTTATTCAGCCGCGGGGCGTCTTCCGCCCCCTGAGGAGCGGGAAATGCTCGAGACCAAAACGAAGATGACGGTGCCCTTTTACGGGCACGTCCGGCAGTATCACAACATCAAGGCGGAGATCGACGCCAACATTCAGGAAGTGCTCGAAAGCGGCCAGTACGTCATGGGACCGATGCTCAGCCGCTTCGAAAAGGAATTCGCCGCCTTCCACGGCATGAAACACGCCGTGGGGGTGGGCAACGGAACGGACGCGCTTTGGCTGGCGTTCCTGGCGCTCGGGATCGGCCCGGGTGACGAATGCATCACCACCGTGAACACGTTTTTCGCCACGGCGGAGGCCATCTGGATCGCCGGAGCGACGGCAGTTTTCGTGGACTCGGATCCGCGGACCAACTGCATCGACCCGTCGAAAATCGAGGCGGCGATCACGCCCCGCACGAAGTGCCTCGTGCCGGTTCATCTCTATGGACACTGTGCCGACATGAAGGCCATCCGCCGGATCGCCGACAAACATAATTTACTGGTGGTGGAAGATAACGCTCAAGCCATCTGCGCGCGGGGAGACGGCTTTCGGATCGGCGAGCTGAGCGACGCGGTGTGCACCAGCTTTATCACCCAGAAGAATCTGGGCACTTTCGGCGACGGCGGGGCCGTATTGACGAACCACGATGAGGTGGCGCGGCGGATTCGCAAGCTGCGCAATCACGGCTCGGAAAAGCGCTCCGTGCACAGCTTCGGCTTCAACAGCCGGCTGGACGATCTCCATGCCGGAGTGCTGAGCGCCAAGCTCAAGCACATCGAGGAGTGGACCGAGCTGCGGCGGAAGTGGGCGGCGCGCTATTCGGCAGGTTTGTCCAGCGCGCGCCACATCAGGCTGCCCTACGAGGCCCCGGGCTACCGTCACGTCTATCACCTCTACGTGATCGAAACCAAGCGGCCGGAGCACCGCGACCCATTACTGGCGTACCTGAACGAACACGGCGTGGACGCCAAGTGCCACTACCCGATCGCCATCCACCAGCAGGAGGGCTACCCGTGGGGCAAGCCGGCGCGCATCGTCGGCCCTCTGACGAATTCGGAGCGCAACGCCGCTTGCTGTATCTCGTTGCCGATGTTCCCCGAGCTGACCGAAGAGGAGGTCGACTACGTCATCGAGACTGTCCTCGACTGGGACCGGACGGTGAGCTGAGCGCATGGCGGCCCAGGACAAGTACCGCGTCGTGGTGGTCGGCCTCGGTAAGCGGGGGATGCATCATGCGCAAGCCTTTCACACCGACGGTCGATTCGAATTGGTGGGCCTGTGCGACGTGGATGTGGGGCGGCTGGAGGCGGCGGCCGACAAGTTCGGCGTGCAGGTGAAGGGGACCGACGCGGCCGAGGTGGCCCACCGTGTGCGCCCCGACGTGTTCTGCTTTTGCACGCTGCCCAACTTGCGCGAACCCATGGTGCGAATCGGCATCGAAAGCGGAGCGCGGCTGATCGCCATGGAAAAGCCCGTGGCGCTGACGAGCGCCGAGGGAATGCGTATCAAGCAGATGCTCGATCGAAGCGGCGTCAAGGCGGTCGTCAGCCACCAGCACCGTTACGGGGAGCACTACCGCAAAGTCAAGGAGGTGATCGACAGCGGGGTGCTGGGGCGGATCCACACGGTCTACGGCACGGCTACCGGCTGGCTGATGCACATGCTTTCGCACTTGGTGGATTACATGCGTTGGTACAACGGCGAGGCGGAAGCTGAATGGGTGATCGCCCAGGCTGCGGGTCGGGGAAAGCTGGAGGACGTCCATCCCTCGCCGGACTACATCGCCGGGTTCATCCACTTCGCCAATGGGGTGCACGGGGTGGTGGAATGCGGCGCCGGAGCTCCGGATGTGCCAGAGGTCAGCTACTGGTGGCGCAAGTGCCGGATCGGCGCCCAAGGGACGGACGGCTTCGCCGAGGTGCTCACTGGCGGGGGTTGGCGGGCGGTAACCAAGAGCGGCGCTTGGACGGGTGGCGGGGCCATGAACTACGATCTGGACATGCCGCCCTACATCCGGCAGATCGCGGAATGGCTGGATGACGACAACAAAATCCATCCCTGCAATTTCGACAGCGCCTACAAAGGATTCGAGGTGATGATGGCGATGTGCCGCTCGGCGGCCGCCCGGGGCCAAGTGCCCCTGCCGCTCACGGAAGGCTGCGACGAGCTGGCCCTGCTGCGGGAGCGGCTGCCGGAGCGAAAAGTGCTGTTGTCGATGCCGGAGAACGTACGAGAGTACGCTTAGAAGCGACCTCGCCTCGGCGGCGTAGGGCCGCCTTGCCCGTTTGCCTAGCGCGTCCCGGAAATTAGAGGGTTTTGGTGATCTTCGTGAGGGTGCGGGGGCGGTCCGGATCCAGGCCTTTTTCTTCGGCCAGCAACGCGCTGAACAGCTGCGCGGGCACGATGTAAGGAATCGGTGTGTACAACTCCTCCCGCCACAGGTCTTTGGGCCACTGAAGAGGCAGCGCAATGCGTCGAGGCGAGTCCGCCATGGCTTGTCGATTGCGGGTGTCGGTGATCACCAGAATGTCCGCCTTGCGCTCGCGCAGTTTGACGAGGATGTCGCGCAGAGAGGGCCACGTCGCTCCGGGCGGAGCGAACAAGAACACGGGGAAGGATTCCTCGACCAGCGCGATGGGGCCGTGGAGGAAGTCGGCGGAAGAAAAGCGCTCGGCCACGACGTAACAGGTCTCCATGAGCTTCAGACCGAACTCTAGAGCATTGGCAAAGTTGAGGCCGCGGCCCACCACGGCGGCGTCCATCATGAAGCGGTAGCGCGGCACCACCTCCCGCACCTGGTCGGCGGCGCCGAGAGCGCGTTCGGTCCACTCGGGCAAGCGCTTCAGGTCATCCAGGCGGATGGAGGCACCCAAGGCATACGCCAGCAGGTAGAACATCAGAAGCTGCCCGGTGTAGGTCTTCGTGGCGGCGACGCTCCGTTCCTTGCCGGCTCGCACGAGGAGCACGTGGTCGGCCCGGCGAGCGAGGGTGCTGGCCTTTTCATTGGTGATGCCCACGTTGACCGCTCCCTGCTCCTTGGCCCGCTCCAGCACGAGGATCGTGTCGGTGGATTCCCCGGACTGGGAGACCGCCACCACCAAGGCGTCGCGCAGCTCCACGCGAGCTTCATATAGCGTGAAGATCGACGGCGCTGCCAAGGAGACGGGGATGCCGGTGGTGATCTCGAGCAGGTAGCGGCCGAACTGCGCGGCGTTATCCGAGGTGCCCCGCGCGGCCAGCACGATCAGCTTGGGGCGGGTGCGAGCGAACACGCGCGCCAAAGTCCGCACCGCGGGCAAGGCGTGGCGGAGCGTCCGTTCGAGCGCCTCCGGCTGCTCGCGGATCTCGTCGAGCATTTTCGACATGCTGCACCGAGAATATCAGAGGGGGATGCGGGGGCGATTTTCCGAGCCCAGATAAATGGCGGGGGACGGTGCGGCGGCGGGTGGCAGACTCAGCAGCTCGGGTTGCAAGAGTAGGACCACGTCGCGCCGCTGCGCCGAGCGGGAGTTCTGGCGGAAGAAATGACCGAGCACCGGGATCCGGGAAGGTCCCGCCAGTCCGGTGACGGTGCGAGCCTCCTCGGAACTCATCAGCCCGGCCACCACTGCCCACTGGCCGCTTTGCAACCGGACGGTGGACTGCACGCTCCGCCGCGCGATGACGGGTATGCTGGCGATCACCTCACCGGTGAGCACTTTGAACTCCGCCTCGAGCTCCAGCGAGACCTCGGAAGGAAAGTGGGTGCGCGGCGTGATTTTGAGCACCAGTCCTAGATCTTCGAAGGTGATGGCGGGCGGGATGCCCAAGGGGACATCGGCCGCCACCTGCCCGAGGAATGCGCCGGTCAGGATCGGGAAGCGGTCGCCCACGTGAAGACTCACCGGCTGGCCGTCCACCGAGCGCAGCTCGGCCCGGAGCAGCGTGCGGCCGCTCGAACGGCTCATGCGGGCGACGGCCAGCGCGTCGGACACTCCCACTCCGAGGAACGTCGCGCCGCCGCCGAAGACGGCGAACCGCGAGAAGCCGGCGGGGATGGGGGGCCGGTGGTTCCAGAAGTCGCCGAAGTTGACGAAGGGGAATAGCGTCGGAAGCGAGACGCCGTAGTCGCGAATGACGCTGTCGGTAAGCTCGAGGAATTCGACGCGGACCATGACTTGACTGCGGTGGCGCAGCAGTTGCCGGAACAAGTCCTGCGCCGGCCGCACCAGGGACAGGCGGCCGCGGACCGACACCAAGCGTCGCTGGCTGTCCAGCTGCACCTGTGGCAGGCCCATGGTCTGCTGGACGGCGCGGGCCACCTCCTGCGCCTCCTCGAGGCTCACCGGCGCCGGCAGCGGAATCACCGCCGTGATGACGGGCTCGTGTTCGACACGCTTAGCGGGGGTGTCCCGGGCCACCAGGAACTGGCGTTCGCTGAGCGGCACGACGAACGATCCCGTGGCGGCTTCGAGAGCGCGGAGGGCTTCCAGGCAGCCGGCTTCGTCGAGGCGGAAACGGAAGGCTTCGCCGGGAGAGAAATCGGGGTCGAAGGTGGCTTCGAGACCACAGGTCGCGGCGACTTGTTCGAAGAGCGTGCGGGCATCGCCGCGCAGATCGAAGCTCCTCCCCCCGTGCGTTGACTGGAGTGCGGGCGGCGCGGCCAGCGTAGCCTCAGCCGGAGCGGACGCGAGCGAAGCGTTTTCTATCGGTGGTGTCACCGCGCCGGCGACAGGCTGCGAAGCGAGGCGGTGGGTGCCGAAGGCGCGCTGGAGCTGCTCCCGCAAGGCTTGGGTGCGGAGCTGGTAGCGCGCTCGATGGGGCTCGAACGCCGCAGCCTGGGCGTAGAGCGCATAGGCACGCAGGAGGTCTCCCGCCTGCTCGGCCCGGCGCGCCTCGCTGTACAGCCGCGAAGCGTCGGCGGCGCCGAAACCAGGCCCGCAGGCAAGCGACAGCCACAGACAAAGCGCTCGGTGGTTCACCACATGCTAAGACGGCCGAGCTGGGTCGGGCGTGCAGCCCCCGCTGCGCTAATACCGGAGCGGACGTGCGCCGATTTCCGTGGAAAAGGAGCGTGGGATGTCTGTCGTGAGCACCGTGATCCCATTTCCACGGTTTCAACCGCCGATTCCCGACAGTTTGGAAAAGCTCGGGGTCCCGGAAATCCTCGTGCAGGACCTCGTCCTGCGGCGCGTCTTCATCGAACGCACCAGCACGCTGGCCTCGCTGGCCCGGGCCCTGAAGCTGGCCCCCTCGGTGGTCGAGACGGTCTTCCGTCAGATGCGGCACCGGCAACTGGTCGAGGTGCTGGGCATGGTGGGTAACGATTATACGTTTGCCCTTTCCGGACAAGGACGCCAACTGGCACAAGAGCGCTTCCAGATGACCCACTATGCCGGGGCTTGTCCCGTTTCCCTCGCCGACTACCATGCGGGCGTCAAGGCGCAGGCGGCCCGCGTGGAGGTGAACCGTGAGAAGCTGCGGCGGGCCTTGTCCGACCTGGTGCTCCCCGACGCGCTGCTCGACCAGCTCGGTCCTGCCATCATTTCGCAGGCGCCGCTTTTTCTGTATGGTTCCACCGGCAACGGCAAGACGTCCCTGGCTGAGCGGCTCGTGCGTCTTTACGAGGACGACGTGCTGATTCCTTACGCGGTGGAGGTGGACAGCCAGATCATCATTCTCTACGATCCGGTGGTTCATCAGCGTGTGGAGGAGGACGAGGAGGCCGACCGAGACGTGGATCCCCGCTGGGTGCGCTGCAAACGGCCGTGCATCCTCGCCGGCGGCGAGTTGGTGCCGAGCATGCTGGAGCTGCGCATGGACGAGGCCACGGGCACGTACGCGGCGCCGATCCAGATGAAGGCTAACAACGGGATTCTGGTCATTGACGATTTCGGCCGGCAGCTGATTCCGCCGCGGGATTTGTTGAACCGCTGGATCGTGCCGCTCGACCGGCGCGTGGACTACCTCATGCTGCGTTACGGCGTCAAGTTCCAAATTCCGTTCGAGATGATGGTGGTCTTCGCCACGAACCTGGACCCGAGCGCCCTGGCCGACGAGGCCTTTCTGCGCCGCATCCGCAACAAGATCCTGGTCGAGGAGATTTCCGCCGAGATCTTCGACGAGATTTTGCGGCGCTGCGCCGCCTCGTTAGGGATTCCTTACCAGCAGGAGCAAGCCGAGTACCTGCGGGCGCTGATTCTCCGCGACGGGCGCACCGTGCTGCGAGCGTGCTATCCGGGCGACATCTGCCGGATTCTGCTGTGCATCAGCCGGTACGAAGGGCGCAAGCCCGAGATGCGGGCCGCGGACTTGGAGCGGGCCGTGGCGCTGTACTTTGCCCGGTCGGAAGGGGCCATCTAGCAGCTCGTTGGAAAAGCCCCTCAGGGTGGGCGATGGGTGGGGTGCAGAAACCCCAAGGCGTGATCGTGGACGCCAGGGCCACAGGGCGATTTTGCTGCCGGTCCGCTAGCCCACGTCGAAGCCGTGCTGCCGCCGGTGGTGCGGCCCGTCGAAGAGCTTGGTGGACTTGAACAGCTCGTGACGGCCGTCGCCGGCTTCTTCCTTGACGCGCGCCAGCAACGCCTCCCGTTCCTGGCGGCTCATCGGGCGGAACTCCCGGGCGATGGCGATGTTCTGTTTGAGCTGCTCCATGCTGATCATGCCCACGACCTGGCTGGCGATGGGCAGGCTGAGGCAGTAGCGGTAACATTCCTGCGGCGTCAGTCCCGCCGCCGCCACCAGCCGGCCCTGCGTGCCCCCACCGCCCAAACCCTTCATGCCGATGACCCCCACGTTCTTCTTCAGGCACTCCGGCACCACTTCGTTCTGGAAGCTGCGGTAGTGGGCGTCCATGACGTTGATGGGCATCTGCGCGGCGTCCCAGTCGAAGGGCTTGGCGAGCATCTTGCGGTGGATGAGAGGGTCTTTGTGGCCCGTGAATCCGATGTAGCGCACCTTGCCCTGTTTGCGCGCCTCGATCGCCGCCTTGATGCCGCCGCGTTCGAACACCCAGTCGGGATCGTTGTCGTAAACGATCTCGTGGAACTGCCACAGGTCGAGGTAGTCCGTGCGCAAGCGCCGCAGGCTGTCTTCGAGGTTTTTCATGGAGCCCGCGTAGTCGCGCTCGCAGTTTTTGGTCATCAGGAACACTTGCTTGCGCTTGCCGTCCATGGCGAGGGCCTTGCCCATGACTTCTTCGGCGCGTCCATTGTGGTAGTCCCAGCAGTTGTCGAAAAAGGTCAAGCCTTCGTCGATGGCGGCGTGCATGATGCGAATGGCTTCGTTTTCGTCTTTGATGGCCCCGATGTGCCAGCCGCCGAGGCATAGGATCGAGACACGTTGTCCCGTGCGGCCCAGCACGCGTGTCGGCAGGCCGGTGGCCGAAGCGCTCGAGGTTTGGGCGATGACTTGCTCGGCTAGCGCTGCCACCGACAGCGCGGCAGCGGTGGTCTGCTCGAGAAACTCTCTTCGGGATAGACCCTCGCTCGTCATGGTCTGCCCCTCCTTACGGACTCACATTGTAAGCCCAAGAAAGTCGCGTCGGCAAAATCCCGACCGCCTGGTGTGGAGCAATTTGTCCCCCGGCACGGCGCCCAACCGCCAACGGATTTGACAGCTGTCCTCTCGTGGCTTTACCGTATAGCCATGCCGCGTACTGGGAAATGGACTCGCCGGGAATGGCTGGAGGCGCTGGCCGGAGTGAGCGTCTCCTCGCTGGCCCTCCAGGCCCAAGTCGTCTCCAAGGCCGATCCGTCGCTGCTAGCGATGCCCGGGCCGTTCCGCGGCCGCGTCGTGGCCGTCGAACATCCCGCCTCGATCGTTAAAGGCGCCTTTCAGGCCCAGCCGATTAAGGAAATGATGCAGAAGGGCATGGTGGAGCTGACCGGGGCCCCGGACGCTCCTTCGGCTTGGCGCCGTTTCTTCGAGCCGGGCGACGTGGTGGGCATCAAGCTCAACCCCGTCGGCATGCCCCATGTCATCTCTTGCGCCGAAGTGGTGCGGGAAATCATCCAGGGGTTGGAATCGGCGGGCGTGCGCCGCCGCGACATCGTCGCCTACGACCGCTACCGCGATCAATTCTTCCAGGCAGGCTTCGACAAGTGGCTTCCCGAGGGCGTCCGCATGTCCTACGCCGCGCCACAGTACGACGACGTCCAGCAGGCGATCGAGGGCTACGATCCGGACCACTACATGGACATGGCCCTCACCTTGCCAGGACAGGACATCAGCAACGCCACGGCCCGGCGCTCCTATGCCGCGCGATTCATCACGCGGGAGGTCAACAAACTGGTCAATCTGACGACGCTCAAAGATCACCAATCTGCGGGCGTCACGCTCGCCCTCAAGAATCTCTCCCACGGCCTGGTCAACAACGTCTTCCGGAGCCACTCGACGCCGACGCTCAACGCCTGCGGCGCCTTCATCCCTGCGGTCGTTTCCATCCCTGTCATCCGCAACAAGACCGTGCTCCATATCGTGGACGGCATCAAGGGCTTGTACCACGGCGGACCGTTCTCCCGGCCGCAATTCGTCTGGGAACACAAAACGCTGTACTTCGCCACCGACCCGGTCGCCCTGGACCGCGTCTGCTGGAAGGTGATCGACGACCAGCGCGTGGCGGCGGGTATGAAGCCCGTGGCCGAGGCTTTGCCGGATGAATTCTCGACCTTCCTGCGCCGCCAGCCGGAGCACGTGGAAATCGCCGGCGCCATGGGTCTGGGCGAGTGGGACGAGAAAAAGATCGACGTGCGCCGGCTCCGCCTGACCGCGTGACCTTTTACGACGAGCTCGGGCTGCCGCCGCAGGCTTCCGCCGAGGAGATTCGTGAGGCTTACCGAACGCTAGTCCGCCTGCTGCACCCGGATCAGTACCAGGAGGAAAAGCTCCGGCGTGCCGCCGAGATCCAGCTCCGGCGGCTCAATTTCGTTTACGCGGAGCTTTCCGATCCCGAGCGGCGCCGGCGCTACGACCAGAGCTTGGGCGCACTGGTGGCGCCTGTCGCCCCCGTCCGCCGCTTGCGAAGCTCTGCCGGCGTCATCGCGGTCGCTGTGTGCGCTGGGCTTGGGGCGGGCTGGTTCCTCCGCGGCTTGGAGCCCGGGCGGTCCCGGGCACAGCCCGCCATGCCGAGCGGGATCGCAAGCCCGCCATCTGCTCGCCCGGCGCCAAGTGCTGGAACGGCGGCCGACGGATTGAAAGTCCCGCGACGCGCTCAGGACGCGGCTTCTCCCCGCGCCAACGGGCGGCAAGAACAGCCCGAGGCCCGCCCACACGCGCCGCCCGGTGGGGAACCTCCTGCGCCGACTGCGGGTTCGGGTCTCGAGGCTCGCTCGCTCGAGCCCATCGGGCCCCCGCCAGTTCCCTCCGGGGCACCGGCGCCGGCGTCACGCTTTGCAGGCCGCTGGCTGTACTCTGCCTCGAGATCGCCGGCACAATCGCCCGGTGATCCGCCCGAGTACATCGAATTGGCGATTGCGGAAACCGGCGGACGAGTGCGCGGATCCTACCGCGCCCGCTACCGGATCCTCGGCCGCGCCGTTTCCCGATACGTCGTCTTCGAATTCGAAGGGGAGGCTCCGGCGTCCTCCGGCTGCAAGTTTCTCTGGACAGGTCCCGGTGGCGCCTGGGGCGAGGTGTGGCTCGAGCTGCTATCGGAAAACGTCCTCGCCGTGCGCTGGAGCGCGGCTGAGGTCAGTCGGCAGCTTGCGGTGACAGCCGACGCGGCGGTGCTCACCCGTTTGCGCGAACCCTGAAGGCTCGCGGCGCTGCGACATAATGAAGGGAAATACCCTTGGAGGAGATCGGAACCTTGGCCGTCCAGACACGCGATCGGAATCTCGTCGTTGCCCTTCAGGACCTGGCGACGCGCCTGCGAATTCACTCCATCCGCTCCACAACGAAAGCCGGGAGCGGCCATCCCACCAGTTGCGCCTCCGCCGCCGAGATCGTCGCGGCGCTGTTTTTCTCCGTGATGCGCTATGATCCGAAGAATCCCAAGAATCCCGGCAACGACGTCTTCATCCTCTCCAAGGGGCATGCGGCCCCGGTGCTCTACGCGGCGTGGGCGGAAGCGGGCTTTCTGAGTCCGGAACAGTTGCTCACGCTGCGGCACATCGATTCGGATCTGGAAGGGCATCCCACACCGCGGCTTGCCTTCGTGGACGTGGCCACCGGGTCGCTGGGCCAAGGGCTTTCCGCCGGCGTCGGCATGGCGATCGGCGCCAAGTACTTGGACCGGTCCCCGCAGCGCATCTACGTGCTGCTGGGCGATGGGGAGGCGGCGGAGGGCGCCGTTTGGGAAGCGGCGGAGGTTGCAGCCTATTACAAGTTGGACAACCTTTGCGCCACCGTGGATGTCAACCGTCTCGGCCAGAGTCAACCCACGATGATGGAGCACGATCTCGAGACGTACCGGCTGCGATGGTCCGCCTTCGGCTGGCACACCCTGGTCGTGGACGGCCACGACGTGGAGGCGCTGCTTGACGCCTATGAGCAAGCGGCCGCCACCTCAGGCCGCCCCACCGTGATCCTGGCCCGCACCCTCAAGGGCAAAGGCATCCCAGCGGCGGAAAACAAAGACGGCTATCACGGCAAGGCCCTGTCGGCGAAAGAAGCCGAGGAAGCGATCCGGGATCTCGAAAGACGGCTCGACGGCCGCCAGCCGGCCTGGATCCCCCGCCTGCCGCAGGAGGCGCCGGTTGCGCCGGCAGTGAGCGCCGTCCGGTTATCGCCGCCGCCGTACGTGGCGGGCAAAGATGAAGTCGCCACGCGGCAGGCCTTCGGCAAGGCGTTGGCCGCTTTAGGCCGCACCGATCCTCGCGTCGTCGTCCTCGACGGGGACGTGAAAAACTCGACCTTCACCGAAGAGTTCGAGAAAGAGTTCCCGGATCGCTTCTTCCAGATGTTCATCGCCGAGCAGAACATGATCGGCGCGGCGATGGGTTTGGCGGCGCGCGGCAAAATCCCCTTCGCGGCCAGCTTCGCTTGCTTTTTGTCGCGCGCGGCGGATTTCATCCGGATGGCGGCCATCAGCGGCTCGAATTTCAAGCTGTGCGGCAGCCACGTCGGCGTGTCGATCGGCGAAGACGGTCCGTCCCAGATGGGTTTGGAGGACCTGGCCATGTTCTGCGCCGAGCCGAACTTTACCGTGCTGTACCCGAGCGATGGCGTCAGCACCTGGCGCGCGGTGGAGCTGGCGGCGCAGGTTCAGGGGCCGGTCTACATCCGCACCACGCGGCCCAAAACGCCGGTCCTGTACGGGCCCGAGGAAGCCTTCGAGATCGGCAAGTGCAAGGTGGTGCGGAGCAGCGCCGAGGATCGGGTGACGGTGGTGGCTGGCGGCGTAACGCTGTTCGAGGCGCTCAAGGCGCACGACGAGCTGCGGCGCGAAGGCATCGCGGTGCGGGTCATCGATCTGTTCAGCGTGCAGCCCATCGACCGGGAGACGCTCGCCCGAGCGGCGCGGGATACGGGCGGCCGGGTAGTCACGGTGGAAGATCACTACCTCCACGGCGGCTTGGGCGATGCGGTGCTTTCGGCGCTGGCCCAGGAGCGGGTCGCGGTATGGAAGATGGGCGTGCGCGAGATCCCGCGCAGCGGCTCCCCGGAGGACCTGATGGACCGTTACGGTATTTCGGCGCGCCACATCGTGGCGCAGGTGAAAGCGGCGCTCCAGCGTTGAACGGCGGGGCTGCTTAGCGTCGAGTCTTCAAGCCTGTCGGCCGTGCATGGTCACCGCGTAGAATATTCTGGGTGAGTGACACAGGGGACACGTCACAGGCGGATCCTGATCGATGAAACAAATCCCACCGCACGTTTGGCCGTCCCACCAGGGAAAGTAACTCAAGCTTCGGGCATCCTGGAAATAGCGGCAATCAACGTTCGTGCCGCACTTCCCCAAGCCCAAATCTAGGCAACACAACCTCAGCCTGGAACACGGCTGACTCCCCGCTCTCGAGGGTAACAGCGCCAAAGAAACTACCGCTGCGGCTATAGCAACGAAGCCGGTCTTCCAAGCAAACTCACGATACGACATACTGGTCAACGTATCCATCCCTGCAAATCCCGTAAGCGGTATTGCCGGCAACCCTCAACCACGTTGGAAGCAAGGGCCGGGCATTCTTTGCGGGCAACTGCAAACGTAGCCGCGCCACAATGCCCACCGAACGCCTAGTGCGGAGCAGGACGGCGCCCTCGGCGCGATTGACTGGCTGGAGGATGAACCAGAAGTCGCCGTAGGAATCTACACCCGAAGCGCCTACGACGAACCCGCGGGATCCCGCGGTGTGGCCTTCAGACGCACTGGCTCGCCACCGCCCGTCGAAGAAGGATCGGGCATTGGCGATCTCCGGGGCGTCCAGCGTCTCCCATTGGCAATGCTTGGTCGCTGCATCGGCCCAGCCCAGCTGACCCGCCGAGCGATCCACTATCAGAAGCTCTGTGTGGGAGATCGGGTGGACGGCGAAAGCCTCCGAGGCAGGGAGCCCACAGACCACCGACGCGATGTGGGCGCCATCCGGATCGACCGACAGGAGCGATCCGTCCGAACGCAGAAGAATCAGACGATCGCCCCAACCGGCGAACTGGACGATGGAGCCCGAAACGGGCAAGTGTTTCCTACCCATGCGGGCTCCCAGTGCCGTGAACTCGTCGGCGACCCAAGTGGTCTCGAGCCCTTGTCGAACCCGGCACAGCACGAGTACACCGCCCGATGGGCGCAGCGCAAGTCCCGCATACGCCTGGCCTTCGGGGAGCGCGATGTTCCAGCTCACGGCGCCCGCCAACGAGGTCCGGATCAGCCGCGGCGGTGCGGATCGGCGGGCTCTGTCGCCGACCAGGAAGACGAAGAAATCCGAACTGCTAGCGAAGTCGGCGAGGAATTGATCGGCACCGAGGGGGATGCGAAACGACCGAGCGGGGGGAACCAAGGACGGCCGGGGCCACGCCAGACTCGTCACCGGCCCGACGCAAATCCAAGGAAATTACGCCGGGATGTTCGCATGGGCACCTCCCGTCAGGAGCGTTTGTCTGCCCGTTGGAGCCTCGGCTCTTGAGCTACTGGCTGTCAAGGACCCCATCGAAAAATTCTAGCTCAATTTTTTTGTCAACCCCGAAATGGCTTCCGATGACGTCAAGCGCCGCGCATTCGAAAATGGAGGCGATCGTTACCCTTTCACGGATAGAGTCGGCCAAGATTCGCTCCAGACCGAACGTAGCCAGCCTATCGAAGGCGAGAGAGTGTGGGTGCTATGCGGATGCGTCGCTACACAAACTCGGCGCGTCACGTCGTGGCGCAGGTGAAAGCCGCGCTCGAGAGATAACGGTCCGGGCGCGAGCTTTTCGGCTCAGGCGACCGGGTCAACCGGTTCGACGAAGGGAAAACGGTGAAAATCCGCGTCCCGGGTGTAGATACGCCGAATTCCGTGCTCCCGCATCAGAATGGCAGTGGCCGCGTCGTGAAAGAGATTGCCACGGAGGTGCGGGAGCTCGGCGAAGACTTCCGCGGCGACCTCGGCATGCCGCTCACCCGGGACCAGAATTTCAACGGAGGGAGAAGCGAATACAGACTGAATGAAGTTCCAAGCCGCTGCGGCTGTCCAAGGCTTTCGTAAGACCCGGGGATGAGTCGTGGCGCGGAGGAACTCGTAGACGATGCCCCAAGTCAGATACCAAACCGGTGCCTGTCGCCGCCACCGGTCCACCAATTCGAGGCATCGCCGGTGAAACGGGGAATCTCTGTCGGCTGCATAGACAAGGACGTTGGTGTCGACTACGAACACTACCGGCCTTCCATGGCCTCGTAAAGAGCCTCGCGGTTTGCGATATCGACGAGGTGGCCGCCGCTTCGAAAAGTGGGCAGTGCTGGCAGTTCCAATTTACGCCTCCGGGGCCTCAAAAACAGGCGCAACGCGGACTCGACCAGTTCCGACATCGTGCAACCCCGGCGGGCCGCCTCCGCCTTGAGCTGAGTCATCACCGAATCATCAATGTTGAGGGTGGTCTTCATATGGAAAACCATATCATCTATATGGCTATCTGTCAAAACCCCGAGCCATCTTCGACGGAGGACTTCGAGTCATGGCAGCTGCTCCTCTCACTGGCCTCGAGCGCGGTAGTGGCGCGCCAACTCCGAGACGTAGCGCATGCCGAGGCTGGGCGCCTGGCGCCGGAGCCACTCACTCAGGCGAGTGGCCGCCGTGGGAGCGCCGCGGGACGCCAGCAGCCCGGCCGTCAGGGCCTCGAGCTCTTCCCGCGTCAGCACGATGTCGCGGACGATGAGCCCGAGAAACTTCACCGCCGCCGCGGCGACCGGCAGCGGCAGACGCCACAGACGCACAGGACAACCGATGGCGGCGCCGATTTCCCGCACCAGATCGGCGAAGGCGAACGTTTCCGGTCCCACGGCGTCCAGGACGAGGTTCTCCTCCGTTTCGCCGGCGCGGACGGCAAGGTCGGCTACGTCCTCGACAAAAACGGGCTGTACCGGGTAGCGGCCGTCGCCCGGGACGACGAACACCGGGAACCGGCGGAGAAACCACGCGATGTTGTTGATCAGGATGTCTTCCGGGCCGAAGATGAGCGCGGGTCGCAGGATCGCATAAGAGAGCCCGGAAGACCGGACGAGGCGCTCGACTTCCGCCTTTCCGCGAAAGTAAGCGAACGGAGAATCTTCGGAAGGGTTCGTGATGCTGATGTGGAGGATGCGCCGGACCCCCGCCTGACGGCACGCATCGAGCAGGATCCCGATGTTGCGGACGGCGGATTCGTAGGTCAGGCCGCCGTAGGGAAAGCGCACCCAGTACGTGTTGTAAAAGACGGAGACGCCGCGTAATGCCTGGGCGGTCCGGTCCGGATCGAAGTCCAGGGGCGCAATCGCCACGCGGCCGCCGAAGGGATCGGGGTGGGGGGAGCGCCGCGTCAAAGTGAGAACGGAACGGCCCGCTTCGAGCAGGCGGCGGGCAATGTAGCGGCCCGTGAAGCCGAAAGCTCCCGTGACCGCGTGAAGTTCCCCCGCGCTCATTCTTGCCGGCTACCGCAGCACATCCTCCAAGCGGACGCGGGCCTCGGTGCGGGCGTCGCGGTACTTGACAATGACGGGCGTGTACAAGGACAAGCCCCAGTCTTTACCGGCTCCCTGCGTGACGGCCCGAGCGCCGGGCACGACCACGGCGTTTTCCGGCACGATCAGCGGCTCATCGTCGGAGGCAGTGTAGACTTCCCCGCGCACCAGGTCGTACAGGGGCGTCGAGCGGGTAAGAATCACGCCGCTCGCGAGCACGGCGCGGCGCTTGACCACCGTGCCCTCGTAGACGCCGCAGTTGCCCCCTACCAGGACCTCGTCCTCGATGATCACGGGTAGCGCGCCCACGGGCTCGAGCACGCCACCGATTTGGGCTCCGGCCGAGATGTGGCAGTTCCTGCCGATCTGCGCGCAGCTTCCGATGAGGGCGTGGGAGTCCACCATCGTGCCTTCGTCCACGTAGGCGCCGGTGTTGATGTACATGGGTGGCATGCAGGTGACGCCGCGCGCCACGTAGGCCCCGTCGCGGATGCTCGACCCGCCCGGCACCAGGCGCACGCCGCTCGCTACGGTGAGCCGCTTGAGCGGATAGGTGGCTTTGTCGAAAAACGGCAGGCGCGCCGGGTCCACCGACATGTCCACGATTGCGCCCATACGGAATCCGAGCAAGATGCCCTTTTTCACCCAGCCATTCACCCGCCAGCCCGTCTTCGAGGCAGGGTCGGGCTCGGCAGCGCGGATGCGTCCCGCGTTCAGTTCCTCCTTGAAGCGCGCGAACAGGCGGAAGTGCGCCTCCGTGTAGGATTCGGGCTTGGCGTCGTAGAGCGCCTCGATTTCAGCTTGCAGCATGGCGCGCGGGAGCCTCGATCAGAGCCAACTCGAGCAGAACTTTTTCGATCTTCGCCTGACTGGCCGGACTCGGCGGCACCAGCGGCAGGCGCCAGACCGGTTCGATGAGCCCCATCATCGCCAGCGCGGCCTTTACCGGAATGGGATTGGATTCGACGAAGTTGACCTCCATCAAGGGGAAATACTTGCGGTGCAGGGCGCGGGCCGCGGCGAAGTCGCCCGCCAGGCAAAGCTGGACCATGCGCGTCATTTCGGCCGGAATCTGGTTCGAGACGACCGAGATTACCCCGCGGCCGCCCAAGGCGACGAGCGGCAGCGTGACGGCGTCGTCACCGGAAAGAACGAGAAACTGTTCGGGCACCAAATTGAGGATTGCCGCCATCTGCGCAATGTTGCCCGAGGCTTCCTTGACCCCGACGATGTTGTCGATCTCAGCGAGGCGGTGGAGCGTGGCCGGCTCGACGTTCACCCCGGTGCGTCCGGGCACGCTGTAAACCACAATCGGCACCCGGACGGCGGAAGCGATGGCTTTGTAGTGTTGGTACAAGCCCTCTTGGGTCGGCTTGTTGTAGTAAGGCGTTACCGAGAGGATCCCGTCCACGCCCATCGCGTCCAGCTCCCGGGCGAGCTCGATCACTTCGGCCGTGTTGTACCCACCGGCGCCGGCGAGCACCGGGACTTTGCCTTTCGCCTCCTCGAGCGTGATCTCGACGACGCGCAGGTGCTCGGCGCGCGTAAGGGTCGGGTTCTCTCCCGTGGTGCCGCAAGGGACGAGGAAATTGACGCCGGCGTCCAGCTGCCGGCGGATCAGCCGCCGCAAAGCGGCTTCATCGAGCGAGAGGTCGCGCCGGAACGGCGTGACCATGGCCGTGCCGCATCCGGTAAACATGGCTGCCTCCTCGCGCAGGTGCGCCTGCTTCCTCAGTCTTCGAACAAAATTTGGCGGAATTCGTAAAAACCTTTCTTGCCCACGATCCACTGGGCGGCCTTGAGCGCGCCGCGAGCGAAGCCTTCGCGGTTGCGGGCCGTGTGGCGCAGCGTAATCGTGTCGGCCGCCGAATCGAAGCCGATCTCGTGCGTGCCCGGATGCGCGCCGGCGCGGCTGGAAGACAGGTGAACCGGACGCCCGTAGCCGGCCTTTCTCATCTCCTCGACGAGCTGAAGCAGGGTGCCGGACGGCGCGTCCTTCTTGGCAGCATGGTGAATCTCCCAGCCCCAGGCCTCGTACTCGGTCTGCTCGTGCAATCGCCGGGCGGCCTCCGCCACGATCCGGAAAAACAGGTTCACGCCGACCGAATAGTTCGGGCTCCAAACCAGCCCGATGCCGCTGCGCGCGACCACTTCGCGGACATGCTCCCGGCGCTCGTGCCAGCCCGTCGTGCCCACGACCAGATTCACTCCCAGGGCGGCGATGCGCTCGATATTTTCCACCACAGCGGCGGGGGTCGAAAATTCCACCGCCACATCCACGCCACGGAAGTTCTCCGGCGTGATCCCCTGGAAACGCGCGTTGTTGAACTCGTCGAGCTTGAGCGCGATCTCGAAGCCGTAGTCGGGCGCGAGCTGCTCGATCAGCCGCCCCATCTTTCCGTAGCCCACGATGGCGAGCTTCATCTCAATCGAACACCGCCGGATCGAGCCGGCTGAAGAACTCCGCATGCAGCCGCTCGACGGTGCGCACCAGGTCCGGCTCGGCCACGACGAAGCTCAAATTCAGCAACGAGGCGCCCTGGGAGATCATCCGCACGTTGATGTCTTCGATGGCGCGGAAGACGCGGCCGGCCACGCCGGGCGTATAGCGGATGTTATCTCCGACCAGGCAGACGATGGCCTGATTTTCCTCCACCTCCACTTCGGAAAAGCCGCGCAGCTCCTGGCAGATCTCTTCGAGCCGGGCGTTGTTGTCGATGGTGAGCGAGACGCTGACCTCGGAGGTGGAGACCATGTCCACGGGAGTCTCGCAGCGGTCGAACACCTCGAAGATGCGCCGCAGAAAGCCGTACGCCATGAGCATGCGCGTCGAGCGCACGTTGACCACGGTGATGCCGCGCTTGCAGGCGATCGCTTTGACCACGTTGTCGCAGCGCACCGGCTCGGCGACGATGCGCGTACCTTCGACCTCGGGCCGGCGCGAGTTCAAAATTCGCACGGGAATGTTTTTCTCCACCGCCGGCAACACGGTGGAGGGATGGAGGACCTTGGCGCCGAAATAGGCGAGCTCGGCCGCTTCGGCAAAGGAGATGATTTTGACCCGATGCCCGCCGGGGAGAATGCGCGGGTCGCAGGTGAGCATGCCGTCCACGTCGGTCCAGATCTGGATCTCTTCGGCCCCGATGCCGGCTCCCACGATGGAGGCGGTAAAATCCGAGCCCCCGCGGCCGAGCGTGGTGGTCACGCCCTTTTCCGTGGCGCCGATGAAGCCGCCCAGAACCACCACCTTCTCGGCGGCCAGCGGCGGAATCGCCTCGGCCAGCCGCGCGTAGGTCTCCGGAAACAAGGGATTGGCTTGTGTGTGCCGCGCGTCGGTGAGGATCAGGCAGCGGGCGTCCACGTGCGCGGTGTCCATTCCGAAGTTGCGGAAGGCCAGCGCCACCAGCTGGCTGGACAAGCGTTCGCCGTAGCTGGCGATCGCATCCAACGAGCGCGGCGTCAGCTCGCCCAGCACCGCCAGCCCCCGCACGAGCTCGACCAGCTCTTGAAAGTGCGTCTCGATGACCCGGCGCGCCTCGGGCCAGTCCGCTTCCGAGATCACGGGCTGCGTCTCGCGGAGGTGGTAGTCGCGGAGCGACTCGAGCGCGGCCAGCGACTGCTCGCGCCGGCCGTGGACCGCGTCCGTGGCGGCGGCCAGCAGCCGGTTGGTGGTTTTGCCCATCGCCGAAACCACCACTACCGGCCGCCGCTCCAGATGCGCCTTGACGATCCGAGCCGCTCTTTCGATGGCGGCCGCCGATTCGACCGACGTGCCGCCGAATTTCATCACGATCATCAGTCGAGCATCCCCTCGGAGACCATCAGCTCCGCGTTGAGGACCGCCGCGCCGGCCGCGCCCCGCACCGTGTTGTGACCGAGGGCCACGAACTTGAAATCCAACACCGGGCAGGGGCGCAGGCGCCCGATAAAGACCGCCATGCCGCGCTCGCGTTCGACGTCTTTACGGGGCTGCGGGCGGTTGGGCAGGTTCATGTAGATGATGGGACGCGCCGGCGCGCTGGGCAGCTTGCGCTCTTGCGGCACTCCGGCGAACGACTCGATGGCCGCGCGGAGGTCGGCCTCCGAAGGCTTCGCGGCGAGCTCCACCGAAACCGTCACCGTATGGCCGTCCACCACCGGGACACGATTGCAATGCGCGCTGACCTTGGCCGGCAGCGGCGCGAAGCGGTCCCCTTCGAGACGCCCCAGAATCTTCAGCGACTCGGTCTGCATCTTCTCTTCCTCGCCGCTGATGAAGGGAATGATGTTGGCGTTGATGTCCCAGGAGGGCACCCCCGGGTAGCCGGCGCCGGAGACCGCCTGGAGCGTGGTGGCGATCACGCGCGTGATGCCGAACGGCCGGAACGGCGCCAGGCCCAGGGTGAGCACCACCGTCGAGCAGTTCGGATTGGTGACGATCTGTCCCTTCCAGCCCCGGTTGCGCTGCTGCGTCGGGATGATTCGCAGGTGATCCGGGTTGATCTCTGGTACCAGTAGCGGCACGTCGGGATCCATGCGGTGATTGCGGGCGTTCGAGACGACGACGTGTCCGGCGCGCGCGAAGGCCTGCTCGATTTCTCCGGCAACGCTGGCGTCCATGGCGGAAAACAGCAGCCGCGGCGCGTTGCCGGGCTTGCAGTCTTCGACGGTCAAATCCGCGACGAATTCGGGCGTCTCGCCGCCCAGACGCCACTCGGTGGCGTCGCGGTACTTCTTGCCCGCCGAGCGGTCGCTAGCGCCGAGCCATTTCACCTCGAACCAGGGATGGTTCTGAAGAAACTTGACGAATTGCTGGCCCACCATGCCGGTGGCGCCGAGAATGCCGACTTCGATTTTCGGTTGCATGATCGATTCCTCGACTCATGAATCGAGCAGCCGGAGGGCGAGCCGGCGGTAGATCTCGACTCCCTGCTCCAGCTGCTGTTTGGGCACACGTTCCTCTAGGGTGTGCGCCACCTGAATGCTTCCTGGCCCGATCAAAAACGGCTTGCCCCAGGCGCCGCCGAAGGCCGGGATGTCGGTCGTGTAGGCCACCACCGTCGTCTCGAAGCCGTCCAGGGCCTCCAGGCGGACGGCTGGCACGCAGAGCACTTCGCGCACCTCCGCGCGCCCGGCGCTGGCGGCGCGAATCGCCTCGGAAATGGCGGCCGGGTCGCCGACGAGGCGCACCATGAGCTCGGCTTGCGCGAAGTCGGCCACCACATTGGGGGCGCGGCCGCCGGAGATCGTCCCGATGTTCAAGGTGCTGGCGCCGAGCAGAGGGTCCTCCGGCAAGGGGATGCGGCGGATGGCTTCCAGCGCGTCGAGCAGCTTGTCGATGGCCGACTCGCCCAGCTCGGGATAGGCCGAGTGCGCCATACGCCCCGTGGCGCGCAGTTCCACACGCAGCGCTCCTTTCGAGCCGAGCGCCAGCTTGTTTTCCGTCGGCTCGCCGTTGATCAGATAGCGCGAGCCGCGCGGATTGCGCGCCGCCGCACGCGCGCCCGCGCTGTTGCGTTCCTCGCCGACGACGAACAGCACCGCCAGGTTCCGAGCGCCTTCCTCGAGCAGGGACTCGACCGCGGCCAGCATGGAAGCGATGATGCCCTTGGCGTCGCAGGCGCCCCGTCCCCAGATGTGCTCGTCGTCTTCGCGCGAGGGGAAAAACGGCGGCACGGTGTCCATGTGCGTGGAGAACGTCACCACGGGCTCGCCCCAGGCGGCGAAGACGTTGAAGCGCCCCGGTTCCACCTCCATCCGTTCCACGCGCCCGCAGTGGCGCGAGGCCAGGGCCGCGAGCAAACGTTCGAGGTGCTCGCCGACGGCGGCTTCGTTGCCGGTCACCGATTCGATGTCGACCAGCGTGCGGGTCAGCTCGACCAGATTCATGCACTTGGCCTGGAACGGAGGGAGGGAGAAGGAAGAAACGCGCGAAGATGACGGCGAGGCGTTCTTGCTTCTCGATAGCGCTCCATCCGCACCTTTGACGGATGACAGTGGGCAGGTCTTATCCTTACCCCCCAACCGCCGGGGAGCGGGCTTCCCGCGGCGATTTCGGCGGATCGAACATCAACCAATGAGCCCCTTTCGCCCGGATGTCCGGAGCCGCCCGGAACCGCTCATCCGGCTACTGATGGCCTCCGCGCCTCTATCGGGAACAAACTGCGAGGATAGCGAAAAGTCACGGCACAAGTCAAACGGGCAGGCCTCTTGGCGGTGAAAGACCGAGTGTCCGGAATGGGCCCCTGCCAGTCGGGTAGCCACGTTGGCCGAAAAGGCCGAACTCTCCCGGATCGTCCACGCACCGGTGTCGACCGCCTGGAGAAGTGTAGGCCCCCCACTCTCTGCACGTCGTCGGCGGTCAGCTGAGTGGGGGCCGCCTCACCAAGAGCAGGCGGTAAACGTGCCGCCCCGCCGCGGCAGGCCCCACACCATGCTAGGCGGAGGCTCCGCGCGGCAGCACGCCCCACCTTCCCCAGTAGGCGCTCGAGACCGGGAAAAGCGGCGCGACGCTCGGGAGATTCCGGGTGGGACCGCCGCCCCGCTCCTGTTTGGTGGCCTCAGAGCGCCACCAGAAACACGCCAACGGCGACCAGTGCCGCGCCGAGCCCGCGGCGGGGACTCACGCGCTCCTTGAGCAGGTACTTGGCGAAAACCGTTTCGAGCACGTAGCTCAAGGCCGTGGCGGGCACGGCGAAGCTCAAATCCGCCTCTGAGAGCAGCGCCAGGAACGCGCAGAACGATACGGCCAGCAGCGCCACCGAGGCCAGGACCCAGCGGTTGCGGACAAGGCGGGCGAGAACGCCGCCGAGGGCGCCGGGACGGAAGTCGCGGATCTCGCCGTGGTGCTTCATGGCGTGGCTTTGCATCAGCTCGGCCGCCGTCGTAGCCGCCGCGATGACGGCGACCAGAGCCCACTTCACCTGGAGCCTCCCTGGCGCATCCGCCGCCGCACGGTGCGGAGCGGCGTGGCCCCGACCAGGGCCACGCCGGCCGTGATCAGCAGCACCCCGAGCCAGCGCCACCAGGAAACGTCTTCGAACAAAAAGACCCGGCCGAAGACCACGGTGAGCACGTAGCCGATCGAAGTCACCGGAAGGACGTAGCTCAAATCCGCCCAGCTCAAAAGCGCCATCCGCGACAACAGCCACAGGATCAGCAGCGCCACGCCGAGCGTGATCCAGGGATTGAACAGCACTTCGAGGAAGGCGGCAGGCGAGACGTGGACGATCCGATTCTTCAGTCCCAAGCTCAAGAAAACATTGCCCAGCACGTTGGCAGCGACGACCACGGCGGTCAACACGCGCGTCTTGAAACGCAGCCGGGCCGAGGGCTTTCTCACGAAAGCACCTCTTCCTGTTGAGCAGGGGCGGTCAGGGCTCGGGCACGGCTTTCCGCGACGAAACGGCGGCGGCGGGCGCGCAAGGCTAAATACTCGCGGGCTTCCTTGAAAAGGCGCCGGCGCTCACCGGAGTCGAACAGGGCCCGTCGCACGATCCGCCAGACAACCCGGGGCCGGAAGTAGTATTCACCGTAAAAGCGCTCCACCCACTCCACCAGTTCCGCCGGGTCGAGCCCGGGGTAGCGGATGTTAGGCAACTGATGGCCCTGCTCGTCCGTCATGGGATCGAGCGTGATCAAACCGTTGCGCTGGACATAATCGTAGAATTCCGTACCAGGGTAAGGATGAGCGATCGAGACCTGGATCGTTTCGAGGTCCAGGCTCTTGGCGAACTCGATGGTGCGGCGGATCGTTTCCCGTGTCTCCCCCGGCAGCCCCACGATGAAATCCCCGTGGATGGCGATCCCGAGCTCCTTGGCATTTCGGGTGAACCGCCGCGCCATCTCCAGGGTCGCGCCTTTCTTGATGTTCTTCAAGATCTGCGGGTCGCCCGATTCGTAGCCGACGATCATGAGCCGGCAGCCGGCCTCCTTCATGGCCTTGAGCGTCTCGTAGTCGGTGGTGACGCGCGACGTGCAGGACCAGGTGAATTTCAGCGGCTTGAGCTTGCGGCACAATTCGATGGTCCGAGCCTTCTGGTAGTTGAAGGTATCGTCATCGAAGAAGATTTCTTTAAGCCCCGGGAAGGCTTCGAGCGCGAACCGCACCTCGGCGGCCACGTCGTCGGCCGAGCGCACCCGCCAGCGGTGGCCCGAGTGGGTCTGGGGCCACAGGCAGAAGGTGCATAAGGCGGGGCACCCCCGCGACGTGTACAGAGCGACGTAGGGGTAGAGCAGGAAGGGAACGTTGTAGCGCGTGATGTCCAAGTCGCGCTGGTAGACCTTGGTGACCCAGGGCAGCTCATCCAGGTTCTCGATCACCGGCCCGTCGGGGTTGTGCACGATCTCGCCGTTGCGCCGGAAGCTGACGCCCGGCAGCTCCTCGAGCCTCCGGCCCTGCGCGTACTGTGGGATCTGGTAGTCGAACTCGCGGCGCACGACGAAGTCGATGGCCGAGGAGGCGCGCAGAATCCGTTCCGGCTCCACCGTCACCGGAGGGCCCACGAAAGCCACACGCAGTCGAGGGTTGGCGTCCCGCATCATTTCCGCGATGCGGATATCGACATGGAGTCCCGGCGTGGAAGTGAACAAGACCAACAACTCGAAGTCCCGCGCTAGGGCCACCGTCTGTTCGATGGAGATCTTGTGGGGCGGGGCGTCCACCACCTTGCTGTCGGGCAACATGCCCGCCGGGTAACAGAGCCAGACCGGATACCAGTAGGACTCGATTTCGCGCGTGGCCGGCCAGCGAGAGCCCGCACCCCCGTCGAATCCCTCAAACGAGGGAGGATTCAGGAAGAGAGTTCGCACCGATGCTGCCTCCAGTGTAGGACACCGACGGCTTTAACCACAACGAATTTTGACGGGAAACTGACGTGCTCGCCTCGAGCGGGACCTTTTCACCATCCGGCGGGCGACACCAAAACGTTGGCCCGCCGCTCCACGGTGACGTTGCCGAACTCGATCGCCAACTCCGCCGGGCCGACAATCCGCGTGTGGATGGTGCTCAAGATCCGCCGCGGAACCGCCAGGTCGTCCCGGATGACGTAGTCGCGAACGAACTCGACCCGCTTTAGAAAGATCGAGGGGTTCTTGACCAAAACGCCCCATTCCCGCACCGGCAAGTAGCGCTCGGCATCGATCCACAGTTCGCCTTTGAACAAACCGATCTGTTTCTTGCGCGGCGAGACTTCGAAGACGTAGGCCGGGCCCCGGGTGTGTTGGGCCATGCCTTTGAACTTGAACTTGTAATTGGCAGGAGTCACGGCCAGGGACTCGGCCTGGATCTTGCCATTTCGAAATCCGTTGGCGCCGGCCGCCTCGGCCTCCGCCCTCAAGTACCGGGCGATGACGTCGTTACGGATCATCTTATCGCCCGCAAAACGTACCGCATCGTACGTGATCCGGCCCAGGCTGGTCACGTGGCGCCACGCTTGCAACGTCCCCTCTTTCTTGAGGCGGGGTAGGCGAGCGTCAATCGAGACCTCCATCGCCATGGAGTGGAAGCGCTCCCGTTGTCGGGCGGTGGCCTCGAGATAGCGGGTGATGATCTCTTGGGGCGCAACGGCAAAGGCTCCGGCCGGATCCGCGGCAACATCGGGAGGCGAAAAGCCCGCCAGCCAGCAAAGCAAACTTCCGGCAACGAGGATGGTCGACATGAGGGATCACGGTGTCGAGGCGAGACCGGCCGGTCCGCCTCAAAATCAATCTACCAGATCGGATGCAGGCGCCGGGGGCGCAGTTGCTTGCTAGACTGGACAACCATGGCGGAAATTCCTGTCGGAACCAAGGGCCAGCGGTGCCTTCTGGTGACTCCGGAAGTGACGGTGGACTTCCTGGGGCCGGAGGAAGCTCGTGTGCTGGGCACTCCTCACCTGATCGGCTATCTGGAAGTGACGGCCCGTGACACGGTCCAGCCCTTCCTCGAGCCCGGCTATGACACGGTGGGCACGCACGTGGACGTGCGGCACCTGGCGGCGACGCCAATCGGGATGGCGGTGACGTTTTGCGCCGAAGTGACTGCCGTCAACGAGCGGCGGATCACGTTCCGCGTGGAAGCTTTCGATGAGAAGGAGAAGATCGCCGAGGGCACGCACGAGCGCTTCATCATCCACGTGGGCCGTTTCGCGGCCAAGGTGCAGGCCAAGCGCGCCGAGGCCGCATCTTAGCCGCCGGTCCGGCCGGACCGGTCTGCAAGACCGGGGAGAGGTATATTTTGTCGTCTTCCAGCCGAGCGGCCTGCTTTCCTCGACATTTTCCTCACAAGCCACCCAACCGCAACGATGACGGTCGGGTGGTCCGGCCGTGGGGCCGGGCGCGGCCAAGCAGAACCCTGACGGCAGGGCGGACGGTTGACGCGCGCGGCCGGGCACTCTGCTCGGAGTGGGCGGCCGCATTGGCACCGTGGGGCCATGACGGCTGGAAGGCGCCGGATCGCCGGAGTGCCGCCACAGAGCCACGGTTAGGACTGCCTTTAGCCGCACGACCCGCTTCGGGCGCCTCGAGCAAGGGCCCCTGCCTCGGCGGACGAGCTGGGTCACCATCATCGAGCCACAGGTGGCGAACGAGCCCCGCACCGCGAATGCCGGGAAAGTTTCGATGCACCGTGCCGCGGTGAGGCATCTCCGCGGCCTATCGAGAGATTCGAGGTTGATATCTTGCCTTGCGGGAGGAACGATGCGAGCTATTGTCAGGGCTCTTTTTCGCCTCGGAGGTATGGCTGTGGCGTTGCCCCTGGGCGCCCAGCCTCCGACCGAGCTGTGGCTGCGCGGTTACTCGGTGATACCAACTCCGCAGCGAGTTCAACTGGGGGCCGGAGATGTGATCGTGGACGCTACCTGGCGGCTGGATCCGGGCGCGGTGAGTCCGGAGCACATCGCGGTCCGGAGCTTGGCGGCGGATTTGAGAGAGTTCCACGGACTGGAACTGCCTCGTGGGATTGCCGAACGGCGCGTCATTCGGCTCGGCATCGCTCCGGGAACGGTCCGAACCGGCCTCGAGCCGGGCATCGACCGCCAAGCGTACCGGATGCGCATCACGCCCGAGGTCGTCGAGATCACGGGCAACGCGGATCCCGGACTGTTCTACGGCGTGCAGACGCTGGTCCAACTGCTCAAGCGCGACGGCGCCGGCCGGTTGCGCCTCCCTGTGGCGACGATCGAGGATTGGCCCCGCCTCGAGCTGCGCTTCTTGCACTGGGACAGCACCCACCATCAGGACCGCATCGAGACACTGAAGCGGTACCTGGACTGGGCGGCCCGCTTCAAAGCCAACATGATCAGCTTCGAGCTCAGCGACAAGTTCGAATATCCCACGCATCCGGTGATGGGCGCTCCCGGGGCCTTCACCACGGCCGAGCTTCAGGAAATCGTCCACTACGGCCTGGAGCGGTTCATTCAAGTGGTGCCGCAGATTCCGGCGCCGGCGCGCATGGCCTACGTGCTGAAGCACCCCGAGTTCGCCGAACTGCGGGCGGACGGCAACAACTATCAGGCCAATTGGTGCGACCCTCGAACCTTCGATCTGATCTTTTCGATGTACGACGACGCGATCCGGGCCACCCCAGGCGTGGAGTACCTTTTCGTGTCCACCGAAGAGGTGTATTACGCGGGCATCGATCCGCGGTGCGGCACGCCGTACAACGACGAGAACCGCAGCTTGGCCTGGGTGGAGTTCGTGCGGCGGGCGCACGAGCACTTGACAAAACGCGGCCGCAAGATGCTGTTCTGGGCCGAGTATCCGCTGTTGCCGCAGCAGGTGAAGCTGCTGCCGCCCGACCTCATCGACGGGGTCATCGGAGAAGAAGAGTACCTCGAGTGGGAGAATCAGCTGGGCATGCGGCAGCTGGGCTACGTGGTCCTGCAAGAAGACGAGCGGCTCTTTCCGGACTATCTCGGCCTGGAGCGCGCGGGCCGGATGGCGTTGGGCCGGCTCGAGTCTGCCTTCGAGTACCTGGCGCGGGGCCGCCACTGGCGCGGTCGGCCCATCGGCGTCTTCGGCGCAGCCCGGGACGACTCGGGCCTGCACAACGAAACGTTCTGGCTCGGCTGGTCGGCAGTGGCGCAGTGGGGCTGGCATCCGGGAAAGGCGTCCGCTGCCCAGCACGCGGCAGAGTTCATGCGCATCTACTACGGGCCCAACACCGAGGGCATGGTCGAGGTCTACCGCTCGATGCAGGCGCAGGCCCGGGCCTGGGAACGGACTTGGGATCGCGTGGCCTCACGGACGCGCGGGCCCGGTTATGGCAGCGCCGAGGGCAAAGGCCTGGGCACCACGCGCTACGACCTGACGCTGGCGGCGCCCGGGCTGCCGCGGCTGCCCGATTTGCGCTTCGAGCCCGTGGTGCGGCGAAGGTACCAAGCCTTCATCGAAGAGGCGCGGCGGCGGATGCTCGACAACGACCGGCTCGTGCATGCGCTTCAGACGAACTTGGGCAAGGCAGAGCGGAATCATTACAACCTGGAAGTGTTTTTGTCGCTGGCGCGCTTCATCGGGCACAAGTGGCGGCTGCTCGATCGGATGGCGCAAGCCGAAGAGGCGCTCGAACAGGCGCG
Organism: Bryobacteraceae bacterium; assembly: GCA_025055455.1. Classification (GTDB taxonomy): domain Bacteria; phylum Acidobacteriota; class Terriglobia; order Bryobacterales; family Bryobacteraceae; genus JANWXD01. Next base: position 175,759 of record JANWXD010000004.1, read on the forward strand.
TCAAAGCGCTTTGAGAACGCATCCGGCACAGGCCGTGGCGCACCTGGTCACCGCCTACCGCTTGGTCGAACGCGCGCGCCGCCAAGGCGAGCGGATCTTCGCCGAACTGATTGCGGTCTACGAAAAAAGCCGTTTCCCCAAGGGGCAGACCGTAGGCGGGCGGAAATTTGTCCATGTTTTCGACGACACGAAAGATCACTGGGCCGACCGCACGCCGGACTTGAGCTTCATGATGGCGCCGGAGCGGAGCATCGGCCTGGACCAGTGGCTCGAGGATTTGGCCCATGTGACGCGACGCTACGCGCAGATGCATAACGTCCCGGTCAAGGGCTTGGCGGAAATCCCGCCCGGGGAATGAGAAGGGTGCACAACAGAGGCATGGCAGCATGGACACGCAGAGAGTGTTTGCGGGCGGTTCCGTTGGGCGTGCTCGCGGCCTCGGCGGGCGGGTCGGCGCCGGCGGGCACGGCCCGCCTCAAAACAGCCATTTGCGCCTACTCCTATCGCCAGGCGCTGGCCCGGGGAACCATGACGTATGAAGACCTCGTGCGATTGGCGGCCGAGCAGGGCGTGGATGGGTTGGACCTGACGGTGTATTGGTTTCCGAGCACCTCCGACGACTTCCTGCTGCCCCTGCGAAGGCTGGCGTACAAGAACGCGGTCGAGATCTACTCGATCGCCATCCGCACAGACATGTGCCGGCAGGCGCCTGAGGCTCGCGAAAAGGAAGTCGCCGAAGTGCGCCGATGGGTGGATGTCGCCGAGAAGCTCGGGGCGGGCCACATCCGCGTCTTCGGCGGCAACGTGCCCCCAGGCCGGACGGAAGAGGAGGCGGTAGGGTGGGTGGTCGAGACGCTCCAGCGCAGCGCCGAGTATGCCGGCCGCAAGGGCATCCTCCTCGGATTGGAAAACCACTGGGGGATCACCACGCGGGCGGAGCGAATCGTGGAGATCGTACGGAAAACGGATTCACCTTGGGTGGGGATCAACCTGGACACCGGCAATTTTCGGGAGAATCCCTACGAGCAGATGGAGATGTGCCTGCCCTACACGGTCAACGTCCAGATGAAAAGCGAGGTTCGGGGCGCCGAGGGAGGCCCACAGCGGCTGGACTGGGAGCGCATCGGCGCCATGTTAGCCCGAGCGGGTTATCGAGGCTTTCTGTCGCTGGAGTACGAGGCGGCCGAGGATCCCTCTACTGCCGTGCCGAGGCTGCTGGCCGAGCTGCGCCGGCTGGCGGCACGCTATTCGGCGTAACGGCCGGGCGGCTATTGTTGACAGCTTCTCAAATAAGAAGTATTTTAGTTTAGGGATGCGCAGCATCCGGTCCGACATCATCGCTTCGTTCCGTGAGCGCGGCGTGCGCTGCACCTCGCAGCGGTACGCCATCCTGGAGTACCTGCTCCGGCACCCGACCCATCCGACCGCCGACGAGATCTACCGGGCCATCAACCGGACCGATCCGCGGGCCTCCCTGGCGACGGTCTACAAAGCGCTGCATGCGTTGGCTGAGGCGGGGCTGATCCGGGAGGTGCGTGTGGGGTGCGGGGCGGTGCGGTTCGAAGCGAACACTGCGCGCCATCACCATTTCGTGTGCGAGCGCTGCGGGCGGATGGAGGACCTGGATTGGTTTGACATCCCCCGGCTGCCGGAGAAGGCGGCGGCGGGCCGGCGGAAACTGCTCGGCTACGAGCTCATCCTGCACGGCCTGTGCGCCCATTGCGCTTGATCCGCGGCCGGCGTCCGGTTTTGCGCCTGACTGCGAGCGGCAGGCGCGGGGATTCATCGACGGTCATTTTCACTTGACGGAGGAACACCATGGGAAAAGTCGCAAGGCAAGTAGTCGAACAAGCAGGCATTGACGTCAACGTTCTGGTGGACAAACTCGTGCGGGCGGCCGCAGCCGAGTTCACCACCTTCTACTACTACACGATCCTGCGCGTGAACTCGATCGGTTTCGACGGGGAAGGCTTGAAGGAAATTATCGAGGACGCGCGCATCGAAGACCGCAATCACTACGAAGCCCTGGTGCCGCGCATCTACGAGCTGGGCGGGGCGCTGCCGCGGGACATCCGCACCTTTGCCGACATGGCGGCCTGCCCGGACGCCTACCTGCCGGCGGATCCCCGTGACATGAAGGCGATGCTCAACGTGCTCGTGGAGGCGGAGCGCTGCGCCATCCGCGTCTACACCGACATCTGCAACATGACGGCGGGCAAGGATCACCGCACCTACGAGTTGTCGCTGGCGATCCTCAACGAAGAGGTGGAGCACGAGTCGTGGTTCTCCGAGTATTTGGGCGAGGGGCCCTCGGGCCACTTCCGCCGGGGGGCGCCCGGGGCGTCACCTTATGTCCGACGCTTCATGACCGCCGACATCGGCTGACCGCGGCGGCGCACGACGGATGGCGTTTGTGAAGGCGGGCCGGGCGGAGGAGGTGCCGCCCGGCTACACCAAGCTGGTTCGCCTCGCCGGGCGCCCGGTGTTGCTGGCCAACTGGGGTGGCCGCGTCTTCGCCGTCGGCGGCGTTTGTCCCCACCAAGGCAAGTTGCTCGAGGGGGCCACCGTCTGGGATCATGTGGTGGACTGTCCGTGGCATCACTTTCAGTTCGACGTGCGCACGGGGCAAAACTTGTATCCGCGGAACGTCTATCCGCGGGACTTGCCGCACCTGGAGGCGCAAGTCCGACCGCTAGAAACCTACCCGGTGCGCGTCGCAGAGGGGGAAATATGGGTGGATCTGGGATGAGCGATCTGGCAAGCAAGCACTGCGTACCGTGTCGTGGCGGCGTACCGCCGCTCAAAGGCGAGGCGCTGCGACCGTACGCGGAGCAGCTTCCGGACTGGAAGATCGTGGAGGAACACCACCTGCTCAAGACATTCTCCTTTCCGGATTTCAAGAGCGCGCTCGATTTCGTGAACCGTGTAGGCGAGATTGCCGAAGCCGAAGGGCACCACCCGGATCTGTACCTCACCTGGGGCCGGGTGGATGTCAAGACCTACACGCACAAAATTGACGGGCTGACGGAAAGCGACTTCATCCTGGCGGCGAAGGTGGACCGGGCGTTTGCCGAATCGCGCGCCCGCGCCGAAGGCGCCCACTGAAGCGCTTTTCGGTGCGAAATTCCACCGTTTTCGACTCACGGGCGGCCACAAGTACGCCGGCGCCGGTGCGCGTCTGACGGAGCGTCGCCCGGTGTCTCCGTGCGGTTGAACCTCCGCTGCTGCGAGCTCCGAGTCGTTCGTTGGGCGCCGAAACGGGGCTACGGAGCCACCTCGAGCTCGAGGGCTCGCTGGCGTTGCCAGCGCAGCTTGCCTTGATGCTCTTGGTACAGCGTGGCAAAGGCGGCCCAGTAGTAGCCCGCTACAAAGAGCGACAGGAATGGGAGCGCGAGAATGTTGTAGGTCTCCACCGCGTAGGCCATCATCAGCAAGAAGTAGGTGCCGACGGCGAGCTCGATATACGGCAGCCACCCGCTGCGGCGGCGGTACTTGGCGTCGTGCAGGCGCACGCGCTCCCGGCCGATGGCGTACTTAGCCGTTCGGACGAAGCCGGTCTTGATCCCCAGCAACGCCTCGATCACGGCCCGCGTGTTGATGACCGCCAGAGCGACCCCCACCGCCATGAGCGCCGGCATCAGAAAAATGCTTCGCTTCCAGCTCCGCGGGTGGAGTTGCCGCTGAGCCACCAGGTAGAAGCCAATGATCGACCAAAAGCAGGCCAGAATGAGCGGGAGGTCCACCAGCAACATCTGCTGCCAGCCAATGTAGAAACGGACGATCATGACGGGCAGCATCAGAGCCGAAACCACGATCATCAGGGGATACGAGATGTTGGGCGTCAGGTGAAAGAAGGCCTCGATTTTTTGCCGGCGCGGAATGGGGGCGCGCAGGATTGCCGGCAGCAGCTTCTTGGCCACTTCGGTGAGACCTTTGGCCCAGCGGGACTGTTGCACCTGAAAGGCGTGCATTTCGACGGGCAGCTCCGAGGGGGAGTCGAGAGCAGGCAGGTAGATGAAGCGCCAGCCCTTGAGCTGCGCGCGGTAGCTCAAGTCGCAATCCTCGGTCAGGGTGTCGTGCTCCCAACCGCCAGCGTCGTCGATCATGGCGCGGCGCAGGATGCCCGCCGTGCCGTTGAAGTTGAAGTAAAGCCCGGCACCGCAGCGGGCCGTGTGTTCCAGCACGAAGTGGCCGTCCAGCAAGATGCCCTGCACCTCCGTCAGAAGGTTGTAGTGCCGGTTCAGGTAGCTCCATCGCGTCTGCACGAGGCCGACCTTCGGGTCGGTGAAAAAGTGCACGGTCCGCTGGAGGAAATCGGGCGGCGGAACGAAATCGGCGTCGAAAATCGCCACGAGCTCCCCCGTGGCAGTCTTGAGCCCTTCCTGTAGCGCGCCGGCTTTGAACCCTTCCCGGTGCGTCCGGTGATGGTACTCGATGGGATGGCCCAAAGCGCGGTAACGGGCCACCAAGGCTTCGGTGAAAGGATGCGTGTCGTCGGTCGAGTCGTCGAGCACCTGAATCTGGAGCCGATCCCGCGGGTAGTCGATCGCGGTGACCGCCTCGAGGAGTCGCTCTACCACGTAGCGCTCATTGTAAATGGGAAGCTGGATGGTGACTCGCGGCAGCGTGTCGAAGCGGGCAGGCGGCTCTTGGGGCAGCCGCTTTCGATACTTGAAGTACATCCGGATGATCTCCAGCCGGTACAAGCCGTAGATCGAGAGGATCGTCAGGATGGTGAAATAGGGGATGAGCAGGGACCAGTCGAACCAGCTCAACTGATGAATGCCGGCGAACGTGTCGTCGGTGAGGTTGCGGAGCGCGCGCCGCACCGGCGACGGCGTGGCGAGCCAAGCCAGAACCAGGGGACCGAGTGCCATACGTGCTCCTTCGCCAAATCCGCCGCTTCCGTCGGATAAGGACATCCACCCTCGCGCTGGCCATCCTCGGGACGCTCCTCGAGGGGCTAT
>JANWXD010000050.1 GCA_025055455.1 Bryobacteraceae bacterium
GCACCCGCAAGGGCATCAATCTCATGTCCGAGCCGTCCCATCTCCCGGTGCAGTTGCTCCCGCTCCGTGATGAGGTCGAGCATGCGCTCGGCCTCGGCCGCCAGTCGAGCCAGCCGCCGCTCGAGGATCCGCAATTGACCCACCGAGACCATAGCCCTCTCGCTCAGAATACCTTGGCCCGTGGGAAATCATGGTGGTGGAGTTCACACGTCACTGAAACGTCGCCTCGGCTGAGCCGATAATTGCCCGGAGGCTCGATTTCCGCCTCAGTGGAAGGTCCTCAGACAGGGTCTGCCATCTTCCTGCTCGCCCTCCGGCGGCCTTTCCCCGGCCGCCATAAGACCCTTCCTGCCCCTTTCACGCGGTCGCCGCCATCCGGTTCCTCATCCTCACCAGGTTGTACGCCGCCGCCGCCAGCGTGAACAGCCATCCTACTTTCTCCCGCCCCCTCAACTTCACCTTCCTCAGCCCCGCCACCCCCTTCGCCCACCCGAAGAACTCTTCCACCAGCTTCCGCCTCTTCTGGCTCACCCAGTATCCTGCGTGCCGCGTCGTCCGCTCATCCACCGCGCTGCGCCGGCCCCCGCTGTCGTTCTGCGCCACATGCGGCGTCACCTTCAGCTCCTTCATCTGCTCGACAAACTCTCGCGTGTCGTATCCCTTGTCTCCCGCCAGCGTCACCCGTTTCGTCCCTCCCGGAATCTCCCGCGCCATCTCCACCGCCGCCTCCCGTTCGGCTCGCCCGTGGGCTTTCGTCACGCGCACGTTCACGATCAGCCCGTGCCGGTTCTCCGTCAGCGCATGGCCCAGATAGCTCAGCTTCGCCTCTGCCGTCTGGCTCTTCCGCCACAGCCGCGCCTCCCCGTCCGTCACCGACTCATGCGTCTCATTCCGCCGCCGCTGGCCGCGGAAGTCCACTTCCCGATTCCGCCCGCCCCCTTTCAGCTCGTCCTCGTCCGACCCCTCCCGCTTCGGCCGGAAGCTCTTCTGGCTCGCCCACGCCTCCACCATCGTCCCATCCACAGAAAAATGCTCGCTCGACATCAGTCCCCGCTGCTTCGCCTGCCGCACGATCTCGGCGAAGAACTCCTGCGCCACATTCCCCTCCAGCAGCCGGTCGCGGTTCTTCGTGAACACCGTCGCGTGCCACACCTCCTCGTTCATCCCCAGCCCCACGAACCACCGGAACAGCAGGTTGTAACGCAACTGCTCGACCAGCATCCGCTCGCTCCGGATCGTGTACAGCAGCATCAGCAGCAGCGCCCGCAGCAGCCGCTCCGGCGCGACCGACGGCCGCCCCACTTCCCCGTAGATCTCATCGAAGGTGTCGTCGAGCCTCCGCAGCGCCTCGTCCACCATCGCCCGGATCGGCCGCAACGGGTGATCGGCCGGAACCAGATCCTCCAGGCTGGAGTACAGGAACATCTCTTGTTGGTGCAGGTCTTGTCCTCGCATGGCGTCCTAATCAGACAAGGACGCTCAAAACAATTCTGAGGTGTCTTGTTCCGACGCTTTTTTCAGCGACCTCCTAGAATCATTCCACACACCTCGAGAGTAAGTGTCTGAGTTTCACAACATGAGCAAATTCGCATGCCAGGATCGCTCCACGGCGCTTCGGAGAGCCAACCGCTCCCAGATCGGGAGCAAAGTCGGCGCAGCCAGTGCGAATTCACTCCGTCGAGTGACAAAATCTCGACGAGTGCACGAGGCACCACCTGTCGGTAGTTTGTCAATCTGTCCGGTTTTATTCACACGTGATCTGTCCGCATCAGTGAATACCACCTGAAGATCCTCTGCGGCTCGCCGAGGGCGGCTTGCGTGTCTTCAGGGAGGGTCTATGTATCGGATTCGTGGCAGTGGGAAAGTGGGAATCCTGCTTTGGTAGGATTTCCAAGGGACGGTGGGAGCAGTGGGAAACCGCCTTGCGGTTTTCTCCGGCTTCCACGGGCCCGGCTTTTCCACGGCCCTCTTTGTCCTTGCCTCCGCAGCGTTGGATGGGCGTGCCATTCGCGGTGTAACGACCGACCACATGCGGGCCGAAACGGATCGACACGGTTCCGTCCAGGTGTTGGTGGATGGTCACCGTCGTCCCGGCCAGCGAATTCCGGAAGCGGCTCTTCTCCAGTTGCCAGCGCCGATCGGCAATGGCAACCGTGTTGTCCTTGTCCACTACCCGCTCGGTCTGCACCGTGAACACCCAGTTCAAGTCGCTGCGCGAGCTCCACCGGAACGCCGTCCCCTTCTGCTTGGCCGGTACCGTGAACCTGGCGTTGAACTCGGCGATGTAGCGCTCGCGCAGAAACCGGTTGGCCTGCTCCACCGTGGTGATCCCCGCCAGCCGCAGCTCCTGCGGCAGCCGTCCCTGCCAGGTCCCGAAGCTGCGTTCCCCCCGCCCCCGCGCCTGCGGCGAATAGGCCGGGATCATCTGCACGCCCAGTTCCTTCATCGCACGTCCGACCTGCGTCAGCCGGTGCTTGTCCACCTTCTCGCCCGCCTTCGGCGTCACGAAGAAGTGGCTGCCACGGTCGCTGTAGAGCGCGCAGAAAACGCCCTTGCTCTCGATCACCTCCCGCAGTGCCGCCATCACCGTCAACGTTGATTCCTCCTCCACCAGTTGCGCATAGTAGATCTCTTTGGTCGCGTCGTCCAGAATCACGATAAGGTCGTACCAACGCTCGTCACAGAACCACCGGTGCTTGCTGCCGTCGATGTGCAGCAGCATGCCCGTCATCGGCCTCGGCTCCCGCCTCCGCCGATGCTTGCCCCGCCTGCCTCGCCTGGCCACCAGCCCCGCCCCCTGCAGCGCCTTCTGCACCCAGGTGTAGCTCAGCTCGATCTTGTGCACCTCCCGCAACTTTTCGTGAAAGTGCCGGATGTTGAAATCGTGATAGGTCTCCTGGTAGAGCTTCAGCACCCGCTCCACCGTCTCCAGCGGCACTTGTCTGTCGCTCGGCCTCCCCTTGCGCCGGTCGACCAGCCCTGAGTAGCCATGCTCTTCCAACCGCTCTCGCCACCGCCGCATCGTCCGGTCCGTGACTCCGATAATCTCGGCCGCCTGCCACCACGTGATCTTCTTGGCCATGGCTTTCAACAGCACATCTTGTAGTTTCATCATCCGCTCCACTTCCGCGGCTGAGCTCTGCTTGATGGGATTCACCCACCCAGCTTCACCCGCCGCTCGGCTCGAGCGGACAGATCATGTGTGAATTGGACCGGACAGATCACATACTAGCGACAGTGCACGAGGCACCACCTTGACAAACGCTCTCAATCAGGATATGCTGTCGCAAATAAAGTTTCAGCCTGGGATATTATGCAAGGACCTTGAATCGGGTGCGACCATCCTGCTTGGCATCGCGGGCTTACCGACACGACGCCGAACCGTTTCGCCCAGTGATCGTCTGGAATGAATCATCTATGGTGAAAAATCCTGCCCACCGTCCGGTAACTGAAGGAATTCATACAGCGCAATAAGTGCTAAGCGACCATGAAGGTGAGCGCCATCTTCACGGTCTGCCTATATTCGAAAACCTGTGGTCTCCGACGGAGATTCAAAGATGAATCGTCTCAAGCGAGTAGCAATTCTAACCGCCGCAGCTTTCCATTCGAGCTTTGGATATTCCGCTCCTTTATTAAATTCGTCGATCACAAACTATTCTTTTCCCTCCGTGCAACTGGGTTCTCCGCCAAATCACGTCGACATTAAATTGAGTGCCTCAGCGCGTGGCGTGGCCATTACGAGTATCGACTTGGTTGGTGACGTCCGACATTTCCACGTTGAACTTCCGCAAATGTTTCCGCAGCCGGTTTCTCCGCTAGCCCCGTACATCTTGCGGGTTTCATACCGCCCCAAGAGTACTGGTAAGCACAACGCCACTTTACGTTTGTACTATTCGTACAACGACGATGGACGCTGGCCTATGGACATAAGGTTTACAGGTGAAGCGAAGTGCTCAGACAGTACCTGTGAGCCTAACGAATCCTTCTGTATGATAGATCGCAACGACGAACATTTTTTGTATTTTCGACTTGATAATTTGCGCAAATCGACCCTACCCGCAATAAACAAGCTCATGCGAGATCAAATGTCCTTGGAGCCACATTCACAACCGATTTTGATGTTTTGGCGACTACTCGGGCTCAGCGGCACTTTCCCGGCGCCAAATGTAGACTGTTGCGACCCAGGGGTCGAATTTACTCCTCTCAACCAATACGTTGCGAAATTTAAGAGAACGTCTCCTGCTCCCGTCATTCTCGAGGGCACATCGGATGGCAATCTACTCGAGGTGACTCTCAACTTTCCGGCATCCTTTTCAGGCACGGCGGTTCTGGCGGGTTCGCACGTTGGGTTTCAATTCGATGAACAAAGTCCAAGTGGCACAATTGTTGCGGGATACCCTCGTTTGACAATCAAACAGGCTGGGAAAGTGTGGTTCGATGGCGATATTGAATGTGTCGTGAGCACCTATGTGCAAGCGGCCGTGCGCCAGCCTCGGGCAATGAGTCCGTTGCGCTATGCCAACATGATTTTGGAGGAAAAATGATGTTGGATAGAGAGGCGGGGTACAGATCATCGCATCATCCGCTCATGTTAAGGACGCTCTTGCTTGTCGGATTTTGTGCAAGTTCCTGTTCAGTGCCAAGAGAAGTTCCACGTGTCTCAGATATCGCAATTTACGATGCGAATAAGCGTTTGCAACGAATCATTAGTTCACGGCTCTTAATGGCAGAATTTGAGGGGCGGAAATCTTTAAAGATTGGAGATTCATGTCAAGATCTTGAGTTTGTTTTTGAGAATAACAATGCCAATGGGCACAATGACGTAATGCGCATTCAAATATATGACGAAAGCGGCTTTTTGCCCGGAGAATCGCGGCAGTATGTGTTGACGAAACAGGGCAAGAGGGGCTTGCAGCACCAGTGGCCTTTGCTTCTGACTAACCCTGCCGATTCGGGTTCAAGAAAACATGACTTTTTGTTCGTGATCTCGCTTAATGAAAACAATCCAGCTCTCCGGTGGCCAAAGCATGACATTGCAGTTGCCGGCACTTACATATTTGGAGAAACTGACAGAACGATGAGCGTTGTAATTTCCTTTGATGTAAGGAGTGATGTGACGGGCAGAGTGGAAGGTGCCTGTGGTTCTCCTAGATGAACGTGGAATCACACGCCGGCGTTGAAGTGTGGGAAGCGAATCTTATAGAGCAGGGGAGTGGACACTTCGGTGGTGCGTGGAAGCTGGTTTTGCGGGAGTTTTGAGTTACGCTTTTTGGGGGCAAGTGGAATTTCGGACTCAGAGCTTTAGTAGCTTCGGCGGCAGGATATATTGGTGTGGCAGCATAGGCATGCGGACGGTAACACACGAGAGAATGGGCGTGTGTTAGATGTACATGGTGGGAAATTGGGAGGGACTTGTCCGTGCGTGACATCGTCACACACAAGGTGGTGATCCGGTGGCGGATTTTAGCATCGCAAGCGCCCTGCCGAGGCCGGAATGTCAATCCAACCAATAGGGCCTGTAAGGCTCTTATTCCGCTCGTGCACTCGCCTTGGCAGGGCGCTTGGGGTGAATGGAAACAAGGGGAATGGTCCAGATCGGCATGGAGGAGCTTAGGAGGTCGCTGAAAAAAGCGTCGGAACAAGACACCTCAGAATTGTTTTGAGCGTCCTTGTCTGATTAGGACGCCATGCGAGGGCAAGACCTGCACCAACAAGATGTTCCTGTACTCCAGCCTGGAGGATCTGGTTCCGGCCGATCACCCGTTGCGGCCGATCCGGGCGATGGTGGACGAGGCGCTGCGGAGGCTCGACGACACCTTCGATGAGATCTACGGGGAAGTGGGGCGGCCGTCGATCGCGCCGGAGCGGCTGCTGCGGGCGCTGCTGCTGATGCTGCTGTACACGATCCGGAGCGAGCGGATGCTGGTCGAGCGGGTTTTCGCCCTTGATTGGAACCCAGGAGGTTCTCCACTTCTGAGCAGCCCACGGGCGGGCAGCTTGCTAGCATCCTCAACCGCTTGCTGGACCTGAGGCGGGTGTGAGAACTTGGAGGATTCCGCGCCGGGGCGCGTAGTGAATCCGGAATTCCCTACAGAGCTGAATGCCGACGAGGCCCTCGGCATCTGTCATCCGGAACGCCATTGACATAAGGCCGAGGTCTTCGGAGACGCGGCTGGCGCGGAGCGTCACGGGGTAGCTGGCGATTTCGGCCTCGAGGCTGTAGACGTCCGTGTCGAACCATCCGATGGCCGGGTTGAAGTCGCGGAACTGGCCGTTCGAACTCAGGCCGCTGAGAAACTCTGGCGGGAAATAGGAGAGTTCGGCGCCTGTGTCGAAGATCACCCGGCACGAGCGACCGCGGACAGTCGCGGGAATCACAGGCACTCCCAGCGTGCAGTGCAGGTCAACTGCATTGCCCGAAACGGCTAACGGTTCGTCGGAAATGGTTGCTTTGCCCGCCGGGAGGTCGAAGATCCAGTCGAGGCCGTGGACCACGTCGGTGCCGAGCAATCCGGCGATTTCGAAGCCCAGCAGTTCGGAGATCTTCTCCGCCGTGTAGCCCAGCAGACTGTCGGCAAGGTTGAATTGTTGTCCTGCCAGCGTAATGTGCGGGCGCGGGCTGAAGCTCGTCGGCGCGCCCGTGTCAATCAGCCACAGGCCGTCGTGTTCGAGTACCATCAGCCCCGCGCGCAAGACCAGGGGATAAGAAGTCATGGCCTGAACCTCCTGCTCGGATTCATTGGCACTCTCCGCCCTGTCCCAACCACGGGTCCTCGTCCGTGCGCCCTTTCGGCCTCCAGAAATCGGCATCCCACAGGAAGCCGGGCCAGAAGAAGAAAGGCCACGTGGACCGTCCGGAAGGATCCACAGGGGGCGGAATGATGTATCGAGCCGTCGCTTCTTCTGCTGCAAGGTTCGGGGTTCTTCGATACAGCAACCTCGGCCGCAGCGTGAAACCGCCAAGCTCCGGCACCAGCGTGAATCGACCCTCCGTGATGGGCACGTAGCCATGCCAGGGCTCCGATTCGGTGTAAGCGACCAACAGCAGCTCCGGCAGCACGTTCGTGCGCCGGGCGATCTGTTCCAGTTGGCCATCCCGGCCGAACCGGCCCCAGTTGCCGCCGAAGATGCTGTAATCCTGGATGAGAACGCAGAACGGTCTGGCAATGGATTCCGGCTGGCAGAAGAGCGCGTCGTAGGCGGCGAAGCCGTCCGCGCACAGGAACAGCACGGCGAAACGGTGCGCCCCGTGATCTTCGCCGAACTCGGGCAGGCGCTGAAACACATACAGGAGGGCGAAGGGGCTCCTGCTCCCGATCAGCTCGGATTGATTCGGCGCCTCCTCCGGGTTCAGGTGATAGCGGGGCGGCCAGGGGGCCAATTCCTCCCGCTGGACATCGAGAACGGTGACGATCCGATACCCCCGGAACCCCCGGCGGCTGCTCTGGGGATGCGGGGTGACGATGCTGTGGACTTCGTGCCGGCTATAGCCGTAGTCGGCGTAAATGTAGGAATGCGCCGCGTGGGCGCGGTTGAAAAGCTTGACGGGATGCCCATCCTCGCCAGCGCCAGGATAGTAGACGATCCGGGAACCCAGAAATCCCCGGAGGAATTTCCTTCGCACTGTCGGGTTATCTGTCTCCTCAGCCATGTTCAACCACTCGGGCTCCGACTCACGGTAATCCCGTCGCAGAAAATCATCCATCGATAGCGACATTATTGATCTCCTTTCCTGTCACTGCATGTGCTGATCACAGCCTCCATTTCCCGGCAGGGATCACCGGTGCGGGAACGGCTGCGCGCCTGCCGGTTCACGCAGCCCCGCACTCCACCGCTCACGCCGCCGCGCCGGCTTCGCCGAAGACGGACGGGCGGCGCACTGCGCCGGCCGCAGGCCGGCCAGTGCTAGCGCTCCCTCCGATACAGCGAGCGCTGGAAGCTGTGCATCCCTCCCCGCTCCGGTTCCAGATCCTCCCCGTCGACCCGTACTGGTTCATATCCCTCCCACGCTCTTGAGCATTCGGCAACAAGAAGAAGTTCAGGCCAGACTCTTGACCGCTTCGCGATCAATTCCAGGTGGTGTCCCCGGTCGAAACGGCTCCAATTGCCTCCGAAAGCATGGTCCTGAACCACGACGCAAAAGGGCCTGGCTTTCGATCGGAACTGGCAGAACATCGCATCGTACGCGGCGAATCCGTCGGCCCTAATGAACAGAAGGGCGAATCGCCGCGCACCATGCTCGTCATCAAAGTCCGCCTTGCGCTCAAACACGTAGAGTGCAGCGTAAGACCTCAGATCCTTCGTGACGAACCAGCCTCTACGACGCACTCCGTTCAGGCGCAAATCGCATTCACGAGGCCAAGGCGCGATCTCCTCGGGAGCCAAGTCCAGGATGGCGACAGTCTGGTAACCGCGAAACCCGCAAGTGCGATCTTCCGGGTTTGGAGTGAGATTGCGGTGAAGTCTTTCCCGGCTGATCAGATAATCCACGTACACGTACGCATGGGCCGCATGGACGCGGTTGAAGAGTTTGATCGGCTGACCATCATTACCGGCGCCGGGATAGTACACGATGCGCGATCTCAGAAATCCTTCAACGATTGCCCGTCGGGTCGCTGGGTCCTCAGCCTGCGGGGCCATTTTCAGAAATTCTGGCTCGGGTTCCCGGTAATGCATTTTCAGATAATCGACAATGGGAAGCGGCATATTTCGTCTCCGTTTTCGTCACAATACTCTGTCCTTTCAGCCTTTGCTTCCCGGCAGGACCCACCGCTGCCGGGACGGCTGCGCGCCTGCCGGTTGACGCAGCCCCGCACTTCACCGCTTACGCCGCCGCGCCGGCCTCGCCAAAGCCGACCGGGCGGCGCCGGGCACCGGCAGCGGACTGGCCCGCCGCGCCGGCCAGCAACTCCACCGCCTCCTCGACGTCGGCGGCGGCGACGTCGCGGTTCCTGTCAAAGGCGAGGCAGGCAGCCGTGATGTAGGCCTCGCGCAATTGGGCGAAGCTGAAGCCCGCGGAACGCCGCGCGATGCGCCGCAACTGCTCCTGGCTGCATGTGCCGTCCAGTTGTTTGCGGAAATATTCCAGACGCAGCGCCTCATCCGGATTGGGCAGTTCGACCACGCGGTCGAACCGGCCTGGGCGGCTCAGGATGGCCGGATCGAGCGCCTTGGGATGGTTCGCCGTGGCGACGACGATGACGCCTTCGTTGCTCTGCACGCCGTCGAGGCAATTGAGCAGGTGCGCCAGGCTGATGCGGTGCTGCCGCTCGGCATGCGGGGCATGCGAGAAGTGCCGGTCGAGATCCTCCATGATGACCAGTGCCGGGGCGTGCTCGGCCGCCCAGCGGAACAGGTGCGTCAGGTCGTCGTCGTCGGTGTTCTGGCGGCCCCAGACGAGCATGGCCGGCGCGATGCCGGGCGTCGACGCCATCGCCCGCACAATGCTTGTCTTGCCGTTGCCGGGCGGACCGTACAGCAGATAGCCGCGGCGGAATGGAATTCCCTTGGACTCAAACCACGCACGGCTGGAAAGGAAGCGCTCAAAGTCGTCCCGGACGAGACGCCGCACGCGCTCGTCGAGCACCAGGTGGTCCCAGCCCGCCCGGGGCGTGAAACTGAGGTCGGGGCCGTTGACCACGAAGATATCCTTCTTCGCGCGGCTGGAGGCGAGAAACTCCGCCAGACGACGGGTGAGCGGGGCCAGATCGGCGCGGCGAAGGAAGGCCACATTGCACCGGCGGCGCCGCTCGCCAGCCTCCATGATGTCGATGACGGCGAGCACGAAGGGCCGCTCGAGGCCCCGGATCCAGACGGCCACGGGAGTCGCGCCCCAGCGGACCTTCCAGCTCCACCGCAAGGACTGCGGATGTCCGCAGGGCAGTTCGGGCGACAGCCGTAACAGAGGGGGATGCTGCGGCGGCGGTTCGATCCGTTCCACGAGACCCGCCTCCCCGGCGGCGGCCGCCGCCTCATCCATCAGATCGACGTCCGGAAGCAGACGCCCGAGCACCCAGCGGTCGATCGGAAGATCGAATTCCGCGGCCGCCATCTCCCCCGGTGCGCAGCCGAGCACGGCCTCAAGCCACTCGCGGTATTCCGCCGCGAGGGCCAGAATCCGGCTGTCGGGCGGCTCGTGACGAATTGTGATGGGATCCATTTCTCCCTCCTTTTCTTCAGAGAATTTCGTTCACTGCCACCCCAGCCGGGACGACGCTCCGCCCGGGACCTGACGGGACACGGCGCCTGCCGGCCGAAAGCCGTCCTCGCGGAGCGTCCGGGGATGGGAGGGAAACCAGCGAATTGGCGGGTACTACATGGGCCGCACTCCTCGTCTTCGTTCCGGCCGAACTTCCAACCGGGCGGCGCGAAGACGGGCCGCAACCCTCGAGCGGGCACAAAACGCCGGCAGGCTGCTGAGCGGAATTGCCCGACCCCTGTCCGGCAGCCCGGAGAAGAAACGCCTTTCCTTTTACTATAAACAGAGCGCGTGAATATGTCAACTTTTTCGAGAAATTCTTTTCCGATTGTGAAGAAATTCTCCCTTCCGGCCGGCCGCATCCCGTCCTCCAATTCCAGCTTATGGAGCCGCAGGCTCAGCAGATGAGCCTGCCGCTGCGCCATCATGGGACAGGAGCGCCACAGCGGCAGGGAAAATCGCGGGGCGTTACGCTGGAGACGGAATGAGAACGGTCGAGAATCCATACGAAATTGCGTTGAATTCGGCGATCGAGGCGGCCCGGCAGGCCGGGGATTGGATGCGGCAGGCCGGTCCTTCCGGAGAAACCTCTGCCGCAGCGACCGGCGAGCAGAGGATCCGCTCCCTGCTGCTTGAGCGATTCTCTTCCTTTGGGTTCCGCGGCAGGGAGACCACACTCGAACCCGCACGCGACGCGCGCCGCCATCTCTGGCTCGTGGATGTTTCCAGGGGAACCGGCGGCCCGGCAGAGTCTCCCCGCGGCGCCTGCATTTCCATCGCACTGCTGCGATGCGGAGAGCCCGTGCTGGGTGTTGTGTCCGCATTCGATTGGCCGGACGATGAGGGCGAGCTGTTTGCGTGGGCCGAAGGGATGCCGGCCGTGCTGCGCAACGGGCGGCCTGCAACAAGAGACCCGGACCGGACTCCCGGGACGGTGGCCGTTGCAGGGAACCCCGACGGCAGGGCACGGCTTACCGCAGAGCTGGCAGCTCCCCATCGCTTTCGCACCGTACCCAGCGCCGCCCTTGGGCTGGCGCTCACTGCCTGCGGCGATGTGGCTGCCGCGGTTGCCCCTCTGGAGCTCTCCGCGCCGGGTTCCGCTGCCGGGCACGCGCTCCTGCGGGGGGCAGGGCTCGTTCTGCTCGACGAGGAAGGCCGCCCCGTGCGCTACACCGAAGATGGCCTCAGCACGGCGGGTGCTTTCTGCGTGGCAGGGCCACAGGATGTCGCCCACGCGCTCGCAGGCCGGCCGTGGCAGCGCGTCCATCAGGAGCCTGCGGAGCCCGCAGAGCCGTATGACCTCGCCCAGCCGGTTCGGGCGCGGCTCGTTTCCGATCCCGCCCTGCTGCGCCGCGCCCAGGGGTGTCTGTTGGGACAGCTTGCGGGCGATGCGCTCGGCTCGCTGGTCGAGTTCCAATCAATGAACGCCATCGCCCAGCGGTACCCGCAAGGAGTGCGCTGCATGGAG
Source organism: Bryobacteraceae bacterium (assembly GCA_025055455.1). Lineage (GTDB taxonomy): Bacteria > Acidobacteriota > Terriglobia > Bryobacterales > Bryobacteraceae > JANWXD01. The sequence continues at coordinate 11,667 of JANWXD010000050.1, forward strand.
GACGGCGGCACGTTCGACACGATCGCCGGGCAGCCGACCGACGATTCGGAGATGGCCCTCATCCTGGGGCGTTCGATTCTCGAACAGGGCCGCTTCGACGCCGAAGCCGTGGCGCGCGCCTACTGCTGGTGGCGCGAATCCGGCCCCTTCGACATCGGCAACACTGTAGCCACAGCGCTGGGAGCGGGCTTGTTTGCCTGGCGCAGCGGAGCCGCCAGCGTTTCCGAGGCCTGCCGCCGCGCCGCCAATCCTACAAGCGAGGCCAACGGTGCGCTGATGCGCGTGGCGCCACTTGGAATTCTTGGTGCGGGGGCGCCGACGGACCGCGCGGCACAGTGGGCCGACGAAGATGCGCAGCTCACCCACCCGAACCCGGTCTGCCGCCAGGCCAACGCCATCTTCGCCGCAAGCCTTGCGTTTGCGATCCGCAACGGCGCCGATGCCCGGGCCACCCATGAATTCGCGCTCAGCGAGGCGCGCCGCATCGCCGCGCATGCGAAAGTGCTGGCAGCGCTCGAGGCCGCCGCGACCGCGCGGCCCGCTGACTACACCACGAACCAGGGACACGTCGTGCTCGCACTACAAAACGCCTTCTACCAGGCGCTGCACGCCCCGTCGCTGGAAGAAGGCATCGCCGATACGATCGGGCGGGGCGGCGACACGGACACCAACGCCGCCATCGCCGGCGCGCTGCTTGGCGCCATCCACGGCCGCACAGCGATTCCCTTCCAGTGGCTGGACCGGGTGCTGACCTGCCGGCCGATCCGCGGCCTGGCGGGCGTGCGGCGGCCGCGGCCGAAGGCCTTCTGGCCGGTGGATGCACTGGTCGTGGCCGAACAACTGCTTTGGCTCGGCCAGAATCTGCCGTGAGACGGGCCGCGGTGTCCGGCGCCGCTGGCGGAGACGCAAAAGAATCTTCAAATCGAAAGGAGGTGTCATATGGCCATCGGATCCGCAGTCCAGCGGGGGAAGACAATCTACGTGTATGACGAGCGCGGGCGCGTGCTCTACACGCGGTTCGCAGGCTCCGGCCCAGAGGACGGTCTGCAGGGCTTCACGTCCACCACGGTCACGATCCGCCGCAACCGGACGATCTATGTGCTGGACGAGCGCGGGCGCGTCCTGTACACGCGCTTCGTCTGATGTGACAGCCGGGGCTTTCGCCACGCGATCGACTGGATCCGGATGGCGCGGGCATTTCCGTGTCACCCGGTTGCGCGCGGCGCATCGCGCTCATATGCTGAAGAGCCAGCCATGCCGGACTCATCCGATTCCCGCCTGATTCTCGAGAAAATCCGCCAATTGAACGTCTGGAAACGGGGCGAAGAGCGGGCGCCGCACAAGCCGCTGCTGATCCTGCTGGCTCTCGGCCGCGTCGTGCGCGGCGAGGCCCGGATGGCCCCATTTCCGGATATCGAGCAGAAACTCGCCCGGTTGCTTGAGGAATTCGGGCCGCCGCGGCAGTCCGTGCATCCCGAATATCCTTTCTGGCGCCTCCAGCACGACGGGCTTTGGGAAGTCGAAGGCGCGGGGAATCTGCCGCGCAGGAGCGGTGACAAAGAACCTCTGCTGAGCGAGCTGCGGGAGCGCAGAATTCCCGGCGGCTTTCCCGAGGAGATTGATCGCGCTTTTCGTCAGAATCCGCGGCTGGTGGCGGAGGCGGCGCTCGAAATCCTGCAAAATCATTTTCCGGAGTCGCTCCATTCCGAGATTCTCGGAGCAGTGGGCCTGAGCCACATTCTCTTGCCGGAGCCGCAGGATCGCCAGATCCTGTTTCGGGAAGCCGTGCTCGATGCTTACGGCCACGCCTGCGCGCTTTGCGGCTACGACGTGCGGCTGGGACGGGCCGATCTGGGCCTTGGCGCCGCGCACATCCGATGGCGGCCGGCAGGCGGCCCGGATCACATCACCAACGGCCTCGCCCTGTGCGCCGTGCATCACCGGGCCTTCGACCGCGGCGCCTTGAGCCTGGATCTGGATTATCGCATCCTCGTATCGAACCGGCTCGCCGGACGAACAGGCCTGGAGGAGTGGTTTCGTTCCCTGGCCGGCCGCCAGGCGCGGCGGCCCAAGGACGAAGCGCTCGCTCCGGCACCGGAGCACCTCCGGTGGCATCACGAATACGTCTTCTGGCGCTCTGCCACACCTGGTGACACGATCGCAGGCGCGGCCCGAGCGGGCGTTTGAGCGAGGTGTCGATGGGTATCGGCGGCTGCAACTGTCGTGGACTCGGAACAGGTGCCGAGCCATCCCACCGGTTGCGGACTTGGCGGGTTCCCGGTTTTTCGAACCCGCAAGGTTCGAACGGTTCCCGCCCCGGTTTTCGCCAGTCCTGTCACGAGTTAGGCGTCGATCCAGCGTTTCGCGAATTTCCGGGCCAGTGTCTGGCCGGTGTCGGGAAATGGGGGCCAGACAGGGCAAAAGCAGGAAGTCATGAGCAAAAACGGGAAAATCCGCAAGTCCCATACAGGGGAACGAATTCCCGCAAATGATTCCACATCAGAGACTTGCAAGTCACAGTACTAGCCGTCTCCCGCCCTCTCCGCCATCGGACCTGTCTCTGGTAGCGTTTTGACGCGTTGAGTTTCATGCTACAGCTTGGGTGTCGGTAAAAACGCGATTTTCGACACCCGGCTCTCGCTACAAAATTCCGCCCTCGCATCCGCATTTTCAAGAAAGTCCGCCTCGCCCCCGGCCAGTGGCAGTTCGTCCCGCTGCCGCGCAAGGGGCAACACCTGGATCTGGGATCCGCGCCCCGGCACGTACTCCATCGAATGGTGGGAAGGACCGCAGCGGCGTCGCGAGGCGGCCGGAACCACACCGGCTGAGGCGCTCCACGCTCTCAAGCGCAAGCAATGGGAACTGGCCGGGCAGGCCCTGCTCGGCCTCGCGGCGCCGGAATCGGACGCAGTCGGGACGGCAGTGGATTTCGAGGCGTCGCCTTTCAGCAACCTCGGCAGGACGCCGGCAGCGGGCCTTCGCAACGGGCTGCGCTCCACCCCCGCCGCACCGCCCTTGAGCGCTGTGGGCAGCGGGCGTGCTGGCCGCGTCCTGATGGGCACGCCGTTGCGCGACGCAGTGGCGGAGTATCTCGAGCACATCCGGGTGCACTCGCCCGAGAAACCGCAGACGTTGCAGCGGTACCGGTCCGTGATGCAGCACTTCCTGCGCCTGCTCGG
>JANWXD010000051.1 GCA_025055455.1 Bryobacteraceae bacterium
GTTGACATAAGCCGCTCGCGGTGTTCTAATTAAGAGAGTTACACAGTACTCCTCAGTAGCTCAATGGTAGAGCATTCGGCTGTTAACCGAAGGGTTGTAGGTTCGAGTCCTACCTGAGGAGCCAAGTCTTTTTTCAGCACCTTCCCCCGCCCGTTCGTTAATGCCTCTCTCCGTCCGTAACCGCGCAACTGGCCGTGTTTTCGGCACTTCCGTTTCTCTGGGTCGCATCCCGTGTCCGGCCTGCCGCGCCGATCTGCGCCCCCACGCCGTTTGCCGGAGGCCGTTTTCTCCCCGTCTCCGAGAGAAACCAGGAATTGGTTAACACCATCGCGCGGGTTGTCCAGCCTCAGGCCGGACGTTCCGAAACCAAGCGGCGAATATAGTTAACGGACGCGACGAAAGGCCGCGCCGATCCTATCCACCAGACGCCGGTTCGACCGCCAAGCGGAGATCGTCGTGGGTGGTTTCCCAAGGAGACCGCTCATGCGCGATCACGATGCCGCGCTTGATCAAGCCATCCGCGAGGTCGCCGCCATCCTGGGCGACGCACTCGTGCGCCTGCTCTTCCCCAATCCTCCCGACGGGAAAGTTGACTTCCCGGAGACCGAGAGCCCTCATGTGACTGCTTCCTTAACGCCATGAGAACCGAGAACGAAATCCGAGAAGAAATCGAGGGTCTCCGCAACCTGACCACTGCGCAGCTCAAGGAGAAGTACCGCGAGGCCTTCGGCGAAGAGTCCCGATCCAATCACAAACAGTTCCTCTTCCGCCGCATCGCCTGGCGCATCCAGGCGAACGCGTGGGGCGGCCTCTCCGAGCGCGCCCGCCAGCGCGCGCTCGAGATTGCCGATGACGCCGATCTCCGTATCCGGGCGCCGAAGAACTTCCTGCGGGAGCCGCCCGACGACGGCCGGACCACCGAGACGCGCCTGAAGCCATCGCTAGATCCTCGTTTGCCCTTGCCGGGGACGCCGCTCATCCGCCGCTATCAGGGCAAGGACATCATCGTCCACGTCCGGCCCGACGGCGGTTTCGAGTGCAACGGTCGGATCTACACGTCGCTGAGCCGCGCGGTCACCGAGGCCACGGGCACGCGCTGGAACGGCTTTGCCTTCTACAACCTCGGCCACCGGCCTGGAGGCAAGCATGGCGAACGGGAATAACGGCAACGGCGCGCCGAAGCCGGTCCGGTGCGCCATCTACACGCGCAAGTCCACCGACGAGGGCCTCAACCAGGATTTCAACTCGCTCGACGCACAACGCGACGCCGGTGAGGCCTACATCCGCAGCCAGGCCGGCGAGGGCTGGACGCTTGTACCCACACAGTACGACGACGGCGGCTACACTGGGGCCAACATGGACCGCCCTGCGTTGAAGCGCCTGCTGGCCGACATCCAGGCCAAGAAGGTCGATTGCGTCGTGGTCTACAAGGTGGACCGGCTCAGCCGCTCGATCCGCGACTTCGGCCGGATCATGGCTGAATTGTGCGATCGCCGGCGGCCTCTTTTCTTTGTGGGGCAGTCCCGCGACGGTCTGTTTTGATGGAAGAATTGCAGTGCACTAAGATGGGCATCGTCGGGAGTTCCCGTCCTGGGCGCGGAACGGCGCACATGTACTGGATCTCGGCGATGGCCTAGTGGCCTTTGTGGACTGGGAGACCGCGAAAATTCTGGTGCAGAACTTGAATTCAGGAGCCATCCATGTCCTGGATGTCAGATCGCCAGAAATCGAGGAGGCGGTTGAGCGATCCAGAAACGCCAAGGCAAGCCTAGAGAGTTCATTGGCGCCCTCGGACGCCCGTCCCGGGAATCCCATCGTCGTGATAGATGCCGCCAGCAAGGGCCAGGAGATGTGTCTACTTATCTGGCCCTACCACAGGGGTGCAGGTCCAAGTGTCGTGTGCTTGAATCGCAGCGGCCAGACAACGGGGCGCTGGCGTTGCCTCACACCACAGGACCAAGTCGTACATAGAATTGGTGTGTCGAACGAGGGTGAGTTGTATTTCTGCTCGACTCGTGGGAGCATTTTCAGATACAAGCGCTGAACGGGATGCTAAAGGAGTCAGGAGGGCCCGGAAATGATAAAATCTAGCTTAGTTGTCAGGATGTTGGTCGGTCTTTTCGCAGTCGTAGCGTCGGCAGATTTACCCTGCGCATACTCGACTTTGGTAACTTGTGGGGAATGCCCGAATCCACCGCTTTTATCAGTGTTGGGATGCGATGGTGAATAGCTACATGGTCTTTGGCACACGACTTGAGACTTGGTGCAATTGGTCCTATCATAGCGGCTGGTGCGCGAATTACGCTGGATGCACCACTGTTTCATCGATTTCGGTGGGGGCGGGCTGCGACGGATACATATACGCCAACAGCTGGACCATTTGTTGCGTGGCACCGTAGGAAAAGCTTCGTCTCTGGCCACGTGAACCGTTCAGGCCTCACTGCGCCGCCGGAAGGCAGGAGATGGTTGCGGCCATCTAACGGGTCGGTCTGCCCCCGCCGTGAGAGGCATCCAGTGGTGTCATATATTTCGCTCCCAACGCAAGGAAGAAAAAAGCCTCGGACGCCCTGGCGAATCACGCGCCGTACACCTTGCGGAAGTTGGCGAGGCATTTCTCCACGGCTTCGTAGGGCGGCAGCTCGTGGCCTTCCTGCTCGATCAGGTAGGCTTCCACGCCGCCCACTTCCTCCGCGGCTTTGAAGATGCCCTTCCACGGAGAATCGCCCTCGCCGAACAGGACGCGGTAGCCTTTCTCCTTCGACCATTCCTTGCAGTGGATCGATTGCAGGCGGCCGGGGTTGGCGCGGATCCAGGCCACCGGATCGTTGCCCGTCTCCACGCAGGTGCCGACGTCGAGCTGGAGTACGACGGACTTGGGCGTGTTCATGGCGATGACTTCGAGCGGCTTTTGCCCTTCCACCGGACGCCATTCGATCTGGTGATTGTGGAAGCCCACGGCGCAGCCGGCCTTGCGGGCGACTTCATCGGCTTTGGCCAGCACCTCGGCGACTTTCTTCCAGCCGTCCACGGTGGGCTCGACCTTGCCGGCGCTGGCCGCAACGATGTACTTGCTGCCCAGGGTCCGGTTCCACTCGATGCTCTTCTGAATGTTTTCCGGCAGCAGGTTGTTCAGCCCGTTGTGCGTGGACGGGCACTTCAGGTTCAGGTCGTCGAGAAGCTTGCGCATCTCTTTCACCTGGTCCAGGCTCCAGCCGATATAGGGGCCGTAGAACTCCACGCACTGATAGCCCATCCTGGCCACGGTCCGCACCGGCGTGAAGATGTCCTTGGCCATCTCCTGGCGGACGGAATACATTTCGATGCCGATCAGCGGCTTGGCCGCTCCGAAGGCGGGCAGCGCCGCCGCGGGACTGCCGCGGCTGTCCTGCAGCACGAAGCCCGCCCCGCCTCTCTCACGCCTGCCGGAGCTGGACAGGCCGCGCCGGGGAGGCCACGCGCGCTTTCGCCCGCGTGGCCGCGCCCACCAGATTCCGCCCAAGAACCGCCGAGGCCGCCGTCAGCCCGCCAAACAGCGCGCCGACCACCCCAAGAGTCGCCACGTCCTGGCCCGCCAGATACAGCCCGGCGATCGGCGTCTGGGCCGCGAGCGACCGCAGCCGGAAACGCTCCGGCGTCGCCGCCAGCCCGTAAGACTCGCCGCGCCCGTAATTCATGAAGTGCCTCACTGTCAGCGGCGTCGACAATTCCGCGTGGTCGATCCTGCCCGCCACCGCCGGCAGCGTGCGTGCCAGTTCCGTCGGCAGCCGTCACGCTTCCATGCAGGAAGCCTTGAGCCGCGGTGCCACGGCCGCGGAGCGGTTCCGGCTTGCAGGCAAGGTCCACAGCCGCTTCGTCCAGAAAAACGTGGATCCCCCGCACGTGTTGTTCGACCTGGCTTTCCCGGAGAAAGCACCCGCCTCTTCTGGAAAAACGGCGCGGCGGGCGTTTCAGACTCTGGTAGACGGCGTCCGCTCGCTTCAGGCGGAAGGAACGATCCCGCCCGGAGATGCCATGGCGCCGGCTTTGGCGGCCAGGTCGATGGTGCACGGACTGGCGAAGCTGGCCGCGAGCGGCCTCGTTCGGTTGGGTGCGACGACCATCCTCGAGTTCGTTTCTCACCTGACCGCTGTCATCGGCTCGGGACTCGCGCGGGTGAGCCCCTCCATGCCGCCTGCCGGACTGCCCGCCCGCTCCGGCGGAAAACGCCGCGCGCCGTAGCTGGATGCGGAAACATCCCGGTTTCATGTTTTCTGCTGAACGGGAATCAATGACTGACGTTTTTGTTCTTGTGATTGAAGACCGTATTGCAGCATTCTGCCAGAAAGAAGGGACATGAACACAATTCCTCATTTCTCTCCCAGCGCTCTCCCGCTGTCACAGCCTGCAGGCTGATGACGATAAGGTCACAGCGCAATTAAAGGGGACAGGAACACAATTCCCCCTGCTCCCACCTTGGCCTGCCGCCGCGGCTGCCCGCAGGCTGAAGATGTCGACGATACGAGACCAAAAGGGACAGCGGCGGTCATGAAGCCGCGCTTCCCCTGGAAGCCTCAAAATTCCCCGCAGCGCGCCATGTTGCCCCGGCCCCGGATTTCCCCTCGGCCTTGGCCGAGGGCTGCATCCCATCGCGGGTGCCCTCGCGGTTCCCCGTCTGCGCGTCCCGTCCGATTCCGCGCCGCGCGCTGGGACCGGCGCTCGGAAACGGTTCGGTGCCTGTCGAGTCGGCCGCCCTGGCACGGTTGTCGCGCCGCGCAGGAAGGCCGCTCCAGAGGCCGGAGTCAGCGGCCGCCCGCACTGTCCGGCGCCTTGCCTCGCAGGATCGGTTTTCTGTAAGAAGGCAGGGGCAAATCGAACCGGCGGGCGTCTTCAGGCTGCCGCGCCATCTTCACCGCCCCCGAGGCCCGAGCAAAATTCGCACCGCCCCCAGTAGACACACCGCTGCACCCGCCAGGTCCCAACGGTCCGGCGCGCTGCCTCTCACGACCGGCGCCACTCAATAGACCCCGCCGCAGGCCGCGTGCTTCCTCTCCTCACACGCCTCCCGGCTGCAAATCATCTGCACGTGATGCTGTCTGCGCGCCGGGACGTCCAGGCCGCGCCGACAGCCTTCCCGCCTCACCGCGCCGATCCCGGAGAAATTCCTCTTGACCAAATTGGTCTGGATTGCTAGACTGTGCTTGACTAGTTGCAACTGACTTGCGATATTTGAAATCTCTGGAACAACGGCGGGCCGGGGGCTCCTGCCCGGACGGCCCGGCCCGCCGCACACCACCGCATCGCGCGGCGGCTCCTCCCATTCTATGCCGCCGCCGGCGAAACGACAAAGGAGGCAAACCGAATGGGAGAAATAGACAGATCAGGATGGCGCTTCGCTGGCGCCGCAGCCGCCCTGCTGGCCCTTTCCGCGGCAGGGGCATCCGTCGGCCATGGCCCGGATCCGGAGCCTGCTGTACCGGGCGCGCCAAGCCACTGTCGGCATGAGATCCTTGTCCAGGATCCCTCCGGCGCGCGCGTTCCGGAGGCATGGGTCCAGTTGACGGGACCAGTGGACAAGCGCGGTCGCACTGACGCCGAGGGCCGCTTCTGCGTTGACGCCAGCCGCAGCGGCCGCTACGCCGTCGTTGTGGAAAAGACCGGCTTTGAAAAGGCGTCCCGCGTTTTCAACTTCAACGAGGCTGCCAGCCGGCATTCGGTCGAGATCCGGCCTGCGGCCGTGCGCCAAGCCATCGACGTCGTGGCCACGCCGGAGCTGGCGGCGGAGTCGGTCGAACGCATCCCCGGCAGCCTGCTGGAAACCCCGCGCTCTGTCAGCGTCGTCGATGCAAATGACTTGCGGGAACGGAACTTCCGCAACGTGCACGAGCTGCTCGCCTTCGTCCCCGGAATGGCCCCCAACAGTTTGCGGGCCGGCGGCTATCACTTCTACGCGCGGGGATTTCGCATGCTGCCTGAAGACACCCGCGTCGACGGCGCCACCGGGATCAACATGGGCGGCGGGTTCAGCGCTCCGACGTTCGGCATTGAGCAGGTCGTCCTGCTTAAAGGCCCGGCGGGCCTGCTGTACGGCCCGGCCAGCTCGCCTGGCGGCATGATCAACCTCATCACCAAGAAGCCGCAGCCGGTCCGGTCTACGCAACTCGATTTCCGCGGCGCCGCCATCCCGGGCCAGGGCCTGTCCTTTGGCGATCGCCTGTCGGGGATGTTCGACCTGGACTCGACTGGCGCTGTCACGCGGGACGCGCGCCTGCAATACCGCACGCTGTTTACGGCGGAAAACCAGCGCTATTTCACCAGCAATGTCCTGGACCGCAATCGCTACGCGCGCGGCTCGCTCCTCTACCGGCTGGACCGAAACGGCCTGTTCTCCGTCATGCCGCTGTTCCAGTACGGCTCGATGATCCGGCCCGCCGGCGGCGGCATCGTGATCAGCCCCTCCACTTCGCTCTCCGCCAATGACGGGCTCACCGGCCCCATTGCAACTCATGATCTGAGCCCGCACAGAGTCAACCTGTCAGCCGGCCAGCAGCGTTACTACACTTCCCAGGCCGGCTTCGATTTCCGCGCCGTGCCCTCCGCCGCCTGGACGGCCAACTTCAATTACCGCTGGCTCCGCAACGACCGCCACATCAACCAGTGGGCGCCGGCCGTCAGCACGGCGCAGCAGATCTCCCTGCTCGTCCAGCAGAACGAGGTGCTGCGCCAGCAGTCGAAAAGCGACAACCGCAACCGCCACCACGTATTCGATTTCAACACCGGCTACGAGTGGCGCGGCAAAGGCTGGCGCACACTGAACCAGGTCGGCGCCTTCACGCGCGTTGTCGGCGTCGCCAATACATCCCTTGCCGGCACTGCCCCCGCCGCCGCCTGGCCCCTGCACTTCTATACGGGCGCGCAACGTCTCGGCGCGCCCACCGATGTCTACCCGCGGATCCTCTTCGGACCCTTCACCCGCACGACGACCTGGAACGGCTTTTGGCAGAACCGCACCTGGCTGCTCGATGACCGCCTCGTGCTCAGCCTCGGCCTCGGCTACGGCCAGGTCCACCCCGGCGGCCAGCCCGTCCGCAAAGGCGACGTCATTCCCAACTACGCGGCCCTGTACCGTTTGCGCTCCAATCTGGCCGTCTACTACAGCTACTCGCGCAGCTTCAATCCGGTCGATCCCACGCTGGAGGACATCCAGGGCCGCCGCAACGTCTTCGACCCCGTGCGCGGCTACAACCATGAGGCGGGCCTGAAGTTCGACCTGCCGTCCCGCCGCTCCACCGCTACCATCAGCTACTTCAACATCGGCATCGACAACGCCTTGGTGCAAAGCGGCGTCAACGATTTCAACGTCAACGGCATCCGCTACTACCAGCCCGCCGGCACGCGGCGCGGCCGCGGCATCGAGTCCAGCGTCGAAACCCGCCTCCACCACGACCTCTTCTTCCAGGCCGGCGCAGCCTGGACCAATGCCTGGTACACGGGCGCCGGCCCGTCCAGCGCCGCCTCGACACTGGCCATCCCCGGCTCTCGAGCCGAGCGCACGCCCCGCTGGAGCTGGAACAGCCGCCTCCTGTACGAACGCAGCGAAGGCCGGCTGGCGGGCTGGAGCGCCTCGCTCGCGCTGCTGTACCAGGGCGGACGCTTCGGAAGCAACGGCGCCCGCACCTTCACCGCCCCGGACCCCCTGTGGCTGCCCGCCTATACGCGCTTCGACGCCTCGCTCGGTTACCGCCTGAACCGGCACTGGGACTGGGCGCTGACGTGCGAAAACCTCACCGACAGGCGCATCTGGATCAACGCCACTACAGGCGCGTCGATGGAACAGGCGCCCCCGCGCTCGGCCACGATGCGCCTCAGCTACCGCTTCTGAATCGCAGGCGATCATGAATGGCTCCCAACCGCTCTTGACTGAGCGCACCCCTTCCACCCCGCGGGCCGGAGGCCCGGCCCGCGGGCCTTTTTTCCGCGCCTTGTTGTGGCGCCAGATGCGGATCTGGCACTGGGTCAGCTCGGCTCTGTGCCTGGCCGGCATGCTCCTGTTCGCCTTCACGGGCATCACGCTGAACCACGCCGGGCAGATCCCCTCCAAACCCAGGGTGGAAGTCGTCGACACAGTGCTTCCGGCCGCCGTGCTCCAGCAACTGCGTAGCGGCAAGCCGGAGGAACTGAGACGCGCAGCGGCCTGGTTCCGCCAACGTCTCGGCTTCGCCTGGGATCGCGCCCAGATCGAGCGGCACGACGGCGAATGGATGGCCAGCCTTCCCCGGCCCGGCGGCGACGCCTGGCTCACCGTCGACCTCGGCACGGGGCTGGTCCATATGGAGAAATCCGACCGCGGCTGGATCGCCTACCTCAACGATTTGCACAAAGGCCGCCACACGGGCCGCGCCTGGTCTCTCTTCCTCGACATTTTTTCCGTGTCTTGCTTCATCTTCTGCCTCACGGGGCTTGGCCTGCTGTTCCTCCATGCGCCCCGCAGGCCCGCCACCTGGCCCGCGGTGGCGGCGGGTTTGCTCATTCCCGCGCTCCTGGCGGCGTGGTTCATTCACCGCTGATGGAAATCCTTTCGGCAAGGAGGCTGTTTCGATGAACTCCCGTTGGGCCGCCCTCGCAGCGGCCGGATTCCTGCAAACCGCAGGCCCGCCCAGATGGCAGGCTGCGGTCGAAATTCCCCGCGTTGAAGTGGCCGAATACCACCGCCCTTATGTGGCTCTTTGGCTGGAAAAACCGGACGGCACTTTCGTCGCCAATCTCGCCGTCTGGTACGACATCCGGCCGAAGAAGGGCCAGGGCGAAGACGGCTCCACCTGGTTGAAAGATCTACGCTCCTGGTGGCGCAAGTCCGGCCGCGAGCTCGCCCTGCCCGCCGACGGGATCAGCGGCCCGACGCGCGCCCCGGGACGCCACACGGCCCCCGTCAGCCCGGGCGCCCTGCCTCCGGGCGAATACGTGCTCGTCGCGGAGGCCGCCCGCGAACTCGGCGGTCGCGAAGTCCTGCGCGCTCCGCTCCGCTGGGACGGCCGCCAGATTGAAGGCGGCCGCGCTCAGGGAAAAACGGAACTCGGCGTGGTGGAAATCTCCGTAATGAAGGACAAGTAAACCGATGACATTCACCCAAAAATTCACACTTTTCCTGGCGGCAGCGGCGCTGTTTCCGCTCTCCCCACTCTGGGCGCACCGGATGTGGATTCTGCCCTCCTCCACGGTCCTCAGCGGCAGCGAAGCCTGGATCACCGTAGACGCTGCCGTGTCGAACACGCTTTTCGTGTTCGAGCACCGCCCGCTGCGGCTCGAGGGGCTCTCCATTCTCGGCCCCGGCGGCTCACGCCCTGCCCCGCAGAACCTCCATACAGGCCAGTTCCGCTCCAGTTTCGATCTCAAACTGAATACGCCCGGCACCTACCGGATCTCGCTTGCCGACTCCAGCGTCATGGCCTCCTGGAAAGAGAACGGCGAGGTCAAACGCTGGCGCGGCTCGCCGGACCAGATGGCCGCCCACGTCCCCGCCGGCGCTCCCGAACTGCAGATCACGCGCATGTCCTCGCGCGTGGAAACCTACGTCACCCTGGGCAAGCCAAGCCGCGAGGCGCTCGCCCCGGCAGGCGCCGGACTGGAAATCATCCCCGTAACCCATCCGACCGATCTCGCCGCTGGCGAGGAAGCCGTCTTCGCGCTCCTGATGGAAGGCAAGCCGGCCGCGGGCATCGAGCTGACCGCCGTCCAGGGCGCCGGCCGGCACGTCGACAAGCCCTTCGAACAGAAATTCTCCAGCGGCCCGGACGGCCGGGTCCGCCTCTCCTTCCCTGCGCCCGGTTACTACTGGCTCCAGGCGGCCGCTGGCGATGCAGCTCCGGGACGGGGCGGGAGCCGCGCAACATGCGTGCTGGTCCTGGAAGTGCTGCCCCAATAAGCGCGCCCCCGCGCCGAGTGCTGATCCCGGAGCTCGACGGGATTCCCGCACCGTGCCCGGAAGCGCGCTTCGAACTGCGCTGGGAGGGCCGCTCCATGGGCTCCTCCTGGCGCGTGCGCGCCTTCGGCCACGCCCCAGCTGCCGTCCGCAGCCGCCAGATCGGCGCCGGCATCGCCGAGCGGCTCGATATCGTCGTCCGGCAGATGAGTCACTACGATCCGGAAAGCTGCCTGTCCCGCTTCAACCGCGCCCCGGCGGCTTCCTGGGTGGAGTTACCGGAGGAGATGTTCCGCGTCCTCCGTTGCGGCATCGAAATCGCCAGCGCCACTTGCGGCTGGTTCGATCCCACTCTGGGCGAGGCCGTCTCGCTCTGGGGCTTCGGCCCGGATCCTGCCTCGGTGTTTCCCACAGAGGCCGCGGCGCTCGGAGTGCTTGAGCGTTGCGGATGGCGGAAACTGCGGCTCGACCCCACACGCCGCGCCGTCTGGCAGCCCGGCGGCCTGCAACTGAACTTCGGCGGCATCGCCAAAGGCTTCGCCGTCGATTTCGTTCTCGATTGGCTGCGACAAGGCGGCCTGGCCGCAGCCCTCGTTGAAATCGGCGGCGAGCTGGCCGGATTCGGAGTCAAGCCGGACGGCACTCCCTGGTGGGTCGAGTTGGAGAATCCGCCTCTGGTGGCTCAATCCCTTCCGGAAACGCTCCTGGCCCTGTCCGGCGCCGCCGTCGCCAGCTCCGGCGACTGGGTCCAGCGCCAGTGGGCCGGCTCGCGTTCCATCAGCCATCTCATCGACCCTACCACGGGCTCCCCAGCCGATGGCCCGACCGCTGGAGCCTCTGTCATTCATGACAGTTGCATGATCGCCGACGCCTGGGCCACCGCCCTTTGCGTGGCTCCGCCTCGGCTTGCCATGCGCCTGGCCGCCTGGCATGGCCTGGCGGCGCGCCTCGTCTTCCGCAGCGGCCCCGCAGGACTCCAAGAGTGGCTCAGCCCAGCCATGCGCGCCATGGCCGCGTGATTTCCTTATCGCCTCGTCCGCAGTCCTGCCCCGCCCAGACGCAGCCGCTGCCCGAACCGCAACCTGGCCATCCTGATCACCACCCCCGCGGCCCGAGCAGAATCAGCGCCGCCCCTAGTAAACACACCGCTGCACCCGCCAGGTCCCACCGGTCCGGCGCGCTGCCTTCCACAAGCCACATCCACGCGAGCGACGCCACGATGTAGACGCCGCCATAGGCCGCATACGCGCGTCCAGCCCACGCTGCATCCACTCGCGTCAGGATGAGCGCGAAAAGAGCCAGTGACAGCATCCCCGGAATCGTCCACCACACGCTCCTGCCCAGCCGCAGCCAGGCCCAGAAAGCGAAGCAGCCCGCGATCTCGCCGGCCGCAGCCAGAAAATACCAGAGAAAAGAATTCATCGGGCTCTCCCTCTCCCGCGGCGCCCTCGCACACGCCGGCAGGGCCTTCGCGTCCGTCCCTTCACAATCGCACAGGCCTGCGGCGGCGGGGATGCACATCCCCGATGCTGCCTGACAGCCGGGCGATTGTGCAGGTTTCGGCCTCCCGGTTGCGCGTTTCGCCTGTTCCGGATGGCTGCGGCAACGCAGGAATCTCATGGCGCCACAGAGAGCGCCCAGACAGCCTCGGCCGCGGCATCGCCTACAGGATCCACAAGCGCTCTGGCTGGCACGTCGAGCAGGCGCATCCTGGACGCAGCAGCCGCAGAAGCAGGCACCAGGCGCGCCGCATCGCCGAAAAGCGGGACTCCGCCACCAGCCGCGCCTGCCGCGCCTGGCCGTCTGTCATGCCCGGCAGATGCTCGTCGCGCGCAAGAAAGCGCGCTTCGGGGCCCGCAACCGAAAACAGCCTCCTCGATGCTTCCGGCTCCACGGCGGCAGCCTGCCGCAGGTCGAACACCAGCGGCCGGCCATTCTGCATCGAGCGCGCCGTGGCCAGCCCGGCGAGCATCTGCGCCAGAAGCGCCTCGTCCAGCCGCCCTCGCACTTCCAGGCGCAACGCACCCGGTTCGTCGTGCAAGTAGAACCGGCTGTCCTCCACGCTTCGGTAGACGCCCGCGAGGGCAGCCCCGTGACAGAAATTCTTCTGTCACGAAAATCCTGCGCACGCATCCACCCTGCGCAGAGAGGTGCGCAAGGATGGCGCGAATCGTGGTTCTGGGCGCGGGCGTTGCGGGTCATACGGCGGCGGCTTTCCTGCGCCGCTGGCTCCTCGTTGCGGCGGCGGGATGCCGTCAGGCTCGCCACCCGCATCCCGGCTGACGGTGGAAGAGCCGTCGCAGTTGCAGCCGGCCATTGACGTCGCCAACCCGGCCGACGAGGAGCAGTTGCTCGAAGGGTTCTACGAACCCGATCCTGGCGGCTGGCGGTGGGCGGCGCCGGAATTCACCGTGTCGCTGGGCGTTCCCGAGGAGTTGAAGGGCAAGGAGGCGCGGATCGAGCTCGACCTCTGGATCCCGGAGGCGGGCTGGGCCGACCTGGCGGGTGTCACAATCACGGCGAAGACAGCAGACCGGACGCTGGGCCAGTGGCGCGCGCCGAAAGCGGGGGCGCACACCGCCGTGTTTGCCGTCCCGGCGGCGATAACGGGGGAAGATGCAATTCTCGTCGATTTTGTTCTGGACCGGTTCATCCCGCCGCGCGGCGAGGAGACAAGGCGGCTGGGCGTGGTGGCCTCGAAGTTCCGGCTGATGGCTGCGGCGCGATGAGGCAATCCGTTTTGCGCGATGCCTGGCTGGTTCTGCCGGCGCTGGCCGTGATGGCGTGGCTCGACTGGCACGGGCTGAAGACCTGGTTCCAGCAGGATGATTTCGCGTGGCTCAGCCAGGGCGGCCGCATCCGCTCGCTGGAGGACTTCGTCCACGCGCTGTTCCGCCCCGCGGCCCAGGGCACCGTTCGGGTGTTCAGCGAGAGGCTGTATTTCATCGTTCTGGAGCGCCTGTTCGGACTCGATCACCGGCCGTTTCATTTGATCGGGCTGGCGAGCCAAACCTTTTCCCCGCAACGATTCCCGCCCGCCTGTTAACGCCTGTCTCCGTCCGTAAGTCCGCAACTGGCCGTGTTTTCCGCACTTCCGAGTCTCTCCGTTTCGAGCCGCGTCCCGCCTGAACGGCCAGCCGTGCGCTCCGGCAACGTTTGCCGGAGGCCGTTTCTCCCCGTCTCCGGGCGTAGACCAGGACTTGGTTAACACCATCGCGCGGGTTGTCCGACCCCAGGCCGGACGTTCTGAAACCGCACCGCGAATATAGTTAACGAACGCGGCAGAACGCCGCGCCGATCCTATCCACCAGACGCCGGTTCGACCGCCAAGCGGAGATCGTCGTGGGTGGTTTCCGAAAGGACACCGCTCATGCGCGGTCACGATGCCGCGCTCGATCAAGCCATCCGCGAGGTTGCCGCCGTCCTCGGCGATGCACTCGTGCGCATGATCTTCCCCACTCCTCCCACCGAGCAAGTTGACTTCCCGGAGACAGAGAGCCCTCATGTGACTGCCGGTTAATGCCATGAAGACCGAGACCGAAATCCGAGAAGAGATCGAGGGCCTCCGCAGCCTCACCACGAGGCAGCTCAAACAGAAGTACCGCGAGGTGTTTGGCGAAGAGTCCCGATCGAATCACAAGCAGTTCCTCTTCCGCCGCATCGCCTGGCGCATCCAGGCGAATGCGTGGGGCGGCCTCTCCGAGCGCGCCCGCCAGCGCGCGCTCAAGATTGCCGATGACGCCGATCTCCGCATCCGGGCGCCTAAGAACTTCCTGCGCGAGCCGCTCGACAACGGCCGGACCACCGAGACGCGGCTGAAGCCGTCGCTCGATCCGCGCTCGCCCTCGCCGGGGACTCCGCTCATCCGCCACTATCAGAGCAAGGACATCCTTGTCCATATGGCGAACAGGGATAACGCAACCGGCACGCCCATGCCGGTCCGCTGCGCCATCTACACGCGCAAGTCCACCGACGAGGGGCTGAACCAGGACTTAGTGAAGGCCGCAGCGCCCAAACTTACCATCATAGCGCCGCAAAGAACCAGCATAAATTCTGGCGACGGTCGCCTCATGACTTAAACTTGCGCGGGGATTTCTTCCAGTTGATCGGAGCGCACTTGCCGGAAGCTGGCGCTTCTGCGAGCGCGGCAACTCCCAGCGTGGCCGTGGCCGAGGGCCGAGCCAGGAGCGCCGCTTCTTTGCGCCGATCGCTAAGCTGAGATCAAGGCCCGCTTTTCGCACCAGGTGAGGCTCCAGCTGGGCTCTAGAGGAGGAACACGAACGTGG
>JANWXD010000052.1 GCA_025055455.1 Bryobacteraceae bacterium
GAGGCCCTGCACCCCTTGAGCCCCCTGTGCTTTCCCGGGCCCACGACCGGCCGGGCGCTGAGCGATGTCGCGCTTTCGAAGCTCCCGCGGGAGGGCGGCCATGCCGAGGCGACCGTCCATGGCTTTCGCTACTCGTTTCGCACCCGGGCGGCCGACGTCGCCCACGCGCCGCGCGAGGTGGCCGAGGCATGCCTTGCCGATGCCGCCCCGGGCGGGCCGGTCGAGGCGGCGTATCTGCGCACCACCATGCCTGCCCGCCGCCGCACCCTCCTGGAGCAATGGGCCGGGTTCGTGATGGGCGGAGGCTGAGGGGGCCGGGCGACGACGAGAGGCCCGGGCCTCCCCTCCTGGATGTGGGGCAGCTACTGCGGGGCCTCGCCGGACTGGGGCCGGCCACCGTCCGCCATCGCGCGCGCATCCGGACAAGGCGGGTGCACCGCCGGCACCGAAGGTAGAGATGCCCTTCATCGCCTCCGGTCGGCGTGGGACCTTGGGCCGATGGAAAATCCCGATCGCCCCTCGCTTGGCCCCGCTGTCGCCGCGGTGCCGCGCCGGAGCCTGTCGCGGGCGGCCGCCGCGAAGCTCGAGGCAGCGGCCGTGGAGCTGTCCGGGGCCAGGGCCTTTGGTCTTCTCGCTGCCACGCTCGCGGTGGGCGAGGTCGGCCGTGCGCTTCTCCTCGCGGATGCGACCGCCGCGCTGCCGGCGGCGGTCGTCGGCTTCGGGGCGGTTGCAGCAGCGCGGGTCGTCTGGCACCGTCGCCTGAGCGCACCTCTGGCGCACGGCCCGGGCGGAGACAGCGTGTCGGCGCAGGTCGGCCAGCTGCTTGCGGGGCGGCGCGACTGGCTGGCGCGCTTTGCCCGGCATTGGGAGCCGCCGCGCGACCGGAGCGACGCAGCCGCCCAACCTGTGCGCCTCGGTCCGGTTGCAGTGCCACCCGACTAGCACACCAAGGCCGGACACGCGTCCGGGGTGGCTGGCGTAGGCTCCGTCATGGCGCCCGCGCAGGGAGGGCCCGCCCCGGCACTCCCGCCCTGTTTCCGGGAGTCTGGTCCCGCGGTCAGCGGCGCGGGTGCGCCGGGGCGAGACCTCGGCACCCGATATGGACCGGTTCTTGGGCACCCTGCCATGCCGAACGAGGCGCGCCCGGACGGGTATCCCGGTGCGGCGAGCCGGCCCGCACCTGTGCCGGCCGAGCCTCCTCCCGACCTCATGACCGAGGCGGAGGTGCGCGTGCATCTCCGGGTGTCGCGGAGCACTTTCTACCGGATGCGGCGGGCGGGCGAATTCCCGAAACCGGTCCTC
The DNA here is from genome assembly GCA_025055455.1 of Bryobacteraceae bacterium. GTDB lineage: Bacteria > Acidobacteriota > Terriglobia > Bryobacterales > Bryobacteraceae > JANWXD01. Next base: position 1,303 of record JANWXD010000052.1, read on the forward strand.
CTCGCCGGGTCCATCCAGCGCTCGCGCAGGGAGGACATCATCACCTGCCTCGCCGGGCCTGACACCGCGTTATAGAACGCTGCCGGACGTCGCGGAGCGCGCCGCACTCGGTCGCATTAGGCGGGCGCGATCCGGCCGCTTGCGGGGCGGGGAGCGGGTATTCCGAGGCACGCGGTTCAACCGTGGCGGGCCAGCGGCAGGCGCTTTCAGCAAGGCGCATGCGCCAGCTTGGAGGGGACGGAACACCTCGCCGAAAGCGCCTTTCCCAGCCTGCGGAAAGCGCGCCATCTGTGCAAGCCGGGGACCGGACGCTGCAAAATGAGGCGGGCATTCAGAGGCGCCAAATGCTCCCCGATCCGTGCCGCCTCGGGGCCTCTATTCGGGTCCGGTCCGCATGCCGATGCGGCCCCGAACCGGGCCGCTGCGGTCGAGGTCGAGGCCCCTGGGACGGGCGCGGTCGCGCTCGCTCGCGACTGGCGTCAGCGCCCCGTAATACGGGCTTTCGGAGGTGGTGCCGCACCCTTGCTTCCGGCTTTGTCCTTGGCCTCAGGTGTTCGCGAAACGACGGCCCCTGCCCTCGCGATCCGGACCCCCGGCGGCGGCATGGGCGATCCGCTCGCTGCCTGCCCACTGGCGGCATGAGAGGCTGCCCTAAGGCTTCCCCAAGGCTGCCCCAGGCTAGCAGCGGTGGCTGCCCCAAGGCTGCCCCAGGCCTGACTTGGGCCTGCCCCGGGCGACTCATCGGGTATGGCCGGATTTTACTCGCAAACTCAACGCTATGCCCCGCGCGGGCGCGTGCGTACGGTGTCAAAATCGTCCAGGCCGGCTCCCTGAGGGTCTTGCCCGGGTTAACATGCCTGGAGCGGGGACCGTCTTGGACGGTGGGGGGACCGTCTGGGGCCTGGAAACGCCCGGTATCGGGGCGCCAACGGCGCGTGGCAGGCCAGCTCAAGGCGTGTGAACGCACACCCGAGAGCGTGCCTTGGGGACCCCTTGCTCGCGTTGCCATGCCTCAAGACGGGACCGCTTCAGACCCTTTGCGGTCGCGGAGTCCGGCCGCTAAAGGTGGGGGATACCGGGCGCCGACGGCGCGTGGCCGACAAGCTCAAGGCGCATGACTGCCCACCCGAAAGCGCTCCTCGGGATTCCTTGCTTGCGCTTCCGTGCTTCGAAACAATGTCGGCTTAAATCCTTGGAAGGGGTTCCCGAGGGGCCATTGGGGACCCGGTATCGGGGTCACCGTCGCATCCGGGCTAGCTCTAGGCGAATGACTACCCAACCGGGACCCCTCGGTCGCGTTTCCATGCCTGGAGACGGGACCGCGTCAGACCTTTTGAGGCAACTTCGAGGGGACATGAGCGAGCGCGGTTCCGGTGCGCCGATACCGACCGACCCGGTCGGACGAGGACGGCGCCTGGAGTCGTCCGATGGCTCCATCCCGATGCGTTCAGGCGCGCAGGTCAACTCGGCCCTCCCCCGGTCCCAGAAAATTTCGGGGCGCCATTTGGCACCCGAATCATCCTTGTTGTCAGGTCGGGCGGGAGCGAAAGCGGGCCAAGGAGGCGGCCGTCGCCGTCGCCGGTTCAGCCTTCAATGCAAGGCGATGAAGTGTTCCCGCTCCGCCGCTTTCGCCACCAAGCCCTGTCGGGAAAGCTTGTCCGGATGCGCTTTCACCGAAAAGGCCGGGTTGCGCAGACGATCGCGGGCAGTTCTGACTGCCCCCCAGCGGGTCCATACGCGGATATCGTACAAATCGATGAAGTTGGCAGGCCAAAATCTCTCAAGGGAAAATCGTCAGGACCGTATTCCCGATTTCGGAAGGTGACGAACGTGGTTGATCGCGTTGATCCTTTGACAAGGTCTAGGATCATGGCGTCTGTGCGCCAGCGTAATACATCACCGGAGTTGCGGGTGCGAACGGGTCTTCATCGGATGGGGTTTCGATACCGTCTTCATGATCCGAAGCTCCCAGGCCGACCCGATATCGTGCTTGCTCAATGGCGTGTGGTCGTATTCGTCCATGGCTGCTTCTGGCATCGGCACAAGGCATGTCCCTACGCGACGGTTCCGACAACGCGGGAAGAGTTTTGGCGAGCGAAATTCCTTGCCAACGAGGCTCGAGACCGCCGGACCGCTGACTCCCTCGCGGCAATGGGCTGGCGAGTGGCGGTTGTATGGGAATGCGAGACACGAACGACGTCATCTTTGCAAGACACGCTTCTTCGACTCTCGGGCTGGATCAGGGGAAATTCCGGAGACAGTAACAGTAACCTATTTTTCTAACCGAATTTCCAAGGATCGTCATTATTAAATGTAACGACTTGAGTCGGCCCTTATTTTCTGGAGCCTGCCGAATGCGAAAAGGAGCCTGCACTACGGGCAAGAGATCAGTCAGATTCTGGCTTGAGGTCCGAGAGCGAGCGGTCCGCACGGTTGGCGAGCGTCGGGCTGACCATGTTTCGGCATGGGTGGCGTTCACCTCAATTGCTTGCAAGACCGGCAGCAGGACCAAGACGCGTCGGCGCTGGTGTCGCGAGGAGGCAGACCGACGAAGCGCGCCAGCGACAAGGATCTCGGACGAAAAGGCTCGCCTGACGTTGCTGAAACGCGAGGCGAGTGAGCTGCGCGGGAGTAAGGAGATCCTTCACATGGCATAGGCATATTGTGTGCAGGCGGAGCTCCAACGCCAAGGAGAACTATGGCATCCTTGATTGACGCCCACTGCGACGACTTTTGTGTGGAGCCGGTCTGCCGTGAACTGATCATTGCTCCATAGTCCTTACAGGATGTGCGACTTGCCAATCCTGACGAGCGGCCGGCGCGAGCCCGACACGAAGATATGATCGGCGACGACATCAGACGTGCCCCTGCAGCCAGCTTTGGGCTTCAGGGAACCCGCAAGACCTGGCGCGAACTGCGGCGCGCGGGGCGTAAGTCGGCCAAAAACACAGTTGAACGCCTGATGCGCGCGATGGGGTTGGCAGGGATCAGGCGCGGAACGAATGCCATAACCACCATCGGCAATCGCAAAGCCTCGTGTCCGGTGGACCGAGTCAACCGGGCCTTGAAGGTGCAGCGATCCAATGCGCTCTGGGTCGTCGACCCGACCCGCGCCCATGCTTTGGCCGGCTTTGCCCAGGTCGCCCTTGTGATCGATGCCTTTGCCCAGCGGACCGGCGGCTGGGGGGTCAGAATGCGCGCCACGAGTGCGCGCCACGATAGGGTTCGTGCTGGACGCGCCGAAGCAGACGATACACGCCCATTTCCCGTCCGCAGCCGACGAGCCGATTCGCCACAGCGTCAGGGGCGTGCAGTTGTTTGCCATGACCGACATCCAGTGCCTCGCCGGGGCGAACCTCGTGCTGTCGGTCTGCACCGTTGGGAACTCGCATGACGACGCTCTCGCCGGGACCATTAACGCACTCTACAAAGCCAAGGTGATGTGGCGGCAGCGGTATGACCGAACGCGTCAACCGTCCGAATGGTAAAGCTCTAATGTTGACCGGTCGAGCAACTACCGCCTGTTCCGATGCATCGGCCATACCCCGCCGAGGCCGATGCCAACTCGGATATCGCTAAAAAGGGGCTTGATGTAGTCATTTAAACCAAAACAGAACGCCCCCGGAAAAACCCGGGACGGTTCATTGGCCGGGCGAACTGTGCACATCAATCTACGATGGCAGCCTCGATTCCGCAATCTGCTCGCCTGAGGCTCTGGACCAATATGAGGGGAATTGGAAGGTAGCCTCGCCGATCGTCAGTTGAATTTGGCGCCTCCACGGGCTTCACCGAGAGGTCCGCGGGTCCGGGCACGCGGCGGACCGCTCTAGGTGGCTTGAAGCGCGACTTGGCGAAATCCAAGGTCGGACAAGCCATTTTTTCCTGTCACTCCAGAGGCAGCAAAGCCCTCGGGGCAACCGCGGCGTAATAGACCTCCAAGGGAGATGGTCTCCATGACGGCTGGCGCCATTGAGCGCTTGCGGGGTCCCTACCGCCTTATGCCGTTGTCGCGCTGTGCAGCAATCCGTTGCCGGCAGCGGGCTGTCCTTGAAACTATTGTCGAAGGACTGCTCAACTTTGTCCCTTCACGTCCTTTTTCGAAGCCTAGCCAGAACATCACATTCCACGCCCTTCGGCCAAACAGGGAAGGACGCCACTTCTGAGTTGGCCAACAAGTTAAGCTAACTATTTCAACAATCGCCAGCGTAAATATATGATTGTTTAATCCCCCGACCTATCCATCACCCACGGTTTGATGAGTCGACGCAGATCTGAAAACTATTGTTCAAAACTACCCCAGCACATTCTTTATGGTTCGTTCTTTGCGGCCTGGAGGGCTCCTAACAATGCAGAGGTGATCACGAATCCAAGAACCGGAGGTACAGCGTCACCGATCCACTTTTCAAGTTGCTTACGGGAAACTGTATTGCTGTTGTCCAGAAGGAGATCAAACCAGTCCGGGAAAGTCTGGAGCCGCGCAGCCTCATGCGGCGTGATGAGCCGTCGTTTCTTCGGATGGATGTATCGACCGCGCCCGGGAGTTCCGAAGCCTGTGGTGACTGTCGGGGACGGCCGGTCCCACCAAAGCCGGCCATAGACGGCCGTGTATGAAGTCCCATCCCGATGACACGCAGGCCTCACCTCATTCGGCAAATTCCAGAGCTCATTATCGAATAGATAGTCGATCCTTTTTCTGTTTTCCTCGGAAGGGCAAGCCGGAGTATCGAAGACATTTCCTTCGTCGGCGTCCAAGAGGTCCTCGATCGCGTCCCGGACCGTCATCGGCTGCGTTTCCAGGCTGTTGATGACGGCCTGGAACGAACGCTCGCAGATGTCGTCACGTGATGCCACGAGGAACAGGCGTTCGCGGGTTTGCGGAGCGCCGAACCGGCCGGCATCCAGTACGACGCTGCGGACCCACCATCCGTCCTGTCGGAGCGCGGAATCTGCCGCCTTCAAGGTGCCGCGCCTATCCCGCTGAACGTGCCTTACGTTCTCAAGAATCATCGCGCGGGCGCCCGACGCAACCGCAAGAAAGACCGCAGTGAGCAATAGTTCGTTGCGTGTGTCGTCTCGTCGCGATCGATTGTTCAGATTGGAATGTCCCTCGCATGGGGGGCCGCCGATCACCAAGTCTGGAGCCGTGAGCCTCCGAAGTTCGTCGGCAACAAGTCTCGGCTCATCGGCGAACCGGAACTTCTCATCCGCACCATTGATTGCTCCATGTACAAGACTGCGAGCGTCGGCGTTGACGAGGCGTTCCGTGCCCAGGTTGCGGCGATGTACCCGCAGCGCGCCCGCGTCGACGTCAATGGCCGCCAACAGGCGCGGTAGGCGACCGAGGGACTCCGACGCCATGGCCGCTCCGAGCGCGAGGCCGCCGGCTCCGCTAAAGACGTCCAGGATCCGCAGCTCTCGTCGAAGTGGCGGTGGATTAGGACGTGCGCCACGTAACGTTGCCTGCCACCACGCACGTGCCGGGTCTAGGTCCGGACGGGCGAGGTCGTCTACCACGGTCTCGGTCGCTGTCGATCGGAACCTCTGGAGCCGGACGATCTTGCCGTCGCGCCGTCGCCACGAAATCTCGAAGCTCATGCAGCCAAAGGTCCTTCAGCGGAGGGCCGACCTGGGAGGACTCTCCTTGCGGGTCCCTTCCCGCGCCAGTCTCGGACCGTCATTCCCTCGCAGTCTCGTCATTTCTCTGCGCAAGAGTTCCTCTGCCGCATGTTCGTCGAGGGTCGCGACGAGAAGGTTCGACGCAACCTTCCTGATGTTCTTCGCGAGCTGCCGGATGTCGGGGCCACTCAACGTCGCCTTGGTCGGTTCCTCAGCATGAGGATAGACGGCACGAACGAACGCCCTCGCGAGCGCCGGGCTGGCCCCGTACCGCTGCCTGAAGATATGGCTGCGCCAGAAGTCGATCGAACCCCTTTCGATGAGGTCGCAGGGACCATCCTCCGGGTCGACGGTACATATTTCCGCTCTGAGCCACGAACGATAGACGAAGTTTTCCGAAAAGCTTCCGATCCCAAAATTCTCCAGCGCTGGCGCGTGTTTCGGCTTGCCTGCGTAGCGACGTCGGATAACGTCCCTCAACGGAAAGCATGCGGCCCAGGTCCAGAATTCACGATCAGACAACGCTTCATGCGTGCGCGGCATAGCGTCGTGGATGGTGCGGGCCGCCGAAACCTCGAAGGACCGCCAGGCCTCGCTCATCTTCCGCTTCACAGGCGCCAGCGCGACTAGTTGACTCTCCACATCTCCAAGAAGTGGCTCCAGTTGGCGCGCGGCAGACGCCAGTTTCTCCTCCCAGGAATACGGTGGGCCTTGCGGCTTCTCCAGGACGTCGGTCGACGCGGTTCGTCCGAGAAGAACCTCTTTCGCCCTTGCAGAAGACACGGTGGGATAAGGCATCTAGAATCCCCTGGCGACGCTTTCGACGCTTTTCGAGATCCGGCTGAACACCGCACGCAACTTTTGCCAATCCTCGTCGTCGTCACGAAGCGCCTTCTTGAGACGTTCCAGGTCCCAACGCTCCCCGGAACCGGCCGCCCTGCTCAGTCGGTCCACGAGACCAGCCAGGACGCTCCTGGGCGCGGGTTCCTCCGACTCGAGGATCTCGGTTCGGAAGGCGTCTACTATGGCCAGCGCCACGTGCTCAAAAAGAAGGGTCTTTGCGGCGCGAACCGCCTTGTCCTGCCTCTGGAACAGCTTGTCGTAGACGGACGCATGCAGCTGAAGCACGGCGATCTTTCCTTCCTCGTCTTCCTCATCGATTGCGCCGACCTTTTCGATCCGGAACAGCGTCTCCCGAGGGAAGCCGAGTTGGGTCCAGCGTTCCTCCTCGACGCGTTCGACGTCGAAGAGCCGACGCTCCTCCGTCGTGCCGACCCTGAAGCGTTTCGATGCGATCCAATGTCCTTTCCATCGCGGGAGACCTGGGCCGGCAGCGGCGGCGTCCCGGTCGAGGCAGAGCGCCACCCTCAGTTCGGCACGCCGCCCGCGAAAGAGAAGTCTCACCTCCTGGGCGGGAAGGTGAATCTCGTCTCGAGCGACCTCGCTCTCCGGCAGGGTGGCGACTACCGTTTCGAGTCGAGGAAGCTCGCGGAAGCCGGTGACGACGAGGCGGACCGTTTCGCGCAGGCCAAGTTTGCCGAGCCGCTGCCAGACGTCCTCGAGGCTCGGCAGAAGCACGACGGGCTCCACGTCACCCATCCGATCGGGAGGCAGCGGAATGGAAGGACCATCCGCCGGCGGATCGTCCGGAAAGAGCCTGAGCCTGGCGCCGTCCAGCGCCTCGTCAAGGCCACGGAGCGCGAAGAACGGCCTCACGAGGCGTGGCTCGGTCCTCACGGCTCCTGCCAACGGAGCCGTCGTCGTCATGGGATGACCTCCACTTCGGGCTCCAGCCGTACCGACCAGTCAGCCTCGTAGGGTTGGGACCTGACGCCGAAGTGAACCGGCCTTCCGGGCTCCAGGGAGCCCACGAAGGTCGGCAGGTCCCCCGCTTCCTGAAGGAAGCCATCCGGAGCTTCCACGGAAAGCGGGACGTCGTCACCTCCGTCGCTCTCCTCTTCTTGCACCGGGCACCTGAAGATCACTCGGACCCTGGTAGGCGGCGTCCCGTCCGCGACCGCCACCCGGATCTTGGCCGATACGACGAGCCGAGATCCCGTGCCGTCCTCGGGCTGGACGTCGGGTCCTTCAGAGTACTGGATGGAGATGGGAGACGCACCGTGGGTCGGGGGCGGACGTGACGGCGATCCAGGTCCGAAGAGTTGTGCCAGCCAGCGGGTGAGCTCGTCCGCGACCGCGACCCTCGACGGTTCCGGCGGCCGCAGCTCGGCACGGAAACTGCGGGCTTCCCGCCTGATCCGGTTCAGCAACGAACGCACGAGCTCCTTATCCTCCGGAGTCTCCAGCCGTGCGCACGAAGGTTCCCATTTGTCGTGGGCCGGAGGCTCGGACAGTTTGAGGACGTTGTCGATATCCTCATGGGCCAGGAATGCGCCGGCGATGGAGGACGTGCCACGACCTCCGGGGTCATGATAAACGACGACCATCTTCGGAACCCGCACCAGCGCGATCCGATCGCGGGGAACCTCGAAAACCTCCGGTTGGTCCGTGTCTGCTCCGGCAGGCTCCTCCTCCTCCGCGGCGACCAGCGCGATCGAGCCCGGGTGAGCCCCCCCCATCCGATTGAACTGCTTCACATGCTCCCGTCCCTGGGAGGGTGTAAGATCCCTGTTGGTCAGCAGCGACCAGCATCGGATGTACGGCTTGAGGTCGGGCCTTCCGTTCGGAGCGGGTCGCCACTCCCTTTCTTGCTCGTCAACCGCGACCACGTCAAGCTCGCCGTCGAACAGTCTGGGCCACCACCAGGTCTCGACGGCACGGATGATTCCGGGGGCCGTTACTTCTTCCACAGGATCGATCACGAGAACTGTCGTCCCGAGCCGGTCGCCTTCTCTCCGGTCTATCGACAGGGCCTCGGCAATCTTGTCGGCCTCATCCCCCCACCAAGGTCTGGTCACCGGGCCGTCGGCGGTCTCGCGAACCTTTCGACCTAAGAATGCCCGACCGGTGCATCGAGTCCCTTCGTGTGTGAAGGCTTCAAGATAAGCGGCGCCCATGAGCTTGTTCAAAGGCTGGCCTTCAGACCGATACCTCCAATAGGCGATAATCGCGTAAAGCCGAGACGCCGAAGACAAGGCGGTTTTTCCGTAGCCGTATGAGCCGCCGGTGTGGCCCGCCGGATTGTCGGACTTTTCGGTGTCTCCATGCGACAGCAAGAACCGGAACCAGTCGGACTCGGGGTCATCGTCGGATCCCGTCAGTCCCGTCGTCCCTTCGTCCTCAACGCATAGCGTGCGCAGCGGGGTGTCCGGATCGTTCAGGAATGGCATGCAGTTTTGCACTGGAACGCCCCTCAGGACGGGGGCCTTCCGGGCGAAACTCTCCAGTCCGGCCAGCTCTACAAAGCGCTTCTTCCTATCACCACGAAGCTCCCTGATCAGGAACTTGACCCGCGGTTTCGTTCGCTCCTGGCGCTTGAGAGCCGAATCGACCGAATTCTGGATGGCTTCCCGAGCCAGGAGATCCGGCTGCGGGAGTGAACCGACCATCGCCCTGCCGTATCCGACGCCCCCGCCCATCGGTCCGAGTCTCTCGAATTCCCACTGGACCACCTTTTATGCTCCAAGCCTCCGACAAGTACGTGCTTCGAAATCCTCTAGCATGCGATCGAAACGTCCCTGAAGTCGGACTTCCCATGAAGAAGTCCGCTTCGCTACCTCGAAGGCTCCCCTGGCTGGGGTCGACGATCCAGTATTATAGCGATCTGTGGAATTCTCTCCGACTACTTGCCTGTATGGGCTTCTCGTGTTCGTCAGTACACACATCTCGTATGGTGCGGCGAAACGTGTAAGCTCAGGGCGCAAAGAAACCGGCCTCGACTGGTTGGTCAAGCCCCGCGAGGCCTGTGTGAACCCCGCCTTAGAGCTCGTCGAGGTTCCATCGAGGCTGCCCGATTCTGACCAGCTTGGCTCCGCGCGCAGTACACCGTTCGCATCGCCGGCAAAATATGTGAACGAAAGATCAATCCAGCGAGCGGGTTTCGAAATTCCAAATTCGGCTGATCCGGAGTTCGGTCGGCTGCCCGTTGACAAACCAGTTTCCATATGGACGGTGACCCTAGCCCCGTTTTCACCAGCGCGCCAGCATGCCACCGCTGCCCGGTGTTCGCGCACTCGCCAACGTAGCCGGCCTCGTCATTGACCGTCAAAACTTGGAGGCAAGGGGCGCTGCGCCCTTTGCCAATGCGGAAGTCATCAAAAATGGTAGCCAGCCAATGCCTGTATCTTCTAAATAGCGGAAGAACTCAGTAAATTAGGTGGGGTTACCAGAAAAGTCTTTGTCAGGCCATCAAGACAAAGTTAATTGATCTCTTGAATTCACGCACCCAGGCGTCAAAGGGCTGGCGCAAGCGGCATGATCGTTTGAGTGGGCGCATTTGTCGGCGAGGTCTCGACATTCGGGAGAGGGTGGGGAAGCGTGTTTGGAGGACGGGTTGACCTTTGCGTAGCTTGTTCCGATGGGGAAAGAAAGCGCCAGGCGCCGGCGCCTAGGACGACGCTAACGGACGCCTCGGGGAAGTGGCAGCGTAGCCATTGGGAACAGCGAATGCCGGCGTAGGGGCGAAAAGTTAATGCGACACAATGTTGGTGAAACCTTGGGTATCAGAGACGGCGACCAAAAAAAGTTCTTCAATAAAGTGCTATGTGTGATAAGTGTTGCCGCCGGGCGGACTCAGCCCATGCTGGCGGCAGACCTCGGCGGTCGGCAGACCGGCCTCCTGCTCCTTGATCATGACGATGATCTGTTCCTCAGTAAGACGGCTCTTCCTCATTCGTCTACTCCTTGGTATGGAGCAGAATCCTCATCAAATCGAGGGAGTCGGCGGGGCGCAGGTCATCGACAGCGACGATCCGCTGTGCCCGGTCATCAACATGCAGGACGGGCGGCAGGGACTGCAAGCTGCCGGGTGAGGACTGGAAGCAGGCGCACGCCGTTCTTGCTGCCGAGGCGGGCGACCGCGACTGGCGGCGGACCAGCGCCGGTGATGAGCCTCGCTGCCATGCGCTCTGCGGCGGCTGCGGGCGGATCCTATGCCGACGACAATTACTTCTCCGTCGGCGAGCTGACCGATGGCAGCCTGTGGATGGACGAAGGGGAGCGGCGTTTCGGCCTGGAAGGCCGGGGTCGAGACTGCAAGCTTCGCCGACGTGCTGGCGGGGCGCCTGCCGGACTCCTCGGTGCTGGACCCGCGCCGGGTCGAGCACAGGCCGGGGCTCGATCTCGCCTTCTCGGCGCCGAAGTCGCTCAGCCTGCTCGCCATCCTCGGCGGGATCGCGTGCATCGTCGAGGCCGTCCGCCGGTCCGTCGCGGCGACCCTGGCCTGGGCGGAGAAGAACCTGGCCGAGGCGCGGGTGTGGGATCCGGAGGACAGGCGCCAGCAGGTCGAGCAGACCGGGAAGCTGGTGGCGGCAGCCCTCGCGCATGACTTCAACCGCAACGGCGATCCGCAGCTGCACTTGCACGTGGTGCTGGCCAATGCGACGCGGGCGAGCGACGGCCAGTGGCACGCGCTGCGCAATGACGAGCTCTACCGGGCTCGGCATCTGCTGGGGGCGATCCACAATGCCGAGCTGCGCGCGGGCAGAGGCCCTGCGCTACGAGACGGTGCCCGCCCCGAACCCGATCGACCGCGAGTTCGAGGTGAAGGGCGTCTCGCGCGAGGCGATCGAGGCCTTCTCCACCCGCCGGGCCGAGATCCTCGACGCGCCGGCGAAAGGAGGACCGCAGCTCGCCAAAGGAGCGCGAAATCGCAGCGCTTGCCACCCGCCGGGCCAAGGACCCGAAGATGACACCCGAGCAGCGGGGGGCGGCATGGCAGGCGACCGCCGAGCGCATCGGGCTTGACCCTGCGCCCCTCCTCCGTTCGGCGCTTCGCCAGGCCGAGCGGCAAGAGACCGTTTGGGACCGCGCCATGCGCGGCATCCGCTGGATGGGCGCCCGCGGCCTGGCGCTGGCCGCCGCGATGGGGCTCACCCCGCGCGACGGCGACCCGCTGGTGCCCGAACGCCTCGCCGCGCTCTTCTCGCGCGCCTTCGCGGCAGCCCAGGCCGTGGCCTCGGCCGCCCGCGAGCTTGGGGAACGGGAGGCGGCGTTCGACCGGCATGAGCTGATGCGAACAGCGCTGGAGCGCGGCGGGCCGGTGACGGTTGCCGACATCGAAGCGGGTATCGCGCTTCTGGAAGCGAAGCACCTGCTGCTCGGCAACGGCGAACGCATGGTGACGACCAAGGCAGGTCGTCCGTCTCAAAGATCGGGTGATCGCGCTCGCCCGCGCGGGGCTCGGCGCGGGGGCCGCCGATGATCAAATTGTTGGTGAAGGATAGTTCCTGACAAACGCGGAGAATTATATCCCAATTGGCGGAAAGAAGCACTGTTGTCATCCGCTGGATGCAGATACTTGAGCCGAATGCGCCGTCTCTGTCAGGCCGTTCGTCTCCAACTTGTGCAGTTTCGGTGAGGCCGGATGTTCAAGGCCGCCAGATCGAAGGTCTCTCCCGCGACATCGCGTGGTTCACCACTCTTGGTTGGAAAGCAGCTCGCGCGCCCAACCGTTGCTTTGAAACTTGCGAAATCGTTACAGATCAGGGTGCAAGAGGGATAGTGGATGACGGGCAGGGAACCCAATAGAAAACGTCAACGAAACAAGAAGATGGTTAGATTGGATGGTGCCCAGGAAAGGACTCGAACCTTCACGGCCGCAAGGCCACTGGTACCTGAAACCAGCGCGTCTACCAGTTCCGCCACCTGGGCAGGCGCCACCTAGCTATGGGGGGGCCTTAGGGCTGTCAACCGGGTGGCCGCATTGCGGGTGGGCCCCGC
>JANWXD010000053.1:0-260 GCA_025055455.1 Bryobacteraceae bacterium
TCGAGTAGCTGCCCATGAGTCTTTTGGCCTGGGCGCTGGCTGGGATCGCCGCCGGTTCCATCGCCTACGCCCTCCTGGTCGTGGCCGCGGTCCGGAGCTACCGAGCGGTCCGCCCGCGACGGCCCGAGGTATTGCCGCCCATCAGCATCTTGAAGCCCCTCGCCGGCGCCGAAGACGAGCTCGAGCGGAACCTGCGCAGTTTCTTCGAGCAGGAATATCCGGCGTTCGAGATTTTGTTCGCGGTCCGGAGCGCGAACGAT
>JANWXD010000053.1:270-12288 GCA_025055455.1 Bryobacteraceae bacterium
CCGGCTGTGTTTCTCCGCGCAGTAAGCCGGGGCGTTCTTTTTTTGGGGGGCGGGCCGGCCCCCCAACGATCCGGCCGTGCCGGTGGCCGAGCGACTTCAGCGCCAGTACCCGCACGTGCCGACGTCTCTGCTGGTGACCGGCGAGCCGCCGTATCCCAACGCCAAGGTCTTCAGCCTGGCGCGGATGCTCGAGCGGGCGCGCTACGACCTCGTGGTGATGAGCGACAGCGACATTCGCGTCACGCCCGGCATGCTGCGCGTCATCGCCGCCGAGTTCCAGGATGCGCGCGTCGGTCTGGCCACGTGTCCGTATCGCGCCGTTCCGGGCAAGAGCCTGTGGTCTGTGCTCGAGGCTCTCGGCCTGAACACGGAGTTCCTGGCCGGCGTGCTGGCGGCGCGGCTAGTGGAAGGGATGCGATTTGCCGTCGGTCCCACGATTGTGGCCCGGCGCAGCGCGCTCGAGCGCATCGGAGGCCTGGAGCGCGTCAAAGATTACTTGGCGGAGGACTTCATGCTGGGCAAGCTGGCGGCCGAGGCGGGGGTGGGCGTAAGGTTGTCTTCCTTTGTGGTCGAACACCACATCGGCGGGACCCGGTTCCTCGAGAACTTGCGCCACCGCTTGCGCTGGGCGCGCAGCACGCGCCGCTCCCGCCCCGCGGGCTACGTGGGGCAGGTGTTCACTCAGGCCACTGCGGCGGCGCTGGCGCTCTGGGCGGCCCGGCCGGAATGGTGGCCGCTGGCGGCGTCCGCGCTGCTGTTTCGCGGGATCGCAGCTTGGGCCGTGGCCGGCGGCGTGCTCCGCGACCCGCTGACGAAGCGCTGGTGGTGGCTGATCCCCGTGCAGGATCTGCTCTCCTGCCTGATCTGGATCGCCGGGTTTTTCGGCGACCGGATCAGCTGGCGCGGCCGCCAGTACAGGCTTTGCTCCGACGGGCGGTTTGAACTCGTGGGCCGAGGGCCGGCCGGGGTGTAGACTCGGGATAGTTGCCGGCCGAGCAGACAGATGGCTCCCCGGAGGGCCACAGGAGCGGCTCCAGCACGATGTCCCTGAGAACGCGGCTCCGGCTCACCATTCTGGCGCTCGTGGGCGCGGCCGGTCTGGCGCTGGCGGCCCTGAGCCTTCACGCCATTGTGGCGGCGCGGCTCTCCGACGCGTTGGAGCGCTCGCTCATGACAGCGCAGCAGATCCAAAGCCTGCTGGTGCGGCGGCTCGGCGAGCAACCGCCGTCCCTGCTTCCGCCCGAGAGCCTGGAAGAAACGATCGTCCGGTGGAACGAACTGGTGCGCAGTGACCGGGAGCTGCACCGGTTGCTGGTGGACTCCATGGCCGCCACCCGCACCATCTACGAGATCCAGATCGCCAGCGGTGATGGAGAGGTCTTGGCTTCCTCGAGTCCGCTCAGCGTCGGACGGCGCGCGGCCCGGTTTGCCAGCCTGGCGGAGTGGACGGACCGCGGCGTTTGGCAGCGACTGCCCGGCGTGCTGGCGGGGCGGGAATTGTACGAAGTCGCCCTGCCGCTCGGCATCGAGCAGGACCGCCCGCCGGTGTTCGAGATCAAGGTCCTCGTCCACTCGGCGCTTCTCCGCAACTCGATTCTGCCGCAGATTCACCGCGTGGGCCTTCTACTCGGACTGACTCTGGCCACAGCGATCGGGCTGGCGGTGCTGGTTTCCAACCTCGCACTCCGGCCCATTGCCCGCATCGGGGAGGCGATCGACCGCATTGCCCGCGGCGAACCGTTCCAGGAGCCGCCGCGGGAAACCGGGACGGGCGAGGTGGCCGCAGTCCACTCCAAATTGAGCCTGCTCGAGCGGCAGTTCCACGGGGCCCGGCAAGCGTCGGAATGGCGCAGCAATGTCGAGCACCTCCTGGAACGGCTGGAAGAGGCGGTTTTGTTGTTCGACCGGCACGACCGGTTGATCATGGCCGGCAAAGCCGCGGAGACGGTGCTGGGACGGGGCCGCTGGGAGCTGATGGGGCGCACCTTGAGCGAGGTTTTTCCGCCCTCGACCGCGGTCGGCGCCGCCGTCCACGGCGCCCTGGAGTTTCGCCGGTCCTTGCGAAACAACCTGGTCACGCTCGAGCGCGACGACCGGAGTCCGCTGCGGGTGCTGCTGAGCGTGGAGCCGCTGGCATCGTTTCCCGGCCACGAGCGTATTGGAACGCTGGTCACTTTGAGTGACGCCGAAACCCGCCGCAGCATCGGTTCCCAATTGGACCTTTCGACCCGCCTGGCGGCCATCAGCCAGCTTACCCGGGGAGCGGCGCACGAAATCAAAAATCCGTTGAACGCCATCAGGGTTCACCTGGAGGTGCTCAAGGCGCGGCTCGGCGAGGATCCGGCGGCCACCCCGCAACTGGGTGTGATCGAGCGGGAGATCGAGCGCCTGAACAATGTCGTTCAGACGTTTCTGGATTTCACGCGTCCGGTGGAGCTTCAGCTGGAGGAATTGGACCTCGGCGAGGTGGCCCGGGAGATCGGGCTGCTGGTGGGCCCAGAGGCGGCGCGGCGGGGCATCCGGGTCGTGGCCGAAGCCGGCCCGGGGCCGGTTCGCACGCGCGGCGACCGGAACTTGCTCAAGCAGGCTTTGCTCAATGTGGTCAACAACGGCATCGAAGCCATGACAGAGGGCGGCAGACTGACGATCACCGCGGAGCGTTCCGCCGGGGATTGTGTCGTGCGGGTGGTAGATCAAGGACCCGGGATCCCGCCCGAAATTCGGGATAAGATTTTCAATCTTTACTTCACGACCAAGCAGAAAGGTTCAGGGGTCGGCCTGGCGCTGACTTTCCGCATCGTACAGTTGCACGGCGGCAGTATTGACTTTTCGAGCGAGGCGGGAAAAGGCACGACCTTCGTTCTGCGCTTTCCAGCTCTGGAAGCGGCCCGGCGAGAGCCGGACCCCTCCATGGCTCGAGCCGACGGTGAATCGGGAGTGGCGCAATGATGCTTCCGCGCCGGTGGATCTGCGCCGTCCTCCTGGCGACTCTGTGGATGACCGCCTGCGGGCGTTTTCGAAAGGCGAAGCCCGCCGCGCCGGCCTCCGTTCCGGCCGTAGCATCCGCGCAGCCTCCGCCCGCCGAAGCTCCCTTGCCGGAAGCGCGCCCTGCGCCGGCTCGACAGGAGCCCGAGGAAACGCCGCAGGAGCAACCCGTGCTTCAGCCCCCGATCGTGATCCTGCCCCCTCCTTTGCCTCCGCCCCGTAAGCGTCCGTCGCCGGCGGCATCCCGCGTGGAGCCATCCGCGCCGGAGCCGCAACCGCAGGCGCCGCCGGCACCTCCTCCACAGCTCAAGCAGATCCTGACGCCGGAGCAGCGCGTCGCGTTGGAACGGAGCATTAACCACCGCCTCAGCCGCGCGCGGGCGACACTTGCCGCGCTGCGAGGGAAATCCCTCAATGCGCAACAGGCCACTGTCGTCGAACAGATCCGCACCTTTATCCGGCAGGCCGAAGAAGCCCGCAGCAGGGACCTGCTCCGGGCCAGCAACCTGGCCGAGCGCGCCGACGTGCTGGCCCGCGAGTTGGCGGCCGCGCTGCGCTGAGAAACCCCGCCCCCGGACTCAGCGGCGGGCAGACACCGCGCCTTGCTCGACGACGAACAGCTTGACTTCGACCCGACGGTTCTGCTTGCGCCCTTCACGCGTCCGATTATCCGCAACCGGAGCTTCGCTGCCGTAGCCCATCACGTGGATGCGATGCAAGGGCACTTTGTGTTGCAGCGTGAGGTAGCGAACTACGGCCGCCGCGCGCTTGCGGCTCAGCTCGAGGTTGTAGTCCCGGGATCCGCTCTGGTCCGTGAACCCATGGACCTCGATCAGGTAGTGCCTCCCTTCCGCGATCGTTCGCGCCAATGCGTCGAGCTGGGCTTTGGCTCCTTCGCTGAGATCGCTGCGATTGAAACCGAAGAGAATGTTCTCGGTCGAGACGGGCCGGTATCTGTCTATGTTTTCGATCCGGGTCCCGAGCGTTTGTTCCACTTCGTCCGCCCGTGTGAGGCCCCTCTGCGCAAGCACCCGAGCCTCTTCGGCAGACTTCCCTGCCGTGGAGGCCCGTTTTCGCCGGCCCGCAGAGCTTCACCCGCACCGCCAGCCGCGAATACCGGCTGTGGCTGGCGCGCAATCTGGGCGGCGGCTACGGCTCCTACTTTGAGTGGGAGCCCTGAAACATGCCAACGCGCGCGGCGCCCTCGCCGCGGCCCCCGGGAACGGCGTAAAGCCCGGCGATCGAACCAAATAGAATAGGAAGCTCAGCCGTACCCGTTCACGGAGAGGAGAGATGCTGCCCTTCATCGTCTACGGTTCTTCCGCGCTGCTGGCGTTGCTGCTGCTGGCGATTTTTCGCACTCGCCGCTGGTACTGGCATCTGCTGAGCGTGGCCGCCGCGTTCGCGATCGGCCTGACGCCGATTCCGCCAAAGTACAACACCAACGAAGTGACGCTCGCCATCGGTTTCGTCTTCACGTTTTTGTTCCTGTGGGGCGCGGCCGCGCCGTTTTTCGGATCCAAACGCAGGTGAGCGGCCCGCTTGCGGCAAGCTCATTTCCGCCATCGAGGAGTTGCTCGCAACCCGTTTTTTGAAGATTCGTTCTCCCGGAAGATGGGCTCCCCAGCGTGCGGGTGGATGTCGTTCCGTTTCTCCGGGAGCCATTGGACCCGCCTCTCGATCCGGCAACTGGAAGGCCCATCGGTCCGGAGGCGTTGCAAGCGATCTTTCCGTCGGCTCTGAGCGAGCAGGAATTCTCGTCGAGGAGGGAGCCGTGACGGCGTTCGCCGCGGTCTCCGGGACTACTCACTCCGCGCGGCTCCTGGACGCCGTGGTGCGCTTCAGGCTGGCCACCTCCCGCGGAGGCTCGGCCTGGGCGAAAATTTCCCGGTAATCGGACCAGTTCCGCCAGACCACGTAAAAGCCGAAGCTCAAGGCGCCGATGACCAGCAGCACAACCACTGCGAGGGCAGCGTAGTGGATCGGGAGTGAGCCCGGATCAGGTTCGAAAAACCAGCGCGCGAACTCGTGCCCAAAGTTCATCCCGAAGAATCCTGTGACCACCGCGCCGAAGCCCAGCATCAGGCTCAGCATGGCTAACCGGTTGACCGCTTCCGTATTTCGGAACTGGTAGTAGTTGTGCAGCGAGGCGTTGAGCTTTTCGATTTCTTCCTCGATTTCGCGCTTCATGGGCTGGGTGCGGTACTGGCGGCACATGAGCTGAAAATGTTCGAGTTCTTCGTCTTTGTTCGCGAGTTCGTCGAAGTGCCAGTAATTGGCGAAATGGAGAAACTCGGCGCGGAGATCGCTCGCCAGCCGGATGTTCTCCTTGGTGAACCGCCCGTCTTCGTGGTCGAGATAAAGCTGCTTGGAGACGAGCGCGGTCCGTTCGGAGAATTCCAGCAGCGTGGCTCGGTAGAAGAGGGCCACGAGGGCCATGAGGTAGTAGCGCGTGTTGAACATGCGGTGAATCAGGAATCCCTCCCGCAACAGGTGCTCGTCGCAGTCGTGGGTTCCGATCGTCGCCGTGACGCTACTGTAGCTGGTGAATCCGTAATAGGTGCCCTGGTGCGCCCACCGCCGGTAGATCTGGCGACGCATCTGCTCTCGCACGAAGTCCGTCTCGTAGCGATACCCCTCGCCCCAGCGGTCCACATAGAGAAAGCGGCTGAGCAACTGCTGGTAAGCTTCCGAGTTGGCAAAGTCAGCTTCGACGGAAGTGGGATCCAGGGTGAAATAAGTGTAGACGACCATGCGCTCGTCGAGCACTGGTTCGTATTCCTCCCGCTCGTAGTCGGCAAAGTAGAGCAGCGCCCGGATCGTGGCGGCCAGCGGCGGCTGGAAACCAATCATGTCGCACTGGTCGAACCGCTCTTCGACGATGGTTCGCCGCGCGCCGTCGCGCTCCAGCGCGAAAGCCATGCGGCAGGGGATGCGCGCTTCGCGGATCTGCCGCCCGCTCGAGGGGTACACCTTGCGAAGGTTCTCGTTGATCCACAGGGCCTCCGGAGCGGGGAGATCGAAGGCTTCAATGCCGATCGAGAGGATGCCGATCCCATTGGCGAACAGGAACAGCCGCAAGTCCGTCACCGGGACCTCCGCGGCCCGCTGTTTACGGTCTTCGGCCTCGAACCAGAGTCTGGTACCCGAGTCGAGCGGGATGCGGTAACAACGAAGGAGGGCGTCTTTGGCTTCGGTTCCGGCTCCGGCGGTGTCGAAGAAGACGCGCCGCACGATGGGGTGAAAGAAGACCATGTCCTGGTAGGCGGGCGACTCCATGTCGAAGCGGGTATACGGGGAGCGGCGCCATGGCCCCAGCTCCCGCACGAGCGGCGAGGCGTCCCCCTTGGCGTGCGCGGCGATCCATTCGTCCAACCCATCGATCCAGCGGTTGTGCTTCCCCCAGACCGCGGCGTGGTCCGCCATCACCGCTTGCCGGTCGATGGAAAACGGAAAGAAAAAATACGTGTGCAAGTGAAGAATTCTCGGGGGCATCGAGGGGGATTATAGCCCGGAGCGCAGATTCGACTGCCGTCCGTTCCTCCCACAGATCCGCGACTGCCCATCCTGTTGCCACGGCCGAAAATGCCGCAAGAGCCAGTTTGTGCTTTCTGCGGACTTCAGGCGATGCGGGCGCCCCGATCCCTGCGAGGTTCACTCTGGCGGAAAGGTGGCAGGAACTCGAGGCCGACGTGCGTGAGGCCACGGCGTCACACCTGGAACACGGTCCGCAATGCCTCCGAGTAATTCCGCTTCACACGACCGAGGATGAGCTCATCCGGGACCGTTTTGCTAAACGCAGAACAGCGGTGTCGGGAACTCGCCCGGCTCGGTGGCTTTGCCCGGTCCTCAAAAGTCCAGCAAGGCGTTGAACAGCAACTTGAACGTTTGGTAACTCTGGCCTCGGTATTGCGGTCGCAGCCCGAACAGGATCACTCGGCCGCGGCCCACGGGGATGTCGAGCAAAGCGGCGCGGCCCGCCAGATACCGTTCGCCTAACAACCAGCCGGAGGCTAGGATGTCCGCGCCGGGGTAACTTGCCACTACGACGTCTTCCGGCGCTTCCCACGCCGGACTTTGCTCGGACCAGATCGCAATCCGCTCGGGAAGCCCAAGGGCGAGCCGATGGCCGCTGCGGAGCGTCACGTTCAACAAGGAACCCGGCGAGTAGAATTCCCGCGGGGCAAGATCCGAGGTCGCGCTCCGCACTCCCAGAGGAAGGCGCGCTTGAGCGTATTCCGTCGCGCGATTCAGAAAGATCAGTTTTCCTCCTTGCCGCACGAATTCGACGAGCGCGGCCGCGCCTTTCTCGCCTAAGCCCCCGCAATACTCCTCCGGCATGGTGCCGGATTTGTATCCTTCTTCGATCGTCGCGGGCGGCTGGTCCGGGAAGATCACGACGTCGAAGCGGTCCGCCAAACGGCCGGCCCGAATTTCGCGGTTGCCGGCGCGAGCGTACTCGAAGCCGAACTGTTCGAGCACCCAGCGGGTCCAGCCCTCGTCCATGCTCGGCACGAAGCTGCGGTAGAGCGCGATGCGGGGCTGGGGAACGCGGCGCCGCCCTGGGCCCGGCGCCTCGTAGAAGTCGCCGCTTTCCGGATCGCGCCACACCTCGGCGCCTGCCTTCCACAACGCATTGACGCGCCGCCACGTGTCCGAGTCCGAAGCCGGGAGGCGGCCGGTCGGTCGTGCGAAGCCATCGAACTCCGCCACCCGAACCAAGCGCGCCCGAAAGGGCTCGCCGACCTCGTGCGCTGCGACGCCCATCAGCAGCGGCAGGGTGTGCGCCGTTACGTCGTAAGGTCGCCGGGGCGGGCCACCAGGATATTCCCGCAGGTCCGGATAGCGCTGGCGTTCGAGCAGGGTCTTGGCGAACGCGCTGTAGGGTTGCTGCATGCGGATGACGTAGTCCCCGGCGTCGAACTGCCTGCCGCCTGCAGTGAACGCTTCGGCGGCGCGCTCGACCTCGACCAGGCCGAAGGCCAGCGTCTCGAGCAGCTTTCGCGCTGCCCCCGGATCGCGCTGCGAGGCCGGCACCACGAAGGCGTACGGCTGCGTCCGCGCAACCGCGCGCTGCCCGATGCGGTAGAAATTGCGCAGCAGGTCTTCGCGCCGCAGCGCCGCCTGATACAGCAGCGACTCCCAGGCGACCGACTGGTAGTCCACGATGTCCCGCAGCCGCCACTCGCCTCCCGGCCAGGGCTCGAGATGGTTCCAGCTCCGCTCGCGCGGACTGTAACCCCGGCCGCTGCGGGCGATCTGATCCGGGCGCACGACGACCGGGCTGGCGATGCGCACGCTGGCACTTTCGCTCAGGATGCGCAGCCCGCCGTGGTAGGCCTGATAGTGCCGCGCCGGCGTCCAGAAATCGTAGATGGCGTTCACCACTACGCCCGTCTTGCCGGCGGCCGTCAAGTCCGCGGCCATTCCCATGCCGAACGCGTTGCACTGCTGGACGATCAGCGGGTCAATGTTGGGGTCGATGGGATCCGTCCACGGCGGCACGAACATGCGTGCTCCCTCGCGCCCCATCTGGTGCACGTCGTAGACGATGTGAGGACGCCATACGTTGTGGAGCTCGGCCACGGTCAGCCGCGTCTCCTGCTGGGTGAACATGTACCAGTCGCGGTTGTTGTCATGCCCGGCGTACGTGTGGTACAGCTCGGGCGGTTCCGTGCCTTCGAAGGGCGTGCCCAGTGTCTTGCGGTACCAGCGCGTCACCAGATCGAGGCCGTCCGGATTGAGCGACGGAACGAGCAACAGAATCACCTCATCGAGGATGCGGCGGAACTTGGCCCGATCTTCCGTGAGCAGGCGCCAGGCGAACTCGACCGCGGTGTGGGTGGAAGCGACTTCGGTCGAATGAATCGAGCAGGTGATCATCACCACGGCTTTCCCTTCGGCGATGAGCTTTTCGGCCTCCTCGGGCGGCGTGCGGCGCGGGTCCGCCAGCTTTTCCTGGATCCAGCGGTAGCGGTCCAGGCGCCGGAGCGTTTCGGGCGAGGCGATCGTCGCCGCCAGGAACGGCCGGCCTTCGGTGGTCTTGCCGAGCTCCCGCAGGCGGATGCGATGGCTCGTACGTTCCAGCGACCGGAAGTAGCTGACGACGCGGTCCCAATCGAGTACGGTGCGGTCGGCGCCCATCCGGTGGCCGAAGTGAGCCTCCGGTGACGGCGGCGCGCTGCTTGCGAAAACACAAGCCGCGACCGAGGCCGCCAAGGCAAGTCTTAGCCGCATGGACGCACCAGCTCCCTCCACAGGGCCCTGTACCAGCGCAGGAACCGCTCCGGTTCCTTGCTCTCCTGCGCCTCCATCAAGGTGTAGCGTTCGTAGCCGGACTGCCGCAGCAGTGCGAACAGCTCGCGCCACGGATAGTCGTTGGCCAGCTCGTTGATGTGCACGTTGCGGATCCACGGTTTGAGCAGCTCGAAGCTGGGTTTGACCGAGCCGTTGACGATGTCGGTCGGGTTCGAGTTCCAACATACGCCCACGTTTTCGTGCCGCGCCGCCCTCATGATCTCGGCCATCACCGCTGGCTGCGAGGTGCCTTGGCCGTGCACTTCGACCCAGATTTCCACTCCGTAGCCCGCCCCGAAATCCCCCAGCTCGCGCAAGGCCTCGGCAATGTTCCGGATCGTCGTCTCCGGCGGGACCTGCTTGAGCAGCGCGTTCGGGCGCACTTTGATCCCCCAGGCTCCGGTGTCGTGCGCCAGCACGACGAACTGCCGCGCGATTTCCAGCTGCCGCTGGCGCTCGCCGGCGTCCGGCGAGTGGAACTCGCAGGTCGTGCCGTAGCTGAGCAGGCGGATTTTGCTCGCTTCGAAACGCCGCCGGATGCGCACGCGCTCCTCGGACCCGATCGAGGGCTCGACCCCATGCTTGTGGCCCGTGCGTAGTTCGACCGCTTCGAATCCCGCGGACTCGAGGTTGCGGATGATGGTTTCGAGATCCCAGTCTTTGAGCACGTTGTAAGTCACCGCACCGAGATGCATGGCTTGCCTCCCGCAGCGAAGGGCCATTGTACTGCGGGATCCTTGCGGGTGCGGGAAACAACACGCCTCGCCGAGGGACCGTGCCCGCTAGGATGGTCAGGTGCGCGACGTTGCCGCCTTACTCCGCCACAACGCCGACTATCGCCGGCTGTGGCTCGCGCAAGTCGTCAGCGAATTGGGCGATTACTTCAACAATGTCGCCGTGTTCGCCCTCGCGATGGAGCGCACCGGCTCCGGGCTGGTGGCCAGCGGCGTGATGCTCGCCCGCGCCATCCCCGCCGTGGCAGCGGGGCCCGTGGCCGGAGTCCTGCTGGACCGCTTCGATCGCAAGCGCATCATGGTGGCCAGCGATCTGGTGCGCGCCGTCGTGGCGGCCGCGTTTGTGTCGGCTGTCGCCGCGCCGGGCACGTGGCTGCTCTATCCGTTGAGCGCCGCCCTCATGTTCGCTTCCCCGTTTTTCACCAGCGGGCGCAATGCCATTCTTCCTGACATCGCCTCCACGCGGGAGCTGCACACGGCGAATTCCCTCACGCAGACGACCTCGTGGGCTACGATTACGGCGGGCGCGATGCTCGGCGGCCTGACGGCGGCCGAGCTCGGCTATGCCTGGGCTTTCTGGTTCAACGCCGCGTCGTTCTTGGTCTCGGCGCTGCTCGTGGCGCGGATCCGCTCTTGCCGGGAACGCTTCCCGCTCCGCGCACACGCGGGCGTTTCGGTCCTCCGGCCTTGGAGCGAATATCGGGACGGGTTACGGTACATTCGCTCCGTGCCGCTGCTGCTGGGCATCACGTTGCTGCACGTGGGTTGGGCGGCGGGAGGCGGCGCGGCGCAGATTCTATTTGCGCTCTTCGGCGACCGAGTCTTCGGCCGCGGCGCTGCGGGCATCGGGCTGATCTGGGGTTTCGCGGGGCTGGGACTGCTCGTCGGAGGCGTGCTGGGCTACACGGCCGGCAAACGCGCCGGCTATCGCGGCTACAAACGCGTGGTGACGCTGGCTTACCTGACTCACGGGGCCACCTACGTCGCCTTCAGTCTCGCCCAGGCCTTTCCGGCGGCGTTGTTTTGGATCGCGTTGTCGCGCGTGGGGATGGCGGTGTGCTCGGTGCTGAACTACACGCAGCTTCTGCGTCACACGGCGGATGCGTTCCGCGGGCGCGTTTTCGCCACGATGGAGTCGGCCCGGTGGGCCGTGATGATGCTTTCCATGGCCGCCGCCGGCCTAGCCTCGGAGTATTACAGTCCGCGCGCCATCGGCGTCGTGGCCGGCCTGCTGGGTTGCCTCACCGCGTTCGCCTGGGCTTGGGCGGACTGGCGCGGGAAATTGCCGGAGCCGGACGAGACGCCGGTTCCGTTCGAGGAAGCCCGACTCGCCGCCGAGCCCCCGGCGTAGCAAAGTGAGCGACAGACGGCGTTCGCAACGAATCCCCTCGCGGATCTGTTACACGGGGATAGTCTGGCCCATCCAGACCACCGCTCCTTCGTCTCCATGCTCGCGGACGCGGGCCATAGCGAAGGCTGGCTGGTCGGGCGGCTCGAGGGTTTCCGCGCGACATCCGGGAACAGCCACCTTAGCTCGCCCCGGATGATTCCGTGCCTCCGGGCGGCGAGCCGGAAACTTCCAACGGCCGCCGCCCGCGGGCAAGCCTGTCAGGCAGTGCGCATCAATTCGGCCTTGACCTCGGCCGCGCCCGCGGCGATGGCCGCCTGGGCCGCAGCCAGGCGCGCGATGGGCACCCGGTAGGGCGAACACGAAACGTAGTTCATGCCCACGCGGTAGCAGAACTCGACGGAACTCGGCTCACCGCCGTGCTCGCCGCAAATGCCCACTTCCAAGTCGGGGCGTGCTTTTCGCCCCAGCTCCACGGCCATGCGGATCAGCTTGCCGACGCCTTCCTGATCCAGCACGGCGAACGGATCCGCCTTGAAAATCTTCTTCTCCTCGTAGTCCTTGGAGAATTTGACGTAGTCGTCGCGCGATAGGCCCATGGTGGTCTGCGTCAGGTCGTTGGTACCGAAACTGAAGAATTCAGCCTCCTCGGCG
>JANWXD010000054.1 GCA_025055455.1 Bryobacteraceae bacterium
TCGTTGTAAGCCAGTTCTCCCACGGCTCGGATTCGAGCCCGATGCAATTTGCTTCCGGAGGGGTGCGCTTGGAGCCACGACCGCCAAACGTCCCAGCGCGGTGGAACCGCTTCCCAGGGAATGGTCGGCAAGGCGAAGTCGTTATTGCTGATAGCCAGCTCCAAGCCGACATTCGAGCGAACGAAAACCCACCCGCCCAAACGGAGGCGATTGCGGACGGTCCACGGGAGAAGGACGAGCACTGCGCCGAATGCCACCAGCCCGACTCGAGCGAGTGCGACCATGGTGTTGCGTGGGCGGTGAACGTTAAGCAGGATCGCAAGCCAGAAGACCAACACGGGGAGCAATGCGGGATCGACGTGGAAGGCTACGCCCCAGGATGCCCCGTACACTAACCATTGCCAGGGCCGCGGACAGTCGACCCTAAGCCATCTGAAGGTGAGGAGATGCAAGAGGATCCACGCTAACGCTCGGAGCTGTCCGCCGCCGAACGTGACAGTTACCTCCGCCAGTAGACGCGGGGGCCAAAGGGCGCCTATAAGACCCGCTATGATCCCGACCGCCAAAGGCAACTTCGCGGCTGCAGCGAGGGCAGGCAACAAAGCCCAAGCAACACTGGCTAGCAGTGCGTTAAACATCATGGCGGGCGAATACCTCGGGGAATCCTCCGGCGCCAGACGAAAGACGAGACTCAGCAAAACCGGGTACGCCGGCGGCGAATGAGCGGTTGGTCCCGTGGGGCTCGAAAAGGGATTTGCGAACTCGCCCGTGGAAGCCAAGTGCCGGGCGATATTTTCCCATTCTGTCCCAGGAACTTCGAAGCGCTCCAGCTGGCCGACGCGGACGGCAACAAGACGGACGGCCAGAGCGATCGCAAACAAGCAGAAGCACCAGCTGGGCATGCTGAGGCGGAGCATGCGGGAAACCGCGTGGAGCATTGCGGCACGCAGCATAGCAGCACTAGTTAACAGGGCGGACGGGGCATGGAAAGTTGGTCCGACCGGTGGCGCTGGAGGGCCTGCCCCGCTTCCCAGGCGGCGTAGCAACACAGGAAGAGAATGATCCATTCCATTGGGTAACGATAGCGTCCGCTGACCTGGATCACATAATATGTAAGTGGGTAAGCGAGGCAGTCCGCGAGAAATAGCAGGGCAGCAAGCCGGTGGTGACGGCGCATCAGCACGAGGCCCAACACAGCGACTGCTACCATCGGGTAGAGCAGGAGTTTGCGCCAGGGGCGAGTCATACCGGGGTAAAACCAGAAGTAGCGGACGCGTTCTACGATGAGGCTGGCCGTCCGTTTCGGATTCCGGCGGATCCAGTCCCAGGCCTCTTGGAGGCGTGCCCTGTCATAAGCCAGTTCGCCCATGGCGCGGATTCGTGCTCTCTGATATTCGCTGCCGATGGGATGCAAGTCCATCCAGTGGCGGAAGCGGCGTGCGTCATGCGGCACGATCTCGTAAGCGATGATCGCATGGGCAAGGTCATTGAAGCTGAGGGCGAGCTCCATACCCAGGTTACTCCTCACGAAGAACCATCCACCGAGCTCGCTGCGGTTGCGAAGGGTCCAGGGCAGCAAGGCAAGCACGGAGCCCACGACCGCGAGGACGATCGCGTTCGCGGGGCGGGGTTGGCGCGAGGCGAGGATAGCAAGCCAGACCAAGTACACGGGGAGCAATGCAGGGTCCGCGTGGAACGCCAAACCCCAGCACACCCCGTACGCAAGCCAACGTGCCGCAGGCACAGGCGACTCTCGGTACCAGAGGAACGTCAGCAGGTGCAACAGAATCCAGCACAGGGCGCGTAATTGGACGCCGCCCGCGGTCAGCCCCAGCTCGGTAAGGAGGCGCATCGGCACCAACGCGCCGATCAAGCCGGCGCTCAGGCCGACGATGACCGGTAGTCCTGCCTTGGCGGCGACCAGGGGAAGAAAGGCATACGTCAAGGCCGCGAGCACACCATTGAAGACGATCGCTGCGAACTGGCCACGCGCATCCAAATCCGTTGCGCGGAAGAGAATGCTCAGCAGGAGCGGATACATCGGCGGTGATTGGGCGGTGGGTCCGGTGGGAGCGCCGTAGGGATAAGGGTCTGCGAACCTGCCCGTCGTCGCTAGGTTCTTCGCGATCGTCGTCCACTCGCATAGCATTCCGGGATCCGGCTGCTTGTGGAGTCCTAAGGTGAAGATCGCGCCTAAGCGGACCGCGAGGGCGAGGCAGCCGACTCCAACACAGAGCGTCCACAGAGGAACCTGTCGCCACCGGAGGAACCATGGGCGCAGGGGCCGCCATCGAGATGTCTGATCGCTTGAAGGTTGCCCATTCATCTCCGATCGGCCTCTTAAGGAAGTATATCGAGAGATCTGCCAGCTTTTATAACCGATCGAAACGAGCTCTGACGAGCTATCTACGGCAGTGAGGTCTCGATCGGCGGTCGCCGAATTGCGAAGATCGTCATCACGAAAGGATAGCCGTCCTGAACAGCGAACCACACGACGGGCCGCCGGTTAGCCCACATCTTCGTCTACGCGTCAGATCGACATCGGTAGCTTTCACGGACTTTCATTGGTGAGCCAATCAAAAAGGAGCACAGGAACGGATGCGGAGGTCGCTTCGATGGTGGACCTAGCCTCACGGTGTTAGGACGAACCCGGGCGTAGCTCCATACAGGCTTGGTATGATCCTACGGGTTTCTCGCTTCCGTACGACGGAGGCGGCGGTCGGGCGGCTGCGATCCGAGAGCGGAGCGCGAGCGCCGGTGTCTCGGCCCCTGGCGCGGGAACGTGGGTCAATAAGTTGATGTTTTCAAACTACTTCCCGAATCGATTCTGACGAAATCAGTACAATGTCGAAGGTGTGTTCAAAGAGGCGTTTGCAGGCCGTGTTGCGGGAGCTGAACTGGAGTCGATGGCCGCGGAAGCGGTTCCTGATGGTCGTGCTGGGCACGGGCTTTTTGCTTCGAGGGGCGGCGGTGGTGGCGCTGCGCGAACCGCAGCAGGTGCACCGACCGGAAACCTTCTGGGACGGCGTCGTGTACCACGAGATTGCCCAGCATCTGGTTGCCGGGCACGGGTACGTGCTGGCGCCGGATCGTCCCACCCGGTACTGGATGCCAGGCTTTTCTTTGTTTTTGGCTGCCGTTTATAAGGTTGTGGGAGTGAACGCTGCGGGGGCCTACCTCTCGCTCTGTTTACTCGGCTCAGCGTCGTGTCTCATCGCGTATCTTCTGGGCTGTCAATTGAGGGGCGAAACCTTCGGGCGAATGGCGGCGGTTTTGGGGGCGCTCTACGTCCCCCACGTCTACTTGGCGACGATTTTTGCGTCGGAGAATCTGTACGCGGTGTGGGTTGGCTTAGCCGCCTTTTTTGGCGTTCGTTATCTGAAGCGCAGGCGGTGGCACGACTTGGTCGCCGCGGCAGTGACGAGCGGTTTGGGTGTCCTGACGCGCCCCTACCTGCTCTTGGGAGTCTTGCTGTTCTCCGCCTGGTTGCTGGTACGAAGCCGACAGCGAGACTTTCCGAAGCTAGCCGGGCCGGTATATTTGCTTGGCACCCTGGCGGTGCTCAGCCCGTGGGTGGTTCGAAACTACCTTTTGGATGGGCGCGTGGTGGTATTGACCACGGGCGCTGGGGTCACCTTCCACGGGTCCAACAACGATGTCGTCCTGCGCGACGTTCGGAAGTGGGGCACGTGGATTCCGACGTCCGAGCTGCCGGAAGGGGCATGGTTGAGCCGGATCGAGGACGAGTGGGTCCGGGACCGCGAGCACTGGCGAGTGGGCCTCGAATGGGCGCGGGAGCATTGGCCGTGGCAGCCGGTGCTGATGGCGGCTCGGCTGATCCGGTTCTGGCTGCCGGACTTCGACTCGCCGAACCGAGCGTACGTCGTCGCCCAGCTGGTGGGTTACACGCCGTTTCTGGTTGTATTCCTCGCGGCAGGGTGTAGGTGGCGTCGAACGGTTGCCGGGGAACGGCAGCTTTGGGCGCCGATCCACGCATTTCTGCTCGCCTCCGTCGCGACTGCGGTTTTGTTCTGGGGTTCGCCGCGATTTCGAGATGGCAACGCTCCGCTGCTGATGGTCTACGCAGCGTTGGGAGCGGAGGTAGTGGCATCCCGTCTGCGGGAGCAGAAGGACGGCGCTCGAGCGGCCCACTGAGGCGCAACGGAGGCGCTCGCAGCAACGCAAGCCGGTGTGGTCCGGTGTGCTGCGCCTCGGCAGTTATGCGAGCGGCGTGAGCGCGGGCGCTGTGCTACTCTGTAGCGTTTGGCGGCGGGACGGTGATGGCAGCGACGCGTGTGAAGACCCAACTGATGAGCGCCTCGGAAATGGATCGCACGTTGGTCCGGTTGGCGCACGAGATCCTCGAAAAAACCGAGAGTCTGGACCGACTGGCCTTTGTCGGAATCCGGCGCCGGGGCGTGCCGCTGGCCGAGCGGTTGGCGGCCAAGATCGAGGCGATCGAGGGGCGGAAGATTCCCGTCGGGACACTGGATATCACGCTCTACCGGGATGATCTTTCGACGGTGGCCGACCGGCCCGTGGTGAGCCGCACGGAAATTCCCTTTTCGGTTACGGGCAAGGACATCATTTTGATGGACGACGTGCTGTACACTGGGCGGACCGTGCGGGCGGCGCTCGACGCCCTGTTCGATCAGGGACGGCCGGCGCGGGTGCAATTGCTCGTGCTCATCGATCGCGGCCACCGGGAGCTGCCGATCGAGGCGCGCTACGTAGGACGCCACGTTCCGACGACCGACAACGAGATCATCGAGGTCAAGTTCCAGGAGGTCGACGGCACGGAAAAAGTTCTGCTGACCGAGCGCGTCGACGAGTAACCATGGCGGGTCTGTTAGGCATCGAGGAGCTCAGCCGGGAGGAGATTCAGGCCATTCTGGACCGGGCCAAGGATTTCCAGCCGGTGCAGGATCAGACGTTCAAGCGGCTGGACATCCTGCGGGGCAAGATGATCGTCAATCTGTTTTACGAAGCCTCGACCCGGACCCGGACGAGTTTCGAGATTGCCGCAAAGCGGCTGGGAGCGGACGCGATCTCGATTACGGCGGCCGGCTCGAGCGTGGCGAAGGGCGAGTCGCTGGTGGACACGCTGAACACGCTCGCGGCCATGCGTCCGAGCGCGATCGTGATTCGACACTGGGCCTCCGGCGCCCCGCATTTTCTGGCGCGGCACCTGCCCATTCCCATCATCAACGCCGGCGACGGCACGCACGAACACCCGACCCAGGCGCTGCTCGACGCGCGAACGATCCTGGACTGTCGCGAGACGCTGGAAGGGCTGCGGGTGGCCATTATCGGGGACGTGGTGCACAGCCGGGTGGCGCGGTCCAACATTCATTTGCTGTCGAAGTTCGGCGCGCGCATCGTCCTCTGCGGCCCGGCGTCGCTGGTACCGCCGGAGCTGGCTGCGATCGCTCCGGGAGTGGAAATCACGTACGACATGCGCGAGGCGATTCGCGATGCCGACGTGATCATGATGCTGCGGGTGCAACTGGAGCGGCAGCACGAAGCGGCTTTTCCCGCCGGGGAGTACTTTCAGTTTTACGGGCTGCGCCTGGAGCATTTGGAGCTGGCCCGGCCGAACGCCATCGTGATGCATCCGGGTCCGATCAACCGGGGGCGGGAGATCTCCTCGGAGGTGGCCGACTCGCAGCGCTCGGTCATCCTCAACCAGGTGGAAAACGGCGTGGCCGTGCGCATGGCGGTGCTGGAGCGGATCCTCTGCCAATGAGGCGACGACTGCTGATCCGCAACGGGCGAGTGGTGGATCCGGCGGCGCGCCGGGACGAGATCGCCGACGTGCTGCTCGAAGACGGGCGCGTGGCCGCGGTCGGCGCGCGTTTAGAGGCGGCGGGCGCCGAGGTGTTCGACGCCACGGGGCTGGTGGTGGCGCCGGGCTTCATCGACATGCACGTGCACCTGCGCGAGCCCGGCTTCGAGCACGCCGAGACGATCGAGACGGGTTCGCGCGCAGCGGCCGCAGGTGGTTTCACCTCCATCTGCGCCATGCCCAACACGGCGCCGGTCAACGACAATCCCACCGTGACGCGGTACATCATCGAGCGCGCGCGGCGGTTTGCGGTGACCAACGTGTTCCCGATCGGGGCCATCACCAAGGACAGCGCGGGCGAGGAACTGGCGGCGATCGGATCCATGAAAGCGGCCGGGGCGGTGGCCATCTCCGACGACGGCCGGCCGGTGATGAACGCCCGCGTGATGCGCCGGGCGATGGAGACCGCCCGCTCCTTCGGCCTGCCCGTGATCGATCACTGCGAGGATCTCAACCTGAGCGCCGGGGGCGACATGAACGAGGGGGTGGTCTCGGTGCGCCTGGGCCTGCGGGGTATCCCGTCCTGCTCGGAAGATGTCATGGTGGCGCGCGACATTCTGCTTGCGGAAGTCACCGGAGCGCGGTTGCATGTGGCGCATATTTCCTCGCGGCGCTCGGTGGAGCTGGTAGCGGAGGCCAAGCGCCGCGGCCTGCCGGTAAGCTGCGAAGCCACACCGCACCACATTGCCCTTTCGGAGGCGGATCTCGTCCCGTACGACAGCAACTACAAGATGAAGCCGCCGCTGCGGACGGCCTGCGACGTGGCGACGCTCGTTCAGGGCCTCGCGGAGGGCGTCATCGACGCCATCGCCACGGATCATGCTCCCCATCCCGGCAGCGAGAAGATGCAAGAGTTCGAGCAATGCCCCTTCGGGATCATCGGGCTGGAGACAGCACTGGCCATCGCGCTGGAGACGCTCTATCACACGGGCAAGGTTTCGCTCATGCGGTTGGTGGAGCTGTTCACGCTGGGGCCGGCGCGGATTTTGAACTTGGACCGAGGCCGCCTGGCGCCGGGGGCTCCCGGCGACGTGACGATCTTCGACCCGGAGCGCGTCTGGACCTACGACGTTACGCAGTCATTCTCGAAAAGCAGCAACACCCCGTTTCACGGGCGGACGTTCCGCGGGCGGGCCGTGGCCACGATCGTCGGCGGGGCGGTGGTGTGGCGGCTGGAGCCGTCGTAGAGTCGGCACCCGTGGGATGGCCAGTGGGCCGCGGATTCGTTGTGGAGCGCCCGAAGCGCGGCCTCAGCGCCGGCCCGGTGGCTGGGTGAATCCTCGGCGTTGACAGCCGCGGCGGCTTTCCGCTATGCTGAGGTAGGTTTGGCGAGTTGACAGCTCCCGAGGCACACCTGTGTGGTGCAGGTAGGGCGTTCGGGGGCCGGCCCCGAGGTTCCGGCGGATCGTAGCCTCCCCGGAGCATGGGCTCGTCCGGAGATAGCCTCGCATCTCACACAGAAGCGCCGCCTGCGGTGATTCTGTGTTCGACGGGCCGCAGCGAACTGCGGCCGGGGTTAGAACGCAACCACAGCCAGATTGGACTGAGGAAAACTCGTGCCGACATTCAATCAACTCGTGCGCAAGGGCCGCAAGCCGCCGCGCTACAAAACGGCGAGCCCGGCTTTGCAAGGATGCCCGCAGAAGCGCGGGGTGTGCACGCGCGTTTACACGACCACGCCAAAGAAGCCCAACTCGGCGCTTCGGAAAGTGGCGCGCGTGCGGCTCACCAATGGGATCGAAGTGACGACCTATATCCCGGGCGTGGGGCACAATCTGCAGGAGCACTCGATGGTGTTGATCCGCGGAGGCCGCGTCAAGGACCTGCCGGGTGTGCGCTACCACGTGATCCGGGGAACCTTGGATGCCGCTGGCGTCGCCGACCGCCGCCAGGGCCGGTCCAAGTACGGCGCCAAGAGGCCGAAGTCGTAAGCTATGCCACGCCGACGAAGACCTGAGCCGCGGGAGATCGCTCCGGATCCGCTGTACAACTCCACGCTGGCCGCTAAGTTCATCAACTGCATGATGTGGGACGGCAAGAAGACCGTTTCGCAGCGAATCTTCTACGACGCCATGAGCCGCATCCAGGAGCGGACGGGGGATGATCCGCTGAAGCTGTTCAAGAAGGCGGTCGAAAACTGCAAGCCTGTGCTCGAGGTCAAGACCCGGCGGGTGGGCGGCGCCAACTACCAGGTGCCCGTGGAGGTCCCGCAGAACCGCCGCACGAGCCTGGCGATTCGCTGGCTGATCCAGAGCGCGCGGTTGCGCCCTGAGAAGGGGATGCCCGAGAAGTTGGCCAACGAACTGATGGATGCGGCCAACCTGCGCGGCGGCGCGATCAAGAAAAAGGACGATGTACATCGGATGGCGGAAGCCAACAAGGCCTTCGCCCATTACCGGTGGTGAGGCAAGCGATGCCCCGTACGGTTCCCATCGAGCGGATGCGCAACATCGGCATCATGGCGCACATCGATGCCGGCAAGACCACGACCACCGAGCGCATCCTCTATTACACCGGCCGCACCTACAAGCTCGGCGAGGTGCACGAAGGCACGGCGGTGATGGACTGGATGGAGCAGGAGCAGGAACGGGGCATCACCATCACCTCGGCGGCGACTCATTGCGAGTGGCGCGACTATCACATCAACATCATCGACACTCCCGGCCACGTGGACTTCACCGCCGAGGTCGAGCGGAGCCTGCGGGTGCTGGACGGGGCGATCGCGGTGTTCGACGCCGTGGCGGGCGTGCAGCCCCAATCGGAGACGGTGTGGCGGCAGGCGGACAAATACCGGGTGCCGCGGATCTGCTTCATCAACAAGATGGACCGGGTGGGGGCGGATTTCTTCCATTCGATCCGGACCATCGTGGACCGGCTGCATGCGCGGCCGGTAGCCATTCAGCTTCCGGTCGGGCGCGAAGAGCAGTTCCGGGGCGTCGTGGATCTGATCGAAATGAACGCCCGCATCTGGCGGGACGAAACGCTGGGGGCCCAGTACGACGACGTGGAGATTCCCGCGGACTTGCGGGAGATGGCGCGGGAGTACCGCGAACAGCTCGTGGAAGCCGTGGCCGAGGCCGACGAGTTGCTGTTCGAGAAATACGTGCACGGCGAGCCGATCGGCAACGAGGAGCTGCGGCAGGGCTTGCGGCGCGCCACCATCGCTCAGAAGCTGTTTCCCGTGCTTTGCGGCAGCGCGTTCAAAAACAAGGGAGTCCAGAAGCTGCTGGACGCCATCGTGGATTTTTTGCCTTCCCCGGTCGACATTCCCCCCGTCGAGGGCCGAGCGATCGATGATCCCGAGAAAGTGCTGCGGCGCCGGGCATCGGATGAGGAGCCGTTCGCCGCACTGGTGTTCAAGATCATGACCGATCCGTTCGTCGGTCAACTGGCGTTCCTGCGGGTGTACTCCGGCAAGCTGCGCTCGGGCGATAGCGTCTACAACGTCTCGAAAGGACGCAAGGAGCGCATCGGGCGCCTGGTCCGCATGCACGCCAACAAGCGGGAGGAGATCGACGAGGTCTTCGCCGGCGACATTGCCGGAGCCGTGGGCCTGCGCAGCGTGACCACCGGCGACACCATTTGCGACGAACGGGCGCCGATCGTGCTCGAATCCATCGAGTTTCCTGCCCCGGTGATTCAGCTCGCCGTGGAGCCCAAGACCAAAGCCGACCAGGAGAAGCTCGGCACGGCCATCGGCAAGCTCACCCAGGAGGATCCCACGCTCAAGGTCAGCACCGATCCGGAAACGGGCCAGACCATCCTGGCGGGCATGGGCGAGTTGCACTTGGAAATCGTCGTGGACCGGATGCTGCGCGAGTTCGGCGTGGCCGCCAACGTGGGCAAACCGCAGGTGGCCTACCGGGAAACGATTCGCGCCACGGCCGAGGCGGAGGGGCGTTTCATCCGCCAGACCGGCGGGCGGGGCCAGTACGGTCACGTAAAGCTGCGGGTGGAGCCGCTGGCCGACGCGATGGGGTTCGAGTTTGTCAACGCCATTGTGGGCGGTGTTGTGCCCAAGGAGTTTATCCCGGCGGTGGAAAAGGGAGTGATGGAAGCCCTGGAAGCGGGCGTGCTGGCCGGCTATCCCATGTCGGGTTTGCGCGTCACGCTGTTCGACGGCAGCTATCACGAGGTGGATTCCTCGGAGATGGCCTTCAAGATCGCCGGATCGATGGCCGTCAAGCAGGCGACCGAGAGGGCCAAACCGGTCCTGCTCGAGCCGGTAATGAGCGTGGAGGTCGTGGTGCCGGAAGAGTACATGGGCGACGTGATCGGCGACCTCAACGCGCGGCGCGGCCGCATCGAGGGCCTGGAACTTCGGGGCACTTCGCAAATCATCAAGGCGCTGGTGCCGCTGGCGGAGATGTTCGGCTACGCGACCGATCTGAGATCGCGCACCCAGGGCCGCGGCAGCTTCACCATGCATTTCGGGCGCTACGAGGAAGTGCCCGGGCCCATCGCCGAGGAGATCATCAGTCGCGTCCAGGGAAGGGTTCCGAGCTAACTACCACAGGAGAGTCTATCGTTATGGCCAAGGAGAAATTCGATCGCAGCAAGCCGCACGTCAACGTGGGGACGATCGGGCATATCGATCATGGCAAGACGACGCTGACGGCGGCGATCACGCGGGTGTTGTCGAAGAAGAACCC
>JANWXD010000055.1 GCA_025055455.1 Bryobacteraceae bacterium
TCTCCATCCTGCTCGACTACGGCGTGCCGGTCGTGTTCTGCGGCAACCGCCAGGCGGCGTGCCATTTCACACAGGGCTTTCTTCTGGCTGCCTGGAAGAGGTGGGGACGATGAAGGATCAGCGCGAGTCGATCCGCGGCATCGTCGACGTGGTCTTCTAACTCCGGCCCCACGTTCAGCGCGGGCCGCCTGGTCACGCCCGATGGCGGAGAGGTGAAGTTCGCGGGCAAAGTCCCGGAGTCAGTGGCGGCTGTGGCCAAGGCGCCGCTCGAGACCATCGCCGAACTGCGGCGGATCTGGATCGCCAACCGCGATTTCAACCATGCCATGTCGCACCTGGCCGCCTACGGCCTGACCCATCACCAGGTGACAACACTCGTCGGGAAATTCGGCAGCCAGGTCGTCGCAATTCTTGAACGCGATCCCTATGTTCTCGTGCGCGAGATTCCGGGCTTCGGCTTCAAGCGCGTGGACAAGATCGCTCGGAAGATGGGCACACCGAAGGATCTGCCCTCACGGATTCGCGCGGGGATTCAGTATTGCGTCCTCGGTGCGCTCGATGACGGCGACTGCTGGGTCGAGTACGAGGATCTGCTCGACCGCGCCAACGCGCTGCTGGTGATGGACACGCTCGACAGCCGCGAGGTGATCGAGCGGCATCTGGAGGCGCTGATTGCCGAGGGCGTTCTGGTCGCGCAGTCCTTGGAACGCCTCATCGTAGCCGATCCCGAGATCCACCGCATGGAAATGGAGCTGGCTGCGATCTTTCGCGAATCGCGCCGGCCGGGCCCGCATGCAGTGACCGATCTTGATTCACTGCTCGATGCCGAAGGCCCGCTGTTGAATCCGGAACAGCGGGAGGCGGTTAAGAACTCGCTCACCTGCTCCATCTCCCTGATGACCGGAGGCGCGGGCAGCGGCAAGACCTACGCCGTGTCGACCATCGTGAGCATCGCCGAGCGGCTGGAACGAAAGGTAGTACTGGCGGCGCCCACGGGGAAGGCTGCCAAGCGCCTGGAAGAAGTCGTCGGCCACGAGGCGAGCACGATTCACCGGCTCCTCGGCTTCAACGGTCACAGCTATGCGAGGGATGCCATGAATCCGATCGAGACCGACATCCTCGTGGTGGATGAAGTGTCGATGGTCGATGTCGCACTCGCCTGGCGGCTGTTTCAGGCGGTCGACCTGAGCAAGACCGCCGTGGTGCTGGTTGGCGATCACAACCAGTTGCCGCCCGTGGGTCCAGGGAACCTCCTGCGGGATCTGGTCAAGTCGCGGGTGGTCCCAACGACGATCCTGACGCGAATCATCCGCCAGGCGGGCGTGCTCAAGGAGAACTCGACCGCCATCCTGTCGGGCGTTGTGCGGCCCACGGCGGACGCGCACAACGGCACTCGCCGTCCCTGGTATGTCATCGACCGCTTCAGCGACCGCGAGGACGTGCGGCGGATGTTGCTGTTGCTGTTCGAGGAGGTCCTGGCCGAACGGCTCGGCTATGATCTCGTGCGCGATGTGCAGGTCCTGACGCCCACGCACAAGGGCCCGTTGGGCACCGTCGAGTTGAACATCGCACTCCAGCGGCTCTTGCAGAAGAAGCTGCACGGATTCGACGCACCGGAGGTTCCGCCCGGGCACAGGCCCGCCCTCTACGCCGGCGACAAGGTCATCCAGACGCGGAACGACTACGAACTGGGCGTCATGAACGGCGCGGTGGGCTACGTCGTCGAAGCCACTGCGAAGGGCGCGCTGACGGTCGACTTCGATGGCGCCGTGGTCGAGATCGAGCCCGGCTCGGATGCGGCCAGCCGCCTTCAGCTTGCCTTCGCCTGCTCGGTGCACAAGGTTCAGGGCTCGGAATTTCCGTGCGCCATCGTCATCACCCACAAGTCGCACTCCTTCATGCACCACCGCAACCTTCTCTACACCGCGGTGACGCGCGCCAAAGAATCCGTGATTCTGCTTGGCGACCGCTGGGGCATTGAGAACTGCGCGGCCAAGCGGCAGGTCGACCGGCGCAACACGTTTCTCTCCTTCCTGCTGGAACCGGAGGCACGCGCATGAGCACCTCGATCGATGTCCATGCCTACTACCGCCAGATCACCGAGGCCGACATTGGCGGGATCGCCCGCGAACTGCTCGGCGGCCGCATTGTTGAAGAGTCGCCGCGCACGCTCTTTTGCGATTGCCCGAACCACAAGAGCCAGTCTCACCGCTCGCTCCACGTGATGCTCGACAAGCAGGGCTGGTACTGCTTCGGCTGCGGCGTAGGCGGCGACGTGCTGCAACTGGTCGAATTCGTCCGCTCCGGCCGAGTGACGCGCGGCCAGTCGGGGCCGATGCCGGAGTCGCACCGCCAGGCGCGCGACTTCCTGGCCGCCCGCGCGGGCTTGCCGCCACTCAGTGAGCTTGCTTCGGGATCATCAGAGGGCGCCGAAGCCGAGCACCGCCTCACGCTGCGCGTGCGCGAGGCATTGACAGCGCTTGCTGAAATCTATCACCAGCGGCTCGTCGGCAATGCGGAAGTCCTCGCGTGGTTCCGCGCGAAGTACGGCATCCGAGAGGAGACGATCGAGCGCCTGAAGATCGGCTACGCCGAGGATGGCTCGCCGGGCGCCGCGCGCCTGCTCATGGACGGGCCCGCCGCGTTCACGCCGCGCGAGTTGACGGCTACTTCAGCATTCCGGCCCACGGCGCAGGACGGCATCGTGCCATTCTTCGAGCGCCGCATCGTGTTCCCCTACTGGAGCCGCGGCCATGTCGTTTTCCTGATCGGCCGCCGCACGCCGTGGACGCCTGATCACGAATGGGAGAAGTCGAAATACAAGAAGCTCGCCGTCCAGAACGACCGCAATCACAGCCACGTTGCCTCGTGCATTCGCAACGACGTGCTCTACAACGAGGACGTCCTTCTCACCCGGCCCGAGCGCATTGTCATCACCGAGGGCGTCACCGATTGCATTTCGCTCATCGAGCACGGCTTTGCCGCGGTCTCGCCCGTCACTGTGCAGATCCGCGAGGGGGATTGGGACCGGCTCATCTCGAAACTCGCGGGCGTGAAGACCGTCTACATCTGCCAGGACAATGAACTGTCCGAGGCTGGCTTGCACGGTGCAATGAAGACGGCGCGCCGATTGGCCGGGCACGGGATCACCACGCGCGTGGCAGTGCTGCCACTGGCCGAGAAGCAGATCGCAGCCCGCGCCCGGCTCGCCGAACTTCCAGAAGATTCTCCGGAAGCCGACGCGCTGCGCGCCGATGCCAAGATTGACGTCAACGAGTTCTTCGCCTCCGGCAGGACCGCCGCTCTCTTCCATCCCGTGCGGACCTATCTTAAAGAACTCGCCTGGGACGGCACGTCGCGCCTGGAATCGTGGCTTTCGGAATACCTCGGTGTCGATCCATCGCCCTACGCAGCCGCGGTAGGCTCGCGCTGGCTGATC
Organism: Bryobacteraceae bacterium; assembly: GCA_025055455.1. Lineage (GTDB taxonomy): Bacteria > Acidobacteriota > Terriglobia > Bryobacterales > Bryobacteraceae > JANWXD01. Next base: position 3,440 of record JANWXD010000055.1, read on the forward strand.
TCGCGCGCGTCTTCGAGCCGGGCTCGAAGGCGGACTGCTGCCTGATCCTCGAAGGCGAACAGGGCATTCGCAAATCGACCGCCCTGCGCATCCTGGCCGAGCCGTGGTTCACGGATGAGATCGCCGACTTGGGTTCGAAGGACGCCGCGCTGCAGACCCGCGGCGTGTGGGTGATCGAGATCGCCGAACTGGATTCGATGTCGCGCTCCGAGATTGGCCGGATCAAGGCGTTCATGAGCCGGGCCGTTGATCGGTTCCGGCCGCCATATGGCAAGCGCCTCATTACATCTCCGCGCCAGTGCGTCTTCGCCGGCAGCGTGAATCATGGCACATACTTGCGGGACGAAACCGGTGGGCGCCGTTTCTGGCCGGTCGAGTGCAAGGCCACGGTGATCGACACGGATGGGCTGGCCATCATCCGGGATCAACTGTGGGCCGAGGCGACCTACCTCTACTTCGAAGGCAAGCCGTGGTGGCTCGACTCAGTCGAACTGAACCGCGAGGCGGCCGAGGAACAGGCCGAACGCTACGAAGGTGATCCATGGGATGACTTGATCCTCAAGTGGGTTGAGGGCCGGCAGTCGGTGTCGATTCCGGAAATCCTCGCGCAGTGCATCGAGAAGAAGACCGAGATGTGGACGCAGATGGACCGCAACCGCGTGGCCAGGTGCCTGAGGGCGAACGGGTGGAAACGGTTCTATGCCCGGGAAAGTGGACGGCGCGAATGGCGGTTTCGGCAGTAAGCTGCACGTGGTGCACGTGTAGGTGCACGTCTATGGTGACTTGTAAGTCATTCCGCAGGAGTCGGTTACAGGTTAGGTTCACGTGGTGCACGTCTTCTGCTGTTAATTGTCTGAGAAAAATCAATGCACGTGAGATGGGGAAAGAATGTGAATGCATTTTGCGTATAGGAAGAGAGAGAAACCCCGTGCACCTTGTGCACCATGTGAACCTAAAACAGCAAGCCTCGTAGCATCAACAGGTTGCGATGACGCAGCTCCGGACCGAGACGTGAACCTGGTTCACGCCTCCCGGTGCACCTCCCTGTTCGTTTCCACGAGCCTGGACACCTGGACCACAACCCAGCCGGAACTCTTCGCCCGCGACGTCCAGATCAACGACACGGCCTACCGGCGGCTGGATCCGGAATACTACGCCTGGCTCCGCTCGCGGATGAACCTGGCGAAGCTCGCCGCAGGCGCGGGGCGGCTCAGCTCCGAGGCGTTCGACGAGCTGCGCGAGAAGTTCAATGCCGTGCACGAGTGGGCCGTCGCTCACTTCGGCGAGGAAACACTGCGCGAGGCCGTTCGTAATCTCGACACTCGAGACTATACGCCGCCCGTCGCGGAACCAGACAAGCCGGTTCGCCGCGCGCGTGCCGCCGAGCACATCGCGGCTGAAGCCCTGGCCATCGTCGATGCGATCCGCGATCGGGCGCTCTCGCTGGGTTGGACCGCGGAGACGCTCTACGGGGCCGACGACGCAACGCGTGCGCTCTTTGGAAAAGCGTGTGCACTTGCGAACCTGCTCAAGGCCACCGACCAGATCGGTGAAGTCACGCGGCATTCCATCGAGATCATTTTTGCGAACGGCGTGCGCCAGCGCTTCTACAATCCGGACGTCGAGCAGCCATGGATCCGTCCCGTGCGATAGCCGCGCATTTTGATTGGACAGTTTCGACCCCTCGCGAGTATCTATTACCGGAAGCGCAGTTCGGGCCGCCAAATGCGAAGCAACGGCGACGAGGGCGACTCCACCCGAAAGCCCGGCCGAGCGATGGGACGCTCGTTAATCCCTTTCCCTCCTGGCCCTCGACAGACGACGTGTATTCGCAGGCATGACTCAGGAGATCCCCATGTACTCCTCCGACGGCCGCTCCCTGGGCTTCCGCTCGCTCGCGGCCGCGCGCCTTCTGATCGCAAATGGCTTCGTCGAAGCCGTCTACGGACGCAAGGGACACTTGAAGGCGATCCACGCGAAGCAGCCGGACGGCGCCTCGGCCATCGCCACGCGAGTCCCGACCGGAACTCGCTACAGCTTCCGGGAGCGGCTCGACAACGGGACGGTCGCCTGGCGGTTGCGGCGGCTGGGCAAAGGCGACGAACTCCGGCCGATCTTCCTCGCGGTGGTGACCGGTTGCATGGCGAAATCGTGACCGTATCTGAGGAAATTCCTCAAATGGGTCCTCCCTCGGCCTCGCAGGCGGCGGGTGGGCAGAGTACACCCTGTCGCTAGCGCCACGGTCAAAAACCAGGCTGACACGGGTTGACGTGGCTTGATGCAAGTGATTACTACGCAACCCGTTATGCTGTCACCCGATTCGCTTGCCGTGGTTGACAAGCCCAGAGATCTCAGCCCGTTCCCATCATGACGGGCAAATCGTACTGATTCAAATCCAACCTTCGAAGGGAGAACCAACAACCATGCCTGAAGTTGCCACGCCGAACCAGGCCGAACGCGAGTTCGAGACCGGGACGGACGAATCGTTCAAGAACACGAGCGCCACGGCCGGGGCCGCACACAGCGAGAACCAGCGCGTGACGTTCGCCAACATCAAGCGGACCTACGACGTCTACCAGGACCTGGACATCCAGGCGGCTCGGCAGGCTCTCACCGAGCAGACGCGGCTGAACCAGATCGCCTCGCAGGCGCTCCAGAACGCCGTCGAGACCGCGAACCTCGTTTCCAAGCAGGCCGTGCGCCACGGCGACATCGCCATCGATGGTCAATGGAATCCAATCCAGCAGGGTGCGGGCGACACGCTGACCGCGCGGGCCGTCTCGATCGACGACGTCTCGCTCAAGGCTATCGGCGCGGTGGTCGCCGCCGCTGTGGCCGACGCACTCGCCAGCCGCAAGTAGTCTTTCTCCTCCAGGCGCATGAACGGGCGGCTCTGCACTCCTCCGCGGGGCCGCCCTCTTTTTGAATTCGATGATTCGCGAACTGCGGATCTGGTGGCGGCTGCGGCCGCTCGTCCACCGATTTGAGGAGCTCACGAAGATGAAGTTCTCTCTGAACGTTGCCATTCAGATGCTGGCGCTCGCCGCGCAGGGCTTGAACGCCTCGATCGATCTGCTGCCCGGGCGCGGCAAGTTCTGGGCCATGGTCGGGCTGTCCGCCGTGCAGGGTCTCACGGCCGTGCTGGCCCACTTCGCCAATCCCGACGGCACGCCCGCCGAAGCGCCCTACATCAAGAAGTGAAGCCTGACCTCCACATCGAGCGCTGGCCCGTCGAGCGGCTGATTCCCTACGCCAGGAATCCCCGCACGCACTCGGAAGACCAGGTGGCGCTGCTTGCCGAGCCGGACGGGTCGATTGCCGGCAACACTGATGAGGATGCCGTCCCGGAGACACCCGAGACGGCGGTCACCGTGGCGGGGGATCTGTGGCTGCTCGGGGAGCATCGCCTGCTGTGCGGCGACTCGACGCAGAGGGAGACCATCGAGACGGTGCTCGCGGGAGGACTGGCCGACATGACGTGGTCGGACTTGCCATACAACGTCAACTACGGCCAGACGATGAAGGACAAACTCCGCGGCAAGAAGCGGACAATTCTGAACGACAATCTCGGAAGCGGCTTCGAGCCATTTCTGCTGAGCGCCTGCACCAACATCCTGGCAGTGACCAAGGGCGCCGTCTACATTTGCATGTCCTCGTCCGAGCTGCATACGCTCCACAAGTCCTTCACCGAGGCGGGCGGCCATTGGTCCACCTTCATCATCTGGGCCAAGAACACATTCACGATGGGGCGCTCGGACTATCAGCGGCAGTATGAGCCGATTCTCTACGGCTGGAAGGAAGGCACCGACCACTACTGGTGCGGGGCCCGCGACCAGGGCGATGTGTGGTTCGTCAAGAAGCCCGTTGCCAATGACCTGCACCCCACCACTGGCCGAAGCCGAGGCGCTGCTGCGCACGGGCCATCCCGACGTCGCGGGCCTGTGCCTGGCGCTCCACGACTGGGCGCAGGAGCTGCGGATCTTGCGCCGGGAGCGTGAGCAACAAGAGGGGATTGCTACGCCGCCGGCCGCTTCCGAACGGTTCGCTCAATCTCCGGGCCAAGCGTGCGGCGCGCCTGGCGCAGATCGTACTCGGATTGCAGGTGGAGCCACAGTTCCGCCGACGTCCCGAAGTAGGCCGCCAATCGCAGCGCCGTGTCAGCGGTGATCGAACGCTCGCCGTGCACGATCGCGTGGATGCGGTTTGGCGGCACATGAAGGTCGCGAGCCAGGGCGTTGATGCTCAGGCCGAGAGGCTTCATGAACTCCTCGGCCAGAATCTCGCCGGGGTGGATTGGGTCCAGTTGCTGTAACTTCTTCGGCATGGCTTCCTCAGTGATAATCGACGATCTCGACTTCGTGGGCTTCGTTGTTCTGCCAGACAAAGCAGATGCGCCAACGATCGTTGATCCGGATGCTGTGCTGGCCAGCCCGGTCGCCCTTGAGCGCCTCGAGATGGTTCCCCGGCGGGCATCGCAGGTCCTCCAGCCTCTGGGCCGCGTGCAAGTACAACAGCTTGCGGCGGGCCACCCGTTCGATGGCGCGGAAACGCGGCACCAGCTGGTCGGCAAACAGCGCCGCAGTGTCCGGGCATCGGAACGAGCGGATCACTCTCCAGTCTATTACACGAGCGGTATTCCGTCAAGAGTAATGAACATTCCCAGGCCCCCCTCTGCCGGAGTCTGCGATACACTTTGAATCGGCCGCCGCGTGGCTGATTCCTGGCGTTGGGCTTGCATCGGGGTTGATCGCCACTTACGTAAGCCTCCAGAACCGGGCGCTGCTCGCGGAGGTGCGGAAGGAACTGGCCGAACTCGAGAGCCGGATCATTTTGCGCCTGAACGGTCTTTACATCCGACGGGCGGAATGCGAGTTGCACAACGCGCTGCTGGAGGAGAGGATCGAGGGGATTGCACGGCAGAAGAGAGAAGCCGCCGGAGATTGACCGGCGGCGGTGGGGTGGGGTAGATGCTACTCGGTTTTGAGGCGGTAGGCGCGTGCGCCCTCGGGTGTCTTGAGGGATTCGATGGTGAGCCCCATCTTCTTGCCGAGCGCGCCGGAGGGGAAGCCGCGAACCGAGTGGGCCTGCCAGCCGGTGGCGGACATGATGTCGGCGAGCGTGGCGCCCTCGGGGCGGTGCAGGAGTT
>JANWXD010000056.1 GCA_025055455.1 Bryobacteraceae bacterium
TTGCCCTGCGCCGTCGGGCTGCCCAGCACGGCCGCGGCAACGACCGCCGCGCGGGCCAGGCGGTGGACCCGCGTTGAACGGCGCAACGTTTGCTCGGCGCGGCCGCACGCCTTCGCATCGGCGTTGCTCGGCAAGAACCCCCCGCCGGAGGCCGCAAGGCAGGCGAGGGAAGAACGTCGACGTTTCATGGGCGTGAGCTCCTGAAGTCGTCAGTGGCGTTAGCTATGCGCGTCGGGTTACGCCGAACTTAGTTCCGTTCCTCGCCAAGCCGCTCCGATCAGTCACTATGGGGCGACCAACCCCGATTCGCAGTGTCGCGGGTTACGCTGGGAGTCGGTAATCGAAACCGCGGCGCAGAGCCGCATACGAAAGGAGTTGGTCGCATGTCTAATATACGCTTTGTTGGTCTGGATGTGCACGCGGACAGCATCGCGGTGGCGGTAGCCGAGCCGGACGGGGAGGTCCGCTCGCTGGGTGTGATCCCGAACCGCCTGGAGGCGATTCGCAAGCTGGTGGGCAAGCTGGGGCCGGCCCGGCGCTTGAAAGCCTGCTACGAAGCTGGTCCTACGGGCTACGTGCTGTACTGGCAATTGACGGCTTTGGGCGTGGCCTGCGAAGTGGTGGCCCCCAGCCTGGTCCCGGTGAAGGCAGGTGACCGGGTCAAGACCGATCGCCGCGACGCCACCAAACTGGCCCGCAGTTATCGGGCGGGCGATCTGACGCCGGTCTGGGTTCCGGATGCCGAGCACGAGGCCTTGCGCGATCTGGTGCGGGCCCGCGAGGATGCCCGCCAAGACCAGCACCGCGCCCGTCACCGCTTGAGCAAGTTTCTGCTGCGGCATGGCAAACGCCCGCCCCAGCATGTCAAGAGAGCCTGGACGCGGAAGTACCTGAGCTGGATCAAAGAGCAGGTGCATTTTGATCAGCCGGCGCTGGAAGCCACGCTGTTGGATTATGTCCATGAGGTCGAGCACATGGCTGAGCGGATTCAGCGGCTGGAGCAAGCCATCAGCCAAGCGATTGAGAAAGCTCCGCCCCGGATGCGGGCGGTGATTGAAGCCTTGCAGGCCTTGCGGGGCGTGGCGCAGATCACCGCGGTCACGGTGGTGGCCGAGTTGGGCTCGCTCTCCCGTTTCCCCAGCCCCCGGCAACTGATGAGTTATAGCGGTCTGGTCTCCAGCGAATTCTCCAGCGGCAATCGTATCCTGCGGGGCGCCATCACCAAGACGGGCAACGCCCACCTGCGGCGGGTGATCATCGAAAGCGCATGGGCCTATCAGTACCGACCTTGGGTCGGGGGTTACTTGCGGAAGCGGCAACAAGGCCTGGATCCCCAGGTCAAACAGATCGCCTGGAAAGCGCAACACCGCCTCCACCGGCGCTACCTGAAACTGGCCGCCGCCGGCAAGAAGAAACCGCAAATCGTCACCGCCGTGGGCCGCGAGTTGTTGGGCTTCATCTGGGCGATTGCCGTTGAAACCGAAGCGAAGTTCGAACCACGCAGCCGGGTGGCCCAAGAGTGACGCCTGCCATTCCCTGCTGTTGGATTGTGTCGCAGCGCCTCCACCCGTCAAGGCTCTCCGACCCTACGGGCTCGCTGCGCTCGGCCTTGACGGGACCCGGCGGAGCTGCTGAAAGACCATTCCCTGAGAGCAGGGAATGGCAGGCTGTGTCTGGGCGGCGCCAACAGCCACACCGCATCCGGTTGGCCGGGCCGGCCTTGCTAACTTGCGTTCAGCCAGGCCAGACAGGTGGGTAGTGCGGATGACAGGACGAGGACTCACGGAAAGGAGAATCCTCCAACGTTCTGTGCGGTACGGCCTTCGTGCTCAATCCGCGTGCTCAGTCCGAGGCAGCTCCCGACGGATCACGATTGTGCGGTTCCGACCCGCGGATATCAGAGTGATCAACCGTCGCAATTGTCCCTCCACCTGTCACCCGCTCTGTCCGCCTCAACCCGTCAGCCGGAAAAAGTTCCCGCCCGGCTCAACTTGAGGCTTGACAAGGTCGCCCCAGATCAGAACTGAAGCCGCAGCGCCAACTGCACATTGCGGGGGTCGTTGATCTGTGAAGGCGACACTACGCCGAAGGCGGCAGAGCCCAGCGTCGTGTTCGGCGCCCCGAACCATGGGGTGTTCAGCAAATTGAACGCCTCGGCTCGGAATTGCAGGGCCAGCGTCTCCCGGATCGGGAAGGTCTTGAAGACCGAAAAATCCACGACTCCTGGCCGGCGCGTCCGGATGTTGGGAAACCGGATGCTCAAGGTTCGCAGCGTGAAGGGCGCCTGCACTCGGAACGCCGCCGGTTCGTCCGGCGTGGCGCAGTTTTGCCGGCCTCCGGCGAGATTGATGGTGCACGTGTTGAACCAGCGCTGTCGCGATTGCACGTTCCCGGGGAGTTTCGGATTGACCCCGGTCGCATCCGCGCCCGTGGGCGTGCCGATGGCTAGGCCGGACTGGAACGTCGCGATGCCGTTGATCTGCCAGCCGCCAAAGACTTGTCGGGCCACGCCCCGCAACCCTTTGCCGAAGGGCAGCTCGTAGCCGCCGCTGAGGACAAACCGATGCGGCGCGTCCACCGCCGTGAGCACTTTCGCCAGCGCGCCGAACGGATCCTGAGCGTTCAGGTAAGCCACCGCTTCGATCGACTTGGCGAGCGTGTAACTTCCGAGCAGGTGCAGCCCGTGGGACAGCCGCTTCTCGATCCGCAATTGGAATGAATCGTACCAGGACTTGCCGATGGTGTGGCGCGCCTGAGTGATGCTGTCAAAGTGCGGGAACGGCCGCAGCAACTGCTGTCGCGGCACGGTCGGCCCGTTGAACGCCGTGCCCGGAAGCCGCCCCTGGAAGGGATTCGGAACGGCCGCCAGTAACGCCGTGCCGAGCGCCAACTCGCTGGCCGGCACCGCGTTGATCCCCTTGGCGGTCTGCAAGGCCTTGGAGCGCGAACCCACGTAGGAGGCGTCAATGAGCAACCTGCCGGGAAGCTCCTGCTGGAAACCGAACGAATACTGGTGTACATAGGGGATCACGCGATCTGGGTAGCCGTAGGTGAAGCTGCGTCCGAGCAGCGTCGCAAGGCCGAGCGAGCGCCCGGGGGGTTGCAGGATGCCGTCCGGGTACGGGTTGCTCCACCGGCCGGACGGAGTGATGCCGCCGTCCACCGAGGAAACATACGGCGTCGCCACGCTGAAACCGTTGTTGAAGCCGTGGTCGAATGTCGGCAGGTAGCTGATCCCATAGCCTGCGCGAAGAACGGTAGTCCGGCGAATCTGGTAAGCCACCCCGAAGCGGGGCTGGAAGTTGTTCAAGTCCCGCCGGAACGGCAGGCGCTGCTTCGCGTCAGTGAACAACAAACCGCCCTTAAGCTGCAATCCCGCCACCTGCAAAGGGCTGGGCGCGTTGGCGTCGAAGCCGCGATTCTGGCGGTCGAAGCGCTCGCTTTGCGGCGACTCGTAGTCCCAGCGCACGCCCAGGTTCAGCGTCAAGCGCGACGTGACCCGCCAGTCGTCCTGGAAAAACAAGACGTAATACCGGTTGCTGTAGGCCAGATCGGGGTTGATGGGCACCGACCCGCTTTCCGGGATGCCGAGCAATAGCGACGCAAAGCTGTTCCCGGAAGCGGCCTCGCCGCGCAGAGGATCCCGCTGCGTGTAGCCCCGGGTAAAGGCAAAGTCGCCGAAGGACGACGTGGGCAACTGCTGGTTGTTGAACATCACCCGTCCTTCGAAGCCGAACTTGAGCGAGTGACGGCCGAGCAATTTGTTCACCGTCTCGCTCACCGACCAGGTATCGGAATAGGTCAGCTCGCTGCCGATCGAGCGCGGCGGCCCGAAGGTGGTGTAGTCGGTGTAGGAGACCCGCGGGAAAAACTTGCGCGGCAGTTGCGCCACGGTCGCGGCGGGAAAGCCGAGCTGCGTGGGATCGAATCCGTCGCCGAATTGCTTGATCCCGAACTGATGGCGGATGTAGCCGGCGCGGAAATTGAGCACCAGCGTCGGGCTCAGGGTCGAGGTCAGGTCGAAGTTGCCGCCCTGGTTGATGCGCCAGTGCCCGTACCACGGCGAGGCTTCGTGCCGGAAACCGGCGTCGGAGTTCATCTCGTGGCGGTTGTTCCGCACGTAGCGCGAAAAGAACCGGTGATGGGTCCCGAGCACCTGGTCAATCCGGATGATGTGCTGGTCATACTCGTCGGTGCGCGGATTGGGGCTCGAGACCAGATTGAAGAAACCCTGGAGGTTCCCGGGCTGGTTGGGCGTCGGGATCCATTCCAGTATCTTGAGGGACACCGGATCGAAGCGATTGGCCGGAACCCGGTTGCCGGGAAACGGCTGCCGGGTATACGTGCTTCCGGACTGCTGCGTGGTCAGCGGGTCGTAGATCGTGATCGGCTGGCCGTTGGCCTGAACGGTCCTGGAGAAATCCCCGGCCCGCTGTTCCAGCGTCGGAACCGTCTGGGTCTGGGGGAACGGAATGCTGCTCTTGATCTTCTCCCAGGAGTACATGAAGAAGGTCTTGTTGCGTCCGTCGTAGAGCTTGGGCAGATAGACCGGGCCGTCGAATTGCACGCCGGGCTGGTTCCAGCGGAATGCACTTTTCTTGATGCCCGCCAAGTTGGAGGCGAAATCATTGGCGTTGAGCTTGTCGTTGCGGAAATAGTGATACAGCGCGCCGCGCAGGCGGTTGGTGCCGCTCTTGAGGCTCACGTTGATGACGCCGCCCCCGGTGCGCCCGTACTGCGCGTCGTAGGTGTTCGTCTGAACCTTGAACTCCTCCGCGGCGTCCGGCGACGGAACAAAACTCAGATTGGAGGGTAGCGTGGTCTCCGTGTTCGTGTTCGGCACGCCGTCCAGGAGAAACTCGTTGGTGAACTGCCGGCCGCCATTGATCGAGAAGCTGTCCATGCCCCCGTTATCGAAAGGACGGTTGGAGCGGCTGGCCAGCGACGGGGTGTACTGAACGCCGGCGGACACGGCCGCCAGCATGAAGGGATTGCGGCCGAGCAGCGGCAGCGCGGCCACCTTGCTCGAGTCAATCACCTGCCCTTTCGACGCCGTAGCCGTTTCCAGCAGCTCGGCCTCCGCTGAAATCGTCACGCTCTCGGTGACGCCGCCGAGTTCGAGCTGGAAGTCCACCCGGACCTGATCGCCCACGCGGAGCTCCAGAGTTTCGCGCACTGCGCGCTTGAAACCCTCCTTGGTGGCGGTCAGCTTGTAGGCGCCCGGCGGGACGAACGGCGCCACGTAGTGGCCCACCTCGTTGGTCTGGGTTGTGACCACGGCTCCCGTGGCGACATTCCGCAACTCGATCGCCACGCTGGGAATCACCGCTCCGGCCGGATCCGTCACCGTCCCGGAAACGCTTGCCCGGAACTCCTGCGCCAAAACGTCTCCACACAGTCCGAGCACGAATGCGAATGCTGCCAGCCTCCTCGTCATGCGCCTTACCCCCTTTCTCGGGCCACAGATACTCCAACCAATCCCGGTTTGTCAAGAAATTTCCGCGAGACGGGCCGCGTTTCCTATGGCAAAACAGCAGTCTTAGAGCGATCCTGCGAACTCTCTGCGGCTCAAGCAGATTAAATAACGGGTGCTGAGACCGAAGAAAAACGCCGCCCGTCGTGTGTTTTGCGACGCAATACCCACCGGCTGACGGCCGACTGCGGATGCGTAAACGCCGCGGCGAGGCGGGCGGCCTCTTTCTACCTGTTCTCGGCCGCGACGAGCCGCACGCCGCCCACAAGCCCGGCCGGCTCCGGCCGGATCTTGTCCATGTCCTGCGGCTCGAAGCGCACCCCGTAGCGCAGGTTCAGCAGGCGGTAATCCGGCAGCGCCCGCCCCGCCATATGGTTGACGGCCAGATTGGCGACGAGAATCCACAACGTGTTCTTACCCGCCCGCAAGAACTCGGTGATGTCCACCAGATAGGGCGGGCACCACACGGCGCCCGCGCGGCGCTCGTTCACGAACACGACCGCGGCCTCCCGGACCGGCGCGTCCAGCCACGCGCGCATGCCATAGCGCCGCGGCTCCTCCCGCAGCGGGACGCCTTCGCCGAAATCCAACTTCAAACGACGCCCCTCTGCCAGACTTCCGTGCGGCAGCTCGAAGTCTTTCTCGTACGTCGCCACTCCGGAAAAGTATCGCGTCTGCTCGTCTTCGGTCCAGGATTGCAGTTGGTCCATTACCACAGCAGACCTCCCCTCCCCGAAGCTGACTCGCCAGGCGCGACTCAAGTCCAGAATTTCCCTCTCTGAGGATGCTCCACCGACCACCACAGCCGCTGTGAGTTCCTTCGAAAAGACGACTACCGCAGAACCGTAAGCGGCCAGTTCGAGCTGGGCCTTTCCCTGATGGACGACCAGCGGCGACGCCTTTCCGCTCAATGGATCCCAAAGTTCCGCCCCTGGCGCCGCCGAGCGAAACGCCGCCGTCAGCCGCACGGGCGTGTTGCCCGTGTTGGCGAGAGAGTAGATGTCGGCGCTGGCCGTGCGGCGGTGGACAAAGCCCACCTCTGGCACCGGGGGCGAGAAGGAAACGTCGGGCTCCAGTCGAGCGCGCAACACACCGCCCAACTCTTCGTCCCTGCTCACCAGCACCCCTGGCCCGTTGCCGCCCTCGAACAGCTCCCGAACCCGCGATCGCAGCTTGTCGCGCTCGCCGGAGGACGCAGCCAGACCGGGAGCATCCGACGGAAGCCGGCGCGTCGCAACCAGCACACCGCCGCTGCGGGCAAACTCCGCCAGCCGTTCGAGCGTGGCGAGCGGCATGGTTTCGACGGCGGGCAGCACCACGATGTGGTAACGATTCTCGCCGACGACCAGCGCCCCCTTGTCCACTCGCGCGGCCCGCTCGAGCGCCCGGTCGTCGAACAGATCGAAGTTATAGCCGGCTTCCAAGATCTGCCGGATGACAGAGGATCCCATCCGACGCTGAAGCGTCTCGATCAGGTTCACGCGCCGCAGCGTAAAATCGCCCCAGGCGTCCGCCACCGGCAGATACAGCGCCACGTCGGCCACGGGTTGTCCCTGACGCAGCAGATAGCTCAGCCGCTGAAGGTAAAGCGCGACGTCCGGCATCACGATCCACCAGGGATTCTTGTCGTTGAACACGGCCGCCGCATAAAATCGCCAGCCCGGATAGTCGACGCCCTCGGCGGTGTACGGCCAGCCGTGCCCGATCAGCTGGTTGATGCCCTGGAGGAAGTGACGGTCGGCTTCGGCCTTCATATCGAGCGGCGTAGCGCGGAACGCCGGCGAGTGCAGCCACGTCCACGTTTCGGACGAAATCACCGGCCGCCCGTAGATGTGACCCGCCGAAGACGCCCAACGGGAGGCGCTCAGCGATTTCCACTCTGCCCCTTCGCCCTCTGGCAAATCCACCAAGGCGTTGCTCGACACCATGGCCGGCGGGATCCCGTAGCCTTGCATGCGCAACCGCGTGCCCCGGGCGCGCGCCCATTCGTTGAGCGGCCCGATGAAACGCTCCTCGAGGAGCTCCGTGAGCGTGCGCGCCCAATCCTGGCGCAACCGCCGCGTGTCGGCCATCTCGGCCGCTAGCGCCGGCAAGCGCGGCTTCAGATCATACCCCCGTCGCCTACGAAATTCGTCGAGAAAGTCCGGCGTCCAGTCGGAATCGTACACCTCCAGGCTGTCGCAGAAAATCGCGTAGGGCGTGCCGGCCGCGTTTAGCAGAGGCTCGCCGACGGTCCGGAGGTAATGGTCGAGCGCCCCGCGGTCGTAATGGTCGAGCACAAATCCTTCCGCGCCGACGGCGGGCCGCTTGACCATCATTCCCGTGCGGCTCGAGATGAAGAACCAGACCTCCTTCGGCGGCTCGCCGTCGGGCAGCCAGACCGCCCCGTCGCGCAGATCGGTCAGTTCGAGACCGCCTCCCTCCGGAAATACGGCAAGGAACTTTTCCCCTGCTCCGATTGCTGGCAAGGGGACCCTGCGTGATCCCTCGCGCACGGTCGCTCGTTCCCACCGGAGCCTGCCGGCCGCCAGCGTCACGGGAATTTGCGGGCCTCCGAAGGGCCAGCCGCTGCCTAGGGTGAGATCCATGCGCAGGCCGAGCTCCCTGGCTTTTTCGGCGCTGAACCGCACCGCGTCCAAAAATTCCGCCGAAAGGAATGCGAGATTCCGAAACTTCGCCTCGGGATCATC
>JANWXD010000057.1 GCA_025055455.1 Bryobacteraceae bacterium
CCCCGACGGGAAGCACATTCGCGAGCAAACGGGGACCAGAACGGGGACCAATGACCGAAGCGATGCATTGAAGTCAGTAAGCGCTATCATCATAAATGCCATTAAATCTGATGGGCCGTGTTGGACTCGAACCAACGACCAAGGGATTATGAGTCACGTTGTTAAGAACTTAAGACCGTCTATTGCGGTCCAGCGCTTGAAATAAAAAACATTCTAGATCAATGTCTTAGAAATGCGCCATTGGCCGACGCATCCGTGTTCATTCAAAATAGTCCAACGACTTACACCGAGCAAACGGGGACCACAACGGGGACCAATCGGGGGGCAGCATCCCTTGGCGTCCAGCCCGCTCCCATCGTGTTATGGGTCGACTGACGGACCGAGTACTACGTGAAGCCAAGCCGCGCAGCCGCCCATATCGGCTGACGAGCTCAGGCCATTATGGCCTTGGGCGTCTGATCTGCAAAATCTCGCCCAGCGGTTCGAAGACGTTTTACTTCCGCTACCGGGTGCATGGCGCAGATCGAATGGTCCGCATCGGACCCTACGACCCGGAGGGGAAACCCGGCTACTTCACCTTAAAGAAAGCGGCGGAGGAGGCGCGTCGGCTCGGTGAGCGGCTGAGGAGTACGCCCGACCTGCGCGAGGCATTACGGCTCGAAAAGCATGCCGAAATGCAGCGGCGCCGCGAGGCGCTGGCCGCTGTCGAGGCGGCACGCGAGAAGTCGCTGCAATCTTTGCTGGAGGTGTACGTTAACCACCTCCGCAAACAAGGGAAGAACGCAGCGGGCGATGCCGCAGGAGTTTTCAGGCGACACATCATCCAGGCCTACCCGCAGCTCGCACAGCAACCGGCCGCTAGCATCGACGCGGACACGATCGCCCAGATCCTGCGTCGGCTCATGGAGCGGGGCAAATCGCGCACGGCTGGCAAGCTGCGCAGCTATTTGGCGTCTGCGTACAACTTGGCACTGCGAGCGTCCACCGATCCAGCCGCGCCCGCCGATGCGATGGGCTTCCGGCTAACGGCCAATCCTGTCGCCGCGACGAAAGCACACACGGGCGTGCGCGCACGGGACCGCGTCCTTGACGCCGAGGAACTGAAACACGTCCTGGATGCGATCGAGGCGCGTCGGGGGCCCGTGCACGACGCGCTCATCCTGCTGCTGCTGCTCGGTGGTCAACGGCCCGCGCAATTGTTGCGGGCGCGGGTGGCGGACGTGGATCTCACGGCGGCGACGCTGATACTGCGCGATCCGAAGGGCAAGCGGCCAGCGCCCCGGATCCACGAACTGCCGCTGTCGGATTCGGCCGCAACCATCGTGCGGCGTCGCCTACTGGCTGCGCAAGCATTGCAGAGCGAATGGCTTTTCACCTCGGATGGTCGGGTGGCGCTGCGACCGGAGACGCTTTCCGCGGCCACCAAGTCGATCTCCGACGCCCTGCTGGCGGAACGAAAAGTGCGGTCGGCATTTCAGCTTCGGGATCTGAGGCGGACCTGCGAGACCATGCTGGCAGCGCTCGGCATCTCACGCGAGGTGCGTGCGCAACTGCTAAGCCACGGCCTGAGCGGCGTGCAGCAGCAACACTACGACCGCCACGACTACCGGAGGGAAAAGCATGCTGCGCTAATGGCCTGGGAGCGTCGTCTCGGTGAAATCCAACGCGGGGAATGTCAGCCATCGAACGTAACGGCTCTTCCCGCCCGGCGCGGACAACACCCGGCGTGGTGACGTACCTTGCAGGCCAAGCCACTGGCCGTCCTGCAGCGAGCAGCGACCAACGGCGGGGTACTCACGGGGAGCCCGTGCTGACGAGCAAGTCGCTCCGCCCATAGAAGCGAGCTCGTCCACAGTTGCAGCATGCTCAAACGGCCGCCGAGGCCCGCCTCTGCCGAGCAGCAAGGACAAGACGTGATTTGCCAGCACGGGCCTGCCGCGGCTTTTGACCCTAGACTCCCCTGGTAAACCACGCTTGGCGCAACCCCGCCCGCCTGCAGCCACGTCCTGCCCAAGTTCCTCATGGCTGGGCGCTAAATGTTCAAAGCCGCAAGGGATGACTGGTGCGATCTAGAACTGAAACGCCGCCTCTAGGGCATTAGCGCGACAAACTGTGCCTACCTTCCCCGGGGCCCGATTTTTACCGCAACCGTTGCCAACAAGCGCCCTAACGCTTCGCGCCATCGCGACGAGCCCATCACATTACTGGCCGTGCCGCCAAGGCTCTGACTCAACCACGGGGACGCGACGCCCCCGGGATCGCCACCGGTCCACTGTCAAATGGACAAAACCCGGGCACCCCTCCGCCTATTCCAGATAGGCGATAACGAGGACAGACGCCCCAAGGCCCTGCTCGATCGCTTGCTCGCGCGAGAGCTTGGCTGCCTTCGGCCCCTCCTTGCCGAGTAACGTCACGGCCAACGACGAGTGAACGGCCCAGTTCACGTTTTGGGGTAGTGCGCCAGTCCGCTCAAGAAACGGTCGGATGGCCGCAACGGAGGTCACGACACCGACCAATACTCCATCCTCCGTGATCAGTGGACCGCCCGAGTTTCCCGGCTGAACCGGGACGGTAATTTGCATGAAGCCAGCGTCGTCACGCAGGCCCGACAACGCACTGACTACCCCGTCCGCTACTTTCGGCTCCTGGCCAAGTAAGCCTGGGACTGGATAGCCTACGGTGAAGACTCTTGTCCCAGGGGCCGGCCGGGCCAGACCCACAGGAAAGAATGCCGTTGACCGGACTCCCGTCGTCAGGACTGCCAAATCCAGGCTGCGCGACGCCGCCTTCACCTGCGCGACGCCGCGCCGACCATCTCGGGTCTGGACCTCGATCCGTTTCGCGTTCCGAATGACATGCTCGGCTGTCAACACCAGACCGTCGTCGGAGACAAACGTACCCGATCCGGTGACAACCTTTGCGTCCGTTTTCGGCTCAGGCCTTGGGCTGGCCGCCCCCGGTGGTACGTTTGCCGCAAGCGCACTGCCCACGAAAGTATCGTTTTCGTAGTAAACGCTGCACCGGATTGCGCGACCACGGCCGATTAACGCAATTTCCTCGCAGCGCTTAATCGCAGTGTTCTTTGCGCTTTCCAGATCGCGTTCAGAGAATGCCCAACCTGCTACCCACATGCTTGCCTGTTGATTTACTGTTTCTACGACTCCAAAGGCCAAGGCTTTCGGCTCGGGGAGCGATCTGAGATGACGGACGGCGGCATTTAGCCCTAGGGGCGAGAAAATAACGGCCGCACGCTCCGGCGAAGATCTGAATATTCGCACCGTGTTCTCGATGACCCGCTCGGGGTCGATGCTAGTACACGTCACGAGTGAGAGCACGAGCAGACTTGCCCCCAATAATCGAGCGAGTGCCTTCATTACGACGTTCCGCAAGATCACGATTGAGAACACGACCAAAATTCGAATAGCTGGACTGCTATCGACTACCCGGAAAACATGTTCGTGAGTAATGGCCGCTACCGGTTTCAGTCCGCAACTGCCCGGAGTACAGGCTTGGTGTCTTGATCAGGGGCGCGATCAATGCTACCAACGGCCTCGCTGGAGGCAAAAGGGCGCTCGACCAGTGTCAGCGTCTCGGAAACGGGGCATTGTGCCGAAGCAGGTGGCGTGCCACTGCCGACGTTGCACGCGTAGTGCTGAGTCAGTTTTACGGGCTGGTAGACGGCTGGCCGGCAGCGGCCTCAATTGCCATCCAGGCCACCAGGTGGACGTCGTTGAGTTCAATGGGGGGGAGCGGCTCCGGGGCACGGAATGGCTCGATGCCCAGGCGACGGATCTCGGCGACCAGGGCCTTCGACTTCTCGACCGCCGATGGATAGCTCACGTCGAACACCTCGCGCAGCGCGTTTTCCTCGCGCCGGCTCCAGGGTGACTCCACGGCATCCAGCACGCGCGCCATTTCTTCGTCGCTGATGTCGTCCGGCGGTACGGCGCGCAGGTGCTCGGCGATCTCCCGGTTCAGCGGCCGCAGCCGCGGCTGCAGGTTGGCCGGGTCGGTTTCCGCCATCCAGGCCTCATAGATGCTCTGGCGCGCGCGTTCCCACGCTGGAAACACGGCCTGATGCATGGTCTCGCTCAACACCGTCGGCATCTCCGGTGTGGCCTCGATCAACCGCAAGACTGCACCTGGTTCAGTGACGATTTCCTCGTTCGGGTCCGCGGGAACGAAGCGCAGGTACAGACGGTCACCGATTTGGGCTGCGAACGCATGGCCAGTGCGTTCGCCCTTGCGCATGCCGGAGCCGGCTTTCCACGGGATCGATTCGATCTCGGCACGTCGCGTGGCAAGCGCCCGGCGCAGCTCTTGCCGGTATTCCTCGCCGGTCTGCGCCGCCGAGCGCGTGCCGCCGCGCTCAAAGAGATCTGCCTCCTCGCGCTGCAGCTTCTCGATCTCCGTGCGCGTTTCGGAAAACGTCAGCTCGCGCGGCCGCACGCCGGCAATCGGCGCTCCTTCGAGCCCGACGGAGGCCGCCGCCTGAGCGAGCTTGCGCCGGATTCGCTCCTCCAGCCGCAACAGCCGATCCAGGCCCTTCGCTGGAAAGAAAGTGCGCAGATAGACCACCTTGTGTGGACTGCCGATGCGGTCGATCCGGCCGTGCCGCTGCACCAGCCGCATCGGGTTCCATGGAAGGTCGAAATTGATGATGTTGCGGCACTGCTGCAGGTTCACACCCTCGGCGAGCACGTCGGTGGACAGCATCAGGTCATAGCGGTCGGCGTCGCGTCCGGGCGGAGCCTCGGAGGAAACTGGCGCGAATCCGTAGATAGCTTCCTGACGTGACGCATCGTCGCCGCCGCGCGCACCGGCTACGCGAACGATGCGTTCGCGGTATGCGGCCAGTCGGGAATCGGTCCGGACGGCGTCGACCAGGAACTCGTAGATCCAGTCGATTGTCTCCTCGAACTGCGAGAACACGAGCACCTTGCGCAGCTGTTGGGTTTCTTCGGCGTCCAGCGCGTCCTGTTCAGCCTCTCGCACAACGGTCGCCAGCTCGTCGGCCAGCCGCGCGAGCTTGGGGTCCTGCCGCGGTTGCACGGTGCGCGCCTCGCGCGCGTACTGCCGAAGAAGCTTCAGATCGTTCTTAACGTCCCGCCGAAGTGCTACGCCGTTGAACTCCTGCACTTTGCGCGCACCGGGCCGCTCGGCCACGAAGTCCTCGATGTCCTCGTCATCGGCAGCCGACCACTCCCGCACCAGCTCGGTGGTCAGCACATAGCCGCGATCCAACGCATCCAAAAACGCCTCGTGCTCGGTGATCATCCGCTCGCAGGTGCAAGCAAAGGCGTGTACAGAGGATTCGAAACGCTTCAGCAGCGCAGAGCGGATCAGCCCGACGAGTGCGGTGTCCTCGCCATCGGGCTGCAGCCCGCCCAAGTACCGTTGCGGCTGGTAGCGCGCCAGGGTCAGGCGCGGCGGACCGTGATCCGGCGCCAGGTCGTCGGCGAAGCGGTCAAAGAAGCCCGGCAGAATGGCGTCAAAGTCGTACTCGAGGGTGGAAGCCTTTGGCTTCGGAAAGCGGATCGGCACGAGCGTGCCATCGTGATGACGAATCGCGTCGCTTTCGTAGTACTTCTTCACGAAGCTGCGCGGGCGTTTTACCGTGGTGGCGTCGATGATCGGAAACAGCAGGTCGGGGCTGAGGTCGAACGGATCGATCTTCATCGCCTGCTCGAATCGTTCCCGCATCGACAGGAGGCCGCGGTCGGCAAGGAACGCATCCTGCTTGATAAAGAAACGCAGCAGGTGATACAGGTCCCACAGCGAGTTATTCACCGGGGTGGCCGTGAGCAGTACCACATCGCGCCGCGGCCCCGTTAGCAACCGACGCAGCACACCAGCGCGCGCGCGTGTGTCCGGGTTGCGGTAGTGATGTGCTTCGTCGACCACGACCAGCGCGTACTCGTCCAGCGGGCTCGGCAGGTGCTCGTGCTCGCCGCCAAGCTGATGGTCCGCGGCCAGCTGCTCGAAGGACACTACATCCACCAGCAGCTGGTGCCGGTGCAGGAAGCGCTTCCAGGTGCCGTCGCGCAGCGCCGCAGGCGCAATCAGCAGGACGCGCTGCCGCCGCTCCCGGTAGCGGCGCATGATCTCGCCGGCAATGAAGGTCTTGCCCAGCCCAACCCCGTCGGCCACCAGAACGCCGCCGTAGCGCGCGATGATGTTCAGCGCCCGCCATACGCCATGCTGCTGGAACGTGGTCAGCCCGAGCGTGCCGTCCGGGGTCCGCTCCGCCTCCAGCTCCGCGCCGTATAAGTGCCAGAGGATCTTCAGGTAGATCTCGTAGGGCGTGAAGACGTTCAGCAGCTGCTCGTAGATCGCGGCCAGATCGAACGGCTCGGCCTGCTCCCATAACGCCTCGTACCAGCCCTCGACCTTGCCGACCACGGGCATGTCGTAGTGGCCGAGGTTCAGTTCCATGTTGGAGCGCAAGCCCGCGCGCGTCAGGTTCGAGGAGCCGGCAATCAGCCCGCGGGCACGGGCCCGGAAGATGAATGCCTTGGCGTGCAGAAAGTGCTGCCGGTAAAGGCGGACCTCGATACGCCCGGAGCGCAGGAATTCGACCAAGCGACGGATCGCAGCATCCGCATACGGCGAGAACGGCAGCAGGTCGCGGTCGCGGGCAAGGGCCTCCGACAGCCGCTGCATCGCGCGCTGCACCTCGCGGCGGGTGAACTCTGGCTCCTGCGGGTCGCCGGGCTGCCGCACCGGGCGCAACGGCTCTGGCGTCGGATCCGCGCCGAGCAGCAGGCGGATGTGCGGGACGTGCTGTGTTTCCTCGACCAGAAGTTCGAGTCCTTCCGGGTTAAAGTAGGCGGTAGCAATCCACAGGTCCTCGACCGGATCGCCCGCCTGCCGTTGCGCAGACAGGTACGCCAGCAGCGCCCGCTGCAGCGTGTTGCCGTCGCGGTTGTCGATGAAGTCCGGCTTCATGCCCGATGGCTCCACAGGCGATAGTGTTTCAGCACGGCCTGCAGGCGCCGCTCGTAATCCCAGCCCTCGTGGAAGGTTTCGAACACGTGTACGAGCTGCGCCTCGGTTAGCCCGTAGAGGTGAGCGACCACGGCGTCTACCTCGGCAATCGCGTCCCGTTTCTCGGCCTCCTCCAAGGGCCCGCACGCGACGCCAACCGCCTTTGCCCAGGCGGCGAAGCGCTCATCCGGACAGGCCAGCCGGCCGGCGAGCGCCACCACGCGCTGCCAGCGGGCATCGCTGCGCGG
>JANWXD010000058.1:0-5000 GCA_025055455.1 Bryobacteraceae bacterium
GGGCCGCTGGTTTTCGAGCGTCCAGCTCACCCACTTGCGGGCTTTGGCGATGAGCCGCTCGTCGCGCAGCAGGTAAGCGAGCGGCACGAGGCCGTCCAAATAGTACGGTCCGCGTTCCCAACTTTCACCCGTACCCCCGAGCCAGCCGCTGTTAGGCCCGAGGTCGGGCCAGAATTCGTCCAGGTGACCGGTGAGACCGTTGGCCTGAATTTCGAGCTGCCGCCGGAGCCACCCGCGCGGCTCGATCGCTCCCAGCGGCAGCGGAGCAAAAGCGTTCGGCTGAAGCGGCGCGCGGTTCCAAAAGGGCGCCGATGGTGGGCTTTGAGACGGCGCTGACCGCGGCGCTGCGGAGCTGGCCAGCATCGCCAAGAAATGTCGGCGTAGCATGATGGTGCGAACAATCAGTAATTCGCCTGCACCATCTTAACCCGGGGGCGGGTACGGCCAGGGCCAGCAAGCGTCCCTCGATTCAAAAGCGCCGCGCTATGCAAGAATAATGGGCAGCGCATGGTGCGCGAGGGTATCCTCTACGGCGGAGCTCTGGCCGCGGGCGGCGTGGCGGTGAGCTGGCTGGCCGGGCCGTCCTGGGGAGCGCCCTTGTATCTGCTGGCGCTGCTGTGCCTTTACTTTTTCCGCGATCCGGAACGTTCGATCCCGGACGGCGCAGTGGTGGTTTCACCGGCTGACGGCAAAGTGGTGGCGATCCGTCCGGCCCAGCCCCATCACACGCGCGTCAGTATTTTTTTGAATCTGTTCGATGTGCATGTGAATCGTGCCCCGATTTCCGGTGTGATCACGGAAGTCCGTTACCAGCCCGGGCGCTTCCTGGTGGCGAGCCGCGAAGAGGCCTCCGAAGAAAACGAGCAGAATACGGTGACGATCCGCGGGGCCGACACCACGGTCGTCTTCAAGCAGATCGCCGGCTTGATCGCCCGGCGGATCGTGTTCACCAAGAAACCCGGCGACCGAGTCTGGGCCGGCGAGCGGGTGGGACTGATCAAATTCGGCTCGCGCGTCGACGTGATCCTGGGCCCGGAGTGGGTTCTGACGGTGCGTGAGGGCGACCGAGTGCTGGCAGGCTCGAGCGTGCTGGCGCGGCGCCGCGAGGCAGCCGTCAGCCTCCTTAGCGCCGAGGCAACCTCACCGCAGCCGTTACAACCGGAGTGGGCGCGATGAACGCGGGGGCAACTGACCGGGCAGCGCCGCGCCGGCCGCGCCGTGCGGCTTACCTTCTACCCACGCTGTTCACGGCCGGCAACATCTTCCTGGGATTCCTGGCGATCTTGAAATCCTTTCAGGGCGCGCTCCTGGCCACGGCGGGCCAGCTCGGCGCCAACCCACACTTCGAGACGGCGGCCAAGTGCATCGGCTGGGCGGTGCTGCTGGACGGTCTGGACGGTCGCATCGCACGCATGACCAAAACGGTCAGTGAATTCGGACAGGAGATGGACTCGCTGGCCGACGTGATCACCTTCGGGGTCGCCCCCGCCGTGCTGGCGCTGGCCTGGGGCGTGCATTTTGCCGACGGCAGCGTCCCGCCGGTCGTGGGGGATCACCTGCGGCGGCTCGGCTATTTTGTCGCCTTCCTGTTTCTGGTCTGCGGCGCGGTGCGGCTGGCGCGCTTCAACATTCAGAAAAATCCGGTTCCGAAGAATCCCGGCCGGCCGGACCGAAAGTATTTTGTTGGCCTGCCGATTCCCGCGGCGGCGGGGCTGGTGGCGGCGGTGGTGTACGCTTGCGACAGCACGCCGCTGCAATCCTGGACCTACGCGGCGGCGTGGCTGGCGGTTCTGGCGTTGCTGTCGTTCCTGATGGTCAGCACCTGGCGCTATCGAAGCTTCAAAGACGTCCAGTTGCTCCGCCCCCTGTCGCCGCTGACGGTGATTCTATGGGGGGCCCTGATCTATTTGATCTGGAACTTCTCGCAGCCGGTGCTGCTGGCCCTCGCCACCAGCTACGTCGGCAGCGGCATCGTGGTGCGCCTCGGAGGCTTGCTCCGGCGCCATCTTCGCCACAACGCGCCGCAACCCGAGCGGCAACCCGGGTAGCTTATGGCCCAGGACGCCGTCGCCATCGTGGGTAGCGAAACGCTGGCCGGCCGGGAGCTCCGGGAGGTGCTGCGGGAGCGTAAAGTCCCGTGGGCGCTGCGGCTGATCGGCGCCGAACCGGATACCGCCAGGCTGAGCGAGGAAGACGGCGAAGCGGTGGTCATCCAGCCCTTCGAGGCCGAAGCGCTGCGCGAGGCGCGGGTGGTGTTTCTGGCCGGTTCACGGGCTTCCAGCCGGCAAGCGCTCGAATTTTTCAAGCGCCATCCCGGTCCGGAAGTGGTGGACCTGACCTACGCGGCCGAGGAGGAACCCGCCGCCCGTTTGCGCGCTCCGCTGCTCGAAGCGTCGCCGCCGGAGGTTCCGCCCGGCACGATTCACGTGGTGGCGCATCCCGCCGCGGTGGCTGCGGCGCTCCTGCTCGCCCGGCTCGACGCTTGGCGGCGGATCGTCCGCTCCGTGCTGCACATTTTTGAGCCTGCCAGCGAGCGGGGACAGCGCGGCGTCGAAGAACTCGAGAAACAGACAGTGAGCCTTCTATCGTTGCGCGAGCTGCCTCGGAGGGTGTACGGCACGCAGGTGGGATTCGCCTTGCTGGCCCGCTACGGGAGCGAAGCGCCGGAGTCGCTGGAATCCGTGGAACTGCGTATCGAACGCCACCTGGCGACGCTGCTGGCGGGCAACATTCCGCTGCCGTCGCTGCGGCTGGTGCAAGCGCCGGTATTCCACGGCTACACGCTGTCGGCTTGGGTGGAGCTCGAGCAACGGGCCGAGGCGGACGAGGTGGCGCGGATCCTTTCCTCCGAGCTCGTGGACGTGCGGCACGGGGATCTGGAGCCGCCCACCAACGTGGGGGTGGCAGGGCAAAGCGGCATCGCGGTCGGCGCCATCGCCCCCGACCGGAATCACCCGCGCGCCTGCTGGCTGTGGGCCGCAGCGGACAACTTGCGGCTTTTGGCCGAGAACGCCGTGAGCGTGGCGGCCGCCCGATTGGCCGCAGCCGGAGGACGGTGATGAAGCTGGTGGCGCCAGCCGCTCTGCTAGCGGCCGTGCTGACGGCTGGCTGCGGCTACCGCGCGGCGGGCCGGGCGGACCTGATGCCCAAACACGTCCGGACGATCGCCGTGCCCGCATTCAAAAACCTGACGACCCGCTACCAACTGACCGAGCGCCTGCCGTCCGCCATCGGGCGAGAATTTCTGTCACGAACGCGCTATCAGGTGGTGAGCCAGCCCGAAGCGGCCGACGCCGTGCTGGAAGGCACCGTGGAACGATACAACGCCTGGCCCACGATCTTCGATCCGGCCACGGGGCGCGCTAGCGCCGTGCAAATCAGTGTGATCCTGAGCGTGGCGCTGCGGGAGCGCGCCACGGGCCAGATTCTTTTCGCGCGGAACCATTTCGAGGTCCGCGAGCGCTACGAGATCAGCGCCGTCGACCAGAAGTCCTACTTCGAGGAAAGCGAGACCGCCCTGGAACGGCTCAGCCGGGACGTGGCGCGGAGCGTGGTGAGCGCCGTGCTCGAGCGATTCTGAGGCGCCGTGCGTCCGGAGCAATTTCTCGCCCACATCGCCCGCCAAGCGCCTGCCCCGGCCTATTTGTTTCTGGGCGCGGAGCCTTACCGACGCCGGCTTTGCCGGGACGCGCTCATCGAGCGCGTGCTGACGCCAGAGGGACGCGAGGACGGTTTTGTGCGCCGTGACCTCGAGGAGACGCCCATGGCAGCGATTCTGGACGACGCGCGTTCCTTCTCCCTGTTTGCGCCGCGGCGGCTGATTTGGGTCCGCGGGGCGGAGGCCGTGCTGCCGCGCGGCCGGTCGGAAGAGGACACCCCGATGGCCGGCTCGGAGCTGCTGGCGGCATATCTGAAAGCTCCGCCGCCGGACGTGGTGATTGTCTTCGACGCCGCGCGATACGAGCTGGACGGCGAGGACAAAGCCAAAACCGAGAAGGTGCGCAAATTCTATGCGCCGGTCAAGGCGCAGGTGGAGTTTCCGCCGTTCTCGGCGGGGGAAATCCGGGCGCTGGCGGCGGAGTTAGCGACCAAGGCAGGGCTGCGGCTGGCCCCCGATGCGCTGGAGGCGCTGGCGGAAGCCGTGGGCAACGATGCGTTGCGTCTGGCCGGCGAGATCGACAAACTGGCGCTGTTTGCCGCCGACGGCCGGACAATCGGGGCGACGGATCTGGCGGTTCTGGTTCCCGATTCGCGCCTGGCCAGTGTGTTCAGCTTGGTGGAAGCCCTCGGTCGGGGTGAGCGGACCCGCGCGCTGGAGCTGCTCGACACGCTCCTGCGTCAGGGGGAGTATCTGCCGCTGGCGTTGTCCTTTTTGGCGACCCACTTTCGTTTGGCGCTTACCGCCCGGGAAGCTGGGTTGCGTTCCCCCGAGCAGGTGCAAGCGCGGCTTTCCAGTCCCGGACGTCCGATTTGGCCGGCTCGGGCGAGGCAGATCCTGGAAACGGCGCGCCACTTTTCTTCCGACCAGCTCGCCTCTCTGCTGCAACGGATTTTCGAAGCCGACCGCGCGCTGCGCGACGTGCGACCCGACGAGCGTGTCGTGGTGGAGGCTTTGATTTTTTCCGTTTGAAGGCCCGTCAGGCCGCCAACGCCTTCAGGCGCAGGTGCAGGCGGGACTTGTACCGGGCGGCCGTGTTCTTCTTGATGATGCCCCACTTGGCGGCCCGGTCAATGATGGAAAACGTGCGGGGCAACTCCGCTTGGGCCGCAGCGACATCCTTGGCGTCGAGCAGCCGGCGCAGTTTGCGAATTTGGTTGCGGAGACGCGACTTGCGGATGCGGTTGATCGCTGTGCGCCGCTTGATCTGGCGCGCCCGTTTTAGAGCCGAGAACGTATTTGCCATGGAATCCCCATCATGATAGCGAAGTCCCAGGCTGCGGGTCAAAGCGGGGGAGTCGCCGGGCTCGGCATTGACACAGACGAGCCTGAATTGCTATAT
>JANWXD010000059.1 GCA_025055455.1 Bryobacteraceae bacterium
AGCCGGAAGGTGGCAACCTAACGTCGTCCCCGTGCCGCGGGCTCAGCATACGGCTGAATTTTATGGTGGTTCCAAGACCGGAGGCGCGTCGCAGCCTGCTATCCTAGCGATGATATGGCACTGACCGAATCCACAATGCTGCTCGAACTCGGGACCAAGGCGCCCGACTTCCGGCTGCCGGACGTCGTCTCGGGCAAGACGATCTCCCTCGATACGTTCGCGGACAAGGAGGCTCTGGTCGTGATGTTCCTCTGCCGCCACTGCCCCTACGTCCAGCACGTCAAGGAAGAACTGGCACGCTTGGGGCGCGACTATGCCGGCAAGTCCGTGGGCATCGTCGCCATCTCCTCGAACGACGCCGTCCAGTACCCCGATGACCGGCCCGAACGTTTGAAAGCCATGGCCGAAGAACTCGGCTTCCATTTTCCCTTCTGCTACGACGAAACGCAGGAAGTGGCCAAAGCATATGCGGCGGCCTGCACCCCCGACTTCTACGTCTTCGACCAAGAGCGAAAGCTCGTCTACCGCGGCCAGCTCGACGACAGCCGCCCTGGAAACGGCATCCCGGTGACCGGCAAGGATCTGCGCGCCGCCATCGAGGCCGTTCTCGAAGGGCGGCCCGTGCCCAGCGAGCAGAAACCCAGCCTGGGCTGCAACATCAAGTGGAAGCCGGGCAACGAGCCGCCGTATTTCCGTTGAGACGCGGCACGAACGCCCTTGGAATCACATCCCGTACGGGCAGCGCAAACCGCCGGAGTACGAGAGCTGAAGGCTATCCGGTCGGGCCAAGACCTGCCGCGGCGCTCTCGACGTCCGAATAGAACGGAAACACCGTATCCAGGCGTGTGACCCGGAATCCGTCTCGCACCGCGCCGGGCGCAGCCACCATATGCATCTTGCCGGCCGCGCGCCGCACGCGGTTGAAACTGGCGATAAAGCGGCCGATGCCGGTGCTGTCAATGTGCGTGACGCCGCTCAGATCGAAGATGAAATCGCGCACGCCGCGCTCGAGGGCCTGCTCGACGATTCTCTCGATGCGCTCGCTTTCCGGACCGAGCATGACGCGGCCCGCCAGACGGATCAGCAGCACGCCGGGGCGGTATTCCTGCTCCTCGATCTCCAACGGCATGAGTCCCAGCGGCAAGCCTACACTTGTGCGGGCGCGGTGCGCAACTCGTTGTCCCGACCGCCCCTCACAGGGGTTTGACGCGGATGCGTTTGTACTCGGTCCACCAGCCGGGCCGGTGCGCCTGCAATTCGATGTAGCCCTCCTCGAGGTTTTCGAGCCGGTCGTATTCGAGCACGGTTTCCCCGTTGATTCGCACCGAGCAGAAGCGATCTTTCACGAACAGCTGCATCAAGAACCACTTCTCGTCGTCGATCCTGGGGTAGACGGCACGCTTGTAGTGATAGAGGGAACCCGTGGGGAAGTGCGCCTCCTCGACGTTGTGCAACTGGATCTCGTAGCTGCGGCCGCGCGTGCCCCGGCCTTCGGAGCGGAACAGGACGCCTCCGTTATGCGCCTTGGGCGCGCGGATGTAAAGTTGGAGCTCGAAATCCCGGTACTTCGCTTTGGTGGCCAGATGCCCGGAGCCATCCAGCCGCAGCACGCCCCCCAAGGCCTCCACTTGCGGCTTGCCTTCCGAGACGAACCACTTCTCCAAGTCGGAGCCGCTTTCATACAGCGGCTCCCACACGTCACGCGAGGCCAACTCACGGATGCGCAAATTGCGGAACCTGGCGGTCGCCGCCACCGCCGGGAACCCGAGATAGCCGCGGCGCAGCCGGTAACGCAGCTCCGGGACGGTCTCGACGTCCAAGTCCTGCACCACGTCGCCGTTGAACCAGACCTGAAGACGAGGCCAATCCATCAGGATGCGGAACGGGTTCCATTCGCCTTGGCGGACGTTCACGATTCGCGGCGGAATCAGGGGGAAGATGGCGCCCGCTGACTGCGGCGTGGGAGTTTCATCTCGCCGGTGAAACACCTTGATGGCAAAGCCGGTCCAGCCCGGGCGGCCATGCTCGGCTGCGTGGAAGTAGATGCAGGAGTCCGTCCAGCCCTTGAGCAGGAACTCGCCGCGGTAGTCGAAATTCTCGTACTCGCGGACCGAACGAAGCCAGGTGGGAGAGCTGGCGCCGGCGTGGGCCACGATCGCGCCGTCTTCGACGTAAAAGGCCGACTCCGGACCTTCCTCGATCACCCAGCCGCTGAGGGTCTTACCATCGAACAGCGAGGTGAAGCCCTCGTCGCTGTCCGCACGGCAGCAGGGCGCCGCGACCGCCACGGCCAGGAACGCCCGGCGCGTGATCCCGCTGACTCGTCCAGCTGCGACTTCAATGGAACCGGTTCTGGTGCCGCTGGTTTTCCGGCTGCACGCAGCAGCCGTTTTCGTAGATGGGGCAATTGACATGTTCGAACTGAACCGTGGTGTGCTCGATGTGAAACCGCTCCGCGAGCATTTTGTTCAGGCGGCGCAGGATAGCATCGCTTTCCGACGGAGGCATGTCCTCGATGAGCACATGAGCGCTCAGGGCGTGGAAGTTGGAGCCGAGGCTCCAGATATGCAAGTCATGCACGCCCAAGACCCCCTCGACCTCGCGCATGGCTCGGATGACGGACTGAAAGTCCATGCCTTTGGGCAAGCCTTCGAGCAGGATGTTGAGCGACTCCCGAACGATGTCCCAAGCCGTCCAGACAATCAGCGCAGCGATGAGAGCCGACAAGACCGGGTCGATACGTTGCCAGCCCGTATAGCGGATGGCCACCGCCCCGACGATGATTCCCACCGAGCCTAGGGCGTCCCCCAGCATGTGCACGAAAGCGCTCCGAATGTTCAGGTCGTGTTTCTGCTGGCGCCGCAGACCCCACATGATCGCCAGGTTGACCCCCAGTCCGGCGGCCGCCACGATCAGCATAATCGTTTCGTGTACGTGCCGCGGGTTGAGAAACCGCCGGTAACTTTCAAAAAAAATCAGCCCCGCTAACCCGAGCAGCGTCAGGGCGTTGACAAATGCTGCCAGGATGCCGGCCCGGTGGTATCCGTACGTCTTGACTTCGTCGGCGGGCTTGGTCTGAAAATAGAAGCCGAACCAGGCCAGCAGCAGGGCCAGAGCGTCGGTGAAGTTGTGGCCAGCGTCGGAAAGCAGCGCCAGCGAGTTGGCTTTGAACCCGGCGATCGCCTCGGCGATGACAAACAGCACCGTAGCGGCCAGCGACCATTTCAGCACCCTGCCCGTGCCGTGCGCGTGCATCCTGCCTTTGCTTTAGTGTACCTCCGGCGCCCGGCTGGGGCGGCCGGAGCGTGGCGCCCGTTCCAGCACGGCGCAGCCGGGTCGGCTGCAACAGCTCAGGCCAGATCGAACAGCAGGAGCTCCGACGGCTCGCGCGGCTCCAAGCGCAACCATTCTTCTCCTTCGATGGCCGCCCCGTCGCCCTGCCGCAACGCCGTCCCGTTCACTAGCAACCTGCCCCGCGCCACTTGCAACCAGCCGTAGCGTCCCGGCGTTAGGCGAACCTCGGCCTCGCGCTCCAGGATGGCGGCATACAGGGCAACGTCCTGGTGGATGCGCACGGAACCCTGCCGTCCGTCCGAGGAGGCCACCAGCCGGAACTGACCGCGCTTTTCGCTCTCCGGAATCGTCCGCTGTTCGTAGCCCGGCGTGAGTCCTCTCTGGTTCGGGCGGATCCAGATCTGCAGCAGATGCACCGGCTCGGAATCGGACGGATTGGATTCACTGTGGGTGATTCCGGTGCCCGCGCTCATCCGCTGCACGTCCCCGGCCCGGATCACAAAACCGTTGCCCATGCTGTCGCGGTGTTCGAGGGCGCCCGCGAGTACGTAGGTCAGAATCTCCATATCGCGGTGCCGGTGGGGAGGAAAACCCGCTCGCGGCGCCACTCGATCCTCGTTCAGCACCCGCAGCGACCGGAATCCCATGTAGCGCGGGTCATAGTACCGGTCGAAGGAAAACGTGTGATAGGTGTCGAGCCAGCCGTAATCGAAATGGCCTCGCTCCTCCGCCTTTCGGATGTGAATCATGTTCCCAGCCCTCCTCGACTGTGTCTGGTGCCCGTGACTCCGGGCACGGTTTCCAACTCCAGGCGTTCACTCCCGCGCCCGGACCATCGCCTCGAGCGCCAGGCGCGGACAGACGGCGCCGCGAATGTAATCCAGCAACCCGGCGGCGAGTCCGCGAAGCTGCCGCTCGACGGAGGGATCCGTGGGCCGCCCCTGCTCGTCGAATGCAGTGTGCACGCGCGCCACCGAAACGCTCCCGGGGAGCACGATCGCGCCCACATGCAAGCAGACGCCCGCCAGAGACTCCAGCGACTTGATGGCGCCGATGCGGCCCTGGGCCACGCCGAGCAACGCCACCGCCTTGCCCGCCAGCGCCGAAGGGAATCCGAGATTCTCGATGACCAGCTTGATGACGCTCGAAAACGACCCGTGATACTCCGGGGTCGCCAGCACGACTCCGGTAGCGGCCCGCACGCGCTCTTGGAGCTCCCTCGTGGCGACGTGTTTTCCGTCCAGGCCCGGCGGCGAAAGGTCGAGCTCTGCCGGATCTATCAGATCCACGGACACGTCTTGCCGCGCTCGGAGCTCCTGCACCACGATCCGGAGCGCTTTCATGGTGTAGTTGCCCGGCCGGACCGACCCGCCTATGGCTGCGATTCGAATCGAGCCCCTCGGTTCGACTTCCAGGCTAATCGGATGCCTGATCGCGGGTCGGAGTCGCAAGGCGCCTTCCGATCCGCCCCGCGGCGCGCCGCAAGGGGCGCCCACAGCACCGAACGCCCCTCGCCGGCCCGTGGGATAATCCTTCTTCGATGGCGGTTCCGCTCGGCAAGTACTCCTTCGGCGTGGGAGATCGGTTCGCACAGCAAGGCAAGGCTCAACTGCGGGCGTTCCTGCTGGCGGCCGAGCAAGGCGTGGCGATCACCCCGGTATGGAACAAATCCCACCGCGAACATACCATCGTCGGTTCGGCGCCCGAGAGTGCGCGCCGGGCGGCCGACGAAGCCGTGCGCGCTCTGGGTTGGGACAAACCCTACTTCGTGGATGCCGATCATATCAACCTCGCGACGGTGGACCGTTTTCTGGAATCCTGCGACTTTTACACGATTGACGTGGCCGATGCCATCGGCCGCCCGGCAGAGCCGGAAGCGATCGACGCCTTCCTCCAACGCCATCCCGAACTGACCCGCCCAGTAGAGGTCGCCGGCCTCGAAGAGCCCCTTGCCTCTTCGCCGGAAACGCTGCGGCGCATCGCCTCCCTCTATCTATTCCCCGTCCAGGAGGCGGGCCGCATTTACCGCCACATCGAAGCGCGCAAAGGGCGCGGCGGTTTCCTCACCGAGGTCTCGATGGACGAAACGGGCCGGCCGCAGGGGCCGCTCGAGCTGCTCGTGATCCTGGCGGCTCTGGCAGATGAGGGCAT
Organism: Bryobacteraceae bacterium; assembly: GCA_025055455.1. GTDB lineage: Bacteria > Acidobacteriota > Terriglobia > Bryobacterales > Bryobacteraceae > JANWXD01. The sequence goes on from JANWXD010000059.1 coordinate 5,446, forward strand.
CCCCGTCGCAACCATCGCCCCGAAATTCACCGGTCGCTTCAACAAGGGAGTGGACTACGAAGGGGACGTGGTGCAGTTCGAGCGGGAGTTTCTGGCCGACCTCGCGGTCATCCGGCATGCGGTTTCGCAATACGGCCTGCCCCCCGCGCTGAAGCTGAGCGTCCACTCCGGCAGCGACAAGTTCTCGATCTACCCAGCCATTCGGCGCGCGCTCGAACGCTTCGACGCCGGCGTGCACCTCAAGACTGCCGGCACGACGTGGCTCGAGGAACTGATCGGCCTCGCGGAGGCCGGCGGCGCGGGCCTGGCCCTGGCCAAGGAAATCTATTCCGGGGCCTACGCCCAGCGCGAAGCGCTGTGCGCGCCGTACGCCGCCGTGATCGCCATCGATCCGGCACGGCTCCCGGACCCCGCGGAGGTGACCGGCTGGAGCGCCGAGCAATTCGTGTCCGCGTTGCGGCACGATCCCGCCAATCCCGCCTTCAACCCGCATCTGCGCCAATTGCTCCACGTCGGCTACAAGATCGCGGCGAAAATGGGGGAGCGGTATCTCGACCTGCTGCGGGACTGCGAGGAAACGATCGCACGCAATGTCACGGCGAACCTCTACGAACGGCATATGCGCCCGCTGTTTCTCGACGGTGGGCGCGTGGTAAGTTGATTCGGGAAGCGAGCCCAAGGAGGCCGGTCATGGATTTGGGAATGGTCACTCGCCGCACGTTCAGCGTCGCGGCATTCACCGTCGTCC
>JANWXD010000005.1:0-178965 GCA_025055455.1 Bryobacteraceae bacterium
GTACACGTGCATCCCGTCGCCGCCGGTCGTTTTCGGGTAGCCCCGCAGGCCGAGCTCGTCGAGTTTCGCTCGCACGAGTTGGGCCGCCTCCACGATTCGCTCGAACCCGCAGTCCTGCGCGTCCAGATCGATCAGGATCCAGTCGGGACGATCGAGCGAGCCGATGCGGCTCATCCACGGATTCTGGTCGATGCAGCCCAGGTTCACGAGATAGAGCAGTGTGGCCCGGTCGCCGCCGATCACGTACCGTTTCGGCGTCGCCCCTTCCTCTTCGACGACCAACTCAGTGCGAATCCAATCCGGAAGCCCGCGCGGGGCGTCTTTTTGGAAGAAGTACGGCGCCTCGATGCCATCCGGATAGCGGCGCAGCGCCAGCGGCCGGTCTTTCAAGTGGGGCCCCAGCAGATCCGCCACGGCGTCGTAGTAGTTCAGCAGGTCGGCTTTCGTGTATCCGTCCCTTGGGTAAAAGACCTTGTTCAGATTTCGCAGCCGGAGCGTGCGACCGCCCGCTGTTACCACTGCCTCCGCGCGCCCTGGGGGGACCAGCGCGGGCCCCCGCTGCCCGCCCTCGGAACGCGCCGGTCGGCGCACGCACTCGCGCGGCTCCACGTCCGGCCGCAGGCCCACGAACACCGGCGCGCGCAGCCGCCCGTCGTCCGTCCAAGCTTGAAATCGCACCGTGCAAACCAGCTCCGGTCGCACCCAGGTAACCGCCTGAGGTATCTCCGGCTCGGCTGGAAACGGACAGTGCTCGCTGCGCAGCGGCGCGAGCAGCCGCGCGATCCCCTCCAGGGCCTTGCGGTCGAACCCCGTGCCGACGCTGCCTGCGCACCGCAACCCGCCGTCTTCGTAGATGCCCAGAACGAGCGCACCGAAATAGTCCCGCCGTCCCGCGGTGAAGCCGCAGATGACGAATTCCTGCTCGGAGGCGACCTTGATCTTGCGCCAGTCCGGACTTCGGCCCGCCACGTAAGGGCTCGCGGCGTGCTTAGCCACGATGCCCTCCAGTCCCTGGGCGCGCACCGCTTCGAGCAGTTCCGCGCCGCTGCCGTCGAAATGCTCCGACAGGCGGATCCCCGCACCCGGACGCACGATGGAAGCCAGCAACCGCTTGCGCTCCGCCAGAGGCGCCCGGCGCAGGTCGTAACCGTCGAGATACAGCAGGTCGAAGACGTACAGCGTCACGGGACGGCGGCGAGCCAGGTGGGCGATCGCGCTCGGGTCGGAAGCCATGATGCGCGGTTGCAGGCGCGCGAAGCTCGGCCGGCCGCTTTCGTCGAGCGCCACGATCTCGCCGTCGAGCACGGCTTCGCTGGCCTCCACGTGGTGCCGGAGAATGGCCAGCTCCGGATATTGCCGGTCCATCGGCGTACCCTTGCGCGAGATCAGGCGCACGCCGTCCGGCCTGAGAAAACACAGAGCCCGCACGCCGTCCCACTTGACCTCGTACAGCCAGTCCGGTCCCGTCGGGGGGGCTTCCGCGGGAACGGCCAGCATCGGCGCCACTTCGCGGGGCATCTCGCTCGGGATCGCACCGGAAACGGTAGCCGCGATGCCCGGCGCCGGCGCGGGATCGGACGCCGTGCGCGCCGGCAGTTCCTGGGCGATCTCTTCCTGCGTGCGGCCCGTGGCCACGCTCCTGGCAAACGCTTCGGGATCCCAGCCCGCCTGCGCCGCCTCGTCTTTCTTCTTGATCAAGAGCCACTCGTTGCCCTTGCCCCGCCCTCGCATGCGGACCAACGCGAATGCCCCTTTGAGCTTCTCGCCATGGAGGCGGAATTTCAGATCGCCCCGGGCGAGCTGTCGCTCGGCGGTTTCTTCGCCCAGCAGGTCGTAGGTCCCCCGATCCCACAGCATCACGCTGCCGGCGCCGTAATTGCCCGGTGGAATGTTGCCCTCGAAATCTCCGTATTCGAGCGGATGGTCCTCCACCATGACGGCCAAGCGCTTGACCGACGGATCGAGTGTCGGCCCTTGCGGCACGGCCCAGGATTTCAGAACGCCCCCGATTTCAAGGCGGAAATCATAGTGCAGCCGCCGCGCCAGGTGCCGCTGCACGCAAAAGCGCCGCCCCTCGGATGCGGCAGACGGCTTCGGCGGCGGTTCCGGCGTCTTGGCGAACGAGCGTTTCCGAGCGTATTCTTCGAGCGCCACGATGCGGTGAAGTTGAACAAACTGCCCCATTTATGATATGCATAAGGGGCCGGCCCAACGGAGGAACCCAATGGCATCCAGCGTGTGGAAGGGGCATCTCACTTTCGGTCTGGTCTCCTTCCCGGTCCGCTTGACGGTGGCGGCGCGCACCGATACCATCAGCTTCCACCAGTTGCACCGCACCGATCACTCGCGCGTCAAGCAGGTCCTGTTCTGTCAGGCCGAAGACAAACCGGTGCCGCGCAGTGAACTCGTCAAGGGCTACGAGTACGAAAAAGACAAGTACGTCATCGTGGACGAGGAAGAGATCAAGAAGATCGCCCCCAAGACCGCCAAGGTGATGGAGATCCTGGAGTTCGTCAAGCTCGCCGAGGTGGACCCGATCTTTCTGGAAACCTCTTACTACCTCCATCCGGAAGAGGCGGGAGAGAAACCGTACACGTTGCTGCTCGAAGCGATGCGGCGCACCGGCTATGCGGCGGTCGCTAAGCTCACCATGCACAACCGCGAGCACGTCGTGCTGGTGCGGCCTGGCCGCTACGGCTTGATTCTGCACACGATGTACTACCGCGACGAAGTGCGCGCCACGGAAGAGTTTCGCGCCGATCCCTCGCAAGTCAAGGACAAAGAGGTCGAGCTGGCGATGATGCTCATCGAGAACCTGGCAGCGCCCTTCGAGCCGGAAAAGTACAAGGACACCTACCGGGAGAACCTGCGGGCACTCATCGAGGCCAAAATCCAGGGCGCTGAAGTGGTCGAGGCGCCGGCGGCGGAAAAGCTCGCTCCGGTCGTGGACATCATGGAGGCGCTCAAAGCCAGCTTGCAGCAGCTCAAAAAGCCGGTGGCGGTCGCCGCCGAGCCAGGCCGCGCCACCGTGGTCGAGATGCCTGCCGAGCGACCCAAACGCAAGCGCGCCCCGGCGTAACACACAGCAAGCTCATCCTCCCAAACGACTGGAAGCGACGTCCGCTGTCCCTATACTGAAATCGTGGGCTTCCGTCTCGCCATTGACTACCAGCCCCGAGGTGACCAGGAGCAGGCTATCGAGCAGCTCGTGCGGGGCGTGCTCGACGGTGAAAGGCACCAAGTGCTGCTCGGCGTCACCGGCTCGGGGAAGACTTTCACGATGGCCAAGGTCATCGAGCGCGTCAACCGCCCCGCCCTCGTGCTGGCCCACAACAAGACCCTCGCCGCCCAGCTCTACCACGAGTTCAGGTCCTTCTTCCCTCACAACGCCGTCGAATACTTCGTCTCCTACTACGACTACTATCAGCCGGAAGCCTACATCCCCGCCACGGACACCTACATCGAAAAAGAAGCCACGATCAACGACGAGCTCGACAAGCTGCGCCTGTCAGCCACGCGCTCGCTTTTCGAACGCCGCGACTGCATCATCGTCGCCAGCGTGAGCTGCATCTACGGACTCGGCTCCCCCGAGGCCTACTACGGCATGCTGCTGATGCTCGAAAAGGGTCAGCGCATCCGGCGCGAGCAGATTCTCCGGCGACTGGTGGAGATCCTCTACGAGCGCAACGACACCGATTTCCGAAGGGGAACGTTCCGCGTGCGCGGCGACGTCATCGAGATCTTCCCCACCTACGACGATTACGCCTATCGGATCGAACTCTGGGGCGACGAGATCGAAACCCTGGCCCAGATCGACCCGCTCACCGGCCAAGTGCGCCAAACTTACTTGCGGCTGCCCATCTACCCGAAGAGCCACTACGTCATGAGCGAGGACACGCGCGAGCAGGCTCTCAAGAGCATCGAGATGGAGCTCGCTTGGTGGAAGGCCGAGCTCGAAAAACAAGGCAAGCTCGTCGAAGCGCAGCGCCTCTACCAGCGGACCATGTTCGATCTGGAGATGATCCGCCAGGTCGGTTACTGCCACGGCATCGAGAATTACTCCCGCCATTTCTCCGGGCGCCTGCCGGGCGAGCCTCCGCCGACGCTGCTCGATTACTTGCCCCACGACGCCCTGATCTTCATCGACGAAAGCCACCAGACCATCCCGCAGCTCCACGGCATGTACCACGGGGACCGCTCCCGCAAAGAGACGCTGGTGGAGTACGGCTTCCGCCTGCCGAGCGCCCTCGACAACCGGCCTCTCACCTTCGAAGAGTTCGAAAACCGCGTCAACCAGGTCATCTATGTCTCCGCCACCCCGGGGCCCTACGAGCTCACGAAGACCGGCGGGGTGGTGGTCGAGCAGATCATCCGGCCTACAGGGTTGGTGGACCCGGAGGTCGAAGTCCGTCCCGTGCGCGGCCAGGTGGACGACCTGCTCAACGAGATCCGCCAGCGCGCCGAGCGCAACGAGCGGGTCCTCGTCACCACCCTCACCAAACGCATGGCCGAAGACCTGGCCGAGTATTATTCCGAAGTGGGCGTGCGCTGCCGGTACCTGCACTCCGAAGTCGCGACTCTCGACCGGGTCAAACTTCTGCGCGACCTGCGTCGCGGCGCCTACGACGTCCTGATCGGCGTCAACCTGCTCCGCGAAGGCTTGGACTTGCCCGAGGTGTCGCTCGTCGCGATCCTCGATGCGGATAAGGAGGGCTTCCTGCGCTCGGAAGGCTCCCTGATTCAGACCATCGGCCGCGCGGCGCGTAACGTCAATGGCAAGGCAATCCTATATGCCGACGTGATCACGGAAAGCATGCGCAAGGCCATCGAGGAGACGAATCGCCGCCGCCGGATTCAGACGGACTACAACATGCGTCACGGCATCACGCCCCAAACCATCGTCAAGCCGGTCGAGATGAGCCTGGCGGCCATCGCGGAGGCCGACTACGTCACCCTGCCGGTCGAGCCGGAGGAGGAGACCGTCGAGGCCGCCACCGCCGAGCAGCGCGAACAGCTCATCGCGGAGCTCGAGCAGCGGATGCGCGAAGCCGCGCGCAGGTTCGAATTCGAGCAAGCTGCCCGCCTCCGCGACCGCATCAAGGCCCTCAAGCAGCAGGCACTTCTTTTCGGCGGGGTCGAGGCGACGCCGGAGGAGACGGCCACGCCCACCGGCTGACCGGTCCGAGACCGCCACCGCCGCGCGACCCGGCGCGCGGCCCCCGCTACAATAACCACAAGATGCGATGCCCGAGCGCGCGAGTCCTTGTCGTCGACGATGAGCAGAGCCAGCGGCTGGGCATGGCGGCGATGATCGCGGCCTGGGGCTACGAAGCCGACACCGCCGCCGACGGCATCGAGGCATTGGAGAAACTGTCCGCCGCCCCCGCTGACGTCATCGTCACGGATCTCATGATGCCGCGCATGGACGGCGCGGAGTTGCTCCGCCAGCTCGCCGCCCGCGGCGACCGTTGCGCCGCCATCGTGGTGACCGCCTTTGGCGACGTCGGAACGGCGGTCTCCACAGTCCACGACCTGGGCGCTTTCTGGTTCATGGAAAAGCCGCTCGATCCCAAGGCCCTGCGCGTGCTGCTGGAACGGGCCGTGGCTCACACCCGCCTAGCGCAGGAAGCCGAACGCTTGCATCGCCAGCTCAGCTACCACGGCCGCCTCGGCGAACTGGTGGGCCGCTCGAGCGCCATGCAACAGGTGTTTTCCTTGATCCAGCAAGTGGCGCCCAGCAAGGCCGTCGTCCTGATCACGGGGGAGAGCGGCACTGGCAAGGAGCTGGCCGCACGCGCCGTCCACGCCCTCAGCCCCCGCGCCGGCGGGCCGTTTGTGGCCGTCAATTGCGCCGCCATGCCGGAAACGCTCATGGAGAGCGAACTGTTCGGCCATGAAAAGGGCGCTTTTACCGGCGCCATGGAGCGGCGCGCCGGCTGCTTCGAACTGGCCCACGGCGGGACTCTATTGCTCGACGAAATCGGCGACATGCCCGTGGGCACCCAGGCTAAACTGTTGCGCGTTCTGGAGGATTCCCGCGTGCGCCGCCTCGGCGGCAAGACGGAAATCGTCGTGGATGTGCGCGTGATTGCCTCCACCAACAAGAACCTCGAAGAAGCGCTCCAGAGGGGCGGGATCCGCGAGGACCTCTACTATCGCCTCAACGTCTTTCACATCCACCTGCCGCCCCTGCGCCAGCACAAAGAGGACTTGCCGCTGTTGACCGAAGCGCTCATCGCCGAACTCAACCGCAAGCACGGCTGCCGCGTCACCGACGTGGACACCAGAGTCATGGAGCAGTTCCAACGCTACGACTGGCCGGGCAACGTCCGCGAGCTTCGCAACGTGCTCGAGCGCGCCGTGATCGTCGCCGGCGAGGGGTCCATCCGGCCCGAGCACCTGCCGGCCCACTTCGGTGCGCCGGTTCGCCCGGCGCCCGCCGCCGCAGATCCGGCGGTCGTCCAGCTCCGCGTGGGCACCACCGTCGACGAGGCCGAAAAGGCGCTTATTTTGCGGACGCTGGAACACACGCGCCACAACAAGACTCGCGCCGCCGAGATCCTGGGCATCAGCCTCAAGACGCTCCACAACAAGCTCAAGGAGTACGGCGCCAGGGAAAGCGACATGGGCTGCGGCCCGAACGGCGTGCTAGGATAGTTGCAGGAGCGCCGCCGTAGGCTCCTGGATACCCCGAGACGAAGGGGACCACGAAGGCACAAACATAGGGTCAAACACGAGTCACGCGGCAAGGAGCTCGCCCCCGCGGCGAGCTCCTTCTCATTTGGAGGTCCTCAGCCGAAGATCAGCGTGACGTCAACCGTGCGGCTGTCCTCGTGAACCTCGAGGACCGACTTCGTTCTCCGCAGGTTGTCGAAGACGCCGTCCTCGCGAATTCGCTCGAGGAAGTAGTCTGGATAGGTGGCGTCGAACGGCGCCCCGGGCTTCAGGGTCCACAAGCGCCGCACCGCCGCTTCAGCGTTGAGGTCGAGCCCCTGAATCCGCAGCTTCCCGAAAGTGAATTGCGGGCCGGGGGTCACTCGGATGCGCAGGTCCACCGTCTTGCTCTCGTCCCGGATTTGGCGCGCCATCTCGACTTCCGGCCGCAGGTAGCCGCGGCGTCCGAGCGCGCGCCGGATCCGCCCGACCCCCTCGTTGATCTCCGCAAAGTTGGCCGGCTCTCCGCTTTTGAAATCCGCGGCCGCCCGCAGCTCCTCGAGGGGCACGCCCTCGCCTTCGAACACCGCCTCGCCGAGGGAATAGGTTTCGCCCTCGCTGACCGCCACCGTCACCACCACGCCCTCGACGGCGGGCGACTTTTCGACGGCGATGCGCTCGAAAGCCACGCGCAGCCGGCCCCGCATTTCGTACAGCGGGCGGATGCTCGTGTCGAGCAGTTGCCGCATCCGGTTCTCGCTGTACGGCACACCCACCGCCACGCCCGAGATGGCGTTGCGCAGCACCGTTTCCGGGAACAGGCGATTGCCGGTGAACCGCACCTCGGCAATCACCGGAGGCGGCGCCGCCGGCTGGAAGACGATCACGAGCTGGTCGGGAGCGTCGGCCGTCAAGCGCGCCACGACCGTTTGCGCGGCGCCGCGCGCCGCCAGAGCCTTTTCGATGGCGGCGGTGCATTGGGCCAGCGCCCGGTCCGTGGCCGGAATCCGCTCGCCGAATAACGGACTCGCCTGCCGCACCGCCGACTCGAGCTCTGCCTCGGAGAGCGGCAACCTCTCGAACCGGAACGCGTAGACCTGCTCCACCTCGGTCACCTCGAAGGTGACCGCCAATCCCTTCCCACTGGCCGCCGGTTGAAAACGATAGCCGATGCTCTCGAAGGCGCCCGTGGCGAGCAACCGCTCGCGAGCCGCTTCGAACTCCTCGCGCCCGACCGCTTGTCCCAGCTCGAGACCCGTCAGGCTCGCAATCTGGTCCCGGGTGTACCGCCGGTTACCCTCGACCGCCAGGCTCTCCAGCGGCCATTTGACGGCCACGGGCGCTGCGGCCGGCTTTCGCTCACGTCGCGTTTGACCCCAGCAGATCAGGGCTGCGGCCACTACGGCGAAAAGGCGCGTGGGCCACCCCATCCTTCTCAGTCTAAACGGAAGCGGCTCCTGCGCCCCCGCCTGCGACGGCAGGTCGATGCGCCCTAGCGGATGACGATCGGCCGCAGCGGCCGCACGTAAATGTTCCGGTACGCCACTGGGCCGTGGTCTCCTTGAAGCATCAGCGGGTTCTCCGGCGCTTCAGGAAGGTTCATGTGCGCCCGCGTCGGCCCGTCCACTTCCACGTTGTCCTGCACGGAAAGCCCGTTGTGCAGCACGCGGATGAAACGCGCGTTCTCGATCTTCTTGCCCGTCGCATCGAAGCGCGGCGCGCGGAACCAGATCTGAAACGACTGCCATTCGCCCGGCCGGCGGCTCGCATTGCGCGACGGCGGGGATCCGCCCACTCCGCGGTTGCCGATCCAGCGGTGGTAGATGGCGCCGCAGTCGGAGGTTTTCATCGGCTCCGGCGAGCCGTAGCTGTCGAAGATCTGCACCTCGTAAAGTCCGTGCAGGTAGACGCCCGAATTGGAGCCCTTCGGGATCAGAAACTCCAAATAGAGTTCGATGTCGCCGAACTTTTCGTCCGTCACGAGGTTGTTGGCCCGTCCCTGCGTGCCGTTCAACATCCGATCCCCGGGCAGAGGCACGGGAATCAGCCGGGTGGGCGCCAGCAGCCGCTCCCACAGCACGCCCCGCGTCGTGATCCAGCCGTGCGGCTTGCCATCCTGGCCGTGCCAGCCGGTGAGATCCTTGCCGTTGAACAGCGGCCGCCAGCCTTCTTCGAGCAAAAACGGCGGGTCGCCGTGGAACTCGCCGTCGTTGAGCTCGAACAGTTTCTGGCCGGCAGCGGGCCCGAGGACGCCGAGCAACACCGCGAGCAGGCAAAGCTTGCGCATGCTCCGATTCTCGCCCAATCGCCTCTGGGCTACAACAGGCGCCGCGCCTGCTCGACCGGGCGCGTGGGGCGCCCGGCCGGCTCCTTGCGAACCCAGATCGAGCCGCGGTGGGTGCGCACGCTGATGGCCGGACCCGGTCCCGTCGCCCCTTTGAGCGAGGCGCCGCGCCGTTCCGTGGACACCGCCAGGGGCGGGCCGAAGTCGTTGGTGACCTCACCCCGCTCCGCCACAGCCTCCAACGCAAAACGCGCCCCCTCGGGAATCACCAGCTCGACGTCGCCCGTTTCGGTGACCGCGGTGATCCGCGGCAACGGCGCCCGGCCTGGCGACAACTCCAGATCCCCACGCTCGACGGACAGATCGAGCTCCTCGCTAAAGTCCTCGAGCTTGACGTCACGGGACCGCGCCCGGAAACGGATGGGGCCCTCGATTCCGGACCCGTTCAGATCGCCCAGATCCAGGTGCAATTGGCCCGGCAGCCGGGCCAGCCGCAACTCCGTGTTGCCGCTCTGGAACACCAGCGGCCCGGCCAGCTTGCGGAACCGCAAGTCCCCCGAATAGTAGCCGCTGACCTCCACCGGACCGCTCACTTCCTCGAGCTCCACATCGCTCGCGCGCCCGCTGATCGTCACGCTACCCCGCACCTGCACCGCCCGCACGATGTCGCTGCGCCGAAGCTCGACGCGCACCTTGCCGCCGATCTCCTGCAACCGCACGCCGGCGCGGTCGCTCATGATCTCCACGTCCCCATCCACGTGCAGGATGTCGAAATCGCCGTGTCGGCCTGACACGTGCAAGCTCACCTGCCGCGGTACGGTGAGCTCCAAATCGGTCGAGATCCGCGCCGGCGGAGGAGTCACGGGCCCCGAGCGCTCCTCGGAAAGGGGGGGTTCGTCGGAGCGTACGCGCACGATCGCCTCGGCCCCGTTCACCTGGATCTCCACCGCCGTGGCCCGATCCAGCCGGTCCGCTAACGTGCGCGAGAACGTGCGAATGGTCTTGCGTCCGCTCAGTTCGATCTCCGATCCCTGGCTTCCCATAACGCGCGTGTTGCCTCGCGGAACCTCGATCTTGATTCGCCGGACACCGGGGGCCGCCTGCTTGGCGGAAACCGGATAATCATATGCCTCGCCGAACAGCTCCACTGTCTTACCGTGGATCACCAGTGGCGGCAGACGCGGTGCATAGCGATACGCCGCGGAGATGCCGGCGCCGAGCAAACAAATGAACATCGCGAGCACCCACTCGCCCCCGGAGAGGCCCTTCGGCGGCAGTGGCCTGGAGGTCAGCCACCAGTACAGAATCTCGATGACCCGCAACAGGCCCCAACCGATCAGCACCACCGGCCAGTACCGCGCCACCAGCTCCCAGGAGACGAGTTCCGGCTTCAGGTTGCGCACCAAAAACAGCACCCCGATCAGAATCAAAAGCACCGGACCCGCCAGCGAGGTGCGTCTCATTGGCCACCTCCGCTCGGGGGCGGCGAAACCGTCCGAGACGGCGGGTACGAGGCAGTCGGTTTCGGTTCCACGACGTGCTCCAGCAACCTCAGCAGCCCGTACAGGATCAGCAGGACGGGCCAAGTTCGCCCGAATCCATACGGGGTGAACTGATCCGCGGTCAGCAGCACGCCCAGTGCGATGAGCAGGATCGGCCCGCGCAGGACCCGAAGCAGAGAACTTGGCGTGCGGTTCATCGCGACTCCCCCTCCCCGCCACTGGCCGCCCCGCCCTCGCCCCAGCGAGTCCGCTCGCGACGATCCGCCGCAAGCCGTGCATAAAGCATGTAGACGCCAAGAGCGATCAGGAAGACCGGCCAATAGCGCAGGATTTCCCGCATCTCGAGGAGCTCGAGGTTGTGCAAGAGGAACAAGGTTCCCAGCGCGATCAACACGACCGGCCCGGCCGGGAATGCCGTCCGGCCGCCGGCGGGCAACAGACCGGAAAACTCATCCACCGGCTCGCCGCGCTGGCGCCGGGCGGCTGTGTGGTACGCCTCGAAGGCCATGTAGAAAAACCAGAGAGCGATCAACAGGCCGAACAGAGGACCGAACTCTCCCGCTGCACCGGAGCTCACAATGCTGATCAGCACGCCCAAAATGACCACGTGGATCAGCCCCTTCACATACTGCCCGTTGTAAATCGCCCCCACGCCCGGAATGAAACCCAGCAGAAACGCGAGAGCGGGGGAAGCGCCCGGAGGCGCGCCAGCCGGCGCCGCAGGGGGGTTCGGTTGCGGCGCGTGCTCACCGCAAAAGATGGTGCCTTGTACGAAGCGCTGGCATTCCGCGCATAGCGCCTTGCCGCAGGTGCGGCAATAAGCCACTGCCGCACGTTCGGGATGAGCGTAGCAATTCATCGTTGCACTCCTTGTCGGGGTCACGGCGACCGCTGCGACGGCGCCGCTCCGGGGGAATTCTGCAGCGCTTGCGGCTCGCCCGCAGGCACCGCCGCCTCCTCCTCCGGGGCCGTCAGCTCCCGCAGTCGGGATCGCACCTCGTAGACCAGTCGCAAACTCTCGTAAAACTTCATGGCTCGGGCCCACGTCCGGTGGACTTTGTCGTCCACAGCTTCCCAAAGACGCACCGGGCTCAAATCCGCGGGCTGGATCTGACGGATGCTGATGCCGGCAAACCGCGCCAGCATGGAAAAGGAAAGAATCGTCATCGCCATGCCCATGGCCAGCCGCGGTTGCAGGACCGGGTCTCGAAACCGCGCCAGCAAAGCCCTCAGCCCGCGCCGCTGCCCGGTTTGCTGGTCGGCAGCCCCCAGTTCGAACAGGATCCGCGTCACCAACTCCGGCGGTGGCTCCACGGGCGGAACCTGCCGCAAATAGGCCGCCGCCGAAGCGGCATCCCGGGCCAGCTCCGCGCACAGGGAGCAAGAGGCCAGGTGCTGATCCACCTGCCGACGCCGCTCCGGCTCGAGCGCCCCGTCCAGGTAGTCGCACAGCAGCAGCTCCAGTTCGGCGCAGGTCATACGATCACCTTTTGTCGCCTCAGGATCCGCGCCAGCTCGGCGCGCCCCCGATTCAACCGGGACTTCACGGTGCCCTCGGGCACGTTCAGCACCCGTGCAATCTCCCGGTACTCCATGTGCTCCAGATCCCGCAAAATCACGGTTTCCCGCAGCTCCGGAGAAAGCTTCAGCAGTGCGGCCTCCAGCGCCTCCGCCGCCTCGCGTCCGGCCAGCAGCCCGTCGGTGCGGCCGGAAATCGCCTGCGTCTCTTCCAGCGTCGCCAAGCGCTCTTCCAGCGATTCGGTCAGACGATCCTGCCGCGTGCGCCGGTAGTGATCCACCAGCAAATTGCGCGTCAGCCGCATCAGCCACGTGGCAAACGATCCCTCCCCGGCGCGGAACGATTTCAGGGTCCGGAACACCCGCAGGAACACCTCTTGGGTGAGCTCCTGAGCCTGCGCGTCGTTGCCGGTGAAGCGGTAGCACAGCGCGTAGACGCGCCGCGTATACGCCTTGACCAGCTCCTCCCACGCCGCCTCGTCCCGGTGAAGGCAGCGCTCGATCAGAATCGCTTCCGGATCCAAGCTACCGCTCGCAACTTGCGCCCGATCCGATCGCGTCGCTCCCGAGGGCGCCCCCCGCTCGCCCCTTGGGGTGACCAAGTAACGTGAAGCCAGCTGGGCCGCGACTGCCATCAGTGCCCTCGCTTCGCCGGCCCGCGGAACTTGGCTGCACGGGGCGGGCCGCTTCGGCCAACTCAGATTTCCAGTATGAGAAACGAGAGATTATGATGATAAGTTCGCGCAGTTTCACGGGATCGGCGCGCCGACTCCCATTCTAGTCTTTCCGCGGCGTCCGACAGCGGTCTGCGCTTGCCGGCCCGGCGCGCCGTAGCCCCCAAGGAGGCGACGATCCGCAAACATTCGTGGCGCTGGCTGGCAGCCCTCACCCTTTTGGTGGCGGCTGCGCTCGTGCTGTTCGCCCTCCGCTGGCGCGAACAGGGTTTCCGGTGGGCGGAGTTCCGAGCCGCTCTGCTCGGCATAGATCCCGTCTGGCTCGCCGGGAGCGCCGCCTTTGCTCTGGCTTCCTTTTATGGCCGGGTCCTGCGCTGGGCCGTGATGCTTCGCCCTCAAAAACGGAACGTCAGCCATTGGGGCCTATTCTCGGCCACCGCAATCGGCTTCACCGCCATTGTGCTCTTGGGCCGGCCCGCCGAGCTGGTCCGGCCTTTCTTGATCGCTGTAAAAGAGAAAGTACCCTTCAGTTCCCAAGTCGCTGCTTGGATGCTGGAGCGGATTTTCGACCTGCTCGCCACGCTCGTCATTTTCGGGTTTGCCCTCACCCAAGTGCGGAACTTAGGCGTGGCTGTGGGCCCCGGCCTCGAGTGGGTCTTGAGGGTCGGCGGAGTGATTGCGGCCGCACTTGGAGCAATTTGCTTGGCGATTCTGTTGCTGCTGCGCTATTTCTCTGAAAGCATGAGGGTTCGGCTCGTTGAAGCTTTGGCGTTCCTGCCCCCGGCCCTGCACGAACGAGCCAATCACGTCGTCGGAGCCTTTGTTCAAGGGGTTGTCGCCACCAGGAGCGTGGCCAACGTGGTACTTTTGCTGGCCTACACCGTACTGGAATGGGTCCTGATCACGGGCTGCTATCTGTGTCTTTTCAAAGCGTTTCCATCCCTGAGCCACATGACCCTCAGTGGCGTGCTCATTTTTATGGGCTTTGTGTCTTTCGGCAGCGTCATCCAGATCCCCGGCATCGGCGGCGGCATGCAATTGGTAGCTATCGTCGTGCTCTCGGAGATCTTCAAGACGCCGTTGGAGCTCGCCAGCAGCGTGGCCTTGGTCGTTTGGATCGTCACGTTTGTCATCATCCTTCCCGTCGGAGTTCCCCTGATCCTGCACGAAGGGATCAACCTGCGAAAAATCAAGGAAATGGAAGCACAGGCCGAGGCCTCTTTATGAACTGCCCCTTTTGCGGCCATCGCCATGACCGTGTGATCGACTCCAGGGAAAGCAAAGAGGGGGACGTGATCCGCCGAAGGCGCCAGTGCTTGGCTTGCGAGCGTCGGTTCACCACCTACGAACGAATCGACGAGGTCCCCTACATGGTGGTGAAAAAAGACGGTCGTCGGGAGCGCTTTGACCGGCAGAAGGTTTTGACCGGGTTGCTGAAGGCCTGCGAAAAACGTCCCGTGGGCATGTCCAAGCTTGCGCAAATCGTTGACGACGTGGAAGCGAAACTCGTGGAGCGCCCGGATCGGGAAATTTCAACTACCGAAATAGGAGAATTCGTCATGGAGCGGCTCCGCGCGTTAGACAAGGTCGCGTACGTGAGATTCGCCTCCGTGTATCGCGATTTTCAGGACGTCGAAGCTTTCCTCAATGAACTCAAAGACTTAATGAAACAGAAGCGTCCTTGAGAGCCGCCAAGGCATGCCGACACTTTTTCTGTGGACCCCGCCTTTGGGGCCCGATTGCCCGTAACCCGAGACACGGTCATGCATCTGTAAGATTGGGCTTAACAGCGGGATGCAAAGGTGTTATAATCTCTGTGGTATCCGGTGCCGAAAGACCACAGAAGGGCCGAACACCGCTAACGTAAAGGTGTGGCTAGGCTTTCAACGGCGACAAGAGCCCGACGGCGCGGAACCCCTGCCGGTGCCTGTGGAGGTGTTTAAACGTGGATCATTTTGACGATCACTACCTGAGTGAGCACCACGAGGGCTTGGGTCTGCCTTTTGATGAGGAAGAACACGTCAAGTTTTTCGATGCGGAGGAGGCGGAATCCGACGACCTTCACGCGACCCAAGCCCTGGAGGAGTCCGTCTATACGGACGACCCCGTACGAGTCTACCTCCGGGAGATGGGTGCGGTTCCCCTTTTGACCCGGGAAGGGGAGGTGGAGCTGGCTCGCAAAATGGAGCGGGGCAAGCTCCGCATGCAGAAGGCCTTGAGCCGCTCCCCCTTGGTGCAAAAGGAAATCGTTGCTCTCGCCGAACGCCTCAAGAAGGGGGAGGAGGAATTGGAGCGCTGGGTCGAATTGGGCGACGTCGAACACGGCAGTCCGGCCTACGACCGGCGTAAAGCGGAAGTGCTCAAGCAGTTCGCCGCCGTGGCCGCCCTGTTCAAGAAGCAGCAGCAACTGGCCCAGAAGGCGGCTGCGGTTTCTTCTTCGCCGAAAAAGGCTGTTGCCCGACGCTGGAAGTGGAAGTGGAACCGCTGCCGGGTGGAATTGTCCCGCGCCATCCGTCAGATCCCGTTCTCGCCTCCGTGCTGGACGCAGTTTGCCAAGCACATCGAGAAGGAAGTCGAAGAACTGAGCCGTTTGGAAGCGGAGCTGAACAAGCTCAGCGGCCGCTCCGGGGCCGAGGCGCAGGCTAAGATTCGCGCTCAGCGTCGAGAGCTCCGCAAGCGGGAGCAGGCGGCGAGCGCCACGCTCGCAGAACTGCGACACACTCTGGCCCTCGTGCGCCAAGGGGAGCAGGAGGCGGAAAAGGCCAAGAAGGATCTGGTGGAGGCGAACCTGCGGCTGGTGGTGTCGGTGGCAAAGAAGTATGTGAACCGAGGGCTGCACTTGTTGGATCTCATCCAGGAAGGCAACATCGGCTTGATGCGGGCTGCCGACAAGTTCGAGTACCGGCGGGGCTACAAGTTCTCCACCTACGCCACTTGGTGGATCCGCCAAGCCATCACCCGGGCCATCGCCGATCAATCCCGCACCATCCGGATCCCGGTTCACATGAACGAAAGCATGAACAAATTCTTGCGGGCGAACCGGGAACTGGAAAAGGAGTTGGGCCGAGCGCCGACCAATGACGAGATCAGCCGGCGCATGGACATTCCCGTCGAGAAGGTCCAGAAGCTCAAGACGATTTCTCGCGATCCGGTTTCGCTGGAGACGCCCGTGGGCCGCGATGGTGAGTCTGCGCTCGGCGACCTTATCGAAGACCGTTGGGTCGGCTCCCCGGTGGACACGGTCATCGAAACCAACGTGCGGGACGAGACTGCGAACATCCTGAAAACCCTTTCGCCGAAAGAGGAAAAAGTCATCCGGATGCGCTTCGGCATCGGCTGTGAGCGTGAGCACACGCTGGAGGAGATCGGTCAGGAATTCGATGTCACCCGCGAGCGAATCCGCCAGATCGAGGCCAAGGCTTTGCGCCAGCTCCGTTCGCCGGAGCGGGCACGCTACCTGCGTGCCTTACTGGCGGCTCGCTAACGCAGGCGGGTCAGTCTTTGGGAAACATCTCCATTTGACCGGCCGCAGGAGCCTTTTTCCGCCGGCGTAGCGGGCTGCCCACGACTCCCAGGACCTGCATCTCCAATAAGGCTTGGCGCGGAACAAACAGCCGCTGGCTGTTGGAAAACGGGTTCGGTGGAACCACGGTGAACCCAGAAGGCTCGAGCTGCAACAGGTTGTTGGCGAGCAAGCCGTCCATCAGCTCCCCGTCGCGAAATCTCATGCGGACCCACAGCCCATCTGTCTTCGGACGCGTGTGAAAGAGCTGTTGCGCCGGCCCCGGTTCGATTCCCTCGAAGTCCCGCACGAAACAGACTGCTTTGACCTCCCCGTACGGCACCAAGGCGATGCTCCCGGTGCGCGTCAGAATTTCGATGCCCCCCGGCGTCAGGTACGTCCGCGGGTTCACAAAACCCAGCACCGGCTCCCGTTCAAAGCGGCGCACCACCACCTTCTTGCTGGTGGAGCCGGTCAAGTCCTTCGTCCTGTTACGCAACTGCTTCCCAAGATTTCGCGAGTATTGTATCATTGGCACGATGCTGGACGCGGAGCAACTGGGAGGAGAAATCCGCGCATTTTTGGACCACTGTCGCATCGAAAAAGGGTTGTCAGAGAACTCCTTAGCTGCGTACGCTCGCGACCTAGCCCGGTTCGAGCAAAGCCTTACGTCCCGGCAAGTTCGCGATGCTTGTGATGCGGCCGTGGTGGCCGGCTATCTGGATTCCCTGTACCGCAGCGGTTTGGGAACCCGTTCGGTCGCGCGACACCTGGCCACACTTCGCAGTTTTTTTCGCTATCTTGTCGCCGAAAAAGGGCTTCCAAGGGATCCTACGGCGTTTCTGCCCCGGCCGCGCCTGAGCCGCCCTCTGCCGCGGTATCTGAATCTCAACGAGATCGAGACCCTCATCGCCGCTCCGGACCTCAAGAAACCCACGGGAGTTCGCGACCGCGCCATGCTCGAACTTCTCTACGCCACCGGAGTTCGCGTCTCCGAACTCTGCGCGGCGGAGCTCTCCGACGCCGATTTGGAGCTCGGCCTGTTGCGGGTGTCGGGCAAAGGCGGCAAGCAACGTCTGGTTCCTATCAATCGCGCCGCCCTGTCGGCCCTGGAGTCGTACTTGCGCGATGCGCGCTTGCGGCTCTTGAAGGGTCGGGCATCCCGGTATCTTTTCGTCACCGCTCGGGGCGGGCCGTTGACCCGACAGGCATTTTGGAAACTATTGGCACGCTACGGTCGCCAAGCCGGACTGCGGCGCCGGCTTACGCCTCACGTCTTGCGGCACAGTTTCGCGACGCATTTGCTCGAACGGGGCGCCGACCTGCGCAGCGTGCAAACGCTGCTCGGTCATGCGGACATCTCCACGACCCAAATTTACACGCACGTGCTCCGCTCGAGACTGCGCGAGGCCGTGGACCGCTTTCACCCTCGGTCCCGCTGAGGCACCCATGTCCAAGCCGTCCGTCTCCGGGAGCTGTCGAGCATGAGCGATTACATGTTCATGTTGGAGAGCCACTTGAGCGCCGAGCAGAATCGCGTGGTCGCCCAGGTCCAGGCCGCGGCCGCCCAGTCCCGTGTCAATCTATTTCTCACGGGCGGCGCCGTGCGCGACATGCTCGCCGGTCAGCGCATCCGGGATCTCGATTTCACCGTGGAGGGCGATGCCCTAGCCGTCTCTCGCGCTGTGGCTTCGCAGAGCGACGCCCGCATCCTCTCGCAAGATCCTCCCCGTCAAGCGGTCGAGCTGCTGTTTCCCGGAAACGTGCGCGCCAGCATCTCGATGGCCCGGCGGGAGGAGTACCCCCGTCCGGGGGCACAGCCCCGGATCGCACCGGCCACCATCCACGAAGATCTCCGCAGTCGGGACTTCACCTTCAACGCCATCGCCCTGTCGCTGAACCGAGCCTCGCTTGGACTGCTGCTCGATCCCAACAACGGCATGGCGGATCTCGAGCATCGCGAAATCCGCGCCGTGCACAACCGCGTTTTCGTCGACGACCCTTCGCGCCTACTGCGGCTCGTGCGGTTTCGCGTTCGCCTCGACTGCACCGTCGAACCCAAGACTCAGAGTCAGTACGAGAACGCGCGTCTCGAAGAGCTGGAAAAGCGCATCCCGCCCCGCCGCTTGTTCGAAGAATTGCGGGACATCGCCGAGGAGCAGAACCCGGCCCGGATCCTGGAACTTCTCGACGAAGAAAGCCTGTTGTCTCTGTACTCGCCAGCTCTGACCGGCGCCAAGCTGAACCTACCAGCCATCGCCCGGTGGCAAAAAGCCCGGGAGCTGATCCCTTTTAGCGTGGAATTGCCGGTCAATCACCTGGCCTTGCTGTTGTACCTGCTCACCGAAAAGCTCACCCCTAAGGAGCGAGCTGTGTTTGCCAAGGCCACGGCCCTGCACAAGGCGGAAGTTCAGCTCGCCGAAAAGCTGCCGAGCGAAAGCAAAGCGCTGGAACGCCAATTACGATCGCCCCGTCTGCACAAGGCCTCTCAAGTTTACCACGTGCTCTCGGCTGCCCGCGGCGAGCAGATCCTGTTCCTTTACTTACGTTCCCCCCACCGGATCGTTCACGATCGCATTCGGAACTACTTGCAGAAGTATCTCCCAGCAGCCCAGGAGGTCACGGACCGGCAGGTGAGCGCCGCAGGGGCCGAACCCGGCTCCGAAAAATTCCGCAAACTTCGCGAACAGATGATTGCGGAGCGACTCGATGGGCGCACGCGCAAACCCAGGGAGGAACAAAAACCCGCCGGGGCTGCCCTCGAGCCGGCAAAACCGGCGCCCTCGGCGTCTGGACGGGCGCGATCCACGGGCGCCAAGCGCGGCTGAATCTCGCCCCTCAACGGCTACCCAAGTTCAGAATTACGATCCCCAGCAGGATCAAACCGATCCCGGCCAGCTTGTGGCGGGTCAGCGGCTCGCCGAAAAACAACCGGGACCAAAACATCGTCCACACATACCCCAGAGCCACCATGGGATACAAGACGCTGAGCTCTCCTTTTCGGACGCCGAGAACGAAGAAAAACGAGGAGACCAGGAAGAAGGCCACGCCGCAAGCCAGACGCCAGTTGAGCAGCAACGTCATCGGGTTGCGGTGTAGACGGCTGGCTCCAGCTTTCAGAAACACAGCCCCGAAGGAACCGATGAAGGAAGCCAGCAGCACCAACGCCATCGAGGAGATCGGGGTCGTCACTGCCGCTTGTCCTTCCCCAAGACGGCGACGCCCGTCACAATCATCGAAACCCCCACAATCTTGAACGCATTCACCGTGTCCTTGAAAAACATGACCGAAAGAAAGGTGACCCAGACGTAGGTGAGCGAGATGACGGGGTACAAAATGGACAGCTCGCCGTCGCGAAGCGCCAGAACTAGAAGCACGGTGCTGATGCCATAAAGTCCGTAACCCGTCACCAGCGGGGGATTCGTCAGCATCGCCCAGGGATGGGCGCTGGTCAGTACGTTGGCCCCGGTCTTGATCAGCATCTGGGCCGCGGCGCCGAACACCGTGCAGAGAAAGACCAGCGCGACCGACTGGCGGCGGCTGAAGCGGAAGGACTTTCGCCCGAGCGGTTCGGAGGTGGCGCTGGTCACGGCCTGTTGCTGCGTTCCCATATCATACCAGCTTATCGTCTCGCAGCATGTCGCCCGGAGGCGTCCACGTCGTCCGGCGCACCTTTTGCTAGGCCGAACCGTACCCTCCTCCGCCGGGCGTTTCGATCCGCAGAAGGTCTCCGGCGCGAGTTTGCAGTTTGACCTTTCCACGAAGCACCAAGGACTTGCCGCTCCGCACCAGGACGTTGCGCCCGGCGCGTCCGGAGCCGCCGCCGCACAGTCCGTAAGGGCCGCTCCTGCGGCGATCCGACAGGATCGTCACCTCGCAAGGGGCCAAAAACTCGATCTCCCGCACGATCCCGTCTCCTCCCCGGCGCCGTCCGATCCCGCCGGAGTTGGGCCGAATGCGGTAGGCTCGAATCCGCAGCGGGAACTGGTGCTCGAGGGCCTCCACCGGCGTATTCCAACTGTTGGTCATGTGCGTATGAACGGCGCTGTGGCCCGGCGCCGCCGCCGAGGCCCCCATGCCGCCCGCCACCGTCTCGTAGTAAGCAAAAGCCCGGCCCCGAAACGGATCCCACCCCCCCAAACTGAGGTTGTTCATGGTCCCGGAACTGGCCGCTGGAATGCGTTCGGGGGCTGCCTGAGCCAGCGCCCCCAATAACGCGTCCGTGATTCGCTGGGAGGTTTCGACATTGCCCGCCGCCATAGCGGCCGGGAGGCGGGCATTCACCACCGTGCCTTCCGGAGCGACCACACGGATCGGTCGCATCAAGCCGGCCGTGTACGGCACATCCGGACCTGCCAGGCAACGAAACACGTACATGACGGCAGCGACGGTCACCGCGTAGTTGGCGTTGACGGGCCCTTCAGCTTGGGGGTCGGATCCGGAAAAATCCACCGTCGCTTCGCCGCCTTGTATCGTCACCGCAACGGCAATCCTCACCGGGCGCAGGGAAACGCCATCGTCGTCCAAACGGTCTTCGAACCGGTAGGTTCCCGGCGGCAACTGCCCCAGGGTGCGCCGCATGATGCGCTCGCTGTAGTCCTTGAGAGCCTGCATGTTGCGTTGGATCCGCCCCACGCCGAAGCGGCGCGCCAGATCCTCGAGCCGCTGCTGACCGCGGCGGAGCGCCATCCATTGGGCCTCCAAATCGCCGGCTCGCTCCTCAGGGGTCCGGACGTTGGCCAAGACAACCCGCCAGAGATCTCGATCGGGCTCGCCACGCCGCACCAGCAGCACGGGCGGGATGCGCAACCCTTCCTGATAGATTTCACGCGCCAGCGGCATCGAGCCCGGGCTCATGCCGCCCACATCCGCATGATGGGCGCGGTTGGCCACATAAAAGGCCGGTCGGCCGGCGGAGTCGAAACAGGCTCCGGCCACGGCCGTGATGTCGGGCAAGTGGGTGCCTCCCGCGAAGGGGTCGTTCACGATCGCCACATCGCCGGGTCCGAGACGGAACAGGTGCCGCACTGCCTGGACGGCTAACGGCATGGCACCGAGGTGCACCGGCATGTGATCCCCCATCGCGACGGCCTCCCCCGCGGAGTCATAAATGGCGCAGGAATAATCGCGCCGCTCCTTGATGTTGGCCGAATAGGACGTCTTGCGGAGCACGACGCCCATTTCCTCGGGCACGGACACCAGCAGGTGGCGGAACAGTTCCAGTTCGACGGCGGCCGGCCCAGTCATGGACGGAACTTGGGGGGCGGCTTTGGCGCCGGGCGCACGCCGGGCGATCCGTTAGGAGCAGCGGGCTCCGGCGTTTCGGCGGGCGGTTCCATCGGTTGCTGCTCGGGCGGTCGACATTCCCCCAGCTGGATCAGAAACGCCGCCACGCTCCGCCACCGGTCCGCTTCCTGCCGCTCGACGTGGAAGGCTTTGGTGGCACGGTCGGCACGGATTCGCCACCCGGTTTCTCGAGGAGGGGCTTGGGCGCCGGGGATCGGACGCGCGCTGACCTCCCGCAGCATCCAACTCTCGCCTCCCGTCAAGGACTCGTACCGCTCGTAGCGGCTTTCGGCATCGCCGGAGTGGGTCCGGTCAATCCAGAGCGTGCCCTGAGTGCGCGAGTCGAACCAGAAGCGTTCGAGCGAGGCGACGCGCCCCTCGTCGAATATCGGCCGGCGACGCCAAGTTGCGCCGCCGTCGGTGGTCAGCAACAGGAAGGGATCGCGGGGCAGTGGGTGGACCAACTGGCCTCCGACCCAGCCGGTCTGGAAATCCACAAATTGGACCTGCTCCAGAATCGCTCCAGGAATTCGCTCGTGCGGTTCCGTCCAGGACTTGCCCCCATCCGCACTGGCCAGCAAGACCGACCATAACGTGATCGCCGAGGTGTGGATGTTGCCCGTCAGAAAAATCTTCGTTCCCACACCCTCGACTCCCGCAAGTTCCAGATACACCGGGCAAGGATGCTCGGCCGTGCAATCGGCGCCCGCCGCGCGCAGGTCCTCCTCGCCGCAGTGATACTCGACGCGCATGGGCTTGCCGGTGTTCTCGAGCACGGTCCGGCCGGATCCCGTCGAAGGACTCAGTGCCTCCTGGGCCACCGCCAGCCCGAGCCCCAGCAGCAGCGTAGGCGCCCGCATCCCGCTCGCTGCGATTCTAGCAACTGCCCCGGGGGCCGGTGAAGCGCCCGGTCTTGGACGCCGCTTCGCGGCGCGTTATCCGGGGGGTTTGTTCCGGCGCCACCACAGGAGCTTGCGCCACCACGCGCGAACTCCCGCGATCACCGCCAAAACCCCTCCCACCAGGATTTGGTAGGTCAAGCTTCCGGATGCCGGGTCCAGATAACACAGCACGAACGTCACCCTCTCCATATCCCCACCATCGGAATGGCCTTCGGCGTACCTTCTGAACCGAACAAGAACACGGAATTTGTTTCTGCTTCGGTCGCCGGGCGGCCGTAGATTGCTTCTTTGAGAATCGACAGCGCGCTGGCCTGGCGCAGGTCGGCGCCCGCAGGCAGACCCCGCCGCCGGATGGCCAACAAGACCGAGAATCGGTCGAGCAGGTCCTCGACGGGCGGCGTGCCCAAGTAGTCGTAGCGCTCCGGATCGGCGTGGCCCGCGTAGCGGTCCGGCCTGCGAAGCCGGATGCGCGCGCCATGGTCCCCGACCACCACGATGGTGATCGCCTCCAGCAGCCCGGCCCGCTCGAGTCGGGCGAAGAAGTCGTCCAGTTGCGACTGGACTTGCTCGATTTGCTGGGCGTAGCGCGCATAGCGGTCCCGGTATTGTTCCCAAGAAACCGGCTCATATCGCAGGTCATCCCGCCACTCGCCCCATCGCCGGATCGTGCCATCGCGGCGCCGCAGATACGGCCCGTGGGACACCATCAAATGCGCAAAGAAGAGCGACTTTCCAGGGGCCTGGGCGACTCGCTCGGCCAGCCACGCGGGCCAGTCCTCCGGGACGGCCAACGGTGCCAGCGGACGCGCTCCGAAACGGAATCCCGGGAAGAATCCTTTCCAGGACGCAAGCCAGCCATCCGACGCCTGGTAGGCGCCCACCAAGACGGCGAACTTCTCCGTCCACGGCAGGCGGGCCTTGGCAAACGAGGCGAGCTCACTGGCATAATCGACCACCTCGGCCGGAGCGCTGCTTCGCTCGAAGCTGATGCGCCGGTCCTGGAGCACCAGGATGCCGTAACCTCGCTTCCGATAGACCTCGAAGAAAGGCCGGGTCTCCAGGTGAGTCACACCGTAAAAATCCGGCAGCTCGTTGTTGCTGAACTCGCCTCTGCGGCCGAGAAGCCTGCCGTTGAGAAGACTGGGCACGGAACTCACGGTGCTGGCATAGTTGCTGAAGGCGTTGGGATACAAGCGGAAGCCACGGCTCAGGAACGTGGCTTCGATGGCGCGAGCCGCCCGGCGGCACTCGGGGATCTGTGGGGGAAGACCCGCCGGCCCGCAGTGTTCATCCAAGACGAGAAACAGCACATGGCCCGCGTCGGGCCGCGCGGCATGGGCAGCGCGGACGGTCGGCAAGGCCGGCCGCGCGAACGTGACCCCGCAGTGAGCCGCGAAGGCGCCGGCCGCAAACGCGATGACCAGCGGGAAAAAGCGCTCGCGCAGCCACACCATCAGCCCCACAGCGAACAGGGCCAGTGCGGCGGCCACGGCGGCCCGGGGAGCTGACACCAGCGGCGCGAGGGTCCGCTGGAGGGGTTCCGTGGCGACCACGCAACCAGAAAGGAGGACGATTCCGTACAGCGCCGATCCGCGACCGACCCAGGCAAGCACTGCGGCGCTGATCCCTAACGCCGATAACGCAGCAAGCGCCTCCGGCTGCCAAGCCGGATAGCGATGGCTCACCAGGAATCCGGCGAATGGGGCGACGATGACGGCGGAGATGACCGCCAGGCGCCGACGCCAGAGGGAAACCCACATACGCCTCAGGCCGCAAAGAGCATCAACCGCCGCTCCGTGCCCGGCAGCCAGGTTTCTTTGAGCAAGCGGAACCGACGCCGGAAAGCGGAAACGAACTCCTCCCGGCTGTAGTTTTCCACGGCCGCTCCGAGCCGGGCCAACATGGGGCCTACCAAAGGGTCTGTCGGCGGCGCGAATTCGATCAGCACGTGCCGCCCCAGCTTGGCCAGGAACTCAGCCAACAATCCGAAGGGGATGGCTTGGCGCAGGCACAGCTCCCAGACGGAGGACATGGCCAAGACCAGGTCCGCACGCGCCCGCTCGAGCAGGCTTTGCCGTTCCGAGAGGGCAAAACCCAGGGCTGGCGTTGGGTTCCGCAAGTCCACCACTAGGGGCAGCAGCCTGCCGTTTCCGGCCGCGCGTTCCTCCCGGTACACGGATTCCACCAGATCCGGGTTCGCGTCGTAAAGGATGACCTGGCTGCCCCACCGCGCCGCCTGGCGAGCATACGGCAACGTCCCAGCCCCCAGCCCCAGCACCGTGCGCGGTCCGGTTTCCAAGAACACGGCGCGGACCATCTCATGCTTCCACTTCAGACTCTGTGGCGGCTCCAGTTCCGCGTCGGGCACGATCGGCCGGGCGGGAACCCGAAGCCGCTCCACCGTCCGGCGCAGTGACGCGGCCACCAAAGATTTGGTCCCCGGGCGTGGCTTGGCGACGCCGTGGGTGCGGGGCAGGCCCTTGCGCGCCCGAGCGTGCAGGTAAATGTGCAGGATCGCTCCCGGACGCAAACGAGCCCGCCACGGGAGGCTATTCCAAACGGCCTCCAAGTCGAACCCATCGGGGCGCACTCTCAAGTGTTGCACCGCTCCCGGAAACCGCAGGCAGGCGAATAACGGCCCGAGAAACTCGCGGCAGAACTGCTCGTAGGCGATCCACGGCCCGCCGTCATCCACCTCGAACGAGAGCGTGTCAATGAATTGCGGCCGGGTGAGCCGGAACTGCACGTTGAACGGCGAGGCGTCTTTGAGCGAAAGGCCGCGCTCGAGGGCCCGCTGCTGAATCTCCAGCGTCAGCAGCGCCGCATCTTTCAGTTGCGAAAAACACCACTCGTACGGGTAGGAAACGAACTCCAGTTGTTCGGGAACCAGAAGTTTCCAGATGCCCGGGGCGGGGGACGCTTCTTCGCGATGCCGAATCAGCAGCCCGTCCCGCGACAGCTCCCCGTACAGACCCGAGGCCATCAACCTCTCGTAATCCGCGCGCCCTCTCTCGGTCACCACGCGCTTATAGAGACCCCCGTCCTGCACCATGTAGCCCGCGGGGTCGCGAAATGACCCCGACACCGGAAGCGGGTGCCAGTCTTCCGAGATCCGAATTTCACCCCTTGCCGGCTGCATCACCCACCAGCGACAGCACTAGTTAAGACGCCCCGGAGCTGCTGGGGATTACACCCCGAAGAATCTAGAGGGCTTAGGTGATGCGGCTAATGGGAACCAGCGGCGTTGGGCACCTCCTGGCTCTTATCTTCGAGACCCATCTGCGCCAGCCGGTAGCGGAAGGCGTTGCGGGTCAGGCCCAGCAAGCGCGCCGCTTGGCTCTTGTTGCCTCCGGCACGTTCCAGCGCCTCGCGAATCAAGGCTCGCTCGTACTGCTCGAGCGTCATGCCTTCCGGCAGAAACGGGATGGCCGTTTTTCGGCGCTCCCCCGGATCCAAACGGATGTCGCTGGCATCCAGCTTGGTTCCCGAACACAGTACGAGGCTACGTTCGATGACGTTCTCGAGCTGCCGCACGTTGCCCGGCCAGTCGTAGCTCACCAGCGTCTGGATGGCCGCTTCCGTGATGGTTTCTACGCGCGAGCCCAGCTCCGGCGCCAGTTTCCGCACGAAGTGCTCCGCCAGAAACGGAATGTCCTCCTTTCGCTCCCGCAACGGAGGGATGTTGATGGGCACAACGTTCAGCCGGTAGTAGAGATCCTCGCGGAAGGTCCCTTGCTCGAGCGCCGCCCGCAGGTCCTGGTTGGTCGCGGCGATGATGCGTACATCGATGTGCCGCGTCTTGTTGCTGCCCAGCCGCTCGAACTCCCGCTCTTGCAGCACCCGCAGCAGTTTCACTTGAATGGACGGCGGCACGTCGCCGATCTCGTCGAGGAACACGGTGCCCGTGTCGGCGAGCTCGAACTTGCCCGGCTTGGACGTCACCGCGCCGGTAAACGCTCCTTTTTCGTAGCCGAACAGTTCGCTTTCCATGAGGTTTTCGGGAATCGCGGTGCAGTTGATCTTGACGAACGGCCGGTCGCGGCGCGGCGAGTGGTAGTGGATCACCCGGGCGATCAGGTCCTTGCCCACGCCACTCTCGCCGGCCAGCAACACCGTGGCGCGGGTAGGGGCCACGCGGAGGATCGTGGCGAAAATCTCCTGCATCGCCCGGCTGCGCCCGATCACGTTGTCGAAGGTGTAACGTTTGGCCAGTTCTTCACGCAAGCTACGGTTCTCATCGCGCAGCGCCCGCACCTCGAGGGCCTTGCGGATCACCGTCGTCAGGTGGTCGAGCGAAAACGGTTTGAGCAGAAAGTCCACGGCGCCGGCCTTCATCGCCTCGACGGCGCTTTCCACGGTCCCGTAGGCCGTCATCACAATGACCGGCGTCTGCGAGTTCTGCCGGCGCAGCAGCGCCAGCAGCTCCAGGCCGTCCATGCCCGGCAGCCGGAGATCGGTGAGGATCAAGTCGGCATGCTCGGCCCGCTTCAGGGCTTCCTCGGCGGAAACAGCGTGGTCGACCTCGAACCCCGACTGGGTCAAGTGCAACTCGAGCACGCGGCGGAGCTTGTCTTCGTCTTCGATGATCAGGACGCGGGCGCTCATGGCTGAGCATGCGAGCGGCGCCGCGGCAGGTAGACACGAAACGCGCTCCCTTTCCCTGGCTCGCTCTCGACCGCCATTTTACCGCCGTGTTCGTCCACGATCTTGGAAACAATCGCGAGCCCCAGTCCCACGCCGTCCGGTTTGGTGGTGAAAAACGGGTTGAAGATGTTTTCCAGATGCTGCGGCTCGATGCCACAACCCCGGTCGATCACGGCGATCTCGACGCTGTCGTCCACGGGACGCGTTTTCACGGTGACGGCCGCGCCCGGTGCCGACGCCTCGACGGCATTGAGCACCAGGTTGTAGACCAGCCGCTCCACCAGCTCCTCGTCGAACCGGAAGGGCCCGATATCGGGCGAGTAGTTCTTGTGAACGGTCACGTCATTGGCCGCCGCGAGCGGCGCCACGCGGGCCACCGCCCGATCGATGACCTCGCCGAGATCCGCCTCGGCCGCCTGAAGCTCCAGCGGGCGGGCGAACTCCAGAAAGCGGCTCACCAGCGAGTTGGCCCGGTCGACTTCGGCTGCGATGAAGCCGGCCAGCTCGTGGGCCACGCCGTGGTGCTCCGGCAAGCTTTTCTGTAACATCTCGGCCGAGGCGCGGATCGTGCCGAGGGGATTGCGTAACTCATGCGCCAGGCCCGCGGAAAGCTGCCCCAGAGCCGCCAGCCGCTCCGACCGCCGCACCGCCGCTTCCGCCACTTGAAGGTTGCGGTTGGCGGCCGCTAGTTGCTCCGTCGCGGCCTGATATTTGCGCGCCTCGACGCGGTTGGCTTCCGCCAGCCGGTAGGTCAGATAGGCGACGACCGCCAGAAACACAACGCGCAGGCTCAACTCCCGCACCTGATCCGGCGGAATGACATAGCGGTTCCAGTCGATGAACAGCAGAAACGACAGGTAGGAGCCGCACGCGAGCGCCGTGAACAGGGCCGTGCCGAGGGGTCCCCGCGTCGTAGCCGCCGACACCACCGGCACCAGCAGGATCAGGTAGTAGCTGCTGGTGATCCCGCCCGTGTAGCCGATCAGCAGATACCCCGCCAGCAATTTGGCTCCGATCAGAGCCGCGTTGCGCCGCGGCCGCTCGAGCGCGGCAACCTTCGGTTCCAGCACTTGCATGGCCGCCAGCAAAGCCAACAAGACCAACTCCACCCAGGAGCGTTCCGGGCTCAATACGCCCAGCGCCGAAAACAGCACCAGCCAGACCGCGTCTTCGGCCCGAATCGGCAGGCGGCCGCCGCGCTTCACGCTGCCATCTTATCGGGGAATGTGTCACAATGGGGGTTCCGGCTGACCCCAATGACGCAGCAGCCATCCGATCCTGCCGAGCCTCCGCCTGCGCCGCCCGAGCCGGCGGCGGAGGATACGTTTGCGGAGGCCCTTTCCCGCTTTGAACGCGAGCACCGTCACGACCGTGACGGTTCCGCCGAGACCCGCCAGGGCGTGGTCGTCGCCGTCACCGATGAGTTCGTCTTTTTCGACATCGGTCTGAAGATGGAAGGTCTGATTCCGACCGCCGAGCTGCGCGACCCTCGGGGGGAGCTGCGCGTGCACCCTGGGGACACGCTTCCGGTTTCGATCCGCGGCCGCGACCCGGACGGCTACTACCGGCTTTCTCCGATCCGGGTCGAGCAGCCCAAAGACTGGGCCGCGCTCGCGCGAGCTTTTGCCGAGCAGCGCATCGTCAGCGGTTTGGTGACGGGTGCGGTCAAGGGCGGCCTCAGCGTGGATATCGGCGTGCGCGCCTTCCTGCCGGCCTCGCGCAGCGGGGTCCGGGAGGCCGCCGAGCTGGAAGGCCTCATCGGCCGGGAAATCCAGTGCAAGATCATCGAACTGGACGTGGCGAAAGAAGACGTCGTCCTGGATCGCCGCGTCGTGCTCGAAGAGGAGGAAGCGCGGCGGCGCGCGCAGGTCTTCGAGTCGCTCCGGGAGGGCGACGTGGTGGAAGGCAAGGTCCGGAGTCTCACGGCCTTCGGCGCGTTCGTTGACTTGGGCGGCGTGGACGGGTTGCTGCATGTCAGCGACATGAGCTGGGGCCGCGTCGCCAAGCCGTCGGATGTGCTGGCGGAGGGCGAGACACTCCGCGTCAAGATTCTCAAAATCGACGCCGCCGCCCGGCGCATTTCCCTGGGCCTCAAACAGCTCACTCCAGATCCTTGGACCCTGGTCGGGGACAAGTACAAGCCCGGCGACCGCGTCCGGGGGTCCGTAGTGCGCGTCACGGATTTCGGGGCGTTCGTCGAGCTGGAGCCCGGCGTGGAGGGCTTGATTCGGGCTTCGGAATTGTCTTGGTCCCGCCGACCCGTCAAGCCGTCAGAAATCATCAAACCCGGCGAAGTGGTCGAAGCCGTGGTGCTGGAGGTGCGGCCGAGCGAGCGTCGCCTCGCCCTCGGGCTCAAGCAAGCTCTGGGCGACCCCTGGGAAGAAATCGATTCCCGCTACCCAGCCGGCGCCGTGGTCGAAGGCACGGTGGTCAACTTGGCGGAGTTCGGGGCGTTCGTCGAGATCGAGCCCGGCGTCGAGGGCATGATCCACATCGGCGACATCGCCCGCGACAAGCGCCTCAAGCATCCCAAGGAAGCGCTCCAAGTGGGCCAGCGCGTCCGCGCCCTCGTCCTCGAAGCCGACCGCAACCGGCGCCGCCTGCGCTTGGGCATGAAGCAACTCGAGCCCACGACGCTCGACGAGTACATCGCGGAGCACCGCTCGGGCGACGTGGTCACCGGCCGCCTCGTCGAGATCCTCGGCGAAACCGCCACCGTCGAGCTCGGCGACGGGATCGAAGCCCTGTGCCGGATCCCACCCCAGTCTTCGGCCGCGGCGGACTCCTCCGGCGGTCCGGCAGACCTGGAGCAGCTCACGGCAATGCTGGCCGCCAAATGGAAACACGGCGCCGTTGCGTCCCCTCGCAAGGAGCCATTGAAAGCAGGGCAGGTCCGCAGCTTCCGGATCACCTTTCTCGATCCCGCGGCGAAGAAGATCGAAGTCGAGCTGGCGGGTTAGCGGTTTTCGGTTGCCCTTGCGCCGGCGGGTTAGAATAAGGGCTGTTCGGTGAGGATACCGGTGAAACACGCGAGTCTTCTCTGGTTGCTCCCGTTGCTGGCTTGGGCTGGGGGTCTGACCCAGGGAGAGCGGGACTTCGCCATGAGCCACCTGCACGCCAGCCGCAAGCTTTTCCTGGACGCAGTCGCCGGGCTTTCGGAGGCGCAGTGGAAGTTCAAGCCGGCGCCGGACCGTTGGTCCATCGCCGAATGCGCTGAACACGTTGCGCTGACCGAGGACGCAATCTTCGAAATGGTCACGGGCAAGATCCTCAAGTCGCCTCCCGTTAGCGGGCCGCGCGCCACGCGAGCCGACGACGAACAGCTCGTGCGTTGGCTGCGGGACCGGTCTCAGCGCGCTCAAGCGCCCGAGTCTTTGCGCCCCTCCGGCAAGTGGTCCAGCAAGGAAGCGCTGATCGAACACTTCAAGCAAAGCCGCGACCGCACCATCGCGTTCGTGGAAACGACGCAGGAAGACTTGCGGGCCCACACGGCTCCCCACCCGGTGCGCGCCCAGATGGACGCCTACCAGTGGCTGCTGTTGCTTGCGGCGCACGCCGAGCGCCACACGGCACAAATCGAAGAGATCAAGGCGGATCCACGCTTTCCCAAGCCGTAGACGTGCGCGATTGGCCCCGCCTGTTCAGGCCGCTAAGTTGACAACCTCGACGCGGGTCGGCTATATTTTGTAACGTATTGATCCGTCGTAGCTTTTCGGTGCGACGTCGCGGGGCCTGAGCCGTGTCCAATTTCAATGAAGGCGGAAGAACTCCCCAACGGAGCCTCTATCCGTCACGGTCAAGCTCTGGGACGGCGGGCCGGTTCGTGGGGAGACGTGGCCATGGCCAGCAACCAGTCCGATGGGCGTCCGCAGCCCCAAGCTGCCGGTGAGATGCTCGACTATGAACAGCTCATCGACGACTACAGTCATTTTGCACCGCCCGCCGAAGGGGAACTCCTCCAAGGCCACGTCTTGAAGGTGACCGACCAGGAAGTTATCGTCGACGTCGGCTATAAGTCGGAAGGTCTGGTCCCCATCCATCAGTTCATGGAGCCGGACGGCTCCATCCAGGTGCAGCCCGGCGATGTCATCGATGTGGTGGTGGACCGCCACGGGGCGGAAGTCGAGGGCTACATCCTGCTGTCTCACGAAAAGGCGCGACGCATCCGCGCCTGGCAAAATCTGGAGACCGCGCACCGCGAGGGACTGCTGGTCTCCGGCCGTGTGCTCGGGCGAGTCAAAGGCGGGCTGGCCGTGGACGTGGGCGTCAAGGCGTTCATGCCCGCTTCGCAAGCCGACGTGCGCCCCACCCACAATCTGGACGCGCTCATCGGCCAAGACATCGCCGTCAAGATCGTCAAGCTGAACCGGCGTCGCGGCAACGTGGTCGTCTCCCGGCGTCTGGCCATCGAGGAGGAGCTCGCCGCCCGCAAGGCGGCCCTGCTCGAACTCCTCCACGAAGGCGCCATCGTGCGCGGCGTCGTGAAGAACCTCACCGAGTATGGCGCCTTCGTGGACCTGGGCGGACTGGACGGACTGCTCCATGTCAGCGACATGTCCTGGGGCCGCGTGACGCATCCCTCCGAAGTGGTGCACCCGGGCGACGAAATCACCGTCAAGATTCTCAAGTTCGACCGGGAAAAGGAGCGTATTTCCCTCGGCCTCAAACAGGTGCTCCCCGACCCATGGGAAAGCGTCGCGGAACGCTAC
Source organism: Bryobacteraceae bacterium (assembly GCA_025055455.1). Lineage (GTDB taxonomy): Bacteria > Acidobacteriota > Terriglobia > Bryobacterales > Bryobacteraceae > JANWXD01. The sequence continues at coordinate 31,676 of JANWXD010000005.1, forward strand.
CCGGTCAACAGCCGCGTTGTCGGACGCGTGGTGAGCATCACCGACTACGGCGCGTTCGTCGAGCTCGAACCCGGCGTCGAAGGCCTGATTCACGTCTCGGAAATGACGTGGTCGCGGCGCATGAAGCATCCCTCCAAGGTCGTCAAAGTCGGCGACTCGGTGGAGGCCGTCGTGCTGGCCGTCCAACCCCGCGAACGCCGCATCTCGCTGGGATTGAAGCAGCTCGAACCGGACCCCTGGACCACGCTGGAATCGCGTTACAGCGTCGGCTCGGTGGTAGAGGGACGAGTGCGCAAGCTCGTGGATTTCGGCGCCTTCGTCGAAATCGAAGAAGGCGTGGACGGTCTGGTGCATGTCTCGGATCTCACCTGGAGCAAGCGCGTCAAGCACCCGTCGGAGGTCCTCAAGAAAGGCCAAGTGGTGCAAGCTGTCATCCTCCACATTGACGCCGCCAATCGTCGCCTGTCGCTCGGCATCAAACAGCTTCAGCCCGACGCCTGGGAAACGTTCTTCCGTTCCCATCAAGTCGGCGATATTGTCCGCGGCCGCGTCTGCCGCGCTGTCGCTTTCGGCGTCTTCGTCGAAGTGGCGCCCGGAGTGGAAGGACTTTGCCATAATTCGGAGATTCCCGGAGCGCCCGAGCGCAATCGGAACGAATCCCCGCTGCCGATCGGCGAAGAGATGGAATTCAAGATCATCAAGCTCAACGAGGCGGAAAAGCGGATTGGCCTGAGTGTGAAAGCCGTGGCCGAAGACGAGGAGCGCAGCCGGCTGGAGGAGTACCAGCGACAGGCGGCGGCCGCCACCATGACCATCGAGGAAGTCATCCACTTGAAGGGCCAGGGCGACGCCCGCTCCTGAGCCGGAATCCGGTATTTTTGGAAAAGCGCGCGCCGCCCGGGCGGATCGCGGGCGCGCAATCAGCAGGAGAGGAGAATGACCAAAGCGGACCTGATTGAAGAAGTCTCCCGCGTCGTGGAAATGACGCGCAAGGATTCGGAAGTCATCGTCGAAACCATCTTCGAGAGTATCGTGCGCTCGTTGCGCAGCGGCGACAAGATCGAAATTCGCGGCTTCGGCAGCTTCCGGACGCGCGAGCGCCGCGCGCGTGTGGGCCGCAACCCGAAAACGGGCGCCCGCGTGGAGGTTCCGGCGAAGCGTGTGCCTTACTTCAAGCCGAGCAAAGAGCTCAAGGACCTGGTCAATCAACAGCACGCCACGCCTGTTCCATCGGCGCCGCCGGAGCCTTCGGGGTCTTCCAGTTCGGCCTCGCCGGCATAAGCGGCTTAAAGGCATGGACCGCCTCTGGAGTCCTTGGCGGTACGCCTACGTGAGCACTGCGCGTGCCGAGAACGCCTGCATCTTTTGCGAAAAGGCCGCCGACGGACGGGATGAGGAGAATTACATCCTCTACCGCGCGCCGAAGAACTTTGTCCTGCTCAATCTGTTCCCGTACACCACCGGACATTTGATGATCGCCCCGTACGAGCATGTCGCCACGCTCGAGGAGGCCGCCGAGGAGACGCTCGTCGAGATGATGCTCCTCACGCGTCTGGCCGAGCGTCACCTCCGGACGGTCTACAAGCCCCGCGGTTTCAACGTTGGGATGAACATCGGCGAATGCGCCGGGGCGGGCGTGGCGGGTCACCTCCACATGCACGTACTGCCCCGCTGGCCTGCGGATTCCAACTTCATGACCACAATCGGGGAAACCAGAGTCCTGCCCGAGGAGCTGTCGGTCACCTACGACAAACTGCGCCGGGCCTTCAAGTCCCTGTAGAGGAAGCCAACAGACCTGTCGGGAAAACCGCCGGCCCGATAAGCGTTTTCGCGACAATCGCCTCGTCGAAAAGTCGCGGTCAGCGTCCTGCTTTTCTGTAGGAAAGCGCAACACAAAGCCTTCCCACGACTCGGCAAGGATCCATCACAACTCCTGTAAGTTGTTCGGATTCAAAGAGATCACGGAACTGTTTTCGGTCTGGTTTGGCGTGCGTTTGGCCACCGAGCTGCCCTGAGTCTGGCGGAAGCTTTGGCCACACTAGCAAGCGCGGCCAAAGGAGAAAGGAGTGACCGACATGACTGTGCTACTGGTTCTGCTGACATTTCTGACGTTCATCGTGATCGACTACCTGATGAGCCGACGGCGGCTCGCGGTCGAAGTCGCCTCCACACAACCGGCAAGGGACCTCGAGGTAGCTTTTGTCGAGGGCTTTCGCGTTCCCCGGGAGCTTCGTTACCACCCCGGCCACACCTGGGTGCTGCGCGAGCGGAAGAATCTGGTCCGCGTGGGCATTGACGAGTTCGCCGCGGCTTTGATGGGCAAAATCACGCGGATGGAACTTCCCCGACCGGGCCTGTGGGTCCGCCAGGGCCAGAAGATCTTCTCGTTTTACCGCGATGGCGAAAAGGCCGAGATGGTCTCGCCCACGGAGGGGGAAGTGGTCGAAGTCAACACCGAGGCCCTCAAGGAACCAGCGCTTCTCCGAAAGGATCCTTACGGGTCCGGGTGGCTGCTGCTGATCCATGCTCCTGACGACGAAACCGTGAGCCGAAATCTGGTGCCCCGGCAGCTTGTCCGGGAGTGGATGCGGGAGGCGGTGGAGCGGTTGTACTTGCGACAGCCGCGCCTGGCCGGCGCCGTGGCGGCCGACGGGGGCCGTCCCGTCGAGGACCTGTTCGCGGCTCTTCCCGGGGAGTCCTGGACGAAGCTGACGCAGGAGTTCTTCCTGACTTAATGAAAGTGGACCCCGAGTTGCACGGCTAATTTCGGATGCAGTGCTCTGAATAACCGAAGGCGAGGGAAATCATGAGCTTGGCGGTGCTCTTCGACAGCACGCGCTGCGTCGGCTGCCGCGAGTGTGAGCGCGCCTGCGCCCAGAAGTGGGGCTTGCCCTACGACGAGCGGGTCGCGGCGGAGGAGAAACTTTCCGAGCGCAAGCTCACCGCCGTCGTCACCCGGGGCGAAGTCTACAGCCGCCGCATGTGCATGCACTGCCTGGATCCGGCGTGTGCGTCCGTCTGCCCCGTCGCCGCTTTGCAAAAGACCCCCTCCGGTCCCGTGGTGTACGACGAGGGGCGTTGCATGGGGTGCCGCTACTGCATGCTGGCCTGCCCCTTCCGCGTTCCGGTGTACGAATGGAGCCGCCCCTCGCCGCGAGTCAAGAAATGCAACCTCTGCCAGGAGAGGCTCCTCGCCGGCAAGCCCACCGCGTGCTCGGAAGCCTGCCCAACGGGCGCCACCGTGACGGGGCGTCGCGAGGAGCTGATCCAAGAGGCCCGCCGCCGCATCGCTGCGGCCCCGAACGACTACTGGCACGGCATTTACGGGCTCCGAGAGGCGGGTGGCACTGCGGTGCTGATGCTCGCCTCGGTTCCGCCGGCCCAACTGGGTCTGCCCGCCGACCTCCCGCAAGAGCCCCTGCCCGCCCTCACTTGGCGCGCCCTGTCGGTGGTGCCCGATGTGGTCGGTATCGGCAGCATCCTGCTCGGCAGCATCTACTGGATCACGCACCGGCGCGAAGAGGTGGCGGCGGCTGAGGGTCGCCGCGAACCAAGGCGCGCTACGGAGGACAAGCGCTCATGAAATTCGCATGGCCGCGCACCTTCTGGCGTTCGGTTTTCTTGCTGGTGCTCGCCGCGGGAGTCTATGCCACCTGGATCCGCATCACAGGCGGCCTCGGCGCCTCCACTCACTTGAGCGACGAGTTTCCCTGGGGGCTTTGGATCGGCTTCGACGTGCTCTGCGGCGTCGGCCTGGCCGCCGGCGGCTTCACCCTGGCCGCCGGAGTCCACATCTTCAACATCCGCCGCTACGAGCCGATCGTGCGGCCCGCCATTCTCACAGCGTTCCTCGGATACCTGCTCGTCATCGTCGCCCTGCTCTACGACCTTGGCCGCCCCGAGCGCATCTGGCACCCGCTGGTGATGTGGAACCCGCGTTCGGTGATGTTCGAAGTGGCTTGGTGCGTGACGCTTTACACCACGGTGCTGTTCTTCGAAGTGTTCCCCTTGGTCCTCGAGCGGCTTGGCCACCGCCGCCCGCTCGCCTGGATGCACCGCGCCATGATCCCGCTGGTCGTCGCCGGCGTCATCCTCTCAACGCTCCATCAGTCTTCGCTCGGCAGCCTGTATCTCATCGTCCCGGAAAAGCTCCACCCGCTTTGGTACACGCCCTGGCTGCCCTTGCTGTTTTTTGTCTCCGCCATCTCGGTGGGTCTGGCCATGACCATTTTTGAATCGTGGCACTCGAGCAAAGCTTTCGGCCACCAGCTCGAACTCCCGCTGCTGGCGGGCCTCGGGCGCCTGCTCGCCGTGGTGCTTCTGATCTACCTCACGTTGCGGTTTCGGGACCTGGAGCGTCGGGGCGTGCTCGGGCAGGCCGTGGAGCCCGCCCCGGAAACCTGGCTGTTCTGGTTGGAGATCGGGCTGACCGCCCTGCCCATGTTCCTTCTCTTTCGCGCCTCCACACGCCGCCGGCCGCGCAGCTTGTACTGGTGTGCGGTGATGGTGATCTTCGGGTTCGTCGCGCACCGGCTCAACGTCAGCGTGACGGGCATGGAAGCGGCCTCTGGGGCCACCTACTTCCCGAAGTGGACGGAAATCTCGGTCACCCTGGCGATCGTGGCCCTGGGTTTCGCCGCCTTCCGGCTGGCCGCCAAGTACCTGCCGGTCTTCGAGCCGGCCCGGGAAGCGGCGGAAGGGCCGGCGAGGCCGGAGGTCGCCCTAGCTGCCGCCGACTGAGGCAGGGAGGGCGGCCGTGGCGCGGCTTCGGTTCCCGCTGGCGCTGAAGCTGGCCGCAGGCGCCGTGGGGAGTTTTCTGGTCTTCTTGGCGGCCTTCAGTTACCTGAGCCTCCGCGAACACCGCCGCCATTCCGAGGAGCTGGTCCTGCAAAGCGCCGACCGCATCAGCGATGTCATTCTCCGCGCCACGCGCTATCAGATGCTCCACAACGACCGCGAGGCGCTCTACTACACCGTCACTGCCATTGGCACCGAGCCGGGACTCCGCGTGGTGCGCATCTTCAACGAAGAAGGCCGCATCAGCTTCTCGACCGACCCGAAGGAAATCAACACGGCGGTCGACAAAGCCGCCGAGGCCTGCTACCGCTGCCACGCCGAAGCCGCGCCTCTGGTGCGCCTGGAGCGGCCGGACCGGGCCCGCATTTTCACCGCCGAAGGACGGCGGGTTTTGGGCATCATCCGCCCCATCGAGAACCAGCCCGCTTGTTGGACGGCGGCGTGTCACGCGCACCCTCCCGAGCGACGCATCCTGGGCGTCATTGACGTCAACCTGTGGCTGAACGACGTAGACCGCCAGCTTGCCGAATACCGCAGCCACCTTGTGGGCCTGACCGCGCTCTGGGTGCTGGCCGCCTCCGCCGCCAGCGTCTGGTTCATTGTGCTGGTGGTGCACCGCCCCGTCAAAGAGCTCATCGCCGGCACCAAGCAAGTCGCCCGCGGAGACCTCGCGCACCGCCTTCCCGTCCGCTCCCGCGACGAACTGGGGGAGCTGGCGGCATCCTTCAACCAAATGACCGCCGACCTGGAGCGGGCGCGCCAGGAAATCACCGCTTGGGCTCGCACGCTGGAGCAACGGGTGGCCATCAAAACCCAGCAGCTCCAGCAGGCGCAGAACCGCCTGATTGCCAGCGAAAAGATGGCCTCGCTCGGCAAGCTGGCCGCCGTCGTCGCGCACGAAGTCAACAACCCCCTGTTCGGCATCCTCACCTACGCGCGGCTGGTTCTCAAGGCCTTGGAGCAGGACCATCTCGATGGCCCCGCTAAGGCGGCAGTTGTCGAACAGCTGCGCATCATCGAACGAGAAAGCCACCGCTGCGGGGAGATCGTCAAGAACCTGCTTTCGTTTGCCCGCCAGGCGCCGCCCCGCAAGGAGCCTCGCGACCTGAACACGCTGGTCCGCCAGACGCTGGCTCTCGTCCGCCATCAGCTCGACCTCCAGCAGATCCAGACCTCCGAGCAGCTCGCCGCCGGCTTGCCGGAATGTTGCTGCGACGGCCAGCAAATCCAGCAGGCTCTTCTCGCCCTGCTGGTCAACGCTGCGGAAGCCATGCCGCAGGGCGGTCAGCTCACGGTGGTCACCGAACGCGACCCCGACGCGCCTGTCGTCCGCATCCGCGTGCGCGACACGGGCGGCGGCATCCCGCCCGATGTGCTCCCGCACATCTTCGAACCGTTCTTCACCACCAAAGAGAACCAGCGGCGCACCGGTCTGGGTTTGACCGTAGCTCGCAAGATCATCGAGGACCATGGCGGCAGCCTGGACGTAAACTCGTCGCCGGGCCAAGGCGCGGAGTTCATCATTCGCTTGCCGCTGACGCCGACGCCGGCTCTCCAGGAGGTGAGCGCATGAGTCTGGCACCTGCGACGCCTGAAAAAACCCGGGGCCGGATCCTCATCGTCGACGACGAGTTTGTGGTTCGCGATTCGCTGGGACGGTGGTTCGAAAGCGAGGGCTACGAAGTGGGCCTGGCGGAGAGCGGGCGCGAGGCCTTGCTGGCGATCCAGCAAAAATCCTACGACCTGGCGCTCGTCGACATCAAGATGCCGGGCATGGACGGCATGGAGCTGCAACAGCGCCTGGCGCAAGCCGACCCGGAGCTCCTTATCGTCATCATGACGGGCTACGCGAGCGTCGAAACGGCCGTGCAAGCCCTCAAGCGGGGGGCCTACGACTACATCACGAAACCCATCGATCCTGACGAGCTGGTTCACCTGGTGGCGAAAGCCCTCGAGCACAAGCGCGCCACGCGGGAGCTGACTCGGCTCCGGGAAAACCTCCAGGAGATCTACCCGACCGCCGAGCTCATCGGCAAAAGCCCTCCCATGAAACGGGTGATGGAGCTCATCGATATGGTGGCGCCCACCGAGACGACGGTGCTCATCACGGGAGAAAGCGGCACGGGCAAGGAACTCGTGGCCCGCGCCATCCATGCTCTCAGCCCCCGCCGCTACATGCCCATGGTCGTGATCCACTGCGGGGCGCTGACGGAGACGCTTTTGGAAAGTGAACTCTTCGGCCACGAGCGCGGCGCCTTCACTGGCGCTCAGTACCGCAAGAAGGGCAAATTCGAAGTGGCCGATGGCGGCACGGTGTTTCTGGACGAGATCAGCGACATCAGTCTGAAGACCCAGACGGACCTGCTGCGCGTGCTCCAAGAAAAGGAGATCGTCCGCGTCGGGGGCACTCAGCCCATCAAGGTGGACTTCCGTTGCATCGCCGCCACCAACAAGAACCTGGAAGAGCTGGTCAAAGCCGGCACCTTCCGCCCGGACCTCTATTACCGCCTCAACGTGTTCACGATCCAACTGCCGCCGCTGCGCGAGCGGCGCGAGGACATTCCTTTGCTGGCGGAACATTTTCTGAGGAAATACGCCACGGCGATGAACCGTCCCGTTCCCCGGCTCACCGCCGAGGCTGTGGACTTGCTGCTCCAGTATGACTGGCCGGGCAATGTCCGCGAACTGGAAAACGCCATCGAACGCGCGCTGGTCATCAGCCGGGGAGCGGAAATCCAGCCGGCCCACTTCCCGTTCCAACTCCAGGCGCCAGCCGTGTGCGACGGCCTCACCTTGGAGCAAGTCGAACGCGCCCACATCGAGCGGGTCGTGCGCCAGTGCGAAGGGAACCTCTCGCGTGCGGCGCGGATCTTGGACATCGATCGCTCCACGCTGTACGCCAAGCTGAAACGCTACGGACTGAAGTGAGGGGCGCCGTGTCCGCCGGCGATCCCATCTGGATTCAGTCCGTGGGCGACACCGTTCCGCTGGAGTTTCTCGACTCCCTCGCCGCGCGCCTGGCGCGCGTCTTCGGCCGCTCCTGCCGTGTGCTCGGCCCGTCGCTGGATCCCGCTCCGTTTTACGATCCGGACCGGGGGCAGTATTGGTCCACGGCGATTCTTCGACACCTCGCCGCTCGATTTTCCGATGCGCCCGCCCGTGTTCTGGGCGTCGCCGACGTGGATCTCTTCGTGCCGGTGCTGACCTTCGTCTTCGGCGAAGCGCAGCTCGAGGGGCGCTGCGCCGTGATCTCTCTGTGCCGGCTGCGGGAGGAGTTTTACGGCTTGCCTCCCAATCCGGAGCGGTTGTTGGAGCGCGCGGTCAAAGAGGCGGTTCACGAACTCGGCCACACGTTCGGGCTGCGCCATTGCCGCGACTGGCGTTGCGTGATGGCCTCCACCCACGCGGTCGAACGGCTGGATCTGAAGGAGGCGGACTTTTGCCCGGCCTGCCGGCGAGTCGTGGACACGGCAGGCGGCTTCTCGGCGGATGCTCGCTGATGGCTCCCCGCTCAGGCCTTGCGTGGCGGGATATGTTCGCGCCCGTTTCCGAGCCACTCGTATCCGCTCCTCGGGACGGAACAGTCTAAGATCAGAAGGGGCTCTCAAGATCGAGCCGAGGCCTCGAAGGATTGGGAAACGATGCCAACCGCACTGATGCGCATAACGCTTGCCGTCTTGGGGTGCGGCGCGGGGCTGCTGGCGCATGCCGCCGCCCGCCAGACCGCCCTGGATCGCTACGTCCGAGCGCCGGACCCCAGCTACCGCTACGAGCTGGTCTCGACGTTGAGCGGTCCCGGCTACACCGCATTTGTCCTCGATATGGTCTCGCAAACCTGGCGCAAGCCCGAGGAAGTGGACCGCACCGAGTGGCGGCATTGGCTCACCATCATCAAGCCGGATCAGCTCTCGAGCGACATCGCGCTGCTGTTCATCACAGGAGGTTCCAACCCGGGCAAGCCGCCGGCGCGGGCGGACCTCATCCTCTCCATGATCGCCACCGAAACCCGCGCGGTGGTCGCCGAGCTGCGGATGGTGCCCAACCAGCCTCTGAAGTTTGCCGGCGACTCGATGGCCGAGCGGCGCGAAGACGCCCTCATCGCCTACACCTGGGACCGGTTTTTGCGCACCGGCGACGAGCTCTGGCCGGCGCGTCTGCCCATGACCAAAGCCGCAGTCCGAGCCATGGACACCGTGACGGCGTTCTGCGCCACCGAGGCCGCGGGCCAGCTGCGGATCGAGCGCTACGTGGTGGCCGGAGGGTCCAAGCGCGGCTGGACCGCATGGACCACCGCCGCCGTGGATCCTCGGGTGGTGGCGATCGCCCCGATCGTGATCAACACGCTGAACGTGGAACGGGCCTCCGAGCATCACTGGCGCTCCTACGGGTTCTGGGCGCCGGCTTTGCGGGACTACGTCGAGATGGACATCGTGCGGTGGATGGGAACGCCCGAGCTGCGCCGGCTGATGGAAATCGAGGATCCCTATGCATACCGCGAGCGCCTGAGCATGCCCAAGTTCATCGTCAACTCCACCGGCGACGAGTTCTTCCCCCCGGACTTGGTGCGCTTTTATTACGACGACTTGCCCGGGGAGAAGCATTTGCGCTTCGTACCGAACACGAATCACTCGCTGCGCGGCTCCGACGCAGCGCAAAGCCTGCTGGCGTACTTCCACTCCATCGTGACCGGCCGCAAGCGTCCCCAGTTGCAGTGGACCTTCGAGGGGGAAGGGATCGTGCGCGTGACCACTTCCGAGCCGCCCTCGGAAGTGAAGTTGTGGCAGGCCACCAATCCCAAGGCCCGGGATTTCCGCTTGGAAACCCTGGGCGCGGTCTGGACCAGCTCGCCGGTCGAGGCCGCCGATGGAGTCTGGCGCGCCGCCGTGCCACCACCGCCGGAGGGCTGGACCGCCTACTTTCTGGAATTCACCTTCCCGAGCGGGACGAAATTCCCGTTCAAGTTCACGACGCCAGTGCGCGTGGTTCCGGATCGCCTGCCGTTTCCGGCCCCCGAACCGCGGCGAGCGAGCGGGGCGGGCGTCCGCTAGCCGCATCCGCCGTGGAGCAGGCCGCAGCTCAGGCTCGAAGCTGCTGCCGCGTCAACCCCACCGAAAATTCGGCACGCGGTCTCGCCTGCGGAAGCCGCGGTTGCGCAGGGTGTCCGGTCATGATAGGGAATCGCCATGGATCGCACAAATGAAAACACCTTGGCTTGGTTCGCGATTTGCCTCGCCGGAGTGTTCTTGTCCGCCTCCTCCGCGTGGGCGGAAACCGTCAAACGCATCGCCATTGTTTGGAGACACGGCCCGACGGAAGGCACGATCGAGGTAGGCCGCGGCAAACTGGTCAACCTCACCTCCGTCGCGCGCCCCGCGACAGTGCGTGGCAACACCTTCCGGCACGAGGGACGGGAGGAGTACCGTCTCCACCTCGAAATCGAGGATAGCGGGGCGCCGTTCGGACACGCCGCCACGCTGGTGACGGTGAGCGCCGCTCGGAACCCCTTCAGCTTCTTCCTGCGCGATGTCCATTCCAGATTTCCGATTTTTCTTCCGGCTTACGGGGTCGTGGTCACCGAGGCGGAGGACCTTCGATCCTATGGGGCCATCGCCGAGGATCTCCGCAGCCGCGGGTTGCTGACGGGATTGCAAGAGATCGAGAACGAGCCGGAGGAGTCGTTCGAATCGGCGGCATCGAAGACACGGAGCCTCAAGGTTCCGACCTGGTTGGGGATGAGTCGGGACATTCGCATCTTCGCGGTCAGCGAGCGCCTGGACTGGATCCAACCGCGCTTTCATGGCTACGAAGTGACATTACCGGAGACCGGCGACCGGCCAGTCCGGTATCAGTTCCTGATGGGGCGCGGATGGGGCCCACGGGAACGGATCACCCGGCGCTTGGAAGACGGGATCTTACCGATTCTCCGCGGCCGTCTCGACGACGGCAGGATCACGTACGAGTTCACGGCCTTCGTCGGACTGGAGGGGAAGCCTCCCACGGCGCTTCGGGGAACCCATTTTCTAGTCGCCGACGGCTACGGAAGAGGGCATGTGTTCACTGCGGAGCAACGCAAGCGGTTCGAGGAGCTTCGTGACACGGAGCTCAACCAACCGGAGGAGACCATCCTCTACCTGGCGGCCGTCGCGGTCAATCGCTCCCGGGCTCCCGCGTACGCCTTCTTCAAGTCGGTGTGGCCCCAAGGCGTTGCCGCGGACCAATGGTCGTTCGACCCCGGCTACGGCTTCAGCATGTACCGAAGCGGCCGTGTCTTCGCCGTTTCCAAGCTGAACGGTAAGCCTCTGGCTCACGATGAGGTGGCGATCCTGCTGCAACCCGGCGAGAGCGCCACGCTCGAGGTGTACTTGCCCCACCGGCCCATTGCGAAGGAACGGGCGCTCCGGCTGGCTCGCCAGAGTTTTGCCGAGCGTCACGCAGAAATCCGGCAATTTTGGCAACAGAAGCTCGCCCGGGCCGCGCAGATTCACGTACCCGAGCGCCGCATTGCGGAAATGATTCGGGCGGGCCTCCTCCACCTCGACCTAGTTGCCTACGGGCTCGAGCCCGGTGGCACTTTGACCCCGACCATCGGCGTATATACAGCGATTGGATCGGAGAGTTCGCCGATCATTCAGTTCGTGGACTCGATGGGGTGGCACGACGTGGCCCGGCGCGCCCTGACATATTTTCTCGAAAAGCAACACGAAAGCGGCTTCATGCAGAACTTCGACGCGTACATGCTCGAAACCGGAGCCGCTCTTTGGAGCCTGGGCGAGCATTTCCGATACACGCGAGACGTGGAGTGGGTTCGACAGATCGCTCCGAAACTGATTCGGGCCTGTGAATATCAGGCCAAGTGGCGTCAACGGAACATGCGAGAAGATCTTCGCGGCAAGGGATACGGGATGCTGGACGGCAAAACCGCGGACCCCGAAGACCCTTACCGTTCGTTCATGCTGAACGGGTATGCGTACCTCGGCTTCCGCCGCGTGGCGGAAATGCTCGAGAGCGTGGCGCCGCAAGAGTCCCGCCGGTGGCGCCAGGAAGCGGAGGCCCTGAAAAAGGATATCCGCACCGCTCTCCAGGAGGTCCTCGGGCGATCCCCCGTAGTGCCCCTCGGCGACGGCACCTGGTGTCCCACCGTGCCCCCGTGGGCGGAGTACCGGGGTCCCTTGCTGTTGATGGCGGACGGAGGGCGGTGGTTTACTCATGGGGCCATGACCAGCCGGGACTCGTTGCTGGGACCGATCTACTTGATCTTCCAAGAAGTCGTGGATCCGAAGGAAGACATCGCGGATTTTCTATTGAATTTCCACCACGAGCTTATGACGGATCTCAACGTTGCTTTCAGCCAGCCCTATTACAGTCGGCATCCGATGGCCCACTTGCGTCGGGGCGAGGTGAAGCCGTTTCTGAAGGCATACTATAACACGGTAGCGAGCTTGGCGGACCGCGAAACTTACACGTTTTACGAGCATTACTTTGGGGCAAGCCCGCACAAAACCCATGAGGAAGCTTGGTTTCTCATGGATACGCGGTGGATGTTGTACATGGAAAGAGGCGACACGCTCGAGTTATTGGCCGGAATTCCGCGCGTTTGGTTGGAAGGGGACCAACGCATCCGTCTCGACCGCGCCGCGAGCTACTTTGGGCCTTTGTCGCTCGAGGTTATCTCGCAATTAGAGACGCAGAATGAGATTCGCGCCACCGTGACCTGCACGTCGGACCGCAAGCCGCGGCGCGTGGTGCTCCGTCTGCCTCATCCCAAGGGTCTGCGAGCCGTCTGGGTGGATGGGGGCCGATACGACGCCCGGCAGGAACGGGTTGTCATCGAAAACTTCACGGGGAAGGCCCACGTGGCGGTGGGATTCCAACCCCGGGACCGCAGCCGCCGGCAGCAGCAGACCGGGACTTCGGCCCGTGACGCCGCTTTCGCGGCGCGCCTACTTCGCCGGCTTTTGCACGCGCCCCGAACGGAGGCAGCGGGTGCACACGCGCAGGCGCCGCACGCCTCCGTTGACGACCGCGCGCACCCGTTGCAAGTTCACGCTCCACTTACGGCTGGTGACATTGTGCGCGTGGCTGATCCGGTGCCCGAAACGGGGCCCGCGCCCACAAATTTCGCATACCCTAGCCATGAGCGATGGAAACCTCCGAAGGCGAATTTGTATTTTAGCATGAGCCTCGGCGCACCTGTGGCATAATCGGTTCCAGCATGGGCCGGTTGAGCCGCATCGGAGTCGCCATCGACTCGGATCTGCTCCGCAAGTTCGACGCGTTGATTCACCGCCGGGGCTACACCAACCGCTCGGAAGCCTTCCGGGACCTGATCCGCAGCGAGCTGATCGGAGAAACGGCCCAATCCCCGGAAAGTCCGGTGGTGGCCACGTTGACGCTGGTCTACGATCATCACGTGCGCATGCTCGCCGACAAGCTCACTGACCTCCAACACGAGCACTATCCCAACATCCTCTCGACCTTGCACGTCCACCTCGATCCGGACCACTGCCTCGAGGTGCTGGTGCTCAAGGGCAAGGCGGGAGCAGTGCGAAAAATCGCGGACCGTCTGCTCGCCACCAAGGGGGTCAAACACGGGCGCCTCACCATCACGACGACAGGCGAGGGACTCTGAGTCGGGACCCTTGGCGGCGTCAACTGCGGGTACGCCCCACAGCCTGGGCGGCCGCCTCCGGCGCGCCGCGCAACTGGGCCTCTTCCAAGCGCTTGCTCTCTTGCCAGGTGTAGATCATGCGGTGCATCACGGTGATGTTGGAAAGGACCGCGATCACCCATAACACGGGCGCCATGCGGTCGAACAAGGCCCCGATGATGAGCAGCACCACACGCTCCGGACGCTCCATGAAGCCGACCTTGCACTGCGGAATCACCAGTTCGGCCCGCGCCCGCGTGTAACTCACCATGACCGATCCGGTCATGACCACCGCCGTCAGCACCACGTAAAAAAAGCGGTTGATCGAGGCGTAATAGACCAGCAGCCCCATCAGGAGCACGAGGTCGGAATACCGGTCGAGCACCGAGTCGAAAAACCCGCCAAACCGCGTCACTCGGTTGGTCTGGCGCGCGACCCGGCCGTCCACCATGTCGAAAATTCCGGCTCCGATCATCACCAGCCCGGCGGTGAAGAACTGGCCCGAGGCCAGCAGCACCGCCGCCACGCCGTTAATCACCAACCCGAGAAAGGTGAGGACGTTAGGGTGGATTCTCGAGAGGGCCAAAGCCCGTACGATCAGAAGGATCACCTTGTTACAGGCGATCCCGATAGCGCGCGTGTACGTCATCGGCGGAGACCCGCCTTTCTTCAGCTACGCATCCGAATCGTGGATGGTGCTCAACTCCAGGATCTCCAGCTCCCGCACACCGCCGGGGATCTGGACCCGGACCACGTCGCCCACCTGCTTGCCGAGCAACGCGCGCCCGATCGGCGAAGTGGTCGAAATCCGGCCCTGGGACGCATCCGCTTCTTCGCTCGTGACCAGTTTATACGAGATGCGCTCGTCTTTGTGCACATCCAGGACAACGACCGTCGAGCCCAGCCCCACGCGGTCGGTCGGCAAGCGCGACAAATCCACCATCGAGATCTCCGCCAGGCGCTTCTTGAGCTGCCCCAGGCGGGCATTGACATAGGCTTGGCGCTCTTTGGCGGCGTGGTACTCGGCGTTCTCGCTCAGGTCGCCGTGGGCGCGCGCCTTACGGATCTCTCTGGGCAACTCCGTGCGCAGTTCGTATTCCAGGGCAGCAATCTCTTGTTCGAGCTTCTTGCGGATGTCCTGCATGGGGGCGGAGAAGCTAGTCCCGGAAATTCATTATAGTGCACCGCCGCCGGCCAGCTTGCGGAGCGACTCTTCAAAGGGGGGCCAGGCCACGCCGCGCTCGGTGATGATGGCGGTGACGTAGCGGTGGGGCGTCACGTCGAAGGCCGGGTTCTCGACGCGCACGCCCTCCGGGGCCACGCGCACGCCGAAGCAATGGGTCACTTCCTCGGCCGGCCGCTGCTCGATCGGAATCGCCTCGCCAGACGGCAGGCTCAAGTCCAACGTCGACAGCGGCGCCGCGACGTAAAACGGCACTCCGTGCTCCCGGGCCAGAACGGCCAAAGTATAGGTGCCCACCTTGTTGGCCACGTCCCCGTTGGCGGCGATCCGGTCGGCGCCGACGATCACGCAGCCGATCCGGCCGGACTTCATGAAATAGCCCGCCATGCTGTCCGCGATCAAGGTGGTGGGAATCCCCTCGGCGAGCAGTTCCCAAGCCGTGAGCCGCGCCCCTTGCAGAAACGGCCGCGTTTCGTCGGCGAAGACGTGGATCTTCTTGCCGGCGCTCACGGCCGCCCGGATCACCCCTAGTGCGGTGCCATACCCCGCCGTGGCCAACGCCCCGGCGTTGCAATGCGTCAGTACCGCCTTGCCGTCCGGGATCAACCCGCAGCCGTTGCGGCCAATGGCTTGGTTGACCGCGATATCCTCCTCTTTGATGCGCAGCGCCTCGGCGACGAGCGCGGCGCGAATCTCCTCGACCGGACGCCCGCGCACGCCGGCGTAGACGCGCTTCATCCGGTCGATGGCCCAGAAAAGATTGACGGCCGTGGGCCGCGTCCGAGCCAGCGTTTCGCAGATCGCCTCGAACTGGACGTCCAGCTCGGGCGGCCGAGCCTGCTGCATTCCCAATGCGATGCCCATGGCCGCGGCCACACCGATGGCCGGCGCTCCGCGAATCGCCATGGAGCGAATCGCCTCGGCCACCTCGCGATAATCGCGGCAGGTGACGTAGACCGTTTCGAGCGGCAGGCGTCGCTGGTCAATCAGCACGACGCCCTCGTCCGTCCACCGAATCGTCTCTACCATCGCGCCGGCAGGTTCCTTTCCTGCAGTGCGTACAGGAGCAGAAACGTGAAGTTGTAGAAGGCGTGCGCCACCGCGGAAGCCGCCGTCGAGCCGGTACGATGGCGTATCCACCCAAACGCCGCTCCTGCGGCCAGGATCAGCACAATGTGCCGCCACGACCAGGCATACTGCGGCCCGTGGAGGATCGCAAACGGCATCGCTGCCAGCAAAATGCCGGGCGCCGCACCCCACGAGCGCACCAACAGCGGCAGCAAAAATCCTCGGAAGGCCAGCTCTTCGCATACCGGACCGAGGCTCACCGCCGCCAGTCCCACGGCAATCAGCGAGACCCGGTCCGACAGGAGCTGCTTCATCGGCATGTCGATGTCGGGGGTCCGCAGCAGCAGCCCTCCCAACACGATCCCGCACGCCACCAAGATCCCGGTGCGCGCCTGACGCCAGAACCAGAACGGCTCGGCGGGCCGGCCCCAGCCCAGGGAGCGCCAGAACGGCGCCCGATATTTGGCCCGAAGCAGGACGAGCAGAAACACGAACCACACGCCGTAAGCAAAGAACTGGGCCGGCAACACGAGCAAGGCCTTTCGCCCGCTCCACTCGGGGAAGGCCAGCATCAGAGCCTGAGCCAGCAACGCACCTACAAGCAGCGACGGCGCTGCGGCCGCGGCAAACAGCGCCAGATCCGCGTAGCCCCAGAACGGAATCGCCGGCAGTGGTGCGGGTTCCGCCGCGCTTTCGATCGGTGTGGCCGGCTGCGGCTCGCTCATGGCTCGCTCTCGATCAAGGCCGCCGCCAGCAGCGGCAGCGTCAGTTCGTGATGTCCCGTGATGGCGATCCCCCTGCCGCCGGAGCGCGCGTGAGGCCGCTCCACGACGTTCACTCGCGGACGGTAGTGTTGGAGAAAGTCCAGGTTGACGGTCGTGAAGTTCTGAAGGCGCATGCCCAGGTTGCGCACCACGGACACGGCCTTGAGAAACACCTCCGGCAGGATGACGGCCGAGCCCACGTTCATGTACACTCCCCCATCGTCCAGCTCGCTCACCAGGGTGCAGAACAGGCGGAAGTCACGGTGGCTGGCCGAGCCGATCGCCGCCCCGTTTGCCGACGGATGGGTGTGGGGTGTGTCCGTCCCGACGGCGACGTGCACCGTGACCGGGACCCGGGCGCGCCAGGCCTCGAGCAGAAGGCTGCGGGACGAGAACGCCGGGTCGGCAACCCGCTGGAGCCGCTCGCCGAGCGCTTCGCCGATGCCCCAACCCTGCCCGTCTCCTTCGGCGATCGCCGCGTTCATTTCCCGCCCGGTCTCCTCGGCCGCGCCGAACCGGCCGTCGGGCAGCACCGCTTCGACGTCTTCGCTGGTGGCGCCCACCAGAGCGATTTCGAAATCGTGGATCGCCGCCGCACCGTTCAATGCAAACCCGCTCGCGAAACCTCGCCGCATCAGCTCGATCAGCACCGGCGCCAGGCCGCACTTGATGACGTGGCCTCCCAGGCCCCACAGCACCGGTTTGCCCCGCCGGCGCGCCTCCAGCAGCGCGCGCATCACCTCGCGGAAGGACTCCCCGGCCAGGATGCTCGGCAGCGAGTCGACGAGTCCGCGAACGCCCGAACCTCTCTCGTAGGGTGTGGCAAACGCCTCGACACGCACCTTGCCGCCCCGCTCGCGCAGGCCTACCGTGCGGAGTCCGCTGAAGTCCAAGGGCGCCTGCCGGTAGCGGCTCATGCCGCTCTCCCGTTGCCCAGCACCTTTGCCAGGGCTTGCGCCGTATAGCTCTTGCGGCTTCTCAAGATCTGCTCTGGCGTTCCAGCGGCCACGACAAAGCCGCCCTTTTCGCCGCCTTCCGGCCCGAGATCGATGATCCAATCCGCCGTCTTCACTACATCCAGATTGTGTTCGATCACGACGACCGTGTTGCCGTAGTCCACCAGCCGGTGCAGCACGTCGAGCAGCTTTTTGACGTCGTCAAAGTGCAGCCCGGTCGTCGGCTCGTCCAGAACGTAGAACGTACGCCCGGTCTGGCGGCGGCTCAGCTCCCGCGCCAGCTTGATGCGCTGTGCCTCGCCTCCGGAAAGGGTGGTGGCCGGCTGGCCCAGGTGGATGTAGCCCAAACCCACGTCGCGCAGCGTCTCCAGTTTGGTGCGGATGGCCGGGATGTTCTCCAACAGGCCGAGGGCCTCCTCGACCGTCGCCTCGAGGAGATCCGCAATGGAATAGCCCTTGTATTTTACTTGGAGCGTCTCCTGGTTGTAGCGCCGGCCGCGGCAGATGTCGCAGGTGACGTACACATCCGGCAAGAAGTTCATCTCGATGCGTTTGAGCCCGTCGCCCTGGCAGGCCTCGCACCGCCCTCCGCGCACGTTGAAACTGAAGCGGCCGGGCTTGTAGCCACGCTCACGCGATTCCGGCAGCATGGCGTACAGGTCGCGGATCGGCGTGAACACCCCGGTGTAGGTGGCCGGATTCGAGCGCGGCGTCCGTCCAATGGGCGACTGGTCAATGCGGATGGCTTTGTCGATGTGCTCGAGGCCGGTGATCTTGTCGTGCTCGCCCGGCTCCTCCCGCGCGTTGTAGAGCCGCTGCGCCAAAGCCCGGTAGAGGATGTCGTTGACCAGCGTGGACTTGCCGCTGCCGGAGACGCCGGTGACCACAATGAACACCCCCAGCGGGAATTCGACGTCGATGTTTTTCAGGTTGTGCTGTCGTGCTCCGTGCAGGATCAGCTTCTTGCCGTTGCCCCGCCGCCGGACCGGCGGCGGTTCGATCCGCAGCACGCCGGAAAGGTATCGCCCAGTCAGGGAGTTGGGATTGGCGGCCACCTCCGTCGGCGTGCCGCAAGCCACCAGCGCGCCGCCAAGGCGACCGGCCCCGGGCCCGAGGTCAATGACGTAGTCGGCCCGCCGGATCGTCTCGGCGTCGTGCTCGACGACGATCACCGTGTTGCCCAGGTCGCGCAACTGTTCCAGTGTGTCCAGCAGGCGGTTGTTGTCCCGCGGGTGCAAGCCGATCGAAGGCTCGTCGAGCACGTACAGCACCCCGCGCAGGCGCGTGCCGATTTGCGTTGCCAGACGGACCCGCTGAGCTTCACCCCCGGACAGCGTGGCGGCCGAGCGGTCCAGACTGAGGTAGTCCAGCCCCACCGCCTCCAGAAACGCCAGCCGGTCACGAATTTCCTCGATGATCCGGCCGGCGATCTGGCGCTCCCGCTCGCTCAGTTCCCAACCCTTGAGCACATCCAGCGCGCGGCCCACAGGCAGCGCCGTGAAGTCCGCAATCGAGAGGCCCTTGACGCGGACCGCTAGGCTGCTTGGCCGCAGCCGCTTGCCCTGGCAGGCCGGACACGGCACCGGCGACATGTAATCGAGCAACCACTCCCGGTAGCTCTCCGGAGCTTGCTCGAAGGTCTGTTCCAGGATCTGAAGAATCCCCGGAAATTCTCCGGCGCCGAACAACACTTGCCGTTGCGCCCTCTTGGGAAGCTCGTCAAAGGGCGCGGAGAGATCCACCCCCAACGCTCGGGCCGCCTCGCGCAACCGATGGGCCATATATTCGGAGCCGGCCCCCGGTCCCAAGCCTCCCTCCAGGAGGGGCCGGGACGGGTCAGCGATCACTTTGGCGGGATCGAAGCTCCAGCGCGACCCCAGCCCATCGCACGCTTCGCAGGCGCCATAGGGGCTGTTGAAGGAGAACGAGCGCGGCTCCAGCTGCGGCACGCTGGCGCCGCACTCCGGACAAGCCAGTTTCTGGGACACGAGCCGTTCCGGGCCTTCGAGCGGCGCCACCAGCACCAATCCGTTGGCCAGCTTGGCCGCGGTCTCGATGGAGGCTTCCAACCGCCGCTCGACTCCTGGCTTGACCAATAGACGGTCCACCACCACTTCGATCGTGTGGTTCCGCCGGCGGTCCAGCCGGATCTCCTCGTCGAGCGAGCGAAGCTCGCCGTCGATGCGTGCGCGGACGAAACCCTGGCGCGCCAGTTTTTCCAAGTCCTTCCTGTACTCGCCCTTGCGGCCCCGAACCACCGGCGCCAGAATCATCACCCGCTGGTCCATGTTCCGCTCGAGAATCTGCCGCAGGATCTGCTCCGTGCTCTGCTGGGAAATCTCGGCATCGCACTGAGGACAGTGGGGGATGCCGATGGCGGAGTACAGGACCCGAAGGTAGTCGTAAATCTCGGTGATGGTGCCGACGGTCGAGCGCGGGCTCCGGCCGGTGGTCTTCTGCTCGATGGAGATGGCCGGGCTGAGTCCGTCGATGGAGTCCACTTCCGGCCGCTCCATCTGATCCAGGAACTGCCGGGCGTAAGGCGACAGCGTTTCGACGTAGCGCCGCTGCCCTTCTGCATAGATCGTGTCGAAAGCCAGCGAGGACTTGCCCGACCCGCTCAAGCCGGTCACCACCGTCAGGGTGTTCCGGGGGATGTCCACGTCAATGCTCTTGAGATTGTGCTCGCGCGCTCCGCGCACGCTGATGCGGTCGAGCATTTTGGAGGGGGATCTGTCAGCTTCCTATTTTCGCACGCCCGGCCGTCGCCCATTGTCGGAGAATGAGAACACAGGGCTAACGATGCGGTTGGCGGTTGTATTCGGGCTGGGCCTGGTTGCGGCGGCGGCCGGGGCCGCCGAGGATCCGCGCGAGATCGTGCGCCGCTCGGTCGAGGTGTTCGACCGCTCCGACAGCGTCCTCCAGTACGACTTCATGGAGCGAACCCTGACGCGCGAATTCGACGCGGACGGGCGGGTCAAGAAGGTCAGCTTGAAGACCCACGAGGTCGTCATGGCGGCAGGCACCCCATGCCGCCGCCTGGTGGAGCGCGACGGCAAGCCGCTGCCAGCGGAAGAGCAGCGCGAGCAGGAGGAAAGCTTGCGCAAGTGTATCGAGGCGCGCCGTAGCGAAACTCCGGAGCAGAAGCGGAAGCGCCAGGAGGAGTTCGAACGCCGCCGGAAACGCTACCAGAAGGCGATTCGCGAAATCCCAGACGCGTTCCGCTTTCGTTTGGAGGGCGAGGAGTCCGTGGACGGCCGCCGCGTTTGGGTCATTGCCGCGGAACCCAACCCGGATTACCGCCCACGCGACCGCTTCGCCCGGCTCTTTCCGGCCCTGAGAGGGCGGCTTTGGATCAACCAGCAGGATTGGAACTGGGTCCGCCTCGAGGCCGAATTGACCGATACCGTCACTTTCGGCTGGATTCTCGTACGCATCCATCAGGGCTCGCGCGTAAGGATGGAACAAACCCTCGTCGGCAACGGGGTCTGGCTTCCCAGCTCGATGTGGCTGTGGGTGTCCCTTCGCGTGGGGTTGGTTCGCTCGATCCGACTCGAGGAGGAAAGCCGATACTGGGGCTACCGGCCGGCGGGTTCAGGGCAGGTGGCTCTCCGAACCAATTAGTGAAACCTAGCCGCGACTGACGCCGAACCGTTGCCGTGTCCGCTTGGCCTTGCGCTTGGCCCACACCAGCAGGCGCCGAGCCCAAGGCACGTGCTCACTGAGAACGACCAAGCCCAGGATCATCAGTGCGATGCCCGGGCCCGGAACGAGGGGCAGGCTCAAGATGAAGCCGACAATCAGCAACGTGAATCCCAACGACAGGCGAACCAGCTTTCTCACAAGTGTTGGTGTCCTGCGATTTTACCACGCGCGGGTGGGTTTTCGAAAGCGCGCCCGGAAGCACCAGTAGTTCTAGGAGTCCCGACAGCGATTCGGTCTTGACCCCCCTGACGAATCGCACTACAGTAAAGTAGCACGTGATCGAACAGCGGCGCAGCAAGCGATTCGAATTACGCCTCCCGATCGAAGTCACCCGCAAGAGCTTTCAGCCGGTCTCGGTTAGCGGTCAGACGCGGAACCTCAGCGCGGGTGGTGTGCTTTTCGCCACCAACCTTGACGTCGAAATCGGCGAGTCGATAGAGTACGTCATCCACTTCCCCACCGAATCGCCGGAAGGCACCAGCGTCAACCTGCACTGCCTCGGCAAGGTCGTGCGGTTCGAAAAGACGCTATCCGATGACGGCGAACCGGTTTGTCTGGTCGCCGCGACGTTGGAGCGTTACGAGTTCCAGCGCTGACGGCCGCGGGCGGCGAGGCGGAGCTTCTCCTTTTCGCCTCTTGTTCTCCTCCGACAACTGTGTTCTACTAGACAAAGAAAAGGCGAAGACCATGAACCGCACCTTGCTCCTCTGCGTGGAATCAGAGGCCCCCTCCGGACTCGAGGCCGCGTTGCGTCGCTTCGAGCAGTGGATGGGCGATCCGGATTCTCCCGTGCGCGCCATTCGCCGCCAGCCGCCGAGCTCGGGAGAATTTGCTCCCTTCCCGAACTCGCTCCACCCCGAGCTCGCCCAAGCCCTGCGTTCCGCCGGCATCGAGCGACTGTATTCCCATCAGGCCGAAAGCTTGCGGCGCGTCGGCGAGGGCGCCAATGTCGTCGTGGTGACGCCCACGGCCAGCGGCAAGACGCTTTGCTATAATCTGCCGGTTCTAAACCGGCTGCTGGACGAGCCGGACGCCCGCGCCGTCTACGTGTTCCCCACCAAGGCTCTCGCCGAAGACCAACTGCACGAGTTTCACTCGCTCGTCGAGACGATCGGCGCCCCGATCCGGGCCTTCACCTACGACGGCGACACGCCCCAGGACGCGCGGCGCGCCATCCGCGAGCGCGCCAACGTAGTCTTCACGAACCCGGACATGCTGCACGCTGGCATCCTTCCCCATCACACCCGCTGGGCCAAGTTGTTCGAGAACCTTCGCTTTGTAGTCATCGACGAGCTGCACGCCTGCCGGGGCGTCTACGGCAGCCACGTGGCCAACGTCCTGCGCCGCCTGAAGCGCCTCTGCGAGTTTTACGGCTCGCGGCCGCAGTTCATCTGCACCTCCGCCACCATCGCCAACCCCGTGGAATTGGCTGAGACGCTCACCGGCGAACCCTTCCAGCTGGTGGACCGCAATGGAGCGCCGCGCGGCGAGAGGTACGTGATCTTTTACAATCCGCCGGTCGTCAACCGTCAGCTGGGGATCCGCCGCAGCTACCTGCAGGAGACCCGCCGCGTTGCCCTCGAGTTTCTGGCCCGCAACCACCAGACGCTTGTGTTCGCTAACAGCCGTCTGGCGACGGAAGTTCTCGTCACCTATCTCAAGGATGCGGCGGCCCGCATGGCTTTCGGGCCGAACGCCGTCCGCGGCTACCGTGCTGGCTACTTGCCCCGAGAACGCCGCCAGATCGAGCGCGAGCTGCGCGACGGGGCGATTCGCTGCGTGGTGGCCACCAACGCCCTCGAACTCGGCGTGGACATCGGCGGTCTGGATGCGGTGGTGATGGCGGGCTATCCCGGGACCATCGCCTCCACCTGGCAGCGCGCCGGCCGCGCGGGCCGCCGCCAAAGCACGTCCGTGGCTGTGCTGGTGGCCTCGAGCACCCCCGTGGATCAGTACGTCATCGAACATCCCGACTACTTCTTCGGCCAGTCGCCGGAGGAGGCGTGCATCAATCCCGACAACCTCGAAATCCTGCTCAATCATCTCAAGTGCGCGGCCTTCGAGCTGCCGCTGCGGGAGGGCGAGAAGTTCGGTCCGCACGAGGTCGCCGAGCTTTGCCGGTTCCTGGAGGAGACCGGCTGCTTGCACCGCTCCGGCGAGCTCTGGCACTGGGTGTCGGACACCTATCCGGCCGACGCCATCAGCCTCCGAGCCGTCACCAGCGACAACTTCGTGGTCGTGGATATCACGGGGGAGCCGGCAGTGATCGGCGAGGTCTCTTTTCCTGCCGCGCTCACGACGCTCCACGAGAAGGCCATTTATCTCCATGAGGCGCGCCAGTACCAAGTGGAGAAGTTCGACTACGAAGCGCGCAAGGCCTACGTCCGACGCGTCGAGTGCGACTATTTCACTGACGCCATTGACTATACGCAGGTCAAGATCCTGGAGGAGTTCGACTCACGCCCCATAGCCGGCGCCAAAGCCGCCCACGGCGAAGTGCGCGTCAACCGCCAGGTGGTCGGCTTCAAGAAAATCAAGTTCTACACCTTGGAGAACGTGGGCGCCGGCAACCTCTTCATGCCGGAGCAGGAGATGCACACCACGGCGTTCTGGTTGCATTTTCCAGCGGAGTTCCTCGCCCGGCTCGGCGACCTGGCGCCGGCGCAGAAGCAGAGCGGGCTCACGGGTCTGGGCCAAGCGCTCCGGGCCGTGGCCTCGGTCCTGGTCATGTGCGACCCGCACGATCTCGGGGTAGCCTTGACCGAAGACGTGGCGCGGGGCGCGGTCTTCGAACCGGACCTGTACCTTTATGACGCCTACCCAGGCGGCGTGGGATTGAGCCGCCACTTGTTCGGGATGACGTCTCGCTTGCTCACGGCCGCAGCGGAACTGATCGCCGCCTGTCCCTGTGAGTCGGGCTGTCCGAGCTGTACGGGCCCCGCCGGGGAAACCGGCGACGGCGGCAAGCGGGCCGCCGCCCGGATACTGGCGGAGCTGCTGCGGGCCACGGCCGCACCCGCTCAGTCGCGGTTCAACTCCTCGGGGAAGACGGCGTAGCCTTCGGGGGGCGGATAGAGGCCCTCGAAAAATTCGAGCCGCTTGCGCAGGTAGCGGCTGGGAAGCTGTCGCGGTCCCGGCTCGATGTCAATGTCGCAGCAGATGCCGTGCAGATACAACGTCAGCGTGTCAATAAAAGACTGGCGGGCGTACTCGCGAAACAGCTTGGTTTCCCGTCGCAGGTTGCTCTGCCGGCGTAGCAGCGCCTGCTTGAGCTCCCAACCCTTCTCGTCCACTTCGCCGTGGACCCCGCGGCTGAGCTCCTCGCGAAGCAGCGCCCGGTAGCGCTCGAACGCCTCCTCCCCGGCCACGTCGGCCATCAGTCGCGCCACGGCCTGGTAGAAGTGATAGTGATAGTCGGAGACATTACGGTCCTTGATGGCGAAGACGAGGCTGGGCGTGTTATCGTCCAGCACGGTGTGGGCCACCCAGGCCTGGCGGTTCTCCGGGGGCTTCTCGAAGCAGACCACTTCGCCGCATTCCCCGTCTTTGGGTTTGCCGTTGGATCGCTCCAGATAGGGGACGAACAGCAAGGCCACGCGCCGAAGGGCGGCCGCCACCGCTGGCGGGAGGGCCGCCACGGGCTCCTCGACGAAATCCTTGACGTCTTCCTCGCTGAAGGGCACCGCCGGGAAGTAGGAAAACGTGTTCGTCGCCGGGATGAGGGCGTCTCGGAAACGCTCGGCAAATTCCTCTACGCTCAGGCGTTCGACACCGGTGGAGGCGGACATCGAGGCTGTACTTCATCCTAGCAGAACGGGGCGCCGCGCCGCGCCTGCTAGACTGACGGATGTTGGGCTTCAAGATTCTCGTCTCGGCCGGCGAAGCTTCAGGGGATCTTTATGCCGCGAGCTTGGTGGAGCGACTACGCCGCGACATACCCGGATTGGAATGTTTTGGCTGCGCGGGTCCCCGGATGCGGGAAGTGGGCGTGCGAGCGGTGGTGCGCGCCGAGGAGCTGGCGGTAGTCGGACTGGTCGAGGTCATCGCACACATTCCCCGCATCTACGGCCTATTTTGCCGGCTCATGGCCGCTGCCCGGGCCGAAAAGCCTGATCTGGCCATCCTGGCGGACAGTCCGGACTTTCACCTACGCTTCGCCGCCCGCCTCAAGCGGTTCGGGATCCCGGTGGTAGGCCTGGTGGCGCCTCAGGTGTGGGCCTGGCGGCCATGGCGCATTCACACAATTCGCCGCAACATAGACCGGCTGCTGTGCATCTTTCCCTTCGAGGAGGAGTATTTCCGCCGCCGAGGCGTTCGGGCTTATTACATCGGCCACCCCCTCGCCCAGATGGTGAAAGCTTCGACGACGCGATCCGAATATTTCGCGCGGCACCGGCTGCCCGAGGCGCCGCTTGTCGCGCTTCTGCCGGGAAGCCGTGCGGGCGAAATCCGGCGGCATGTTCCCGTGTTGCTGGACGCGGTCGCACGCATGCGAGCGTGGGGCCGACTCGGATTCGTCCTGGCCCTGCCAGCGGGACTGGCGCCGGCATGTACCGCGCCGGTGCGCCAACAGGCCGAGCCGGCGGGGGTGGTCGTGACCGAGAGTGGCGCCTGGGACGCCCTGGCGCACGCGGACCTGGCGTTGGCCGCGAGCGGCACCGTCACGATCGAGGCAGCCTTGCTCGGTACGCCGCTGATTGCGTTCTATCGCGTCGCGCCCTTGAGTTGGTGGATCGGTCGCCCGCTGGTCCGCGTGCCTTTCTTGTCCATGGTCAACCTGGTGGCCGGCCGGCGCATCATCCCGGAGTTGATGCAGAATGAAGTCACAGGACAACGGCTGGCCGAGGAGGCGCTTGGGCTGCTGGCCCGGCCGGAGGCGCGGGCTGCCATGCGCCGCGAACTTGGCGACGTCGCTCAGCGCCTGTCCCCGCCGGCAGACGCCATGGTTCGGGCTTCATCCATCGTCCAGGCACTGTTGCTCCAAGGAGCTTTGCATGTCGAATAAGATGCGACGCGCTGCGTTGTTGGTGGCGGTTACTGCCGCCGCCGCTCAAGAGACGACGCGACGTCCCGCCATTGACGTGGAACATTATGCCATCCAGGCGGAGATCCGTCCGGAGGCGCATTCGCTGGCCGCCACCGTCGAGGTTCGGTTCCGGCCACAGGAGGAGAACACGTACACGGCGGTCTTCGAGCTGCACAACGCCTTGAACGTCTCCAAGGTGGAGGACGAGCAAGGCCGTCCCATCCAAGCCACGCGCTCGCGCCCAGATTTCACGGTCCGTTTGACCTTTCCCGAGGTATTGCCCACCGGGCAAATCAAGACCGTCAGGTTTTATTACGACGGGGTCCTGCGCGGGCGGGAGGAGTCGCCGGTGTACGGGATCAAGTTCGCGGCCATTCAACCGGACTATGCGTTCCTGCTCTATCCGGCGCGCTGGTTTCCGGTCAGCGGCTACACCACGGACCGGTATACGGCGGATTTGCGGATCACGGTTCCGGAGGGATACCGAGTCGTGTGTTCCGGCAGCGAGAAAAGCGATCGCGCCGCCTCCGGCAAGGTTGCGTACTCGTTTCGGGTCTCGCAGCCCTCTTTTCCGGGCAGCCTGGCGGTGTCGCGGAGCGACCCCGCTCAGATCGCGGCGGAAGGCATTTCGACGACCGTGTTTTTCCGCGGCCCGCACGCGGAGATGGCGGGGGCGTATGCGCAGGAAACGGCGCGCGTGCTCACTTACCTGACGGGCGTGTTCGGCCTGGCCCCCCAGGCCAATCTCACTTTGTTCGAGACCGAGGAGGGCGCCCCGAACGGCTACTCCGCCGGCGGCATCGTCTTTTTGTCTCCGCGCGGCATCGGCCGGGAGGTGAACGGCCGGCTGCTGGCCAATCAGATTGCCCGCCAGTGGTGGGGCCATCTGGTCTCCCCGGTGACGCGCAACCACCTCTGGATCACCAACGGCGCGGCGCGCTATGCCGAGCTGCTCTACCTGCACCACACCGCAGGCGAGGCGGCATTCGCGAGCGCGCTCAAGGACACCTACATCGAAGCGCTGACCGTGGACAACCCGCCCCTGAGCCAGTCGGGGCGCTGGGAGGACTACGCTCCGGAACTCTGGGCCAGCACGGCGGGAAAAGGCGCGGCAGTGTACCACATGCTACGCACCGTCATCGGCGAAGAGCCGTTTTTCAAGCTCCTCAAAGAGGTCCCCGACCGTTCCGCCTGGCGCTCGGTGAGCACCGACGAATTTCGCCGGGTCACGGAGGAGCTCACCGGCTCGAACCTGCAGTACTTCTTCATCCAGTGGATCGAGTCGAGCGGCGCCCCGGAGTTCCGTATGGAGTACACCATCTTCCGGACGCAGAAGGGGTTCCGGGTAGTGGGGAAGGTGGCTCAGGACCTGGACACCTTTCGGATGCCGGTGGAGCTCAAGATCGAGACCGAAGGCAATCCGGAGATGAAGACCATCGAGGTCGTGGGCACGTCTTCGGAGTTCGTCGTGGAAACGTTCGGCAAGCCGAAGAACGTGATCCTGGATCCCAACCACAAGGTACTGCGGCTGGACGACTCCATCCGTGTGGCGGTGGCGATCCGGCGCGGCGAGCAGTTTGCGGAAGTCGGCGAGTTCGCCGAAGCGCTCAAGGAGTACCAGAAAGCGCTGGAGGTGAACCGTTACAGTTCGCTGGCCCACTACCGCATCGGGGAGATCTTCTTCCTCCAGAACAACTACCAGTCGGCGGCGAATGAATTCCGGGCGGCGCTCGACGGGGACCTGGACCCGCCCTGGGTCGAGGTGTGGTCGCACATCAATTTGGGCAAGATCTTCGATCTCACCGGGCAGCGCGAGCGCGCCATCAACGAATACCAGCAGGCCATCCGCACCAAAGACAATACGCAGGGGGCACAGGAGGAAGCCGCCAAGTATCTCAAGGAGCCCTACCAGCGTCCGGCGCCGAGCTACTGAGGCTTTCGCCGTACGGGTCGGCGGCGGGGCGACCGCGTACATCTTGAGATTCCTCGGCGTGGAGGGCGAAGTTTTCCAGGCGCACGAAGCGCGCTCCGGGGAGGGCGCGGAACCGCTCCGGATGGCACGTCAAGATGAGGATTTGCAGTGACTCCTGCAACTCACTCAGGAGGTCGAACAGGCGCCCGAGACGTTCGCTGTCGGTGGCCGTCAGGACGTCATCGAGGACGACCAACTGCCTCTCCCTCTGGGCGAGGAAGCGAGCCAGAGCGAGCCGCACAGCCAGATAGAGCTGCTCCCGTTCTCCGCCCGAGAGTTCGCCGAGATCCACGTCGCGGCCGGCGGATTCGGGCTGTACGGAGGCCACGGTGAAGTCTGGGCTCAGGCTCAGTGTTCCCATGGGGCGCCCCGCAATCCGGGCCAGAATGCGGGCGGCTTCAGCCGCGACCGGCTCGGCGAGACCTTCCAGCATCTCCTCCTTGGCTGCGAGGACGGCCTCATGCAGCCGCCGGACAGCCTCGGCGTGAAGCTCGACCGATTCCACGGCGCGGCGGCGCCGCTCGACTTCTGTTTCGAGGTTGGAGTACTGCTCGTAGGGCCCACGCGCGAACAGAGCGCGTGAGTCCGCTTCCGCTTGAAGGCGGCGCTGTTCCGCTTGAGCCAATCGCTGTTCCCAAACTTGAACCTGGGCTTTGAGCGCGGCTGCTCGACCTGGCTGCGAGCGGGCCAGCTCGTCGCGAGCCTTTTCGAGCTGGTCGTGAATCCGCTTCCACTCCAGCTCTAAGCGCTGAAGGTCGCGCTCGCGCTCCTCGGGGGTCCGGCCGTCGTGCTGGCAGGCGATCAGCTCCTGGCGGGCGCGGGCTAATTCCTGGCGCGTCATCTGGAGTTTGCTTTCTTCGACCTCCAGTGCCGAACAGAGCGACTGCCATTCGTGGTGGGCATGTTCCCACTCGCGCCGGGCTGTCTCCGCCTCCTGTTGTTTGAGGGCCATCTCGCGGCCCGACTGTTCAGCCAAGCGCCGCAGCTCGTCCGAACTCGAAGGCCCCAATGCCGGCTCCTCGCGGACGATTTCGGCTGCCTCGTGCTGGAGGCGGGCGAGGCGCTGGTTCAGCTCCTCCGAAGTGGAACCGGCCAGCAGGGTCTGTCGTTCAGTCTGGAGGCGATCGATGCGGCTTTGGATTTCCGCATGCTGGGACTGGCGGGACGCGAGTTCTGCCAACTGGTCGGTACCGAAACGCTCGAACCAGGAACGTAATTGGGCCGCTGTGGCCTCGCGATCCCGCTGCAACTGTGGCGCGGAGGTTTCCGGGCCGAGGAGGCGGACCTGGCCGAAACCCGCGAGGTGTAGTTCCATACGGCCCTGCGCGGTAATGCGGAACGGCGCGCCGGCCACAAGCCGATGGCGCCCCGCCGGCGCGCCTTCGATGACTTCCACGTCAGCTTCGAGCTCCGGCACCAGTTCCGCCTTTAAGAGCAAAGCCTCTAGTCGGATGTCCAGTTCGCGCAAGCGGTCGTGGAGCTGGCGAATCGTAGCGAGCTCCCCCTCCGAAGGCGCCCGAAGCGCCTCCAGGCGCCGCCGCTCCTGGTCGAGCTGCTGCTCTAACTCCTCGACGCGGGCGACGCGCTCGGCCACAGCACGTTGCTCGCCCAAGAGTTGCTCCAAGCGACGGGCGAGCTGTTCTGTGCGGCGCAGGCGATCGATCTGAGCGGCCAGCGTGTCGCTCCGCGCCTTGGCGTCCGCGGCTTGCTGGGAAGCGAGTCGTTCGGCTTGCCGCTTTTGTTCCACGGAGGTCTCGACGTTCCGCTCGGCCTGTTGCAGTTCGGCGATACGGGCGGACAGGTCTCGGATTTGCTCGATTCGTTTCAACAGCTCGTGGCGATCTTTTTCTTTCAGGCGCGCCTGGGCTTCCAGATTTCCCACGATCGCGCGCAGCAGCTCCGCGTTTTTTTCTTGCTGTAGCGCCTCCTCGAGTTCGCTGCGGATCGCGGAGGCTTGGCGGTGCAGCTCCGCGGCTTCGCGACGGGCGATCTCGGCAGCGCCGGCCAGCTCCTCGAGGTGGGCTAGTCCCACGCGAGCCTCGTCCAAGCGATGTTCGAGCTCCCGAAGGGCAGCTTTTTCCTGTTCCCTCGACTTCTTGGGTTTCCCGGTCGGCGTCCAGAACTGCCCATATTGCTCGGCAACCCAGCATTCAAGGGCGGGGCCGAGGCGGCCGCCGAGCTGGGCACCCAAAATTGCCCGAACGTCCTCGAGAGCGCGGCCGCTGAGCGCCGGCAGCTCGAGTTCGCCCTGCGGGGCCCACAGGATCTGCGCCACGCCCATCGCTTCGACGCCGGCGGCGCCGGGCGCGGGCTCGAGCCCGAGCAACTCCGCGAGCTGCTGGTCGGCGGCCTTGCCTTCGGCCTGCAGCCGGTAGTGTCCGCGAGCCGCCAGCTTCTCGAGCCGGCACTGGGGACGATCCAGGAACCGCTTCCAGACTCGCCAGGCGGCGCCACCGTGCTCGAAAGCCACCGTGACCTCCGGCGCTAAATTGGTGTCCCAAGGACGCAGCGTTTCCATCGCTCGTCCTTTGGCGCTATGAGCATTGGCCAAGGCGGCGATGAGGGCCTGAAGCAGCGTGGACTTGCCGGAGGCGTTCGGCCCATACAGTACGGTGAACGCCTTCGGGTCCAAGGGCAGGTCCACGCGATTCAGGAAGCAACGGAACTTTTCGACCGTCAGATGCGATACGGTCATAGACCCACCTCCCGCAGGCCTCGGTAAAGCAGGCGCAGGGCCTCAGCGGCGGCAGGGTCCGGGCTGTGGACGGCCTGTTCGAGCAGTCGTCGGGCGGCTTGGCGCAGATAGCCGGCGGGCAGATTTTCGATCCACGCGGCGTCCTCCGGTTCCGGCAGCAACTGCGTAGTGTCCAGCCGGCCGAAGAAGAAGCGTTCGGCAAGAATGCGCTCCACAGGTTCGAGCTCGTCAAGATGCGCGCGCCGCAGGACTCCGTCGAGCCGGCATTCGACGAGAGTGTGAGCAGGGTTGGGCAAGCGCTCCAGTTCGGCCCGAAGTTCTTTGAGGCCGGCATCTTGCCGAACAGTTCGTTCGAGCGTGAGCCATTGGAGGCTGGCTACGCGGCGTTTTTCGACTTGCGGGGAAGCCCTGGGCCCTGGAATTTCCACCACCAGGACGTTGCCAGAGTCAGGTTCCCCGAAACGCGTCGGTTCATGTGTGCCCGCATAGGCCATGCGTGCGGGACCGCCGGGAGGGAACAGGGCGGTGGAGTGCCAGTGGCCGAGGGCCAAGTAATC
The DNA here is from genome assembly GCA_025055455.1 of Bryobacteraceae bacterium. Classification (GTDB taxonomy): domain Bacteria; phylum Acidobacteriota; class Terriglobia; order Bryobacterales; family Bryobacteraceae; genus JANWXD01. The sequence goes on from JANWXD010000005.1 coordinate 63,046, forward strand.
GAGTCCGCGCAGTTCGGGGGCATTGCGCGAGATGGGGTAACTCGGCTCGATCTCCGGATTGCCGAGGACGCTACCGTGGGCCAAGCCGATCCGGATCTGATCGGTGGGCTGATGGGGAATCCACTGCGTCGGATCCTCCGTGGCATGCGGATCGCGCACGGGGCAAGGAAACAGGATCCCGCCGGGCACCGGCACCGGCTGTGGCTGGATTAACAGATGCACGTTGGGGCACTCCTGCCAGACGGTGCGTTCCCAGACAGAGCCGGGCACGGCGGGGTCATGATTGCCCGGGATCAGGTACACGGGGCATGGGAAGCTGCTCAGGATCGAGGCGATTTCGGTCACGGTGGTTTCGCTCAGTCCGTTGTGTTCGAAGATGTCCCCAGCGATCAAGACGAAGTCTACGGCGGCGCTACGGGCCAGGTGGGCGATCCGGCGAGCCGTCGCCACGCGGCGGTTTCGCGCCTCCGCCGTCTTCTCGCCAAGCTGGGCGAGGCTCAGGCCGATTTGCCAGTCAGCCGTGTGAAGGAATTTCATGATTTCAGGGTATGGGAGTCAGTGGCTCAAAGGATGAGCCCGGACCGGGAAGCTGCGGAGTAGGGTTGGGAGGGCGTTTGGCGGGAAAGCGCGCCGGATGGCGCGCCTGTGGCGGGTGGCTGATCGTTTGTGGGGAGGAACTTCACGGTTGTAGCCGGAAAAGGCGACGCGCCAAGCTGACGGATTCTACAGCAGCGGGGCCAGGTGGCGGCCGGTGTGGGAGGCGGGCGTGGCGGCGATCTGCTCGGGAGGACCCTCGGCCACGATGCGCCCGCCGGCATCACCGCCTTCCGGGCCCAGATCGATCACCCAGTCCGCAGCGCGGATCACCTCGAGGTTGTGCTCGATAATCAGCACGCTGCCGCCGCTGTGGATCAGGCGCTGGAAGCTATCGAGCAGCTTGGCGATGTCGTCGAAGTGCAGACCCGTGGTGGGCTCGTCGAAGATATACAGCGTGCCGCGGCAATCGCTCAGCGCCAGGTGGGCGGCCAGCTTCACGCGCTGCGCCTCCCCTCCTGACAACGTCGTGGCGGACTGACCCAGCCGGAGATATCCCAAACCCACCTCGTCGAGCACGCGCAGTTTGTCCACGACGCGGGGCACGTCGGCGAAAAACCCGAGCGCTTCCTTGACCGTGAGCTGAAGCACCTCGTGAATGTTCAATCCCCGGTAGCGGATGTCGAGGATGCTGCTCTTGAAGCGCGTGCCTTTGCATTCTTCGCAGACCAGCTCCACGTCGGCCAGGAATTGCATCTCGACCGTCACTACGCCGTCACCCTGGCACGCTTCGCAGCGCCCGCCGGGAATGTTGAACGAGAAGTGGCCCGGCGTGTAGCCACGGCGCTGCGCTTCATTCGTCGCGGCGAATAGCGCCCGGATGCCGTCAAAGGCCTTCAGATACGTCACTGGATTCGACCGGGGCGTGCGACCGATGGGAGATTGGTCCACGAGCACCACCCCGGTGAGCAGCTGCGCTCCTTCCACGGCACGGCAAGTTTGCTGCGCCGGCGCCCCCGAAAATTCGCCGTCTTCTTCCTCGATGGGGATCACGCCGCGGAGTCGCGCTTGGAGCGACCGGTAGACCACATCGTGGACGAGCGTGGACTTTCCCGAACCGGAGACTCCCGTAATGACGACCATCATGCCGAGAGGGATCGTGACGTCGATGCCTTTTAGGTTATGCGCCCGTGCGCCCAAGAAACGCAGCACCCGCGCCGGATCCACCTTGCGGCGGACACGACGCACCGAGGTCTTCAGCTCGCCGCGCAGGTATCGGCCGGTCAGCGAGCCGGCGGCGTCACTCACCAGAGCGGCATACGGCCCCTGAAAAACCACGCGGCCTCCCTGTTCGCCCGCCCCGGGCCCCAGATCCACGATGTGGTCCGCGGCGCGCATGACGTCCGCATCATGCTCGACGACGACCACGGTGTTGCCCAAGTCCCGCAGCTCTTCGAGGATGCGAATGAGGCGGCCGGTGTCGCGCGGGTGCAGGCCGATCGAAGGTTCGTCCAGGATGTAGCAAGCGCCCACCAGCCGCGAGCCCAAGCAGGTGGCCAACTGGATGCGCTGCGCTTCCCCGCCCGAGAGCGTCGAAGACAGCCGGTCGAGCGTGAGGTAATCCAGCCCCACGTCATTGAGGAATTTCAAACGCTGCCGGATCTCGGCCAGCACCTGGCCGGCGATTTGTTGCTCCTGCGGCTCCAGGATTAGCTTCTGGAAAAACTCGCCGGCCGCGGCAATGTTCATCCGCACCACCTCTGCCAGGGTCTTGCCGCCCACGCGCACGTAAAGAGCCTCTTTGCGGAGGCGAGCGCCGCGGCAGTCGGGGCATTCCGCATAGCCCCGGTAGCGGCTGAGAAAGACGCGCACGTGGACTTTGTACTTTTTCTGTTCGAGGCGGGCGAAAAAGCCGCGGATGCCCCGGAACCGCCCCTCGCCCTCCATAAGGAACCGGCGCTCTTCGTCGGTGAGCTCGGCAAAGGGCACGTCGAAGCGCACGCGGCCGCGCCCGTATTTTTTCAGCTCGTGCCACATCCAGCGATGCTGGGGCCGCTCCCAAGGTTCGATAGCGCCTTGCTCGAGGGATCGCGATTTGTCCGGCACAACGCGGTCGAGGTCATAGTCGATGGTGTTGCCGAAGCCCTGGCAGCGGGGACAAGCGCCGGTGGGACTGTTGAAGCTGAACAAGCCGGGCTCCGGCTCGGCGAATTCGAGGTTGCAGGCCTTGCAGGCAAACTTTTCGCTGAACCGCAGCTGGCGCTCCGCGCTGGGGGTCTCGAAGAGCGCCTCGCCCGCCTCGCGGTAGCAGATCTCCACGGCATCGACGATGCGCGAGCCCAGGTCGGGCGCGATAGCGATGCGATCCACCAGAGCAAAGAGCGGCTGGGAGAAGTCGATGTCCAGCAGCGATTCGGGGGCGGAAAATTCGAAGGTGCGACCGTGCTGAAACAGCCGGTTGAAGCCCTTTCGGCGCAGTTCGAACAGGTGGTCCCGAAGGGCCTGGGCATCGTCCGGGCGGGCAAAGCGGACGGGAAACAGCACGTACCACCGCGAGCCCTCCGGCTCGGTAAGCATGCGGGCCGCCACTTGGTCCACCGTGTCGCGCTGGACCTGGCGGCCGCAGCCTGGGCAATAGGTGCGGCCCACCCGCGCGAACAACAGCCGAAGAAAATCATAAATTTCTGTGACGGTGGCGACGGTGGAGCGCGGGTTGCGCGCCGTGTTTCTCTGCCGAATAGCGATCGGCGGCGCCAAACCCTCCATCTCGTCCACGTCAGGCTTTTGCATCCGTTCCAGGAACTGGCGCGCGTAAGCAGAGAGCGATTCGACATAGCGCCGCTGGCCCTCGGCGTAGAGAGTATCGAACACCAGCGAGGACTTGCCCGAGCCGGACACACCCGTCACTACGGTGAGCCGGTTGTGCGGAATGTCCAGGGAGATATTTTTCAGGTTGTGGACCCGCGCGCCGCGGATCCGGATGGAATCCTCCACTACAATCATTGTATTCGCCGTTGTGGGACCGGAACGACTGCCGCTTCGTCAGGCCTCCGCCATCCGCCGCGCGCTCTTGAACTGGTACGAGCGCGCCGCGCGGCGGCTCCCATGGAGACGGACGCGAGATCCATATCGGATCTGGGTCTCCGAGATCATGCTCCAGCAAACGCGTGTGGCGGCGGTGCTTCCTTATTACCGCCGATTCCTGCGTCGGTTCCCGAACCTGAAGCGACTGGCCGCGGCTTCCGAAGACGAAGTGCTGCAAGCCTGGAGCGGGCTCGGCTACTATCAGCGGGCGCGCAACATGCATCGGGCCGCCCGGCGGATCGTGGAGTCGGGGGGCCGCTTCCCCAACGAGTACAGCGCCATCCGCGCGCTGCCGGGCATCGGCGACTACACAGCGGCAGCAATCGCCAGCATCGCATTCGGGCAGCCGTACGCCGTGGTCGATGGCAATGTGATTCGGGTCTTGAGCCGGATCCTGGCGGAACGGGGTAATGTCCGCTCGGCCCCCGCTCGAACCAGGCTCCGGAAAGCTGCTGAGCACCTGCTCGATCGCGACCGGCCCGGAGATTTCAATCAAGCGCTGATGGAGCTGGGGGCCACGGTGTGCCTGCCCCGCACCCCCCAGTGTGCTGGGTGCCCCGTCGCCAAGTGGTGCCGAGCCCGGCGACTGGGGATCGAACGCCAGCTGCCGGTCCGGCGCCGACCCCCGCGAATCGAGAAGGCCACGCGCACCTTGCTGGTGGTGCAGCGCAACGGAGCGCTGCTGCTCAAGCGTCGCCCCGTAGGCGGGCAACTCGAAGGGTTCTTCGAGCTGCCCGAGCCCGCCGACCTGCCAGGGGCACGCTTGGGCCCGAAGCTCGGCGAATTCCGCCATGCGATCACGCGCCGCCGCTACCGCATCCGACTGCGCGCGGCAGAACTGGATCTGCTTCCCAGCGAATTTCTGTGGCTTTCGCCCGACCAGCTCAACGCTGTGCCGATGACGACCGCCACTCGAAAGGCGCTGAACCAGCTTGCGGGGACCTGGAAGAGGTGAGGCAGGACTCGGCGACTGCTCTACGTTATGGAGGGGCCTCCTAGATCTTCTAGTACCTCTTACTGCCTCAGAGGGTTGACACGACGCCAAGAGTCCGGTATTCTGGGCCAAGCTAGGACTCGGTGATTCGAGTGCTTTGACGGTTGTGAGTGATGCTCATTTACCTTGCAGACTTGGGCCATAATCAGCTCACCCTGAGTTCCGACGTTTACCCTCTGGGCATCGCCAATCTGGCATCTTATGCTACGGCCTATCTTCGCGGAGGTTATAAGCTAGACATCCAGCTTTTCCGAGAACCTCAGGACTTGCGGGCGGCTTTGGAACGCCAGCGTCCCGATCTTCTCGCTCTGAGCAGCTACTCCTGGAATCACCAGCTGTCGTTGCAGTTTGCGCGCTACGCTCGCCGGCTCTATCCGGGATTGCCGACGGTCATGGGTGGGCCGAATTACCCCCTAAGCCGGACGGAAAAGGAACGATTCTTGCGGAAAATGCCCGAAATCTGCGTCGCCGTGCGGGGTCCCACGTACGAAGGGGAGCGGGCATTTTTGAACTTCTTGCAGCGCTTCGCCGACTGCGGCCTGGCCCTCGAAGCGATCTACGAAGAGGCGATCTCGGGGTGTGATTGGATTGACCCGAAGACGGGAGAGTTCGTCAGCGGGGCCGAGCCGCCACGCATCCAGAACCTCGACGAAATTCCCTCTCCTTACCTCAACGGCTGGCTGAAGGACTACTACTCAACCGGCTATTTCCCGATGATGCAGATCAATCGGGGTTGTCCCTTCAGTTGCACGTTCTGCAACTCCGCTCCGGAAGGTAACAGCAAGATTTATGGCCACTCGCTCGAGAATGTTCAGGCCGATCTACTCCATTTGGCTCAGCACGTCCGACCGGAGATCCCGCTATGCTTCGCCGACGACAATTTCGGAATGTACCCGATCGACGTGGAGGTGGCGGACTATATCGGCTGGCTTCAGGAAAAATACGGCTGGCCGAACTACATCCGAACCACCACAGGGAAAAATCGCGGAGACCGGATCATCCAGGTCATGCGGAAAGTGCGCGGCAAGTTACCCATGACCGCCGCGGTGCAATCCTTGAATCCTCAAGTTCTCGTCAACATCAAGCGTTCCAACATCAAGCTTTCCACGTATGCCGAAATCCAGAGGGAAGTGCGTGCGCAAGGCATGCAGTCCTACGGGGAACTGATTCTCGGCCTGCCGGGCGAGACGAAAGAAAGTTTTCTCGAAAGCATCCGGGAGCTGATGCGCACCGGAGTACAAAGGATCTCGGCCCACCAGTTGATGCTGAACCACGGGGCGCCGATGGCGGAACCGGAGAGCCGGTCTTTCTTCCGCTTCGACACCCGCTTCCGGCTGGTCGCTCGCAACCTCGGCAAGTACCTGGACGAGCCCGTTTTCGAAGTCGAGGAAATGGTCGTCGCCACACCGACGCTTTCCTTCGAAGACTATCTGGAGTGCCGGATTTTCCACTTGCTGCTGACGATTTTTTATTACGAGGGTAACTTCGAGGAACTCTTCGCATACGCAGGCCAAGCTAACATCGAGCCGTTTGACTTGGTTCGCTACATGCAGTCTGCACTCCCGACCGCCCCCCCCGGCTTCCGCGGCGTCATCGAGGATTTTGTCCGAGAAAGCCAGGAGGAATTGTTCCCGACGGCGGAGGCCTGTCTGGCCTGGGCGAAGGAGCACTTCGACGAGCTCGTTTCCGGAGAAAAAGGCGGGAATCTTTTGAGCAAGTACTCGATGCTGGGTCGCTTCTACCATTTGCAAGACGCCCTTCGCTTCCTGCGCGACGCCATCCAGAGCTGCGCAGAAGCGGCAGGCCGGCCCGTAAACGCCGCCGAGCTGGAGAGCGTGTATCGCTTCCTGAGCGGTATCAGCCTTCACGTTCCCTTTGCAGAAACCCTGGAGCAGGCGGTCGTCTTCGACTTGGAATACGATGTGCCGGCTTGGGTGGCAGACGGCTACCGCCGGCCGTTACACGACTACCGCCTGGGGGCACCCCTGCGGCTGGTGGCACGGGCCAGCGACTCGGTCCGCGCCGCCCTGCTGTACCGCGTTCGGACGTTCGGCGAGCATCCCTCGGGGCTGGGCAAGTTCACCCGCACGATGTTCGCGCGGGACCTTCGCCGCGAGGTTTGTGAGCGCATGTCGGCGGTGGCCTGAGAGCGTCGCGCGTCCCGAACCTCGGCAGGAACCCCATCGGCCGGAAAAGAGAGCGCGCCGGACCGCCTTCCCGGGGAGCTAAACGTGACTTGATTTGTCCCTGCGGACGGCGGTAGACTCAAGCACCGTCTGCATCCTTCGGAGGGTGGGGATGGAGGGCGGCAAGTTTCCGCTCCGGCCACTGCTGGTACTGTGGCTGGCGGCGGTCACGGCCTGCGCCGTGGCCCGCGCGGAGCGGATCCTGCTGGCGGTGCGCGGGCCCGAGTCGCCGCTGGGAATCGAGGCCCTGGCGGAGTTCAAGATACGGCCGGCATCCTCCTCCGAGCTGGTTACGGCGATTGTGTTCGCCGATTTCCTGACGCGGGCCGAACTCGAGGAGTTGCGAGCCACCTTACGGCGCACCTATACGCGCCTCCAGCAAAGGGACCAATTCGTCGTGATCCTCGTGCGCGGGGAAGATATCATGCCCTTCCCTCCGGTGCGCAGCTTTACCGCTTTCGAAAGGCGGTTCTCCGAGGCGCTTGCTGAGGCGGGCCCGTCGGCCGCTCCCCCGGAGGCTGTGGAACTCTACGAACTCATCCTCTCTTTGATTCCGGAGCCGGGCGCCACGGCGTGGAGCCGAATGCTCGTCGCCGGAAGGCTGCCCGCACCACCCGAGGGCCTCCTTCAGGATTACGTCTACGCCCGGTTGGCCCGACGGCTGGGCGAGGCGCGAGTCTGGCTGAGCGTCTGGCCGCCGCAGCTGACGCCGTGGCTGCCCGTTACCGTAGGCATAGAAGGATCCCGGCTGTTCGAGGCCGAGTGGAGTCCGGCAACGGCGCCGGAGGGTTTCGAGATCCGTTTACTGCGTGTGAACGGCACGAGCAGGCGGTACCTGGCGACGGCGCCGGATTTCCCGTTGCCCACCTTTGCCCAGCTTGCCCGATTCATAGCGGCCGTTGAAAGTGCGCGTCGTCCGGAGGCTGGGCGCGCCGAACTCGAGTCGTTGCGGCAGCAGATCGGCGTGTGTCCGGGATGGACGCCGGCATGGCAAGCTGGCGCAGCGCTGGCGGAGCGACTCGGCGACGTGCCGCAGGCCGCCTTCTTCCTGGAGAGCCTCGCGCGGCGGCTACCGGACGACCGAGAGGTGCTCCGGCGTTATGCGCTGGCACTGGCGCGTTCGGCGCCGGCGGCGCGGGCCCAGCCGGCGCTGCGACGTGCGGTCGAGGCGTTCCCCGGCGACGCCCGGCTCTGGGAACTGCTTGCCCGGGCGCGGATCGAACAGCGGGCTTTTGCGGAGGCCCACGAACTGGCGCGCCGAAGCCTGCATCTCGATCCGAACAACGTCACGCTGTGGTGGATCGCAGCGGATCTGGCCCGCGATTTGGGCAACTTGCCGGCCGAGAGGGAGGCGCTGCGCGCAGCCCTGGATCGCGAGCCGGACCGAGCGGACCGTCGCGCCCGGCTGGTGGCTCTGGCGCTCGAGGCGGGAGACGGCCCGCAAGCGCGAAAAGCTCTGGAGGAGGCCGAAGGTAAAACGCCCGATGACGTAGCCATTCTCGAGGCGTATGCGGCTGGGTGGGAACGCTTGGGTGAGCCGGAGCGGGCTCTTCAGCTTTGGTTTCGCTCCGTGCAAGTGGACGGCCGTTTCGAGAGAGGTTATGTCGCTGCCGCGCGTCTCCTGGGCGCCGCTGGGGATTGGGAGCGAAGTCTGACTACGGCGTTGCGCGGATTGGAGCGACTCCCCGATTCTGCGCCGCTCCATCTGGCCCACGCACAAGCCCTGCGGGAGCTCGGGCGACTACAGAAAGCCCGGAAGGCGATTCGCAGCGCCTCCCGCGCCGTGCCAGACCCGTCCCTCGCCAAGCTGGGAGCGGAGATCGAAGAGCTTTTCGGCGGGCCGGACGCCACAGCGGCCTGGGGCCGCTATCTCGAGTTGCTCGAAGGGGCAGATGCCGCAGAGGAAGAACGCCGCCGAGCCAGAACCAGGGCGATTTTCACAGCCCTCCGAGACGGCCAACTAGAGGCCGCGGTTCGCTGGATGGGGATCACCGACCGCGATGCAGTGCAGGGCCAGCACCAGCCAGGGGAAAGCATCACGATCCCTGGCGGCGTCAAGGTTCTGCAATTCCTTTCCAACATCGGAGGGCCGACCGATCCAGCAGAGTACCTCGTCACGTTTTCCCGAGCGATCGTGCAGCGCTCGGAAGCAATGGCGAGTGAGCAATGGAAGCGGCAGACGGAGCCGCTTTTGGAGCATTACGAGCGACTGGCGCAACTGCGCGCCTTGTTCCCGCCCTCAGCCGAGGGTACGACGGTCGCCTTGGAAACCGCTTCGAAGGCGGGCGCCCAGCGAACGCGAAAGGTGCTGGAGTTGCTCGGTTACCGGTTGAGGGTGTCGCGAGGCCGCGTTTCGATTGAGCCTCGGATGGACAAGGACAGGGCGCAACGGCAGGCTCTGGCGGCGGCCCTGGAATGGGATGAGCGCGCGGCAGCGGCTTCGCTCCAGGCCGGGCGGCCGTTCGTGTTCCGTTTGGTGGATGACGCGGCGCCGGTCGTTCTGGGCGAGAGGGCTTGGGCTGAGTGGCTGCAGCGCTATCGCAACCCTCTCGGCTTCGCGGGCATGTTGATGCTGGATCCACGGCTGGCCCGCGTGTATGCGGGGCTGGCCGCAGCCAGTCCTGCGGCAGCCGCTGCCTTGGTGCAACGCATCGGGATGCAGCGGCTCGTCTCCGAGTACGCCGGGCTCGTGTTCCTTTACGGACCGGCTTTAACCCTGGATTCGGACGGCACATGCCGCGTGCCGGGAGGCAAAGCGGCCGAGGGCGTGTGGCAAGCTCTGGTGGGCGTGAGCCCGCGGGACGGCCCGCGATTCCTGGAAGCATTGATCCGCAAAGACGACGGCATGGCGCTGGCGTTCTTTGCGACTTTGCACGGAGTCACGGCCGACCGCCAGCGATGGTTCTTGAACTCACCGCGACGGGCGCTGCTGTTTTATGAGCTGCTGAAAGACGCACCGGAGTGGCAGGGGGGCGCGAGCAAAGGTGTTCGCAAGAGTCCCATCGTGGAGTTGTTTCGCGGCCTGCCCCTGACCGACGACGGGCGGGTGCGCTTCCCGGGCGCGGCTCAAGTCTGGCAGGTCGCACAAGGCACGAGCGAGTTGGATCGCATCGAGCGGCTCGCCAAACGGGCCCAGCGCGTTGCGCCCGCCGAAGAGGAAGCGATCTTGGCCCGCATGGCGCGGCGTCGCTACGAAGCCGCGGAGACGCGGTTTTCCCAGTTGGAGAATTTTCTGGCTGTGGCGCAAGTCGAGCAAGCCCTGGGTCGGGACCTCGAGCCGCGAGAGGCGCTCATCCTGTCGCAGCAGTTTGCCCCCTACGAGTGGGCTTTTCCGTTTCTAACCGCGTTGCCAAGCCTGGGCGAGCGCGAGTTTCAAGAGTTTTTTGCGTGGGCGCGTACTGTAGACCGCGAGGACTCAGCTAGGGCGAATCTGACGCTGGGATTGATGGGGAACGTGGCGCTGCTCACCGGCCTTTTGGTGCGATCCGGCCGGCTGGATCCCGAAGCCGCTGCGGCAGTTTTCTATCAGCTCTGCCGGGGGCTGCGGCGAGGGCCGGAAGTGGAAGCGCAAGGCTCAGCCACGGCGCATGCTTTGCGGTCGCTCGCAGCCGCGCTGAAGGCTTCGCCCGGAGGCTTTCAAGAGGCCGTCGAGGATGCGCTCTTCGGGCCTAGGCACTCCGTGTTGGGCCAGAGGCGGCGGCGGGACTATCGCAAGGTCTTGGAGCTGCAAAAGGCGCCGAGTGTGGACTTGATTCTGGCGGCGTTCCAGGCCGCCGAATTGGCAGGCAAGGGAGTCGCGGAAGCGCGCGAGGCGGCAGACGCGATCGAAAAGTGTCTGCCGACGCTCTTGGCAATTCCTTTGGCTCGGACCAGCCGTCCGCCGCCGGAGTTGAAGAAGCAGCTAGAGCAGTGGCAGACGCGGGAGGTGGCGGAGGCGATCCGTTCGCTGCGCGAAAGGGCCGGGCGGCGCCGGCCGAACCTGCGCGACCTGGAACGTGCGAGTCTCGAAGCCCGCCGCGCCCTGACCCCTTGGCTCGAACTGGCCCTGCGCGGAGTGGTCATGAGTTTTTACCTCCGGCCCGAGGACTTGCCGGTCTCCGAGGATCCGCTTCTGTTGCGTAAGTATCACTACTACCCGGGACGGGAGGTGGCAAACTCCATCTTTCCGGCGCCGAACTTCAGGGTAGACAGTGCCAGGGAGGGCGCCGCTCCGACGGGGTCTCTGGCCGGGATCGCCCAAGTCGCCGGGCGAATCGCGATGGTGGGAGCGCCGGGAGCAGGCGGCTTCGCCGAAGCTCTGGAGGCCCAGCAACTAGGGTCCATTCGCAACGCATTGTTCTGGCGCCTTCGGGATGAAGACCTGCGCGCCGTGCAATTGTCGGTTCTGGCTGGGAGAGAGTGGGTCGTCGAGGCATCCTCCGACGAGGCGGAGGCGCGGGCCCTCGGGGAGGCAGCCGCGGGGTTGGTATCGCCGGAACGGCTGGCGCGGTTGGAGCGGCTGCTCGGCCGGCTTCGAGCCGCCGCCCCAGTTGGTAGTGCACGGGAATATGTGGAAACCTGGCGAGCGGCTTGGGAGACGCTTTCCGTCAGCGACCTGTACTGGCTGGGACGGCGGCGTGCTCAGGGTACCGAAAGCTCGCGCGCCTGGCAGGCACTGAGACGCGTGCCCGCCGAGTTGCATGAAGGGCCGGTGCACGAGCTGGGCATCGTGCCGCTCGAACATGCCCGCAGCAGCGTTCCGCGGTTACTACCACTACCACCTTACGAGCATTATGCGGCTCAGCTGCACCCTGAGCGAGCCGGCGAAAGACTGGCGGAATTCGGCCTTTCGCTGGCCTGCGCGGTGGATCAGGCCGGACTGGAGGCCGAAGCGGTGGGTTTGCTGGCGGAGACGGTGGCACGGCGGTTGTTTCCCCGCCTGGAGATGTCCGACCTGGCAGACTTCCGGTCTGCAATTGAACTCTGGAAGCAGATCCAACCGCGCGATCTGATTTCGCTGTGGGAGCAGGAGGTGACGAAGGGGTCATGATTTCGCGGCGGCGGTTCCTGCTGTGGGCGGCCGGCACGCCCGCAGTTTCCCAAGTCGAGCATCTTCCCAAAGGCACGCTGTTTCGCGTGCAGACCGCATTGGTGGAAATTCACACCATTGTGCTCGATTCCCGGGGTCGGCATCTCCGGGGGCTGCAAAAGCAGGATTTCGAGATTCTGGACGGCGGCGACCGTCGCTCCCCAGAGATTTTCGAATCCGAGGAAAGTGCGCTGTCGCTCGGCCTGTTGCTGGACGTCACCGGCAGCATGCAGGAGGCGCTGGCCGCGCTCAAACACGCCGCGTTGCGGCTCCTAGACCAACTGCGTCCCGCAGACCAGGTGGCCGTGTTCGTGTTCAACAATCGCTTGTGGGTGCTGAGCGACTTTACGGCGGACCGCGACCTGACGGCGGCGGCCATCCGGAATTTGCGCGCCGGCGGCCGCACCGCCCTGTTCGATGCGCTGGCCCGCACGTCGCAACTGGTCGCCCAGCGGCAGGGGAAGCGCGCGCTGCTCGTGTTCACCGACGGCAACGACAACGCCAGCGCCCTGACGCTCGACCGGGCGATCGAGCGGGCCCGGCGGGAGGCGATCCCGGTGTACACCGTGGCGCAAGGAGAGGCGCTGCGCGTCCGGAACCTCACCGAGACACTGGAAACGATTGCCCGCAGCACGGGCGGACTGGCCTTCAAGGTGAAAAAGCCTGCCGAAATTGATGAGGCGTTCGCGGAAATCTCGCGGGAGTTGACGGCTTCCTATCTGCTCGCGTTCAAACCCCGGCCAGGCGCTGGAGAGTGGCGCACGCTGGCGGTAACCGTGCGCGGCAGGAAGGAAGTGCGTGTCCGCTGTCGCGAAGGCTACTTTGCGCCCTGAGCGGCCGGAGGTAAGCCAACTCTGCCATGAAACGAGTCATCGTGGTGACTCTCTGGGTGTGCCTACTTGTCGGCGCTCAGATCGAAACGCTGCCAGGGACGGCACCCCTGGATTGGGAGGGAGACCTGGCCGAGCGCCTGCTCGACGGGGCGCACCGCTTCGTCGAGCGACAGATCGCGGCTTCGCGCGAGCGGCGCGCCGCCCGCTGGCGCCGGGATCCTTCCTCGCGCCAAGCGTACGAGGCTTCCATCGAGGCGAACCGCCGCCGGTTCCGGCAGGCCATCGGCCTGGTGGACGAGCGCATTCCGGTCCGCCTGGAGCGGTTGGCCGAGGAAGGCGATCCCGCCCCCGCCGCACAAACCTCCGCGTATCGCGTCTGGCAGGTCCGCTGGTCCGTCTTCGAGGGCGTCCACGGCGAAGGGCTCCTGCTCGACCCTGGCTCGGCCGCGCGGGCCTCGGTGGTGGTGGTCCCCGATGCGGACCAACTGCCGGAGCAAGCGGTCGGACTGGCCCCGGGCATTGCCGCCCGGGAGCAGATCGCGCGGCGGCTGGCCGAAAGCGGCTGCCGCGTCCTTGTTCCCGTGCTCATCGACCGCAGCTCGCGCTGGTCCGGCCGTCCACAGATCCGCATGACCGATCAGAGCCACCGCGAGTGGATCTACCGCCAGGCCTTCCACATGGGGCGCCACCTGATCGGCTACGAGGTGGCCAAGGTGCTGGCGGCCATCGACTGGCTTGGCACGCAGGCGCGGGCGCCCGTGGGGGTGGCCGGCTACGGCGAGGGAGGCATGATCGCCTTCTACGCCGCGGCCGCCGATCCGCGTGTGACCGCAGCGCTGGTGAGTGGTTACTTCGGCCCGCGCGAGCGCGTGTGGTCCGAACCGATCTATCGCAACGTCTTCGGCCTGCTCAAAGAGTTCGGCGACGCCGAAATCGCCACGCTCATTGCGCCCCGGGGCCTGGTGATCGAACACGCGCGGGCACCCGAGGTACGGGGCCACAAAGGCGATATCGTGACCCCGGAGTGGAGCGCGGTGGAGGCTGAGTTTGCGCGCCTCGCCACCCTGCTGCCCGAGGGCTTCCAGCCGCGGTTCTTGGTGCAGGGGCCGGGCAGTGGATTGGAGCCCTTCGCCAAACTGCTGGGGGTGTCGCTGGCCCCCTCTCGAGCCCCGGCCCGCGACTTGCGCCGCGCCTTCGATGCGGCTGCGCGCCAGCGCCGCCAGCTTCATGAGCTGGAGGCGTACACGCAGAGGCTCGTGGAGACCTCCGAGCGGGCGCGCAACGAATTCTTCCTCCACAAGGCGGCTCCCGAGCTGGCCGTGCGCAAGTGGTCCTACGACCTGCAGCGCCCGACTCTTGCCTGGGAACCGTTTGTGGAAAAGGCGCGGTGGTACCGGGACTATTTTCGGCAGGAGATCATCGGCCAGTTCGACGAACCCGTGATGCCGGCCAACCCCCGCACGCGCAAGATCCGGGAAACACCCAAGTGGACGGGCTACGAGGTGGTGCTGGATGTTTGGCCGGAAGTGTTCGCCTGGGGCATTCTGCTAGTCCCGAAAGACATTCAGCCTGGCGAGCGCCGTGCGGCGGTGGTTTGTCAACATGGCCTCGAGGGGCTGCCGATCGAGACGGTGGAAGGAAACCATCCCGCCTATCGCAATTTTGCCGCCCGGCTGGCCGAAGAGGGCTTCGTGGTGTTCTCCCCGCACAATCTATACCGGGGAAAAGATCACTTTCGTTTCCTCGACCGCAAGGCGAATGCCCTCGGGGCCACGCTGTATTCGATCCTATTGGCCCAGCACGAGCAGATTCTGCGCTGGCTCCAGTCGTTGCCGTTTGTCGATGGCGAGCGCATCGGTTTCTACGGGCTCAGCTACGGCGGTAAGACCGCCATGCGGGTGCCGGCCATTCTGGAAAACTACCGCGTGATAATTTGTTCGGGAGACTTCAACCAGTGGACGCGCAAAGTGGCTTCCACGGACTTACCCTACGGTTACATGTACACGGGCGAGTGGGAAATGTTTCACTTCAATCTCGGCGGCACATTCGATTATGCGGAAATGGCGTACTTGATCTTTCCGCGTCCGTTTCTGGTCGAGCGCGGTCATCATGATACGGTGGGCGAAGATGCCTGGGTGGCGCACGAGTATGCCAAGGTGCGGTGGTTCTACGCGCAGTTCGGCCTCGGGGACCGCACTGCGATCGCGTTTTTCAACGGGGGGCACACGATTCACGGCGAAGCGGCGTTCGCCTTTCTGCGGCGCCACCTCTTCTAGGAAACTTTTCCCGTGGGCGATTTTCTCGATCGCCAGGGTCGCTGGCACCTATCCTGTTAGAATCGCAGTGAGATGCACCCGGATTTCCTGGTGGTGGGGGCGGGTGTCGCCGGGCTTCGAGCAGCCATCGAGTTGGCCCAAGCAGGCCGCGTACTGGTCATCGCGAAGGACAGCCTCGACGAGTCGTCTTCTCAGTATGCCCAGGGCGGCATCGCGGCGGCATTGAGCGACGACGACGAAGTGGAGTTGCACGAGCAGGACACTTTGGCGGCCGGAGACGGGCTGTGCGACCGCGCCGCGGTGCGGACCTTAGTGGAGGAGGGGCCAGCGGCCATTCAGGAGCTCATCGAATGGGGCGCGCAGTTCGACCGCGAGGGATCGCGGCTGGCGTTCACCCAAGAGGGGGCGCACAGCCGCCGCCGTGTGTTGCACGCGCAGGGGGACTCGACCGGCCGGGAGATTTCTCGCACGCTGTACCACAAAGCCGCTTCCCTGGGCAACGTGGAATTCCGAAGCTTCACCGCTGTCACCGATTTATTGTTGGCCGACGGAGAAGTGGTCGGGGTGGTGGCTTGCGACGCCGCCACCCAGCAGGCGGTGCCGCTTTATGCCCGGGGTGTGCTTCTGGCCACGGGGGGCCTGGGCCGGGTCTACCGCGAAACCACCAATCCGGATGTGGCGACGGGCGACGGCGTGGCTGCCGCCTATCGCGCCGGCGCAGAGATCAGCGACATCGAGTTCGTTCAGTTTCACCCCACGGCGCTTCACCTGGAGGGCGCCCCGCGCTTCTTGCTCTCCGAGGCGCTGCGGGGCGAGGGGGCGCTGCTGCGCAACAGCCGCGGAGAGCGCTTCATGGAACGCTATCACCCGTTGAAGGAACTGGCACCCCGAGACGTGGTCTCCCGCGCCATCGTCGCCGAAATGGAGCGCACCGGAGCGCCCCACGTCTTCCTGGACCTGACCCACCTGCCCGGGGAGTTTGTCCGCCGCCGTTTTCCGCGCATCTACGAAACCTGCCTCCGCTACGGAGTCGACCTGACGAAGGACGCGGCGCCGGTGCATCCGGCCGCGCATTACGCCATGGGAGGCGTGCGCACGGATCTCGACGGCCGAACGAGTCTGCCCCGGCTCTTCGCCGCCGGGGAGGTGGCGGCGACCGGCGTGCACGGCGCCAACCGGCTAGCGAGCAACTCCTTGCTGGAGGGCGTGGTGTTCGGCGCCCGGGCGGGCCGCGCCATGCGTGAGCTGACGAAGGCACCGTTCCGGATAGCGCCGGCGCTACCCGAAGTGAGCTTTCCCGACATCGCCGAACGGGAACTCCGCGACCTTACCTGGCGCTATTGCGGCATCCTCCGCTGCGGAGAAGGCCTGGAGCGAGCCTGCCAACAGCTCGGTCGCTTACCCCACCGACCCTGTGCCCAGCCCACGCGGCGCTCCTTCGAGTTGCGAAACATGGTCCAGGTGGCATGGCTCATTGCCTACTGCGCGCTGGCGCGCAAAGAGAGCCGGGGCGCTCATTTCCGCACAGACTATCCACAGAAAAGATCGGAGTATCAGAAACACTCGGTCATCAGCAAACATTGCGATGCGGTGCGCTTTGTGTAACCGGACGGGCTGAGGACTTGCAGCCAAGCCATGCCCGGGCCGGCTCGGTTCGGCTGGAACTCATCGCGCGCCAGTGTTCCCGCTGCCTTCGAACCGCGGCCGCATACCGCATAGTCCCCGGGGACGGCTGCGGTACAATACGGAGTGCCCGCTTCATGAAGCCTACCATCCGCTCGACCACTGTCCTGTGTGTGCGCCGGGACGGGAAGGTGGTGATGGCCGCCGACGGCCAAGTCACCTTCGGCCAAGAGGTTCTCAAGGCCTCGGCGCGTAAGCTGCAGCGGCTGTACAACGACCGAATTCTGGCCGGGTTCGCGGGCTCGACGGCGGACGCCGTCGCGCTGTTTTCCCGCTTCGAATCCAAACTGGAGCAGCACAATGGCAACCTGACCCGCAGCGTGGTGGAGCTCGCTAAGGAGTGGCGCACGGACCGCGTCCTGCGCCATCTGGAAGCGCTGTTACTCGTGGCGGACTTGCAAAACACCTATATCCTCAGTGGCAGCGGGGACGTGATCGAGCCCGACGAACAGGTGGCGGCAATCGGCTCGGGAGGGGGATTCGCCAAGGCCGCCGCAGTGGCGCTCATGGAGAACACCAGCTTGAGCGCCCGCGCCATTGCCGAGAAGGCGATGGCCATCGCCGGCCGGATTTGTATCTATACCAACGAGAAGGTTACTTACGAGGAGCTCGGTTAGCCATGGTGATTTATCTTCCCGTTCAGGCAACCGACGAAACGCCGGCTCTGGACGAACTTACCCCTCGGGAAATCGTGCGGGAGCTCGACAAATATGTCATCGGCCAGGCGGAAGCGAAGCGCGCCGTCGCCATCGCCCTGCGCAACCGCATCCGGCGCCAGAAGCTAGACCCGGAGATGGCCGAGGAAGTCTATCCGAAAAATATCCTCATGATCGGGCCCACCGGCGTGGGCAAAACGGAGATTGCACGGCGCTTGGCTAAGCTGGCCAACTCGCCGTTCCTGAAAGTGGAGGCGAGTAAGTTCACCGAGGTCGGTTACGTGGGCCGCGACGTAGAGTCCATGATCCGCGACCTCGTGGAGATCGCCATCGACATGGTGCGGGAGGAAAAACTGGACGAGGTGGCGGACCGGGCGGAACGCAACGCCGAGGAGCGCCTGCTGGACATCTTGATGCCGCCGCAGCCGGAGGCCAGCGAAAGCCTCGAGCGGACTCGGGAAAAGTTGCGGGAGAAGCTCCGGGCGGGCAAGCTCGACGACCGCATGGTGGAAATTGACGTCAAGCAGCGCGGCCCCACCTTCGAGATCGCCACCAACATGGGCATCGAGGAGATGGAATTCAACATCAAGGACGTGCTGCCTGGCCTGTTCGCCGGACGTACGCGCAAACGCAAGATGCGCGTGGCCGAAGCGCTGGAATACCTGATCCAGGAAGAGGAGGAAAAGCTGATCGACATGGACCAGGTAACCCGCATCGCCATCGACCGGGTCGAACGCAGCGGCATCATCTTTCTGGACGAGATCGACAAGATTGCGGGGAGGGAATCCGGCCACGGTCCCGACGTCAGCCGCGAGGGCGTGCAGCGCGACATCCTCCCCATCGTGGAGGGCACTACGGTGAACACCCGCTATGGGTTCGTGCGGACCGACCACATCCTGTTCATCGCGGCGGGAGCCTTCCATGTCTCAAAGCCCAGCGACTTGATTCCGGAGCTGCAGGGCCGCTTCCCCATTCGCGTGGAGCTGAAGTCGCTGACGGAAGAAGACTTCATCCGGATTCTGAAGGAGCCCAAGAACGCTCTGGTCAAACAGTACCAGGCGCTACTCGAGACCGAGGGCATCAAACTCACTTTCACGGATGACGCACTGGAAGAGATCGCCCGGTTTGCCGCCCGGGTCAACGAGAATGCGGAGAACATCGGCGCCCGGCGGCTGCATACCATCATGGAAAAGCTGCTCGAAGAGATCTCTTTCGAAGGCCCAGATCTCAAGAAGAAAGTCGTAAAGATCGACGGCGCCTACGTGCGCAAGCAACTGGCCGACATCGTCAAGGACCAGGATCTGAGCCGCTACATTCTGTGAGGCGCCGCTCGTCCTTTGCCTGCTCCCTCGCCGTGGCAACGGCGACTCTGTCTTCGTGCGGCTACGTGGGCGATCCGCTGCCTCCCGCGCTGAACATTCCCGAACGCGTCACCGACTTGAGGATGCACCAAGTTGCGGACCGGCTCGTGGTGGAATTCACGGTTCCATCCCGCACCACCGAAGGATTGCTGTTGCGGCTCGGTGAGATCGAGCTGCGCGCCGGGCCGTGGGAGGGATCGGCGTTCGATGAGCAGAGTTGGTATGCCTCCGCGGCCCGGATCGGCACGTCCTGCGATCGGCCCGGCCCATGCCGTGTGGACATCCCAACAGGACCATGGACCGATCGGGAGGTGTTTTGCCGTGTGCGGGTCAGCCACCGGAAAGGCCGTTGGAGCGATTGGTCGGACTTCTCGATCGTGCGCGTCGTGGCGCCGCTCGGTGCGCCTCGAGGGCTCCGGGCGGAAGCGGCGCCCGAGGGCGTCTTGCTAACCTGGGACGACCCGGATCCGCGTCCCGGCAAAAGCTATCGCCTTTACCGTAAGGCGGAGAGGCAGACGGACTTGGAGCTGGTGGGAACATCCCCCGAGGCGCGCTGGCTGGATCGAACGGCGGAGTTCGGGCGTCAGTACGAGTACGCGGTCGAGGCGGTGCTGCCCGCCGGCGCCTCCGAGGCGCGGAGCGAGCGCACTCCGCCGGTCAGCATCGTCCTGCAGGACCGTTTTCCGCCCGCCGCCCCATCGGGCTTGCTCGCCGTAGCGGGCCCGACGAGCATCGAGCTTGCGTGGGACCCGAATCAGGAAACGGATCTGGCCGGATATTTCGTCTGGCGGGCGCCACCAGGAGGAGACTTCGAGCGGATCTCGGGCCTACTGGCCATGCCCGCATTCACTGACGTGTCCGTGGAGCGCGGCAAACGGTATCGCTATGCCGTGTCGGCCGCCGACCGGTTGGGCAACGAGAGCCTGCGTTCGCCGGAGATGGAGGCGGAGCTGCCCGGCGAACCTACCCGACCCGAGCTCCGAATCGCGACGCCCGCCAACGAGCCCGGGAAATTCGACGCCTCGCCGTAGCGGCAGCGACGATCCACAGCTCGATCGCGCATAATGAGGGGAGGCGACAGCCCCGGATTTCGGATCTCGGTCCTAATTCACCGGAGGGCGCCCCGGCAGTGGTCTGGTAGGCGAGGGAGCATGTGGAACTGGCTGCGCAAGAGACCCGCGCCCCTGACGGGCGCTCCAGCCGTCCGCCGGCAGAAAACCTACTCGGCGCAAAGCGGCTACGTGTATCAGTACTACTACGAGGGGCAGCGCGAAGTCTCCCGGGGCCGGGAACGGGGCGCCGAATACGTCTTCGAAGTGACCGCCGACCGCAAGACCTCGTTTCCCGTGTCGGTGTTCGTGAGCTCGGAGGCGCTAGCGGTTTGGGAACAGCGGCACGGCCGTTCGCTCACGGCGACCGAGCGCTATGCCATCGCCAAGATGGCGTTGTTTGCAGCCTTTGACGAGCGAGAGGATCCCCGCCAGATGCGCGACGAGGTGCGCGTGCAGCCCGCCGATGTCGAGGCCATCCTGGAACGGCTCGGGATCGAATAAGGACACGTCAGAGCCTGTTCCCATGCGCCGCTGCACCGCCTTGTCAGCGCTCCGCTGCGCCGCCGGATCCGGCGCCCGGCGTCGCGCTGTCTCGCGGTGACGGAGCGGGCTTTTTTTCTCCGGATTTCTTGCCCGGCTTCAGAGGGCTGATGATGACGTGGGCCGCCCGCCCTTCCAGTCGCGGCTGGCCTTCGAGCTGACCGTACTCGGCGAGATCCTTGACGAAGCGCATCAGCAGGTTCTGTCCGATATCCACGTGAGCGATCTCGCGGCCGCGGAACTGGACTACCGCCTTGACGCGGTTACCCTCTTTGAGGAAGCGGATGGCGTGGTTTTTCTTGAACTCGTAGTCATGGTCGTCGGTGTTGGGGCGGAACTTCAACTCCTTGACCTGAATGACGTGCTGCTTTTTCTTGGCCTCTTGCTGCTTCTTTTTCTGTTCGTACTGCCACTGGCCGTAGTCCATGGCTTTGGCCACGGGCGGCTCGGCCGTGGGCGCCACCAGAATCAGATCCAGTCCCATGTCGCGGGCTTTCTGCAGAGCCACATGCGTCGGCATGATTTCGACGGTTCCATCCGGGAAAACCGCCCGTACCTCGCGCGCCGTGATACCCTCGTTGACGTTCTCCCGGACTCGCGGACGGCGGGGTAGAAAGGGTCTTCCAGGGGTCATGAAGAGGTCTCTCGGGGCCGGTCCCAGGGGCGCCTCATGTCCTCATCAAAGCACAAACTCAGGGCCGCCGCTATGGGGACTCGCACCGGGTCCAGAGCCGGCCCCTCCCGCGGAGGTTCGGATACAACTGGCGCACATTGTCCACAGGCTAGCACAGGCGGCCGGCGCACGGACCCCAGGCTCTCGGCGGCAGAATGGCATGGGCGGAAACTTCGGTCGATCCCTCCTCAGTCGGTAATCTCCAGCGTCGGCGCTTTGGGGCCCCCAATCTCTGCGACGCGCGCCGCGGTGGCGCGCGCCAGCTCCAGCCACGCCACCGCCCGCGGATCGTCCCCGTCGCGCAGCGCAACGGGCGAACCGGTGTCGCCTCCTCGGCGCACTTCCGGATCCAGGGCCACTTCGCCGAGAAAATGCACGCCCATGGCCTCGGCCGTTCGCCGGCCTCCGCCGTAGCTGAAGACGTCGATGCGCTCCTGGCAGCGCGGGCAAATCAGGTAGCTCATGTTTTCGACGATTCCGAGCACCTCGACGCGCACCTGCCGGAACATATGCACTGCTTTGCGAGCGTCTTCCAGCGAAACATCGGACGGCGTCGTCACGACGATAGCTCCGGTCAGTGGCACGGTCTGAATCAGGCTGAGTTGCACGTCGCCGGTACCTGGCGGTAAGTCGACGACTAGGTATTCGAGCTCGCCCCAGTCCACGCCCCGCAAAAACTGCTGGATCACGCTGTGCAGCATGGGGCCGCGCCAGATCAGCGGCCGGTCGCCGGGATTGAGGAACCCCATGGACATGAGCCGGATGCCGTGTTTCTCCAAGGGCACGATTCGGTCGCCGCGGGCCAACGGTGCCTCGCGCACGCCCATCATGAGCGGCACATTGGGGCCGTAGACGTCGGCGTCGAGCAAGCCTACGCGGTGTCCCAGCCGGGCCAGTGCGATCGCCAAGTTAACCGCGACGGTGGTCTTGCCGACGCCGCCCTTGCCAGAGCCGATCGCGATGAGGTGCTCCACGCCCTCGATGGGCTGTTTGGGCTGCTCACCCGGCTGTCTGGGAGGCATCACATTCCATCGTACCGCCGCGACACGGCACGCTCACGGAGCCCGCATGACGAAATCCCAAACCTCTGCCGCTCGGCGCACGACCGCATTTACATCTTGCTCGAGCAGGAGCCCATCGGATGCAAGCTGGCGGGCTGCGGCGGCGACCCGCTCCAGATACGCCTCGCGGTTGGGATACCGCTCTTCGACGGAGGGACGGGGATCCCCATTTTTGAGCCGCTCGGCCTTCGTCCGCGCGAAAGGCAGAAACGAGCCCGCCATGCTGTATAGCTCCTCGGGCGCCCCGAGCGAGGGGTGGCGGAAATTCCATCCCGTGTAGGTGGCCAAAGGCACAGCGACGTCCGGCAGGCGGATGCCAGCGATCTCGTTGCCATCCCCGTCGAGCTGGGCCACGAAAACGGGATACGGTTTCCCCAACTTCGGCGGCTCCAGAGACACGATGCCTCGCGTGGCGAACTCGGGTCCGTAATCCACCCGCCAGGCGCGGTGCAACCGCTTTGGGAAACGCACGCCGGGGATCTTCGGGAACCGCACCGCCGCCGCCTCGACCAACGTCCCATTCGACAGGCGCGGATAGCGCGACTCAGGGGGTGGCGTACCGTCGGTGACCCACCGGTCCAAAGCCACGAGCAGGGCCCGCATGACCCAGCGGAAATCATGGGGGTTGGTGAGGTGAACGGTCCCCGTCCGGGAAGGCGGAAATTCCGCCGGCCCGTGCTGGCTGCCTGCAAAGAAGTAAATGCGAGTTTCCGGCGCCACGGCCGCGTCGCGCCGGCCGTCCGGAGTCGTGTGGATCAACGACGCAGCGCGCCCGTAGTATTCGTAAGAGCCGTTCGTG
Organism: Bryobacteraceae bacterium; assembly: GCA_025055455.1. Taxonomy (GTDB): domain Bacteria; phylum Acidobacteriota; class Terriglobia; order Bryobacterales; family Bryobacteraceae; genus JANWXD01. Next base: position 85,846 of record JANWXD010000005.1, read on the forward strand.
TAGAAAATTTTCGGCACCACGTTGACCGCCGCCGCACGGCGCAGCAGGCCGTCGCGGGCGCCCGTTTCCGGGTCGGTTTCCTCCAAGTCCGTGAACGGGAACAAATCCGTAGGGTAGAAGAAATTCAGGAACGGATGGCCGTCCCGCGAGGGCTGCGCGAACCGGTGATTGAAACTGCCGCGCCCCGCTCCCGCTACGTGGGCCCACACGGCGTCGAACACCCTACGCCCATCCTCGTCCGCGTTGAAGCCTTGGTAGAGAAACGTGCGCAGGAACCGGCCGCTCTGAGAGGCACCGAACGCGATGGCCCGCTTCAGATAGCGGCGCTGGTCGCCGAGCTGCGTGATGCCGGCGTTCGGGGTGCCGTACTTGAGGAAGGAGACAAAATCGCGCACGGCGGCCAGCCCCAGCCCCACGAGCACCGGATCTTGCGCCGTGTAAATCACCTCGTAGATCCGCCCCGGCTCGAATGTCCCCGTGAGGAGGTACACATGCGACCGATCGGGGACGGGCCGCCCGTCGCGTTCACGGGCGAAGATCCAGTCGTTTCTCGATAGGTAACGACGAGGCCCCTCCGGCCGATCGCGCACGCTCAGCCGCGCGGCTGCCTCCTCGGACTCCGCCGCCGGATAGGCGCGCATGGTGCGATCGGCCAGCGAGAAGCTGCGGACGGGCCGGTCGGGGATGTGCTCGGAACGCACCAGCCCCCGGATCGGCCGGTGGCCCTCGCGCGCGGTCGGCGCGTAGAGGCGCATCAGGAGTGGCTCTTCTGGTACATCCCACTGCCAGCCGAGCCAGGCCAAGGTGAACCCGCGTTCGAGCAAGAAGCTGTCGCCGAAGTCTTCGGGTTCCCGCGGGTCGAGCGAGGCCGCGCGCTGGAACATCCCGAGCATCAACTTGCGGCCGCGATTGACGACCTCGAACAGCAACGTGCCGTTGCCGAGGGCGGGGTCGCGCGGCTTGAGCACATAGAGGTCGGCGGTGAATGCGACGAGCCCCTGGGCGTTGCGCGGCGCCAAGTCGATGTCGCAGAGGATGCGGTTGGCGGCGAGGGCCGGATCGACCGCGAAATGCACCTTCCCGATGATCCGTTCGTACGGACCCGCGCGTCCGAAGGGCCGACCGTCCAGGACGTCGCTGCGCTCGTCCACTTCGATTCGAACCACGGCCGCCGGCAGGCCAGCCGTGCAGGCGAGTAAGACCGTCCAGGCGGCGCAGCGCATATTCGGGATTATAGGCCCGCTGCCGGCCGAATCGTTGTGCCGCCGCCCGCAGGGCGGCCGGGCGGAGCCACCTCTGGGCCGGTACGCCTGACGAGGCCGCCGACTGGCACGAGCCCTTCACTGAACCGTCTCGCGTTCTTCTTCCGTCTCCTCCTCGAGCGTGGCGCTGCAGCGCGCCACGACGTCTTGGCTCGTGATTGCGCCGACGTGCCAGAGCTCGGCGAACGCCCAGCGAGAACGCAAGCCCATGGGCATGACGAAATAGCCGAGATGGAACATCGGTGCGAGTGCTGAGGGAATGAAGCTGACGAACATCAGACCCGTGGTTTCATCCCAACACCAGCTGCCGAGCTGATGGCAGCGGGTCCACTCCCAGCTTTCGGCCCCGTTCAAGTGGGCCGCCAGCGCCCCACCGAGATCACGATCGCAGTCGACTGGCAACCGCAGCACGAGCCATGCCCCACTGCCGATCACCGGGTGTTCGCAACCTTGCACCTGCAACAGAGCCGTCTGGTTGGCGGGGGCGAGGGCCGCCGGGATCGAGCCGAAAAAGGGCAGTTCCGCGGTCAGTCCATTGTCGGAGGCGAAAGCCAAGATCTCGGGACCGAGCATCGCCCGGGCCTGATAGAACTCCTCCGAGGAAAACTTGCACGGCTCCGTTCCCCCGGCACGCAAAGACTCGACCAGTTCTTCCATCTGTTTGGAAGCAGAGGTTCGGGATTTCCGAGCATGCGGGCGAGGCGATCGAGCGAGCTTGGCGCCGAGTTCGGCCGCGGCCGGAGACCAAGCGGCACTTTCGAAAAACTGCAGTACGGCGCACGTGGCCACCAGCAGCGAGCCCGGTCGGAGATTCTGGCTGTGGCAATACACCGTCGCGCTCAAGGAGATCGTCTTAGCCGCACGATCCCACACGAAGGCGTTCATGGTGGCCAGATGACTCGCCTCGCTGAGTAACGCAAGCGTCTTCGGTGTGTCGGGCACTTCGCAGAGCCAGTCCGTGGTAATCCGGACGCGGACCACATCCGCTCTGGCGTCTCGGCGCGGCGGCGCTGCGTCGACGTGCTGAGCAAAGTCCCCAGGCCACCATGTGAACCCGCGTTCCCGCAGGATGGCGTGCTTGCGATCCACGTGCAATCGGCGTCGCGTTTGCTCGATGACCTTGGGGCCGACATCGCCCTCGATGAACGGCGAGCCGAACAGCTGCTCGGCGAGGCTGGGCTCGCCGCCCAGCAACGCCTGGACATCGGACAGAGATTCGTTTGTCATCGGTGCATTCTCCTTTCGGTCAGAAATGCACCAGGAGTCGAAAAGAAAAAGCCGCCTTAAACATCAGGCGGCTTTGCTTTCCGAGGAGACTTCCGTTCGGAACCTCTCGGTTCCGCGCATCGAGCAGCTTACGCCGCTCAAGGCACCGTGGCGTCCCCTGGCCCGGTTGCCGGACCCGAACTTATGTTCGGGTCACTCCTGATGCTAATTACCAGAGTATCACAACGGAGGCAGACTTGCAAGGCCGCTAGAAAATTCAGGTAGCATCCGCGCACCGTTTGTTCAGGAACCGAGGCCGCCCGGTCGGCAAAAGACAGTCCACTCCACTAAGTGCTCGTCTGACGGCGCTCAGGCTAGCCGCAGACGGGCGGTGGCGGGAAGGGTCAGCGCGTCGAATTCGCCTCGTTCCAGCTTCGGAAAGGCGGCTGCGGCGATCATGGCGGCATTGTCCGTGGATAGCTGCGGCGAGGGGAAATACACCGGATAGGGGAGCGCCAGCTGGCGGGCCGCCGCCCGCAGGCCGGAGTTGCAGGCGACGCCACCGGAGACGATGAGCGCCCGCGCGTGAACCTGCTCGGCGGCCGCCGCAGCGCGACGAAGCAGCTCCTCGATGACCGTACGCTGAAAGGAGGCCAGTAAGTCGAGCGTGGTTTGCGGAGTCACCGCGAGCCAGTCCTCCAACGAAGGTCGCGGGTTGCGCCGCAGCAGTTGCCGCCGCGCCTCGATTTCAGAGGTCAGGTCCCGCTCACGCGTCCACCGCAGCACGGCCGTTTTTAGACCGCTGAAGCTGAAATCGAGCGGATTGCCCTTCATGCGGGCCAGGGTAAAGCGCACGGCATCGGGATTGCCGTGAGCGGCCAGTCGGTCGATCACCGGGCCGCCGGGGTACCCAAACCCGAGCAGCTTGGCCACCTTGTCATAGGCCTCGCCGGCGGCATCATCTCGAGTCTTGCCCAACAGGCGATAGCGGAATCCCGGGGTTACCTCGAATAGATGCGTATGCCCGCCGCTCACCACCAAGGCGAGCGCCGGCAGCTCGATGATTTCCCCCCGTTGCTTGGCCTCGAGGACCACCGCGTAGATGTGCCCCTCGATGTGGTTGACGCCGATGAACGGCCTCCGGCGGGCGAAACTAATCGCCTTGGCGAAGGTCAAGCCCACCAGCAGCGAGCCGACCAGCCCCGGGCCCGAGGTGGCCGCCACGGCCGTCAGGTCCGCATAGTCGCTCTGTGCTTCCTCCAATGCCGCGCGCACAACAGGTACGATTGCGCGCACGTGTTCGCGGGAGGCCAACTCCGGCACGACGCCCCCGTACTTGCCGTGCGTGGCCAGTTGCGAAGCGACGACGGAGGAGCGCACGTGCACGCCGTCGTCCACCACGGCCGCCGCCGTTTCGTCGCAGGACGTCTCGATGCCCAGAATGCGCAAGTTCGGTATCCTACGGGTAGTCGCCGCCGGTGAATCTCTCTGATTTCGATTATCCCCTGCCGGAGGACCGCATCGCCCAGCATCCGCTGGAGGACCGCGCCGCCTCGCGCATGCTCGTCCTCTACCGGCGGGAGGGCCGCTGGGAGGACCGCATGTTTCGCGATCTGCCGTCGTTTCTCGGCCCCGGCGATTGCCTGGTGTTGAACGACTCCCGCGTCATCCCGGCGCGACTCTATGGACGCCGCGCGGGCGTGCGCGCTCTTCCCATCGGCAAGCGAAACCCGAAACGCTGGCAGTACTTGACCGGCAAGGTCGAAGTGCTCCTGCTCGAGCCCGCCACCGAGGACCCCAACCTCTGGCGCGCCTTGGTGCACCCTGGGCGCAAGATGCACATCGGCGAGCGAGTCTTTTTCGACGGCGGACTCGAAGCCGAAGTCGTTGCGCGAGGCCAATACGGCGAGCGAACGGTGCGATTCCACTGCGACGGCGACATCTATCAAAAGCTCGAGGAGATCGGGCACGTGCCCCTGCCGCCCTATATCCGGCGGCCGGACGAACCCCTCGACCGGGAACGGTATCAGACCGTCTTTGCCCGGGAGCCCGGCTCGGCGGCGGCCCCCACCGCGGGCCTGCACTTCACGCCGGAAATCCTGGAGGCTTGCCGCGCCGCAGGAGCCCAGATCGCCTACATCACGCTCCACGTCGGGCTGGGGACCTTTCAACCCGTTCACACTGAAATCGTGGAGCAGCACCGGCTCCACGCGGAGCGCTTCCGCATCCGTGAAGAGGAAGCGCGCAAGATGCGGGCTGCGCGGCGACTGGTGGCGTGCGGCACCACCGTGGTCCGCACGCTCGAGACGGCGTGCCGCCGCGGCGGCTTCGTCGAAATGAGCGGCCAGACCGATCTGTACATCTACCCGGGCTTCGAGTTCCGAGCCACGGGCGCTATGCTGACGAACTTCCACCTGCCGCGGAGCAGTCTACTGATTCTGGTCTGCGCTTTCGCCGGCCGCGACCTGGTGTTGGCTGCCTACCGCCACGCAGTCGAAGCGGGCTATCGCTTCTACTCGTACGGGGATTGCATGCTCATCCTGTGAAGGCCGGCCGAGACAGCGCTGCTGGATCCGAGTGAGGGTGCGGATCCGCGGGACCGGGCGAGGCAGTGGAGAAATCGATGAGCCAACCTGCGGGAGACTTCGGACTGGTTGCGGACGATCTCACCGGCGCCTGCGATGCCGGCGTGCAGTTCGCGCAACATGGACTCCGGACGCTGGTGTGGCTCTCCGGCGAGGGTCCGCCCGCCGGGGTCGACGTTCTGGTCCTCGTGACCGAGGGACGGGCCCTTGCGCCGGAGAAGGCCCGCGCGGCCGCAAAAGCCGCCTCGGAGCGGCTGCGCCGCCTCGGTCACGACGTTTTGTTCCAAAAGATCGACTCGACGCTTCGCGGCAATCCCGGTCATGAGATTCTCGGCGTGATGGAGGCGGGCGGCTTCGATCTGGCGATTCTGACGCCCGCATTCCCAGCCATGGGGCGCATCGTAGAGCGCGGCTGGCTGCATGCCACGGGCGCAGGCGAGCCCGTCCACGTGGCCGCGCGCCTGAGGGAGCAGGGGATTCGCGAGGTCGTGGAAGCCGGCTCCGAGAGCTGGCTCGAGCTCGAACGCTCCCGCCGCGGCAAGCCAATCGTCGTGCTCGTCGATGCGCGGTCGGAGGCGGATCTCGACCGTGCGGCCCAGCTTTGGTGCGCCATCGAGCCGCGGCCCTTGGCCGTCGGGTCGGCGGGTCTAGCGCGGGCGGTGGCGCGAGCGCTCGCGGGCCCTCCGCTAGAAGCGGAGGCTCCTCACGGTGTCAACGGGCCAGCCGGCGCGGTCCTGCTGATGATCGGCTCGACCCACCCTGTCACCGCAGCTCAGGTGGAAGCTTTGGTTCAATCGGGCGCTGTCGTGCTCGATGCCGACCAGCTCCCGGCCGCCCGGCGCGCTCTCATGGCGCGGTGCCCGACGGTGGTGCAGTTGGAGCCGGCCCAAGTCTCAACCGCGCGGCTGTCCGCCTGGCGGGATGTGATCCGCGAGTGCTCGCTGTGCGGCCTGGTGCTTTGCGGCGGCGACACGGCTCTGGCGGTCTGCCGTGCGCTGGCAGTCGAAGGAATCGAATTGGAGCGGGAGGTGGTCACCGGGATTCCCTCGGGTCGGCTCGTGGGAGGACCGCTGGCCGGCCTGCCCGTGGTGACCAAAGCGGGTGGATTCGGAGGACCGGATGCGCTCGCACAAGCCGTCAAGTTTCTGTTGCGACGGGGAGCGAACCTACAATGAGATCAGGATGTGGCTCCGGTGCGCGGTCGGGCTCCTGACGAGCTGGCTCTCCGCCGCGGCGCAGTTGCATGTCGGCGTGAAAGCTGGGGCGCCGCTGGCAGAATTGACCGAAACGGTGGGCGCGGGCGATTGGAGCAATCTGCCGTCCCGCTGGGCTTTCGGGCTGATGGTGGATGTGGACTTGCCCGCCGATCTCGGAATCGAGTTCAACGCACTCTACCGCCGCGTGGGCTATGAGGGCGCTCGACTGGATCAGGTCCCCGTACTGCGCTGGAAAGCGCGGGACGAGGTCTGGGATTTCCCACTGATCGGAAAATACCGCTTCCCGGGCGCCGTGGTGCGGCCTTACGTGGGCGCGGGAATTGCATTTCGAAAGCTCAACGACTTGATGCGACCGGGCTCGGGGTCCCGTGGCCCCGTGCTGAGCGGCGGCCTTCGGGCGAACGTCCTGGTTCTGAAGCTCTCGCCCGAACTGCGGTACACCCGCTGGACCGGTGGAGAGGACATCCGGGCCGGATTCCGCGCCCGCAAGAACCAAATGGAATTTCTGCTGGGCATCACGTTCTGAGCATGGAGCGCGCTCGAGAGCTTCCCAAAACTCGGTCCGTCATCGCCATCACCATCGGGGATCCCGCCGGGATTGGCCCTGAAGTGGTCGTCAAGGCGCTGGCGGATGCGGGCGTCGCCCCGCTGGCTGACTGGAAAATCATCGGGGATGCCGCCGTAGTGGAGCGCGCGTGCGAGCTTACGGGCATCCGTCTCCCGCCAAACGCGGAGATCTGCGATCTTCAGGCGCTGGATCCAGACGGCTGGAGACCGGGGCAGTTGAGTGCGGCCTGCGGACGCGCGGCACTCGCGTACATCCGCGAAGCGGTGCGTCTTTGCTTGGAGGGGCGCGCCCAAGCCCTGACCACCGCCCCGGTGAACAAGGAGGCGATCACGCTGGCTGGCGAGGCTTTCACCGGCCATACGGAATACATCGCGGCGCTGTGCGGTGCGCCGGAGTCACGGATGCTGCTGGCGGGAAGCCGGCTCCGCGTCGTCCACGTTTCCACCCATGTGGCGCTGCGCCGGGCCTGCGAGCTCGACACTGCCCGCATACTGCGGACAATCGAGCTGGGGGGCGAGGCCATGAGCCGGCTGGGGTTCGCAAGGCCGAGAATCGCCGTTTGCGGCTTGAATCCGCACGCCGGGGAACATGGCCTCTTCGGCGACGAGGACGTGCGCAGCATCCTGCCCGCCGTCGAGCAAGCCCGCGGCCGAGGCTGGGACTGTCACGGCCCGCTGCCCGGCGACACGGTGTTTCTTCGCGCTCTGCGCGAGGAGTTCGACCTGGTCGTCGCGATGTACCACGATCAGGGACACATCCCGGCGAAGCTGGTGGATTTCGAAGGCACGGTAAACGTCACGCTGGGGCTCCCCATCGTCCGCACCTCGGTCGACCATGGCACCGCCTTCGACATCGCGGGCCAGAACGTGGCCAATCCCGCCAACATGAAAGCGGCCCTGCGCCTGGCAGTGCGGATGGCAGGAGGGACGCATGAGGGACAGGGTGGCACAGCGGCTGCTTAGTTGGACCCATGGCCGACGGGTACGGATAAGACGGTAGGGAATGGAGCGTCCCTCAAAACCCGTCGAGCGCACGCACGCCCCGGCCTTCCGTACAGACGTAGGTCCGGCCCGCCCGAAGGTTCTTGTACTCCTCGGTGCGCCCGCTCGGCCAGCGGATCAGGACCCGGTCTACACGGTCGCGGCGCCCCAAACCGAACGTCACGGGGAGCTCGGACTGCGACAAGTAGCTCGAGCCGCTTTTGACCATTCGCCAGCTGGTCTCGCCGCCATATTCGATGCGCACGGTGGCGCCGATGGCATCCCGGTTGGATTTCGTACCCACGAGCTGAAAGCGAATCCCGTGATTGGCGTTGTGCCGGTCGTTGCGGTAGAGGTAAGCGGGGCCGTTGTTGGTGGTGATCAGCACGTCCAGGTCCCCGTCGCGATCGAAGTCGCCGAAGGCCGCCCCCCGGCCCACCTTAGGCTGCGCGAAGCCGCCGCCGACCTCCGGCGCGACGTCCTGAAATCCTTCTTTGGCCCGATTAAGGAATAGGTGGGGCGCCTGGGCGTAAGTCACGTCGCGCCGCAGCGCCCGGATGCCTTCGTCGATGTGTCCGTTGACGACCAGGAGGTCAAGGAAACCGTCCAGGTCCACGTCAAAAAAAAAGCATCCGAACCCCAGGCTGCGCCGCGTGATGCGTCCCACGTTGGTCCGCGGCGCCTGATCGATGTAGATGCCCCGGCGCGTGCCCCGGTACAGCCCGAGCATCTCGTTGTCGAAGTTAGTCACCACCAAGCTGGGCAGTCCGGAGTTGTCGTAATCGCCCACGTCCACACCCATCCCCGCCCGCGCCTTGCCGTCCTCGCTGAAAGCTACGCCGACTCGGACCGCCACGTCCTGGAACGTCCCGTCGCCGTTGTTGCGGTAGAGCTTGTTGGGCTGCGTGTCGTTGGCCACGAACAGATCCACCCAGCCGTTGTCGTCGTCGTCCAGCATGGCCACTCCGAGCGACTTGGAGCTGCTGTCGAAGATGCCGCTGCGCGCCGTGACGTCTTCGAAAGTGCCGTCGCCGCGGTTGCGGAACAGCCAGCAGGTGGCGCCGCGATAGGCTTCCGGCGTGCAGTACGACTTGTTCTTGCCGTCCATGCTGCAGAACACGTCCAGCTCGGGCGACCACTTCACGTAGTTGCAGACGAACAGATCCAGATATCCGTCGCGGTCGTAGTCGAACCAGAGGGCGGAACTGCTGAAGCCCTCGCGGCCCGCCAGCCCGGCCTTGCGCGTCACGTCCACGAACGTGCCCTTGCCGGTGTTCTGAAACAGGCGGCTCTGGCCCACGCAAGAGATGAAAATGTCGGTGAAGCCGTCATTGTTGAAGTCACCCGCCGCCACGCCCATGCCGTACATCTCGACGTCCAGGCCCGCCTGGCGCGTCACGTCGGTGAACGTGCCATCGCGGTTGTTGCGGTACAGCCGCAGCGTGGTCCGGCGGCGTTTATGGCCGGGCCAGTCCATCCCGTTCACCAGCAAGATGTCCTGCCAGCCGTCGTTGTCATAGTCCAAAAAAGCGCAGCCGGAGCCCAGCGTCTCCGGAAGATACTTCCGCCCGAACGCTCCGCTGTTGTGGACGAAACGGATCCCGGCCTGGGCGGTGACGTCGGTGAAGGAGAAACCCAACGGCGCGGCGGCGCGCAACCAGGCGGCGCCGCCGAAGAGGAACTCTCGGCGCGTCACGGCGGACTGACGAGCCCTTTTCGGATGGCGTAGAGCACCAGCTCGGCCGTGCGGTGGATGTTGAGCGCCTCCATGAGATTGGCGCGGTGCACCGCCACGGTGTTCGGGCTCAGGTTCAGGATGGCCGCAATTTCCTTGTTGGAGTGGCCTTGCGCAATCAGCTGGAGGATCTGCTTTTCGCGAGGCGTCAAGCGGCTGAAGTTCTCGTCCGGACCCGGCGGGGACTTCAGCAGGCCGGGGCCGAGGACCTGCTTGCCGGCGGCGACGTCCCGCACAGCGCTCACCAAATCGATGTCCATGGCGTTCTTGAGCACGTAGCCCCGGGCTCCAGCGTCGAGGGCGTTGCGCACGTAGTTGTCCTCCGAGTACATGCTCAAGATCAATATGGCCGTCTCTGGCCGGTGCCGCAGGATTTCCCGCGTCGCCTGGATGCCGTCCAGCTCCGGCATGGCGAAGTCCATGACGATGACCCGCGGCGCTAGCTCCTTGGCCAAGCGCACCGCCTCCAAGCCGGTGGCGGCTTCCCCCACCACGCGGATGTCCGGCTCGTCTTCGAGGATGCGGCGGAAACCCTGCCGCACCAGACTGTGGTCGTCAGCCAGCAAAACCGTGATGACTTCAGTTTCCATTGCGCGATCCCTCCGTGAGGGGCACACGCAGGCGGACCAGCGTGCCGCCCTCGGGCGGCCGCGCGAACTCGATCGCGCCGTGGAGCAGTTCGGCGCGCTCGCGCATGGCTACCAGTCCGATGCCGCGTCTTGTCGGGGCGCCGTCCGGCATCCCCACGCCGTGGTCTTCGACTTCGAGAGTGAGTTGCTCGGGCGAGCAATGCAGCCGCACCCAAGCTTCCGAGGCCCGGGAGTGCCGCGCCAGGTTGTTCAACGCCTCCTGCAAGACCCGGTACACGTGAATGCCGACCCGGTCGTCCACGGCCGGGCAAACGCCCTTTTTCTCATATCGTACCCTGATTCCGGTCTGCTTCTCGAACAGGGGCAGGTACCAGTCGAGAGCCTTTTCCAAGCCCCCATCATCCAGCACGGTGGGGTGGAGCATTTGCGAAAGGCTGCGCGTCTTGTCGAGGGCCGACTGGACCACTTCGCGGACCTCATGCAACTGCTCCTTCAAGGGCGAATCCGTCGGCAGGCCGCGCATCTCGGCCCGGCGCAACAGCGCACCCACAGCGGTCAGGATCTGCCCGAACTCGTCGTGGAGCTCGCGCGAGACGGACCGCAGCACTTGCTCCTGCACGGTAATCAGCTTCCGGGATAGGTCGCTGCGTTGAGCCGACAGCGTCTCCAACCGCTCGAACACGCGCCGGTTGGAGTAGATCAAGTAAAGGCTCGTGAGCGTCACCGCCGCCAGGATGGCCGCCAGAAACAGGTAGATGTCCCGCTCCACCCGCCGGTAAATCGCTTGGATCTGCGCCGCGGCCTGCTCTTCGGCCTCGTTATTGGAGACCAGGAGGCGCGCGACCGTGGTGGTGATGGCCGCCTGCTGCGCTTGCAGCGAATTGCGGATCAGGCGTCGCGCCCCCTCCGTATCCCCTCGGGCGGCGAGGGCAAACATCTCGTCAGCCGAGCGCCAGAACTGGGCGATCGAGTTCGCCAAGTACTGTTGCCGCTCCGGTTCCCGCGAGGCTGGCGCAAAGCGGGCCTCGAGCCGCAGCGCATCCTCCAAGTCAATGCGGATGCGTTCGAATTGCGCCTTCCAGGCCACCAGCGGATACGGCTCGGTGTTGTCGAGCATGTCGCGCATCGCCAAGGCCAGCGCGTTGAGGTCGTTCTGGATGCGCAGCAGCTGGAGGCTGTCGCGCCGGTTGCGGTCCACCGTCTGCGTTTGCAGATCACGCAAACCGGCGATCTGGCGCAAGGCGTACCAAGAGAAGACGGCGACCGCCGCCAAAGTGAAGGCCAGCCCGGCCAGCAGCCGTCCGGTGGGAGAGGCGAGGGACTTGCGCATGCCGCCCAGTCAAAGCATACACGAAATCTCCCCCAGCCGGCGCCCGTCTCGCCGCAGGGAGGCTATCGCTTGTCGTACACCTCAGTCCAGCGCATCTCGCCGGGCGGGCCTTTGCGGCGGATCTCCCGGCGCAGGCTTTTGCCGTCGGCCGAAATCGAGGTGCGGGCGTACTCTTCCCACAGTCCGTCGTCGGAGCGGAAGACACTTTCCGTGGTGCGGGAGTCCAGGCGCCGGATCCGAATCTTGCCCGAGCCGAACGAGCGCGTGATGGGGTATTCCTTGCCGTCAATGGCCCCTTCGAAACCAAACGTGCGGGTGTCTTCTCCGGCTGAGTAGACGATCGTGCCGGTGTACTTGAGGGCCGGCTCATGGTGCTCGATGATCACCGTGATGGCGAGCGGCCGTTGGACTCTGCCCCAGCGCGACTTGCCGACATTGAGATCCCAGGTGCCGGTCAGATTGGCGACTTGCGCAAGACACGAGCCGACGGACAACGCGGTACAGCCGGTCAGCTTCCACGCGATGCCGCGCATGGTCATTCGCCTCCGGCTGCTAGTGTAGCGCCGCGGCGCCACGACGGGGGTTTCCTATGCTGGAGAAAGATCCGATGGCCTGCGGGAACAGCCCGAGCGAAGAGCTCGTTCCGGACACCGGCGTCCGGCGCCTCGAACTGACGGTGGTGCTTTTTGCGGCCGCGATCTTTATTTTCGCCACCATACCTTCGCCGCCGCATCTGATGGACGATGTGGACGCGGTGCAAGCACAGATTGCGCGCACGATGCTCGAGTCGGGCGATTGGGTCACGGCACGGCTCAATGGAGTCGCCTACTTGGAAAAACCGCCTCTGAAGTACTGGCTGATCGCGGTCTGCTTCCTGATTTTCGGCGTGCACGACTGGGCGGCGCGCCTGCCCATCGGACTCGGAGCCGTCGCGCTCGCCTGGCTCACCGTCCGCTTCGGGCGCTGGGCTTTCGGAGCCCCGGCAGGCTTCTACGCGGGCCTGGCGCTGGCCACGTGCGTGGGGCTGTTTCTCTTTACGCGCGTCCTGTTCGCCGACGTGTTGCTCACCCTCGCCGTGACGGCGACTTTGTGGGGCGCGGTGCGGGCGCTCGAGCCGGACGAACTCCGTCCCCGGCGCTGGGCCTGGCTGGCCGCCGCCGCAACCGGCGCCGGGATTCTCCTGAAGGGATTGATCGCAATCGTCGCGCCCGCAGGAGCCCTGCTGCTGTACTTGCTGGCCACCGGCCGGCTGTGGCAGCGCGAGACCTGGCAGCGCCTGCACCCTGTATCCGGGGCGTTGCTGATGCTCGCGATCGCCGCGCCCTGGCACGTGCTGGCGACCTTGCGCAACCCGCCTTACCTGGACTTCAGCCTCGACAGCCGTCCGGGCGTGTATCGGGGCTTCTTCTGGTTCTACTTTTTCAACGAGCACCTGCTCCGGTTTCTAGGCAAGCGGCACCCGGTGGATTACAACACCGTGCCGCGGCTGCAGTTCTGGGTGTTGCATCTGGTTTGGCTGTACCCCTGGAGCGCCTTCCTTCCGGCGGTGGCTCGGTTGCGTTACGGGCCCGTAGACCGCGCCGGACGGGTGCGTCTGCTGGCGCTGTGCTGGATCGGCTTCCTTCTCGTGTTCTTCTCGTTCTCGACGACGCAGGAGTATTACACAATGCCCGGGTATCCGGCTCTGGCCCTACTGGTCGGCTCCGCCATCGCCCACGGGGGCGTTTGGGTCCGACGCGGAGTGCGGATCGCGGCGGGCATCGCGGCGGCCGCGGCTGTCGCCGCGTTTGCGATCCTGGTCGCCGTGCGGGATCTGCCCACGCCGGGAGACATTGCAGAAGCCCTGCGAAAGGCCCCGAACGTGTACGAGGTCTACACTCTCTCCCTCGGACACATGCAGGATCTCACGTTGCGGTCGTTCGCGTACCTGCGGGAGCCGCTGGCGCTTGCGGGAATGGCTCTGGGCGGCGGCGCCGTCGCCGCCTGGCTGTTACGCGGCCAAAGGGCGCTTCTGGCTCTGGCCCTCATGATGGTCGTCTTGTGCCACGCCGCCCGGCTCGCGCTGATCCGGTTCGATCCCTATCTGGGCTCCAAACCGCTCGCGGATGCGCTCGCCCGAGCTCCAGCCGGCCGGTTGATCGTCGATGACCAGTACTACGCCTTTTCCTCCGTTTTCTTCTACACCAACCGGCGCGCCTTGCTGTTGAACGGTCGCGTCATGAACCTCGAGTACGGCTCCTACGCGCCGGACGCACCGGACGTATTCATCGACGACCGAGAATTCAAGGAGCTCTGGCGGCAGCCAGAGCGCTTCTACCTGGTTGCGGCGCGCGAGGCGCTCCCGCGTCTGGAAGGACTGGTAGGCGCCGCTGCTCTGCACACGGTGGCCGCAGCCGGCGGCAAACTGCTGCTGACCAATCAACCCTTGCCGGGCGGCGACTAGGCTCGCGCTGATGCGACAGCCGCGGAGAAAGAGGCGGCGCTGTGGGGCTCCCGATAGCGCTGGAACCGGTAGCCGGCGCCGAAAATGGTTTGGATATAGCGATCGCCGTATGGGGCCAGCTTCTTCCGCAGCCGCCGGATGTGAACGTCCAAGGTGCGCGTGCGGATCTCTTTGCCGTACCCCCAAACCCGGAGCAGCAGGACGTCTCGCGGAACGATCTCCCCTTCGTTTGCCACGAGCATGGCCAGCAGCTCGTATTCCTTCCGCGTCAGCACCAAAGCGACGGAGTCCAAACGCACCATGCCGCTTTTGAAATCAACCTCCAAATGTTCATCGCGATACACAGCCGGCTTGTCCATGGCCGATTCGGGCATACTTCTCTTCCGAACCCCCTCAGCCGCATCCTAAAGTTAACCAACCCAGGGGTCGTTTTGAAGTTGTAAAACTTTTGTAAAACCGGTGGGAACTACTCGATGGGGAACGGCCCGGCGTTGCGGACTTCCGGCTCGCGGCCTCCGCGGGCTTGCGCCCGCACGCGAAACCACACCGCGCGCACGGCATCCGGCATGCGGAAGTGGAAGGCGGCTTCCTGGCCGTCTTCCAGCAGCGCCTCCTCCAGGGCCCCCTTGCGCGTGGTGACCACGCGCGCCTCCGGCGAAAGGAAGTCGAACAACAACACCACCGATTCGAGGGCCTGGCCGCTGGCATTCCGCACCCGCCCATCGACGAGGATCTGGCGTTCTATACGGCGGGCGGTGATCTCCGTCAGCTCCAGCTGAAATGCGGGCGGCTTGCGTCCTTCGGCCGCTGGGAAGCACAATGAGGCGAGTGTCAGGATCCACCAAAGGGCCTTCATCAGGCAGCTAGTGTAACAGGAGGAGCTGTGCCATGATCAGCCGGAGAGAATGCTTTCGCACTGTGGCAGGGTTGCCCGCCCTGCGTGCGGCGCAGGCGCGGCCGCGCAACGTGGTCATCGCCAGCGCCAACGGGCTGCGGGCGTGTAACCGCGCCATGGAATTGCTGCGGAGCGGAGCCGACACCCTGGACGCCGTGCTCGCCGGGGTGAACCTCAACGAGGAAGACCCGGAAGACAACACCGTGGGCTACGGCGGCTTGCCGAACGAGGACGGCATCGTGGAGCTGGATGCGAGCGTCATGCACGGCCCGACGCGCCGCTGCGGCGCGGTGGCCGCGCTGCGCAACATCAAGACGCCGTCGAAAGTGGCGCGGCTCGTGATGGAACACACCGATCACGTCATGCTGGTGGGCGAAGGCGCCCTACGGTTCGCCAAGGCCTTCGGATTCCAGGAAGAAAATCTGCTGACCGAAAAATCCCGGCTGGCCTGGCTGGTTTGGAAGCAATCCCTGCGAGACCGCTCCGGCCACAACAACTGGACCGACGGGCTGGACGCTCCGCCGGGCAAACCTTCGGCGCGCCTTCGGGAGCTGTTCCCGCATGTGGACGAGGCCACGCTGGCCTGGGCTTGGCAAGTGGCGATGGATCCCCCGACAGGCACGATCAACTGCCTGGCGCTCAACGAGCGGGGCGAAATGTCGGGCGTGACGACGACCAGCGGCTTGGCGTGGAAGATCGCCGGACGCGTGGGCGACTCGCCGCTCCCCGGCGCCGGGCTGTGGGTGGATCAGGACGTAGGTGCGGCCGGCGCCACCGGGCGGGGGGAGGAAAACATTCGCATCGCGGGCGCTCACACAGTGGTGGAAAACATGCGACGGGGAATGGATCCCAAGGAGGCCTGCCTCGAAGCGCTGCGGCGCGTGGCGCGCAACTTCGGAAACGACGCGGAGCGCCTGGCCAAGTTCGACCTCACTTTCTATGCGCTGCGCAAGGACGGCGTCTACGCTAGCGCCTCCCTGTGGAACGCGCGAGTCCGCGAAGGCAAGCGCGTGCCGGCCCGCTACGCCGTCAACGACGGGGAGGGCGGGCGCTTGGAGCTCTGCGCCTGGCTGCTGGAACGCAAATAACAAGGCGCGGCGCTCACAGATCGCGGATCGTGAAAGCCACCAGGGCCAGCGTCAGCCCAATCAGGATGGCCACGGAAGTCCACGCAATGGCGTTGTAAGTGCGCGAATTGGTCCACTCGTGCATCAGGCCCTTGCGGTTGACTAGCAGCACCATGAAAATCAGCACGAGCGGCAGCAAGGCGCCGTTGATCACTTGAGACAGCAGGATCATCTTCACCAAAGGGAACTCCGGCAGCAGCACCGTGCCGGCGCCGAAGACGATCAGCAGGGTAAAAAGCCAATAGAAAACGGGCGCTTCCCGGAAGCGACGGTTCACGCCGGACTCGAAGCCCAAGCCCTCGCAGACGGTGTAGGCCGTCGAAAGTGGTTGAATCGAGGCGGCGAACAACGAAGCGTTGAACAGGCCGAGGCAGAACAGCAGATAAGCGTACTCGCCGAACGGCTTCAGGCCCAGCGCTGCGTCCGTCGCGTCACGGATGTCCCGTGGCCTCTGGGTCCAGATGGCGCCGGCGCACGCCACGATGATGAAGAAGGCAATCACCGTCATGGCGATGCAGCCGACGATGACCTCGATCCGGGACTCCGCATATTCTTTCGCGGTGATACCTTTCTCCACCACTGCCGCCTGCAGGTAGAACTGCATCCAGGGCGCGATCGAGGTGCCCACCAGGCCAATGACGATCGTGATGTAATCCGGATCCAACATGACCACCGGCCGGACGCTGTAGAGAGCCGCCTCCGCCCAGTTCGGCTCCACCAGGACGCCAGAGATGATGTAGCAGATGTAAAACGAGCAGGCCCCTAGGAACACCTTCTCGACGCTCCGGTAGGTGCCCTTGACGACCAGTAGCCACACGGCGATCGCGCTGAGCGGGACCGAGATGTAGCGGCTGACGTGGAACAGCTCGAGCGAGCTGGCCACGCCCGCGAAGTTCGCCATGATGTTGGTCAAATTGGTGAGCACCAAGGCGGTCATGACGAAGAAGGTGGTGCGGAGGCCAAACTCCTCGCGGATCAGATCCGAAAGGCCCTTGCCCGTGACCGCGCCCATGCGAGAGCACATCTCCTGGGTGACGATCAGGAGAATCGTAATGGGAATCAGGGTCCAAAGGGGAAGGTAGCCGAAGCGGGCGCCCGCTTGCGAATAGGTGTAGATGCCGCCGGCGTCGTTGTCCACCATGGCGGTGATGAAGCCGGGGCCAATGACGGAAAAGAAGACGGCGATTCGGTGGCGCAGGCGCTTCAGCATCCGCAGGGTCGCTCATCGTTTTCTCAGGATAGAAATCACGTCGTCGGCGGTGATCACGCCGGCGAGGCGGCCCTCCTCGTCAAGGACGGGTAGGGTGAGCAGATTGTACTTGTCGAACAGCTCCGTCACCCGGTCCTGGCGCTCCCGTACGGAGACCTGGGCCGCGGGGGCGACCGCAATCGCGCGCAGGGGCGTTTGCGGCGAGGCGATGAACAGGCGCGCCAAGGGCACCACGCCGCTCAGACGACCCTCCGCATCGATCAGGAACAGCGCGTTCAACGACTCCAGAAGCTCCTCGTTCCCTTTGAGCGCGGTCAGGGCGTCGGCCACAGCACCTTGTTCTGGGACCGCCACGTACTCGGTGGTCATCAGCCCGCCGGCGGTGTCGTCCGGGAACTCCAGCAGTTCTTGAACCTCGGACTTGGGCTCGGCCTCCATCTCCTCGAGGATTTCTTCGGAGGTCTCCTCTTCCAGCTCCGCCAGCACGTCCGCGGCTTCATCGGGCGCCATTTCTTCGATAATTTCGGCGGCCTTTTCCGCCTCCAGAGACTCCAGAATCTGGGCCTGGATCTCGGGCTGCACTTCCGAAAGCGCTTCGGCGGCCACTTCGCTGTCCAGCGTTTCGAAGATCGCCTCCCGATCCTCGGGACTGAGCTCCTCGACGATGTCGGCCAGGTCCGCCGGATGCATCTGAGCCAGCAGTTCGTGGGAGATGTTCAGTCGCAGGCGGCGCTGGGGATCCGGTTCGACGATGTTGCAGAACTGCCAGGGGATCGACCGGGGTGCGATCGGCGCCTGGATCCGGCGGATCCACCGCGGCGGCAGCACCCCCTGGAGCAGCCGCCGCAGCATGCTGCGCAGCCCGATGTCCACCTCCCAGATCCGAAGCACATCGTGACCTGCTTCCTGGCTGATCAGCAACGTCACGTCGGTGACGCGGACCACCTTGCGGCCTTGCACGTCGATGATCTGCTGATCCAGCAGATCGCGCACCAGCCGTAGCATGTATTCGTCGTCGTGGTAGGGCGTCAGGAGTTCGTCGCGGAGGTACAAGCCGTCCAGCGAAATCGAGCGAACCTGGTCGTGGCGGATGGTGAGCCAAGCCCAGCCGCCCCCCACCAGATAGCGGTCCACGCGGACCGGGTCAATCAGGGGAACCAGCGCGGCATCCTTGATGCGGCCGATGCGGCGTCCCTTCAGGTCGAACACCTTCAGGCCCACCAGCTCGGTCAGATACAGAATGCTCTCCGCCATCGAAAAGCGTCCGTGCCTTGCGAGCGCCCTGCGCCGAGGCCACGGGCGTTCTTCGAACTAGCGGCCGGCTGCGCTGCGCTCTACATGACGTCTCTCCTTTCCACTATGCCGTAGGGGAGGGGAACACTGCAAGGTTTGCGAGGAAAATCTCGCCGGTCTGATCCGTGGCTCGGCCCGATGGCGTCGGAAGGCGGTTTCCCGCCTGCCGCAAACCACAGGCTGGCCGCTCCGGGCGAGACCGGTGCCACAGCCGGCCGACGGACTTCTGGGTTAGGCGACCTCCCAGTAGACAGCGTAACGGCGGTCAAACAGCCGGTACAGCGGCACCAAGGTCACGTCCCGTTGTTGGCCCGTGGTTCGGAACGTGAGCGGCGAGTCGGCGGGCTTGATCCAGGAAGCTGGGTCCGCGCCCCTGGGCCGTAAGATGGGAATCTCCAGGTCTGGAACCGGCGGCACCTGGTTGGTCGGCGCCAAAGGAGATCCGTGCTGTTCTACCCCGGGGGCGCCAACGCGGAAGTTCGGCCCAATGATGTGCGCTTCGGTGAGCCCCTCGGCACCGAGATCCCCGGCCAGCACCAGCGGTCCATAGAGGTAGGCCTGCACCTTCGGATCGTCCGGCATGACTTCGGCGCTCAGATCCATGGGAAAACGCGCCTCCAGCATGTCCCCCGCCCTCCATACGCGTGTCAGCTCCAGGTAGCTCCCTGCTGATGGCGTCCCCTCCAGCGGCTGGCCGTTCAACTTCACGACGGCGGAGCGCCGCAGCCAGCCGGGGATCCGCAGCCGCAAAGCGAGACTCTCGGGCCGCGCTGCCACGGCAGTCAACTTGACGTCCTCAGCTTCCGGATACCGGGTCTCCAAGCGCAGTCGGAACCCTTTTTTGACCAGTTGTCTGCCTCGCCCAACGCCCCAGCAACTCCAGACCCAGTCGGCAGGCGAGGTCCAGGCTAGTGCGCCGGATCGCCCCGGTGATGGGTTAGGAATTCCGCGTCAATTTTTTTCCGGCCCCGGTAGCCTTCCTCCACCCGGTGCCAGAACTGAATCCCCTCTTCGCCCATCCGCCAGCACAGGTAAACTTCCTCGCCCCGGAATAGGGTCGGAAAATCGATCAGGCCGATCTCGAGATCCTTGACGAGGCAGCCGTACTCATGAATCCCCTGAATCACCTCTTTCAGGCGGGCGCCTAAAGCATCGCGCCGGGATTGGAGACGCACGACGTGCTGGTGGTTAACGACGGAGCCTCCTACCAGCGCCACACGGCGCAGGATCGCTTCGATCTCCGCCTCCGTCTTTCCATACTCGGCGCGGAGGATCATGGCTTGGCGCAGCTCCTCTTGGACCCGCGGCAGCAGCCGCTCGGCCTCCTCCAAAGTGAAGTGACGTCCCATAGCGTCTGGTCGCTCGTGGGCTTTCGCCCGTCACAGCATACGGTTTCGCTGTGGAGCGTCCCAGTCCAGTATAGCGTTGACGCTCCGCGGCTGACCTCGACTCGTTCTCTGGACCGTGGCTGCGACGAGCGAGCGTCCTCCCGGCAGCTTCAGAAGGCGTCGAAGGGAGAGAAGTCCCAGCAATGGGGCTGTGACAGCCTGGCTTTTAGGTGCGCGTCCGCGGTTCGGTAATAAAGGGGCCACCGAGCGCCGCTTCGGCGTGCCGTGGGGAACAAGGGAAGCGCAGCGCGCCGTTTCCCAGGCGCCCAACCGAGCCACTGCACAGCGAGCGCACCTTGACGGAGGGCCGAGCGGATCGCCGCCCCGAGCAAGGTTCGAATCACCATCGGCGAGTCGTCGAGGGCTTGGAGGTCGCCAATCATCAACACCTTGCGCTGATCCCGCTCCGCAAGTACGATGTATCCTTGTAACTCCCCGTCACGCACCACTCCGAGGACCGTTCGCTTCCCCGGCCACCAGGCCTCGCTGAAGCGCCATTCCAGCGCCTTGGCCGTCCGAACCGCCCTCAACCGTCCCGGCTGTTTCCGCAACCTCTCCCAAAACGCATCGAACTCCTCCCCGAAGCGCTCGAACTGTCGAACTTCGCCCGCGGACCGACGCGGCAGGCGCCCTGGGATTGAAGCCAGCCACAGTAAGAGACCGGCCGGCACGGACAACCACCGGGCGGCCGGAATCCGCCTCCGCTGGAGCGCTGCAGCGGCGAACTGTCGAGGTCGGAGGATCCAGAAGAGACTGGCATCGTATTCCGGAGCGGGGATCGGTTCGGCACGGAACGCGAGCATCACTTGGGCCGCCGTGTCGTTGGCGCTGCCGTTGATCATGAGCTCCACACGGCCTTGTGCGAAATAGGACATCATCAGCTGCAGCGAACGGGAGCGATGCTCCGGATCTACGGCCCAGGAACTTGCCGTCGCACACCGGAGACTCCGGCCATCCAGTTCGTACAACATCGGGATGTTCGTCAGTGTTCCCACGATGCGGCCGCCTTCGTCCTCGAGCACCCAACCCATGGGGACTCCTTCGAAGTCGGCTGCAAACGGGTGGGTAAGCCACCAGCGTTTGCGACTTTCCACCTCGAAGGCGCTGAGCCCGTTCCTGACCGACACATCCCGAATCCCGGCCAGATCCTCCAAGGTGGCGCACCGGAGGTGACTCATGGCGCCGGAAGACCTTTCCGGCGGCAGCTTCCTGCCGTTCGTATCTGCGGTACTGTCGCAGCCGCGACTGAGGCGATCAAGCGAAGCGCACTCTGGTTAGCGGCCAGCAAATGAATACACTCCGCTGACTTTGGCGCGGAACACCTCTAGAGGGAGCCCGTAGTGGGGCAGAAACCGGGGAATGGCCCAACGACAAGGGACCGGACCGGCATGGCGATCCTCGACCGCAAAGGCCGCGTCGTAACCCGCCCGTTCCGCTTCGCGCATGACTTCTGGCGAGTAGTCTGCACGGCCCCCGTTTGGGTACGCCAGAAACCGGCAGGGCGCGCCAACTTTTTCCTCGATCACCGCTCGGCTCTCGCGCAACTCGGCGGCGACCGTTTCACCGTCCACGGACGTCAGGATGGAGTGTGAGACGGTGTGTGACCCCAACTCGAAACCTTGTGCTACCAGTCTCCTCGCCTCGTGCCAGTCCATGAAGGCGTCCGACTGCTCATCAAAAAGCGATGGGACAGCCGGCGTTCTCGACCGCAAAAGGTCGAGCAACTCAAGCCGCCTCTGTGTCGGGACCCTCTTACACCGTTCCACCAGTTGCTTGGCAATTGCCAAGCGTGACTTCGCGTTGCCTTGGCGTTCCCCGAGGGAAAAGCGTCCAAACCCACACTCAAGCTCCGGCTCTGGCCAGTCCAGAATCCGCAGTCGCATCTCCGTAGTCCAAAGGATCTCGTGCGTACCCACATAACTGGTCGCTAAGTGAAAGATTGCGGGCACTCCCATCTGACGTAAAATCGGCGCAGCAATCGTCGCATTGTTGCGGTAACCGTCGTCGAACGTTACAACGACGGGATTCTTTGGCCAAGACCGCCTTCCCGCCAATCCTTCGCAGAGGTCCGAGCCAGAAATCGGCGTAAATTTTCTGCAAATGTATTGTAGTTGCGCACTGAATTGTGAAACGTCAACGAAAAACGTAAAAAGATCCTTCCGGTCATCCCGCATTCGAGGGACCACGCCATGGTAACAGAGCACTGCTACCCAGCCGCGGCAAACCCGACGGCAGATCGCGTAAACGCCCATCTTTTCGACCGTCGAAAAGGCCCAACGTTTAAGTAAAGGACCAGCCCGAACGCTCACCCCTGACTCCAAATTGAAATTTCAAGCGGTGTAGTATACCTGCCGCGCTCCTGCGGGTCAATCGGGTCGTGGCCTCCCGCCGAGTCCGGAGACACGGGCAGGGGCGGAAACGGCGCAGATTCGCATGGCAAATGACGGCTAACAGCTCAGACCTCCATCCACGAAAATCACCTGGCCGGTGATGAAACCCGCCCCCTCCGAGAGCAGGAACTTTAGCAGCGCCACTGTGTCGGCCGCTTCCCCCAAGCGGCCAAGCGGCGTGCGGCGAACGATTTGTTGGAGATCCTCCTGAGAAAGGGCCGCGGACATATCGGTCCGCACATAGCCGGGCGCGATGGAATTCACCGTCACGCCGATCCGTCCCAGCTCCCGGGCCAGGGATCGAGTCAAACCGTCCAGACCCGCCTTGGAGGCCGAATATGCCGAAAGGCCCGTGTAACCCCGACTGCCGATGATCGAACTGATGTTGATGATCCGACCGCCTCGCCGGTGGCGAAGGAAGTGCCGGGCCGCCGCTCGCGACAGGGCGAGCGGCCCGATGAGATTCACCCGAACGATCCGTTCGCAATCTACGAGCGGGAAGGTTGCGAGCACGCCAGCCTGGGCGATGCCGGCGTTGTTCACCAGCCCGTAGAGCGGCCCGCCGCGCGCCACGCAGGCGTCGAGGAATCGCTCGTATTCCTCAATCCGGGCCAAGTCGAAGGGTTGATAATAAAACCGTTCCCGCAGCGCGGGATCCGTTTCGAAGCATCGAATGTGTTCTGTCGGGGCGCGGCTGCAGGTGGACACGAAATAGCCCTCCTCTAACAAAGCGCGAACGGCCGCTGCCCCGATGCCCCGACTGCCCCCCGTAATCACCACATGCTTCATCGTGGCGCTACCTTTTTCCAAGAGCTGGAGATGGGTATCCGCTCGACCATCGCGAATCGGCGCGGAACTTTATGAGCCGGCAAATCTCTCAAACACGCACGCAGAAGCTCCTGCGCAAGGTTGTCCGGCGCGCCGGCCGCCGGTACGATCTCGGCTCCCAAGACCGCCCCCGTCATCGGATTGGGGATGGCCAAGACGCGTGCTTCCCTGACGTGAGGATGCGCAAGCAAATACGCTTCGACCTCCCGAGGAAACACCTTCAATCCCGCGACGTTGATCACCTCGTCGTCTCGACCTCGAAACAATACCCGATCTTCCACTACCTCCACCAAGTCTCCCGTCCGCAGCCAGCCATCCTCGGTCAGCGGCGCCGGATGGCTCCCGGCGTACCGCTGCATCAGCGAGCGGGCTTGCACCTCGAGCATGCCCTCGCGGATTCGCAGTCGCACGCCACCGGGCAACTCTTCGCCCAACCACGCCGCCGGAAAACCGGCCCGACCGTCGTTCACCGCAAACAATGCGCCGGCTTCGGTGGACGCATAAATGTGCGTGACCCGCGCCTGGGGGAAGGCGCGCTGCAAACGGTCCAAGGTGCCTTGGTCGGCCGCTTCTCCCCCCAGAGTGATCTGGCGCAAGGACGGTAGTCCCTCGGAGTCTACGGCCATCAACAGCGAGCGCCAGAAGGTGGGCGTTCCACTCAGATGGCTGACACGGAACGTCCGTGCAAGCCGGCAAATTTCGGTGGCGGTGCGCCCATGCCCCATCACGAGTGCTCCCTCCGACAGCGCCGCTGAGAGCACCACCTGGAGCCCCGCAAAAGAGTGCGGTTCGTAAGTCAGCAACCAAATGCCCCCGCGATTCTTTTCGAGAGATTCTCGACGCATGCGCGCCGTCAAGGCTTCCAGAGTCTGATGGACAACCTTCGGTCGGCCGGTGGTGCCGGAGGTGAGCAAGTAAATACCGGGAGCACAACCGGTTTGGCGGTCCCTGCTGTAATGACTGCCGGGGACAATTTCACCCGAGTCGCGCACCACAACGTCCGGTTCCAACTCCTCAGGAAGCTTCACATCCCCTGCGGACGCGCGGCCCAGGACCAGACTGACAGGGAAAGACTCGGCGACGACCAACAAGGCTAACAGCGTCGCCGGATCGTCGTCGAGGGAGAAAATGCGGCAAGCGCCGCGAGTGGTGATCGCATCGGAAAACTGGATGGCCTGCCTCAGAATGTCGTCTGCACCTACGTTGCCTTGCTCGCGCAACACCACGGGAGAGTTGCCGCGAGCCTCGAGCGTGGTGCGCAGACGGCTCATGCCGCGAAAAGCCGGGCCAGCTCACCGACGGTACGAAATTCGACGAATCCGTTGCGGAACGGGTCTCGACCCGTCACCGACTGCAGTTCGATTACGATCTGAGCAAGGTCCAACGAGTCGATCGGCAGCGTACCGTCCATCACCGCCACGTCCTCACTGAGCTTCACACGCGGAATTCCTTTGGCGTCGAGCACCTGATCCAGCACCGCTTGAATTCTTAAAAGCACCTCCTCTTTGCTCATGACTCTCAGTGTACCTATCGGCGGAAGGAGGGTTTGTCGATGAGGATCGGCGGCCGGGCCCGCAGGGAGACCGGGACTGCCGAACTACGTCGGATCGGGCCTAGATGCCGGAAACCTGCACCGCCAGGCTCCGCGTCCGGGGCCCATCGAATTCCGCAAAGATGATGCTTTGCCACGTGCCGAGCAGCACGGCGGCGTTGCGCACCTGGAGAGACAAGCTCTGCCCAAGCAGCACGCCTCGCAGATGGGCGTCCGCGTTGCCCCGTTCGCAGTCGGAGTAGGCCGGATCATTGTGCCGCCAATTGTGATCGCGCGCCACTGTCTGCCCCAAGAACGTCTTGATGTCCTCGATTAGCGCGTCTTGCCATTCGTTGAGGAACAGCGCCGTCGTCGTGTGCAGCGATTGCAAGTGCACGATGCCTTCGCGGATCCCGCTCTTGCGGACAATTTCGTTGACGCGGTCGGTGATGTTGATGAGCTGGGTTCGCTCCGTGGTCACCCAGTCGAGGATACGGCTGAAGACCTTGTAGGCGCCCTGGCGGGCCGAGGAAGGCGGCGCCCCCGGCTCCGCAGTTTGGACCTTGGCGGTTGGCATCAAAGCTCTCCCTCAGGAACGGCTTGCCACTTGGGAACCGAAAACTTCGGCGGAACTCTCAATTATATCGTGGGATTTCGTGCCTCCGCCCCAGCGGGCCGCCACATAAGCATTCAAGATGCCGATGAACTCCGAGACGATGCCCTCTCCGCGCAGCGTGGTCAGCAAGCGCCCGTCCACGTAGACCGGCGCTTTGGGCTCCTCGAAGGTTCCTGGCAAAGAAATGCCGATGTCGGCATGCTTGGACTCGCCCGGACCGTTGACGATGCAGCCCATCACCGCCACCTTCAGCTCCTCGACGCCGGGATAGCGTTCCTTCCAGACGGGCATCTGCTCCCGCAAGTACGTCTGGATCCGGTCGGCCATCTCCTGGAAAAACGTGCTCGTGGTGCGGCCGCAACCCGGACACGCGCTCACCTGAGGACTGAAGCTTCGTAGCCCCAGCGACTGGAGGATCTGCTGGCAAACGAGCACTTCCTCGGTCCGGTCCCCGTTTGGCGGCGGCGTCAGCGAGGCGCGGATGGTATCCCCGATGCCCTCCTGCAGCAACACAGCGAGCGCTGCCGTGGTGGCCACGATGCCCTTGGTGCCCAAGCCGGCTTCCGTCAGCCCCAGGTGCAGCGGGTAGTCGCATTCGGCAGCGAGCATGCGGTAGACCTCGATCAAGTCCTGCACGGCGCTGACCTTCGCGCTGAGCACGATGCGGTCGTGGGGCAGGCCGTAGCGTTCGGCCGCTTCCGCCGAACGCAGGGCGCTTTCCACCATGGCGCGCAGCGTGACGGCGCGGGCGTCGAGCGGTTCCGGCCGGCGGGCGTTCTCGTCCATCAAACGAGTTAGCAACACTTGATCGAGCGAGCCCCAGTTCACTCCGATGCGCACCGGCTTACCGTACTCGAGAGCCGCCTCGATCATGGTGCGGAAGTTGTCGTCATGCCGCTTGCCGATGTTCACGTTGCCCGGATTGATGCGGTACTTGGCCAAGGCGCGGGCGCAGTCCGGGTATTTTTTCAGCAGGATGTGGCCGTTGTAGTGGAAGTCGCCTACCAGCGGCACGCGCACCCCCGCTCGTTCCAGTCCTTCGGCGATGCGCGGCACGGCGGCAGCCGCCGCCTCGGTGTTGACCGTCACGCGGACCAGCTCCGAGCCCGCGCGGGCCAGCGCGGCGGCTTGGGCCACGGTGGCCCCCACGTCGGCGGTGTCGGTGTTGGTCATGGACTGCACCACGATCGGATGCCCGAAGCCGATCTTGACGCCACCGACGTCGCACACCACCGTGCGCCGGCGCGGAGCTGCTGCCATTACCCCTCCTGCTAAATGTCCCATTCTACCGGCTTTTCCGGTACCGTTTTTCGCAATACGCCCCGAGGGGGCCTTCATGAGCTGAACCCCATGTCTGCTGGTCGCAGGATGTCACGCCGGGGACGCCGATCGGTGCAACTGGCCCAACGTACTTCGAGCCGCCCAAAAGCTTGCCGCCGTCCACATCCTGCCGGGGCATGGAGGCGCGGGCGGCCGCGAAATCCTGGACGGCCAGATCCGCTTCTTTCAGGAGCTCATGGCCGCCGTGCGCAAGGCCGTCAACGAAGGCCGCAAGCTCGAGGATCTGGTTACCCTCAAGGAAGGGCGCCCCGTGGCCACGAGCGTGCAGCTTTCCGAGAGCGTGCGCAACTGGGTGGGCAATTCCTTGCCCGCGCAAGTGCGGGATGCCTACGAAGAGATCACCCAAGGCAAGCCCCACGGGGAGATTCTGGGCGGCAAGTAGGCGCCCTCAGGCCGCCGGGGCCGGCTCCAGCTTCCGGGCGAAGCGGCACTCACTGTTCGGGCAGCGGAGCTCCGGACCGCCCTTGAGCCATCTCTCGACCAGGTAAGGGCTGCCGCACTCCGGGCAGGCTTCCGACACCGGCTTGACCCAGGAAACGAAGCCACACTCAGGGTAGCGGCTGCACCCGTAGAAAGTCTTGCCGCGTTTGGAGCGGCGCTCGACCAGTTCGCCCGCCCCGCAAACCGGACACTTCATGCCGATCGTCTTCTGCTTGACGTACTTGCACTTGGGATAGTTGCTGCACGCCGTGAACTCGCCGTAGCGGCCATGCTTGATCACGAGGTTGCTGCCGCACTGCGGGCACGGTTCCTCCAGCGGAATGTCGGGCTTTTTCTCGGCGACCCCGATCCGCTTGGTGGTCTTGCAATCCGGATACCCGGAGCAGGCGTAGAACTGCCCGAAGCGGCCTTTCTTCAGGACCATCGGCCGCCCGCAATTGGGGCAGTATTCTTCGTTTTCCTGTTCGCTCAAATCCACCTTGTCGAGGTCCGGTAAGGCCACACCCACTTCGCGGGTGTTGGTGCATTCCGGATACCCCGTGCAGGCCAGGAAACTGCCGTGGCGTCCCCATTTGATGACCATGGGCCGGCCGCACTTCTCACAGGTGAGCTCGGTCGGCTTCTCCATGCGCTTGAGGTCGGTCATATTGCGGGCGGCGCGCTCCAGGTCCGCGCTGAATTTCTCGTAGAACTCGGCCATGGCTTGGCGCCAGTCGCGCTTGCCCTCCTCGATGTCGTCGAGCTCTTCCTCCAGTCGCGCCGTATAGCGCACGTCGAAGATGTCGTCGAAGTGCTGGATGAGCAGGTCGGCAACCACCATGCCCAGTTCGGTGGGCACGAAACGGCCGTTCTGTTTGCGCACGTAGTCCCGCTCCTGAATAGTGGACAGGATCGAGGCGTAGGTCGAGGGCCGGCCCACGCCGTCGGCCTCCAGCTCCTTGACCAGGGTGGCTTCGGTGTAGCGAGGCGGCGGTTCGGTGAAGTGCTGCTGCGGCTCGAGGGAGCGGAACCTCAACGTTTCGCCCTCGCGCACCGGCGGCAGCTTGTGCTTGAGCTCCTCGTCTTCTTCGTCCTTCTGGTCTTTGCCCTCTTCGTACACCGCCAGGTAGCCGTCGAACTTCTGCACGCTGCCGGTTTCGCGGAACAGGTATTCGGCGCCGTCCTGACCGCGCGCCACGATGTCCAGGGTCGTCTGGTCGAACAGCGCCGGCGTCATTTGCGAAGCGACGAAGCGCATCCAGATGAGGCGGTAGAGCTTGAGCTCGTCCTCGGAAAGATACTTGGCCACCGATTCCGGGGTGCGCAGCACCGAGGTGGGTCGGATGGCCTCGTGGGCGTCCTGGGCGTCCTTCTTGCTCTTGTACACGTTCGGCTCGGGTGGCAAGTACGGTTGGCCGAAACGCTCGGCGATCAGCTGGCGGACTTCGGCGACGGCCTCGTCGGAGACGCGCGTCGAGTCCGTCCGCATGTACGTGATCAAGCCCACGGCACCTTCCGCGCCCAGCTCCACGCCCTCGTATAGGCGCTGGGCCAGCATCATGGTGCGCTTCACACTGAAGCGCAGTTTGCGTGCCGCCTCCTGCTGCAAGGTCGACGTGATGAAGGGCGGCACCGGGTTGCGCTTTTTCTCGCGGGTGGTGACCGACTGGACGACGTACTCGGCGCCCTCGAGTTGGCGGACGAGGTTGTCGGCCGCCGCCTGATCCGGGATCTCGACATTCTCGCCGTTGCGCTTGATGAGGCGCGCCACAATCAGCGGTGGCTTCTTGGCCGCCAAGTGCGCGTCGAGCGTCCAGTACTCCTTTTTCTGGAACTGCTGGATTTCTCGCTCGCGCTCGACGATGAGGCGAAGCGCCACCGTCTGAACCCGGCCGGCGGAAAGGCCGCGACGCACTTTGTCCCACAACAGCGGTGAGATCTGGTAGCCCACTAGCCGGTCCAGCACACGGCGCGCCTGCTGGGCCTCCACCAGATGGCGGTTCAGGGCTCCCGGCTTCTCGAACGCTTTGCGCACGGCGTTGGCGGTGATTTCGTTGAACATGACCCGATAGATCGGGGGCCCGCCGTTTTTGCGAGTGCGCAGCTCTTCGGCCAGGTGGGCGCAGATCGCCTCCCCTTCCCGGTCCGGATCCGCCGCAAGGTACACCGCGTCGGCGTCCTTGGCCGCCTTGCGCAGCTCCTGCACCACTTTCTGCTTGCCCTCAATGATCTGGTAGGTGGGTTCGAAGCCGTTTTCGATGTCCACCGCCAGCTCGTTTTTCGGTAAGTCCTTGATGTGTCCTAGGGACGCTTTGACGACATACTGCTTGCCCAGGTATTTGCTGATGGTTTTCGCTTTCGCGGGCGATTCGACGATAACCAGAGATTTTCCCATAGGGATTCGACGGGCGGCTCCGAGATCCGCCCATGCAGTTGCTACCACACTTTAACAAAGTTTCTGCCGGGAAGTTGTTTGATGAACCCCAGCATCTCCAGCTCGAACAGAGCGGCAATAATTTCCGAGGAGGAGTAGCCTTCCAGGCGCTCCAGCAGCTCGTCCATGTGCACCGCCTGGTCCACGTGAAGCTGGTCCAAGATCTTGCGGCCCAGCAGCGAGGCGGGCCCAAAGGGCACAGACGATTGTACGCCCGCTCCGGTTCCGTTTCGCTCGGGCGCGCCATCCGCCCCGAGGCGCTCGCGACTGGCGTCGGCAAGCCGCCGGCGGTCCGCCGCCGGAAGCTCCGTAACCACGTCGTTCCAGTCTTGCACCAGCTTGGCGCCCTGTTTGATGAGCAGATTCGGTCCCCAGCTCATCTTCGAGGTGATGTTACCCGGAACCGCGAAGACCTCGCGCCCTTGGTCGATCGCCAGCCGGGCCGTAATCGCCGAGCCGCTGTACTGCGCGCCTTCCACGACCAGCACCCCCGCGCTCATGCCGCTGATGATGCGGTTGCGGATGGGGAAATTCTGCGGGTAGGCCGGCGCTCCCATGGGGAATTCCGACAAAACGAGCCCCCGCTTGGCAATCTCATCGGCCAGCTTGGCGTTTTCCGCCGGGTAGATGACGTCTACCCCGCAGCCGAACACCGCGATGGTGGCGCCCCCGGCGCCGAGGGCACCCCGGTGAGCCGCCGTGTCGATGCCGCGAGCCATTCCACTCACGATCGTCAATCCCGCAGTCGCCAGATCCGCCGCCAGCCGCTCCGTCACCGTCACGCCGTACGGCGTCGGACGCCGCGTGCCCACCACTGCCAGCATCAGGGAACCCAACAGCTCGACCCTGCCCCGGGCGAACAGCAAGATGGGCGGGTCGAAAATCTCCCGCAGCCGCGGCGGGTAGCGAGGATCGGAAATGGCGACCAAAGCCACGCCCTTAGCCAGCATTTTTTGGTGCTGAAGGGCTGCGTCCTCGAAGGTGCACCCGCTGGCGATGCTCTGAGCTACGGCGCCCGACACGCCGGCGGCTTCCAATTCCGACCGGGACGCGCGGAAGACCGCTTGTGGGCTCCCGTAGCGTTCGATGAGTTGCCCTGCCTTCCTGGCACCCAAGCCGGGCACCAAGCGCAGCGCCAGCCAGTGAAGCTCTTCTTCGCGGCTCGGATTGGGAGCAAGCATGGTCGCCTCGTGAGCGCTTGCCCCCCAACCGCCTGCTCTTTCGAATTTATCAGGCGGGCGCGCTCCGGCGCAAGCAGGGCGAGCGCTTCTCAAGGAAATGGTGCCGGGGGATTTCGGAGGCTCTCAGTGCGAGGCAACCGTCTGTCTCGGCTCCGCAGTGGCCCGAAGGAGAGCGCACCGTCAGGAGTTTCCAGACTTTGAGCCCCGGCGCTGTCGGCGGAGACCCAGCCCGTGTGCTCGCCCGCCATGGTACAAAAGGAATGCGATGGCTCGGCGAATTCCTGTGACGGTCCGGCGACGAGTCTCGTGGAGGCCTCTGCTTCTCGTCGCCGCCCTTATCGTTGTTCTCAGCGCCCGGCTCGTGGCCCGGTATGTCATCGAGTACCAGTGGTGGAGAGAGTTGAACCAAGTGCCCACCTGGGTGAGCATGCTGTTGTACGGCGTCGCTCCGGTGGCGGCTGCTACCGTACTCGCCTTCCTGGTGCTGTGGGCGGCGCATGCCCGGGCGCTGAAGTTTGCCGGCACGAGCCTGCGTTACCACCCCCGCTACGCGTTTGTCTCCACCGTGGCGTTGTTCCTAATCGCCTTGGCGCTGGCTTCGGCCACGATTGACACCTGGACGGTGGTCCTGTACTTTGGCGGTCGGGGCTTGCCGGCCGAAGCCACGCAGTGGCGGGACGCGATCTTCAACCTCCCGCTGCGGTTTTACCTGTTCGATCTGCCCTTCTATTCGCTGCTCCGCCGGTACGTGCTGGCGCTGGCGGTAGTGGCGGCCCTCGTCTATTGGGCCGCGGCTCGCGGCTGGCAGATCTACGAGCGCATCCCGGAGTTCCGTGAAATGGGTGAGATCGACCCTCGGCTGTTCCGCCTCGAGGGAGCGCTCGAATCGCGCTTCCTGCGCGGTGCTGGCGCCGTGTTCCTGCTGGGACTGGCGGCGCAATTCTTTCTAGGCCGCTACGAGATGCTGGTCCAGGACCACGGGTTCATGGTGGGCATGGATTACGTCGCCGAGAAGATTGCCTTGCCGCTGCAGTGGCTCGTCATCGCAGCCTGCGTGGCGGCGGCCGCCGCGGTCTGGATGGGACGCTGGAGGCTGGCGCTGGTGCTGCCCGCGGCCTTGGTTCTGCGCCTCGCCCTGCCGCCTGCGGTCAACGCCCTCTACGTGAAGCCCAATGAGATTTCGATTCAACGGCCTTACATCCAGACCCATATTCACGCCACACGGAGCGCCTTTGGGCTCGAGCACCGAGCCCGGGAGGTGGAATTCCCGGCCCGTCTGGAAGCCCGGATCGACGTGGCCAAGCACGCCCCCCTGTTGGACAACGTGCGGTTGTGGGACTGGCGCGCTTTTCACGACACGGTCACGCAGATTCAGGCGCTGCGCCCCTACTACGTTTTCGCCGATACGGATGTCGACCGCTACGTGATCGACGGCAAGCTGCGGCAGGTGCTGCTAACGCCCCGGGAGTTGGACATCCGCCAATTGGCCGATGCCCGAGCGCGCTGGATCAACCCTCACTTCATTTACACCCACGGCTACGGCATGGTGATGGCGGAGGCCAACCGCATCACCTCCGACGGGCTGCCGGTGTTGTTCGTCCAAGACGCGCCGCCGCAGGTAAAAACCAACAGTCTCAAGCTGACCCGGCCGGAGATCTACTACGGCGAGGTCGTGCACGAGCCGGTCTTTGTCCGCACCGCCCAGGAGGAGTTCAGCTACCCCTCGGGCGCAGACAACGTCTTCACGCGCTATCAGGGCCGCGGCGGTTTCCCCATCGCACCCCTGTGGCTCCGGGTGGCAGCGGCCATCCGCTACGGCGACTACAACATCTTGTTGACGGGCTACCTGACGCCGGAGAGTCGCATGATGATCCGGCGCAACGTGCGCCAGCGGCTCGCCACGCTGGCGGGCTTCATTACCTGGGATCCCGACCCATACCTGGTGCTGACCGAGGACGGGCGCTTGGTGTGGACCGTGGACGGCTACACCACCTCCAATGCCCATCCCTATTCGGCCAGCATCCGGCTGGGCGCGCTTGGAACGGTCAACTATGTCCGGAACTCCGTCAAGGCCACCGTCGACGCGTACTCGGGCGAAACGCGGCTGTACATCTTCGATCCCTCGGATCCCATCATCCAGGCTTACCAGCGTATTTTCCCCGAGCTGTTCCTGCCGGCGTCGGCCATGCCTCCGGACCTGCGGGCGCACGTGCGCTACCCGGAGACCTACTTCCGGGCCCAGGCGGAAATCTACCGGACCTTCCATATGCTCGATCCGCAGGCCTTCTACAACAAGGAGGACGTTTGGGACATCGCACGCAACGTCCAAGGGCAGGACACCCGGCCCACGCCCTTGTCACCCACCTACGTCGTGGCCACGTTGCCCGGGGAAAGCGAGCCCGAGTTTTTGCTGGTGCTGCCCTTCACCCCGCGCAACAAGGACAACATGATCGGTCTGATGGTGGCCCGCTGCGACGGGCCGCACCTCGGGGAGTTGCTCTTTCTGCTGCTCTCCAAACAGGAGTTAATTTTCGGCCCGATGCAGATCGAGGCGCGGATCAATCAGGATCAGAACATTTCCAAGGACTTGACGCTGTGGAACCAGCAAGGCTCCCAGGTGCTGCGGGGTCAAATCCTCGTGCTGCCGGTCGAGAACACGTTCCTGTACGTCGAACCCATCTACATCCAAGCCGCCGAGGCGCGAATGCCACAACTGAAGAAAGTCGTGCTGGCGATGGGCAACCTTCTGATTTACCGGGACACGTACGAGCAGGCTCTCGCGGAGCTGGCCGGTTTCCGGGAGACCGCTCCGGTGCTGGCGGCGTCCGCTGCGCCCCCTGCGGTCCCCGCCGCTCAAGCGGCGGACCGCGTTGATCCCCTGGAAGCGGTGCGGCAGCACTTGCGTCGTTACCGGGAGCTTGCGGCCCAGGGCCGTTGGGCGGAGGCCGGCAAGGAGCTGGAAGCCTTGGAGGCCTTGGCGGAACGGAGGTGACCGCATGGACAGGCCGCGGCATCCTCAAGTGATTCGGACCTGGAAGCTGGGCCGCCCGGCGCGACCCAAGCCCGAGCGAAACGCAACCCGCACGGCGAAGCCGCCGCGAAAGTGGAAACCCTCAGCTCCACCCGTCTAAGCTCAGGCCCGGGTCAGCACGAAATAGAAAGCCACGCCCGCCGCGCCCGGCTCCAAATAATCCCCCAGCACATAGAGCAGCGCGGCCGGCATTTCCGGGGCGAGCCACTTGCCGAGGAGCAGGTCTGTATCCACGGCGCGGATCTCGTGCCGGAAACCTTCCGGATCCCCGACGCGCATGAACTCTTCTGTGAAACTGACTTCCGTCTCCCGTTGCATCCAGCCGAATCGCCAGTGGGCTTCCAGCTTGTCGCCGGAGGGGACGAAGCGCAGCCGGAACAGGACGGGATTGGCAGCATTCAACAGACTCACATTCGGTCGCGTCAACCACACCAAGTGCCCCTTCCATTCCCCGGCCAGCATCTCCCGCGCCGGCACGCGGACGCGCGGGTGGTCGAAGATCAACCGATGATCCTCGACGGACATCTTCTCGAAGGGATAGTTGTTGCGCTCCATGACGAAGGTGGCGAATTCGATCCCGTCCGGAAACTCGCCTAAGTGCATCACCCCAAGGGCGCTGTCCTCGTCGATCACCTTGATCGTGTCGTAGACGTTGCGATAGGGGTGATTGCGGTAGCGCAGCAGCAGCACGCGGTCGCCCTTGATCAGGTAGCGCCGCTGGCTATCCGGATACTCCACTTCGCGGACCTCTGGATCGCCGGGCAGGAAGACGAGCTCGTAGTTGACCACATGGCCCCGGGCCACTCCGTTTTCGATCCGGTCGAAGCGCTTCCAGAAACTCCCGCCGGCGAACACGGCCCCCGAACGTTCCGCCTCGCGCCCCAAGCCAGAGGTGCGGATGCGCTCTTCCCAACCGAGCAGCGTGTCGGCCGCGAAGGAGCCTTTCCAGAACGAGTCCCGGAAGATGCGCCGCCGCGCGAAATCGATCCGCACCGCACCCGAGTTCAGCAAGCTTTCGAGCGGCCGCGTGGGCGTGTCCCGGAGCACGGCTTGCAGTTCCGCCGTGGCGCGCGTGCTGAAATAATCCGGCACGGCCGCGCCGCGCAGCACCTCCGTGCGCACGTCCTCGGCGAGCGTTCCGGGCGGCGGGGACAGCGGATCGTACTCCTGCTGGATGAAGTGAGCGGTAAAGGCCAGGAACCGCATCTGGGCCTGAAGCTTGAGGAGCGGGTCTTCGGTCCCCGTCACGCGGAACGAGGTCAGGAAATCGGCGAGGTTCCGGACCGCGGGCAAGTCTTCGAACGTCCGGAACTTCAAGTATGCCGTGCCGCGCGGTTGCCTGGTCCCCGCGCTGTCTTCATAGAGCCGGGCATAGAGCGTGGTGTAATCGGCGAACAATTCCGCTACGGTGCGGCCCGTGCCCGCGGTGTCGCGCTGCATATACTTGACCCCCTCGAGCGTGTAGCGCCGGCCAGCAGGCGTGTCGAACTCGAGGTGGTAGCGCATTTCGGCTTCGCGGGTCGCCTCGTTTACGCGGAGATAGTTGAAGTAACTTTTGCGTGCATCGAGCGGGAAGATGGCGGGGGCCAAGTCTTCGAACTGGCCGAACTCGATCTTGCCCTCCAAACGGGCCTCGTGGGAAGGGCTCTCGATGAAGTCGTTGACGTCGGCAATGCGCATCAAGACGCGGAAGCTCACGTCCACCGCCTCGGGCGTGCGTTTCTCCCACGCCGGACGCTCGCCGGTGTCGTACCAGCCCGCCATGGTCTCCTCGAAGGTGAGGCCGATGCCGTCCGGCAGACGCGTCTCGAGAAAAGGCCGGATCCAGCGGTTCACTGGCATCTGCTTGTCCCGAACCCGCTCGAGCAGGTAGTACATGCCCAGGCGCCGGCCTTCCTCGGTATCTTCCACGTGAAACAGTCCCAGGGAAACCGCCGGCAGCAAGGCGGCGACGCCCGCGGGGGCTTTCATGACGTACTTGCCGATCATGCGATCCGGCCCGATCTTTCGGATCTCGTCGTGGAAGGGCGTGAAGTCGTGCAGCTGGAAGTGGTTGGCGGCAAAACTCGGGGTGACGAGCCCTTCGAGGAGTCCCAGCAATTGGTAGCGACTCTCGAGCCGCCCGTCGGGCTTCAAGTCGAACTTCAGCCACGCCAGACTCACCGCGTGGTTGGCGTTGGAAATCACGTCCATGCGCCATACCCCATGGAGGTCCTCCTTGGTGGGCTTCGCGCCCATCTTCCAAAGCTCGCGGTGGTCTTCGGCCGTCATCTGCTCGAAGCCATACTCCCGGAGCATCGGGAAGGTGAACAGGCGGAGCCCGTGGGGATACACGCCCAGATACACCCGGCCGATGAGCAAATTCTCCTGAATCACTTTGAACACGTCGTAGAAACCTTGCCAGGGCGGGTCGGTGTACCGCAGCAAGATATAGCGCCCAGGCTCGAGATCGCCGGTGCGTTGCGTGAGCTCGATCTCCTCCAGCGTGTTGCGAGCTTGGATACGGTCGTCGGTGTCGCTGGTGATGCCGGCGTATGTGCCGTTCTTGCGGAAGAAGCGCTTCTTGAAGCCGGTGAAGATTGCGGCCGACATGCTGTTCAACACGTGGCCTTTCGGGAAAAAACCTTTCCAGAAGACGTCGTTGCGGATACGTCCGGCGGCTGGGTCGATGGTCCGCTCGCCGCTGTTCAGCATCCAGTCGAGCGGCTTGGTGGTGGCACGGCGAAACAGCCGGTCCAGTTCCGCCTCGCTCCAGCCGAGCATCTCCTTGGCGTCCACCGTCGCGACGCGTACGAGCGGCGCCCGCGCCGGGTAAGCTTCTCCCTGCAGCTGGCGGATTTTTCGCTCCGCAATCCGCTCCGCCAGGGCGGCAATCGTCAGAAAGGGGTTGACGCCGAGCGAAGTGGGAATCAAGGCGCCGTCGGCCACGAACAAGCCCTCGTGCACGCTGCCGTCGGCGGCAAAGACCCGCCCGAACTCGTCCACCGCCCCTTGATCCGGGTCTTCCCCCATCGGACAGCCGCCCAGCGGATGAGCCGTGATCAGATGGCGCAGGTTGAAGACGACCCAAAGGGGGTTGGGGATAAAGCTGGCACCCTGGGCCCGGGTGTGGCGCTTCAACTCTTCGTTGATGCGGCGGAACACCGCTTGCTGCCCCGCGTTCTCCCAAACGACGACCGCCCTGCCGTCGGGATCCCACCAAGGCGTCTGAAGCTCGATGCGACCGCGCGCATCGTCGAACCCCATGCAGAGGTAGAGCATGGTGTGGTTGAGCGCGCCGTCGGGATGGTCGGCAGTGAAGGGGTTGAAATCCCGCAGGATGCGGCGTTGCTCTTCCCGCTCGTCTCCGGCGTCGCTGTCCGTGCCCCGAAGCAAGCCGAAGGCTATCTTCGCTGCGTCGACGTACGCACTGGGGAACGAGAGATCTTCGATCGTGAACCGGTCCTCCACAGGACCGGCGCCGTGGTAGCGCAGCGCCGCCACGATGGTCGGCCCCGGAGCGTGGGCGGCGCGCGGGTGGGAAGGCCGGTTGCCGAAGCCGAGGACATTCGTTCGGAAGTCGCCGTTGTAGGCTAGGCCGAAAAAGTCGCCATTTCCGCCGAAGGTCGTGCCCACCGCCGGCCTCAGATCGAGCCCAGCGGCCTGCGAGCGCAACAGAATTTCCGTGGTGTTGATCGCCCCGGCCGCCAGGATAACGTTGCCGGCCTCGATCGAGAAATTCTCCGCCGCACCGTTGTCCCGGAGGCGCCGCCCATGAACGCGCCAGCCGCCGCCCGGCAACTTCTCCACACGAAGCACCTCCGTTTGGACAAAGATGTCCGCTCCGCCCTGCCGCGCCAACGGCAGGTAATTCATCGCCAGCGTGTTCTTGGCGCCGACGTTGCACCCCGTCACGCAATCGCCGCAATCGATGCAAGGCTTTTGGGGGACGCCGTACGGGTTGAGTCCGTCGATGGTGAAGTTCACCGCAATATCCAGCGGCTCAACCCGCAGGCCAATCTGCGCCCCACGTCGAGCCAGGGCTTGAACTTTCCGCAACTGCGCAGCGCGGGGATGGGGCCCAGCCGCCAAGGTTTTTCGGGCCCGGTCATAGTAGGGCCGCAGCGTGTGCAGCTTGATGCCTGACGGCCAGCCCGGTTTCTCGAAGACGTCTTCGTTCGGCACAATGGCGACGTTGGCGTTCACGAGAGAAGTGCCGCCCAGCCCCGAGCCTTGGATGACGGAGATGTCACGGTAGCTCACCAGCTCGTATAACCCTAGAGGATTCGTGGGCTGGCGCTGGGCGCGGAGGACCTCGTCCAGCGAATCCGGGAAGCGGCCAACTTGCCATTCCCGGCCCCGCTCGAGCAGGCAGACAGACGGCTTGGGCGTCAAGGGAGCGTTGGCGAGGCGGGCAGCGGTGATCGCGCCGCCGTAGCCCGAACCCACGATGACGAAGTCATAACGCGCCTTGCGCTGGGACCAGTCCTTGGCGAGCATCTCTACCCTCCGAGCGGCGATCTAGCTTGCTAGATCGTCCCTTGAGTCTACACGCAAGAAGGATGGAGGTCAATTACTCGCGATCACCCTATCGCCGTTTCTGTAGATGGCAATGTGGGGACAGTTACTCTTTGGTGATCGTTTCGTCCATGCTGAGCAGGACGCTAGCGGCTGCCGTCCAAGCCGCCAGCTCCGGTGCGGATAGGCGGTCATCTACAGGAAATTGGCCCACCGCGAGAAATTGTTTGGCGGCTTCGGGTTGGCTCCGGAAGCGGGGCAGAGACTTTTCTACCACTCGAGCGACTGCGCGCAGTTCCTTCGGAGCAGGGGTGCGCCCGGTCACGAGCCGGAAGCCATAGCGGATCCGCGACGCGGTATCTTGGCCGCCCTCCCGCAACATGCGCGTGGCCAGCGCCCGGGCCGCCTCCACATACGTGGCATCGTTCCAGAGCGCCAAGGCTTGCAGTGGCGTGTTGGTGCGCGGACGACGAGCGATGCACTTTTCTCGATCCGGTGCGTCGAACAGCAGCATGGTCGGAGGCGGAGCCGTGCGCTTCCAGAAGATGTACAGGCTGCGCCGGTACAGATCCTGGCCGTGGCTTTGGACATATTTTTGAGCCGAGTAAACATCCCCAAAGGCGATGTCTTCCCAAAGGTTTTTGGGTTGATAGGGAAACACCGCGCGACCGTACATCTCCCGGTTCAACAGTCCGCTGACGGCCAGCGCATTGTCGCGGATCATTTCCGCCGGCAGGCGGAACCGCGGACCGCGCGCGAGCAGTCGGTTCTCGGGGTCTTTCTGCAGCAGTTCCGGCGTCATGCGGGACGACTGCCGGTAAGTGGCCGACGTCACGATCAGCCGTTGCAGCCGCTTGACGTCCCAGCCGGTGCGGACAAACTCGGTGGCCAGCCAGTCGAGCAACTCCGGATGACTCGGCGGCTCTCCTTGGGAGCCGAAATCCTCGGCGGTCTTGACCAGCCCGGTACCAAAATACATCTGCCAGAAGTGATTGACCGCCACGCGGGCCGTTAGCGGGTGTGCAGGATCTACCAGCCAGCGGGCCAGTCCTAGCCGGTTGCGCGGAGCTCCCTCGGGCAACGGCGGCAACACCGCCGGCACCCCAGGTTCCACCTTCTCTACCTTATTGCGGTAATCGCCGCGGCCCAGCACCCAGGTCTCGCGCGGTTCCGGAAGTTCCTCCATGACCATCACCGTCGGGATGGTCTTCATGAGCTCCTCTTTTTCGCGCTCGAGCGCCTTCAATTCCGCGTACGCCCGTCGCAGGGCCTCCGGAGCATCGTAGGTCAAGAAATAGCGCCGCAGCGCTTCGTTCTGCTCCTTGGACCGCCGCGAGGCGGGCTCGGCCAGAATCGAGCGGATGGGGTGATGCAACGCCAGCGCCTCGATTTCCGATGGCTCGAGCATCCGGTCGTAGACGCGCAAGTCGTCCAAGCGTCCCTTGTAGGGCACGCCGGTCGCTTTGTTGCCCGTCTCTAGCGGCGCCTCCACGGCCCAGGAACCGCTCAAGTTGTCGCGCAGCACGGCGACATTGTCCAGTTCACCGTTCAGGTACAGCTTCACTCCGCGAGCTCGACCCGAGCCGTCGTACACCAGGGCCACATGATGCCATTCGCTTTGCAGCAGCCGCTCCCGGGTGCGAATCTCGAGCGACCCCTTGCCATCGAACAGGCGGAAGTACAGATAGGCGCCGCGTTTGAGGTTCCCGACGTGGATGGTCTCGTCGAGGGAGAGCTCCAAGCCACGACGCCCCGCGCTTGTGTCGACTTTCTGAAGGACCGCAAAGGGCTGAATCCCGCTATGGCGGATCCACACGGCGAGTGTGAACGGCCCGCCCTTCAAGCTGGGGATGTCCCCGTAGCGCACGTGGGTTTCCCCGCTGAACTCCACCGAGCGTCCCACCGGCCCCGAGCTGAAGGCCACTTCACCGCGCGGCACGGTCGCATGGCGGTAGCCGCCCGAGACGTCAGCCAGGCTGCCGTCGAACTCGTAGTGCACCACGATGCCACGGCGCGGGTCGGGCGGAAGGGTCGCCAGGCGCGTTTTTTCCCACTCCTCCTGAAGAGCGACGATGGTCCTCTCCGGCAGGGCAGCTTCTCGCTCGCAGATCAACTGCGAAAGTTGCTGAAGCTTCTGGCGCTGCGCCGGAGTGGGCAGCTCCAAATAGGGTTTCGCGTTACCGTAGCGGCCGTCCAGCCCCTCCTCGGGGACGTTGTTGAAAAACGCGTAAAGCTGATAGAACTCTTTCTGCCGGATGGGGTCGTACTTGTGGTCGTGACAGCGCGCACACTGCATCGTAATGCCCAGAAACGCCGTCGAGACCGTCTCCACCCGGTCCGCCACGTACTCGTTGAGATACTCCTCGGGAATGGCGCCGCCTTCGAAATTGATCATGTGATTGCGATTGAAGCCGGTGGCGATGCGCTGCTCGAGGGTCGGGTTGGGTAGCAAGTCGCCTGCAAGCTGCTCGATGATGAACTGGTCATAGGGCATGTTGCGGTTGAACGCCCGGATGACCCAGTCCCGCCATGGCGACATGTCGCGGTGGCTGTCGATGTGATAGCCGTGGGTGTCGGCGTAGCGGGCCAGATCGAGCCAGAGCATGGCCATGCGCTCGCCATAGTGGGGGGAGGCCAGCAGGCGGTCCACTTGACGCTCGTAAGCGTCGGGCGAACGATCCCGCAAAAAGGCGTCGATCTCTTCTGGCGTGGGCGGCAAGCCCGTCAGATCGAACGAGAGTCTGCGGAGCAAAGTGATGCGATCCGCCTCAGGAGAAGGCTTGAGATTTTCCGCCTCCAGGCGCGCCAGAACAAAGTAATCGATCGGGTTTCGCGGCCACGACTTCAGGCGCACCGCCGGTAGCGGAGGACGCTGCGGCGGCGTGTACGCCCAATGCTCCTTCCAACTGGCGCCTTGCTCGATCCACGTGCGGATGAGCTCGATTTGCTTGTCCGTCAGGCTGCGGTGGAAATTGGGAGGAGGCATGCGCAACGCCTTTTTCGGATGGCTGATCCGCTGATAGAGACGGCTCTGCCCCGGATCGCCCGGAACGATGATGCGGTAGCCGTTGCGCTCCGCAAACAGACCCTCCTTGGTGTCCAGCCGCAGCCCTGCCTGGCGCTGTTTTTCGTCCGGACCGTGACAGGTAAAGCAATTATCCGACAAGATCGGGCGGATGTCGCGGTCGAACTGAATCGGCTTCTCGGCGGCGCTAGCAACCAAGGCGAGCGTGAGGGCCACGATCTTGCTCATGGTGGATCTCCGTGTAGGCGCCCAGCTTCCTTGTACCCGCTTATAACACAACGCGGGGCCGGAGGTAAACCAAGCGCCGATCGACCGGCGCCGCCAGCAGCGCCCGTATCCTGGAAGAACTATGAGTATTCTCTTTCGAAACGTGTCCTGTCCGCCTCTTGCGGACTTCACCGCCGAAGCGCCCGAGGGGGTAGTGGTGGGACTGGTGGGCGAGGACGAGGCGGGGACCGGCGAGCTGCTGCGGTTGGCGGCCGGCGTGCTCCGTCCCGCGGCCGGCGAGGTCCGCGTAGAGGGCACGGTGCGGCTCCTGGGCCCGGCCGACACGCTGGACTTCACGGCGGTAGATGTCCTGCTGCTGGATCATGCCTTGGCCACGCGGGATGCGCTGGTTCAATCGCAAGCGCGAGCGGCCATCGAGCGGCTCCGCCGACGTGGCACGACCATTCTCATGGCCTCCCACGACGAGCCCCTTCTCGAGCGAATTGCCGACGAGCTTTGGTGGCTTGACCAAGGCCAGCTCGCCGCGCGAGGCCATCCGGGCGAGGTTCTCGCAAAGTGGCGACGCCACCTAGTGGAACGATTGCGCCAATGGGGTCAGTCGGCAGGCGTCGCGCTAGAGCCGGCCTTCCGCCGAGGCGACGGACGCGCCGAATTGATGGCGCTCGAGACGCTGGATGAGTTCGGCCGACCGACCATGGTTTGGGAGAGCGGGCGTCCCGTGAGCGTGCGCGTTACCGTGCGATTCCGCCAACCCGTAGAGGACCCCGTCGTGGGCATCATGATTCGCACCCGCATCGGCTTCGAGGTCTACGGGACGAACACGGAACTGGAAGGCGTCCGCCTAGGGCCGTGCAAAGCCGGCGAGACGCTCCGCGTGCTGTGGTCCTTCGTGTGCCACCTCTGCCCGCAGCAGTACACCCTGACGGCCGCCTCGCACGATCCCGACGGCGTCTGGCATGACTGGCTGGAGGATGCGGTCGCCTTCGAAGTCGTGGACTCGCGCTATACGGCCGGCGTGGCGAATCTTCGTGCGGTCGTCCGCGTGGAGCGCACCGCGGCGGGCTAAACCGGCGGGCAACGCTCAGCCTCCCTGGTCTCCGGCCTTCTCGGTTTCCTCCAGCAGAACTTCCAACTCGGCCACGGCTTCCAGATCCCGCGGGCGCCCGGCCGCGCGCTTGAGCTGGATGAGCGCTTTCAGGCCGGCGCAGCGACACGAGACGCCGAAAACGGACAGCTCGACCGAGTGAGGCAGCAAATCTTCATATGTTCCGCCCCCGGTGATCTCACCGAAAAGATCCAAGGCGCCTAGGTCCGTCATCAGCGTGAAGTTCAGCCCCCGTTGCACCGTTTCCGCATCGAACCGGAAGGGCAGTCCCGGGGGCGCGCCCCGCAAGTAGGGATGGTACGGAGCCAGGCATTCCGCCAGCCGCGTGATGTTCTCGGGCGTCCTTCGGTAGACGATATCGAGGTCGAGCGTCAGGCGCGCGGAGCCGTGGATTGCCGCCGCCACGCCCCCCACCACGATGAACTCGACTCGTGCGCCGGCCAGCAGGCGAATTAATTGTTCAAGGCTGCCCATGCCCGCGCAGCCTCCGCCCAGCCTTGCGCAATTCCTCGGCCGCGCGTTGCAGTTGCTCCAGGTTGCGCAACCTCTGCTCCGGAGTCAGCTTCAGATTTTCCCGCAGCAGCGTCCGGTCAATGTCGCGCTTGTAGGTCTCGATGACGGGATCCGGCGGCAGGGACTTCATGGCGGCGGCTACTTGCCTTCCAGGATAAAGGTGGGCGTCAGTCCGGCGATGCTCGAAAAACCTCTCGCGGTCGGATCCGAAACCCAGCTCGAGCAACCCTCCACCTTGCCCAGGTAGGCGTGCGGGTGCACGTCCACCTGGAGCTCGCGCATCTCGAGTTCGCCATATCGGTACAGTGGGAATACCGCCCGCACCGGCTCCACGCGCTCCTGCACCACGTAGGTGTACCGGGTCGCCATGCGCAGCGCGCGTTCCCAACCGGTCTGGTCCGTCTCCCAGCCCCGCACGGCATGATAGTCTCCGGCGTCGTCATTCGGCTTCAACACCAGCCGCTCGCGGTTTTTCAGGATGAACTCGGGCAGGTCGATCTGCTCACCTTTGTATGTCGTGCGCGTCTGAGCGACCACCCGCGTCCACGGTATGTACTGCTCGATGGCGCGCCGCTCGCTGGCGGGAAACTTACCCGTGATGCCCTCATCCGTCAGCAGCGCGAACAAGGCGCGCTTATGGGCCAGTTCCGAGCGGAAGCTGTTCACCACACAAACCGCCCGATCGCGGTACGCGCGCACGAGCGGGTGCGAAAGGTCGAAGCGCAACAGAAACTCCTGCACCTTGACGCGGCGGAAAACCACGTCGATCGTGAAGTCGCCCTGGCGCAGCACACCCCCCTTGTACTCCAGCGCGTCCGGCGCCACGACCTGCGCCGTGCAGCCCGCGCGGCGGAAGAGCTCGCAAAGCAGCAAGTACTCGCCGGATTCGGCCGCCTGGAACGGCTGCCGGAACTCCAACACCCCGATGTGCGGCTTCCGCTTGCCTCCAAATTGCTTGTAGGCTTCGAGAACCGCGCGGACCAGGTGCCGGGCCCCGCCGAGCTTAGTGAGCTTGTAACGGCGGCGAAATTCCTTCACCGGAGCGGCTTCGTAAAACAGATCCGCCAGCACCTCGCCGTAAGCCACTCCCGGGGCCGTGTCGGAATTGTAGTTGACGAAATGCAGCGAGCCGTTTTCAAAGTGCGTGTCCAGCAAGGAGGTGACCGACAGGAAGGAATAGCCCGGATCCACCGCGGCCAGCATCTTCTCCGCCGGTAGCAGTTCGATGCGCGCCAGCAGGGCCGGATCGGCCAAGACCATCTGCTTGATGCGGTCAATGGCCGAAAACAGCGCCTCCGCCGCCCGCACCAGCGCCTGATAGCCCCGCCGCGTCAAGAAATGAGGCCGCAGGAAGGGCGTAATCGGCCGGCCCCCGGCCGCCAAGTGCGCCTCCAGCATGCGCTGCTGCAATTCCTGGGCCCAGGTCAGATCCTGGTACGGTGGGGTTTGGATCAGCTTGTGATAGCGGGCAATGGCCTCCTCG
Source organism: Bryobacteraceae bacterium (assembly GCA_025055455.1). Taxonomy (GTDB): domain Bacteria; phylum Acidobacteriota; class Terriglobia; order Bryobacterales; family Bryobacteraceae; genus JANWXD01. The sequence goes on from JANWXD010000005.1 coordinate 130,298, forward strand.
ACTTGCGTCATGGCAAACTTGTCGTTGGAAATTCCTTCTACTTTCACTATCGCATACGGAGACGAGAAAAGGGAATTTTCGCTTGAGGATTTCTCTCGTAACCCTATGAAAACAGGATGGATATTTCTCTCTTCGAGCGCTCGGCTCCGCCCCTTAGCGGCGGCAGCCCTGCTGTTCGCCTTCACCGCGACGGCCGACGAGGGCATCTGGCTTCCCAACCGGTTCCCAAAGGACAAGATCCGACGGACTTACGGTGTCGAGGTGAACGATGCCTTCCTGGACCAACTCCGCCTGGCTTCGGTCCGCATCGGCGCCTCTGGGTCGTTCGTTTCGCCTCGCGGCTTGATCCTCACCAACCACCATGTGGTGTCTGAATGTATCCAGCAGCTCAGCACGAAAGAGCACGATTACATGGCCAACGGGTTTTACGCCCGAAGGGAAGCGGAAGAGCAGCGTTGCCCGGATTTGAACGCCCAGGTGCTACAGCGGATCGAAGATGTCACCGCCCAGGTGAACGAAGGCGTCTCTGCCGGGATGCCTCCGGCCGAGGCCAACCGGCGGCGCAGAGCCAACATCGCTCGTCTGGAGAAAGACTGCAGCGAGCGGACCGGCCTGCGCTGTGAGGTGGTCACGTTGTATTCCGGCGAGTGGTATCACCTTTATCAGTACCGGAGGTACGACGACATCCGTCTGGTGTTCGCGCCGGAGGTGGACATCGCCTTCTTCGGCGGCGACCCGGACAATTTCACCTATCCGCGCTATTGCCTGGATGTGGCCTTCTTGCGGGCCTACCAAAACGGCCAACCCGCCGCCACGCCGCAGTACTTGCGCTGGAGCCGCCGAGGGGTTCGCAACGGCGAGCTCACGTTCGTCTCCGGCCACCCGGCCAGCACCGGGCGCCTGGCCACCTACGCGCAGCTCGAGTTTTTCCGCGACGTCTCTTACCCCTTGGTCCACCGCCGACTGGAGTCGCTGATCCGCGCCTTGGAGGCCTATTCGGCGGAAAGTCCCGAGAACAAGCGCATCGCGCGCGACAACCTTTTCTCGCAACAGAACAGCTACAAAGCCTACACGGGTTTCTTGCGCGGACTGCGCGATCCCAAGCTGATGGATCTCAAGCGGCGCCAGGAAGAAGCGCTGCGTGCGGCGGCGGACAGAGATCCCGCACTGCGCGCCGAATTCGGTAAGGTCTGGGACGAAGTCGCGGCAGCCCACCGGACATTCCAAGACGATTTCAAGGCGTACTGGCTGCTGGAAACGGGCGCGACGCGAGGTTCGGACTTGTTCCGCATCGCACGTCACGTCGTGCGCCTGGCGGAAGAACGCTCCAAGCCTGACGCAGAGCGCCTTCGGGAATATCGCGACGCTGCGCTGCCGGCCCTGGAAGCATCCCTGTACGCGAAGATTCCCATCACATCGTCCATGGAGATCGCTGTCCTGACGGATTACTTGGAGTTCCTGCGGCGGGAGCTCGGCCAGCAAGACCCCACGGTGCGGGCGGTGCTCGAGGGCAAGACGCCGCAGGAAGCAGCCGCCCATTACGTCTCGACCAGCCGGCTGGAAAACGTGGACGAACGGAAGCGGCTGGCGGCGAGCGCGGAAGCCGTCCGCGTCTCCGACGACGGCATGATCGTCCTAGCTCGGCGGGTCGATCCGCGGGCGCGCGAGCTGCGCCGGCGCTACGAAGATCAAGTGGAAGCCGTGCTCACGACCAGCGCCGCCAAGATCGCGCAGTTGCGCTTCCGTCTTTACGGGGCCGCGGATTATCCGGACGCCACCTCCAGTCTGCGCATCTCCTACGGTCCGGTCAAAGGCTACCGCAATGATGCCGGCCAGGACCTGCCTTACGCCACCACCTTCGAAGGTTTGTACCGCCGGGCGACGGGGAAGGAACCGTACCGGCTGCCCCCGCGCTGGCTCGAGGCCAAGGCGCGCCTGAATCTAAAGACGCCGTTCAACTTCGTGACCACGGCTGACACCCATGGCGGCAACTCGGGCAGCCCCACAGTGAACGTCAAAGGCGAGGTCGTCGGGATTTTGTTCGACGGGAACTTGGAGAGCCTGCCGGACCGGTTCGTGTACACCGATGCTCAGGCACGCTCGATTCACGTGGCCAGCCAGGCCGTGGTCGAGGCGCTCCGGAAGGTTTACCGGGCCAAGTCGCTGCTCCAGGAGTTGGGACTGGAAGCTCGCTGAAGCTATCCGGCCCTCGCCCCGCGGGCTGCCGCGCGCTACACCGAAGGCAGCTCCAGCACGCAGATATCGCGCAGGTTGCGGTAGTCCTCGGCGTAATCCAACCCGTAACCCACCACGAACCGGTCGGGAATCCGGAAGCCGACGTAGGCCACCTCCACGGGCCGGAGCCTCCGCTCCGGCTTGTCCAGCAAGGCCGCGACGCGCAAGCTGCGGGGCTTTCTTTGCATGAGGACGTGGAGCAGGTAGTTCAGCGTGACGCCACTGTCCACGATGTCTTCGACGACCAGCACATCCACGCCCTCGATGGACATGTCCAGATCCTTGGTGAGCTTCACCTCGCCCGATGTGGTGGTCCCTTTGCCGTAGCTGGAAATGCCGATGAAGTCGATGCGGGCAGAACGTTTGAGGGCCCGCGCCAGATCCGCCAGAAAAAAGCAGGCGCCCTTGAGGATGCCGACCAGGTACAGCGGCTCGCCGCCGGGATAGTCCGCCTCGATCTGCGCCCCGAGCTCCCGAATCCGCTCCTGGATCTGCTCCTCGGTGAGCAGAACCTCTAAGGTCGTTCCTGTCATGAAGCTCCTCAATCGCCTCGCAGCCGTCCGCTAGGCGGGCCGATATGAATGTGGGCGCCCGTCGCGCTACCCGGCACCGGGCCGCGGATGGCGTAATACGGGATCCCCGCCGACTCCAGAAAACGGCGCAACCAAAAGCCCTCCGGCGTGTCGGGATTCACGGCCACGTCCACGCGCCCGGAGTGGTCAAAGCCCAGCGCTCGGTGTACGGCCGTCTGGCCACTGGCGCTGATGGGAAGCGGCTTGGAGAACTCACGTTCGAACGCGCGCCGCACGAGCTCCAAGTCCTGCGGGCGGAACAAGCCGTGGCCGTCGAATCGTTCGATCAGCTGCACCACGCCCCGCTCGTTTTGCTCCAGGCGGGCCAGCAGCGCCTGTTCGGCGCGGGCCATCTCGGCCAGTTCCCGCACCAGCCGGAGGCGGGATTCCGCAAGATCCAGCGCCCGGCGCCGCAGGTCCGCCTCCTCCAGCACGGGCGTGAGGGACAGGCGGGAGGCGGCGCCCGCTTCCACCGCGCGGCGCGCTTGCTCCAGGCGTCGCTGCTGCCGCTCCAGGCGGCGGCGCGCCGCTGCCACCATCGCCGCCGCGTCTTCCTCGGTAAGGTCCGCGGCCGTCCCTAAGTATAGCGTTCGCCGCAATACGGCCTCGTCTTCGGCCTCCTCCAGCCGTTCGCGCGCTTCCTCCAGGCGCGCTGGCGGCAGGATCCCCTGCTCGACCAGCGATTGGATCCGCCGGACCTCCGTCCGCAGCAGGTCCAAGTCCTGTCCCTGCCCAGCGCATATCGCCGCCAGCAAGACCCCGGTCGCGAGGCGCCGCATGGCTCCGATTGTAGTACGATACAGTGCAGGAGCAGTCTTACTGAGGATTCCGAGAGCGGAGCAAACCGAGAGCTGGCAGGGCCGACCGCTGGCGGAGGCGGAAACCCCCTCGTGGCTCGTTGCGGTCCGCGCGGCTGAGTCCAAGAAGGCTGGCGACATTCGCGTGCTGGATCTCCGAGGAGTGGCTTCCTTTACCGATTTCTTCGTCTTGTGTACGGCCTACAACCCCCGCCAGAGCCAAGCCATCAGCGACGAGATCGTCACCCAGCTCAAAAAGCGCGGCGAAACGCCATTGAGCCTCGAGGGCTACGAGCACGCCGAGTGGATTCTGGCCGACTACGGTGACTACATTGTGCACATCTTCTCCGAGCGAGCGCGGCTGTACTATGATCTGGAGCGCCTCTGGCGTCACGCCAAGGTAGTCCCCGTGCCCCCCGCTTAAGCCGCGGTCACCGACGTCCCGCACAGCTCCGCCACCGTGGTCAACCGGCCCCCGGCCGCCAGGAACTCCTGCAAAGTTTGTTCCGCGTCCTCCTCCCGCAGGCTCTTCACCGCATCCGTCACCAACGCGACAGGCTTGCCGGTCTTGAGCAGTCCCATGGCGGCGCACCGCACGCAGTACTCGGTCACGACCCCGTAGACCACGTAGCGATCCGCCTTCAGCTCCTCGAGCAAGCCTGCAAGATTGGGATTGGTGAACACGTCCAAGGCCTGTTTTTCGACGATGATCTGCCTCGCCCCGCGGACGTCGTAAGTTCCGGGCGCCGTGGGAATGACGACGCGTGGCTCGAGCAACGTCTCGGGCGGCTTCTGCTGGCCGAACGTTCCCGCCACACAGTGCGGCGGCCACTGCTGGAATTCGGGGTCATTTTCGGCGTGGGCATCCGTGCTCGAGATCAGCGGAATGCCGTGTTCGGCGGCGTAGCGGTTCAAGCGGGCCACCGCCGGCAGGATCTGCTCCGCTCCGGGCACGTAGAGCGCCCCCGCCGGCAGCATGAAATCGTTCTGCGTGTCCACGTCGAAAAATACGGTTCTCATAGCGCCGCTCCGCATCCTTTTCTTCGCACGTCTTCGGCCAGCTCGAGCAGCGCCGGCGTGTACTCGATGCGGTACGGTTCCGGATCCTGAAGCCTGCGGCAGGCGTGAGGCAACCGCGCCAAAGCTTCCGCGGCGCGGGCTCGGGCCTCCTCGACGGTCGGCAGCGGCTCGACCACGCGCCCGCCCAGCATGACCGGGCGCAACAGGACTTCCACCGGCTCGCCCGACGGACAGTTGGGACACTCCACGCTGCGGGCAATCTCGTCGCGATCCCGGTAGCGAAACACTTGCTTGGCGCCTGGCAGAGTATGCTTGTCCTCGCTCCACTTTGCGGTGAACCGCCGAACGCCGTCCGTTTCCAGCTCGACCAGCTTGTAGACCGCTCCCAGGTTGGGCGCGTCGGCGGAGGTGGCCAGTTCCGTGCCCACGCCGAAGGCGTCAATGGGCGCGCCGGCTTCCACAAGCTCCCGGATCTTGTACTCGTTCAAGTCCCCGCTGGCCATGATTCTGGCCTCCCGCAACCCGGCTCCGTCCAGAATGGCGCGCGCCGCTCGGGACAGCTCGAGCAGATTGCCGCTGTCGAGACGAATGCCCCACAGGGGCTTGCCCAGGCGCGCCGCCGTGCGGGTTCCCTCCAGCGTGTCGTAGGTGTCCACGATGTAGACGGTGCGCTCGCCGAGCAATTCCTGGAGCTGCCGAAAGGCTCGCTCTTCGCTTTCGAAGGCGAGCACCCAGGAATGCGCCGCAGTGCCGTAGACCGGGACGCCATAGAGCCGCCCAGCCAAAGTGTTGCTCGTGCCGATGCAGCCTCCGATGTACGCCGCCCGCCCGGCCAGCACGCCCGCCTGCGGGGAGTGGGCGCGCCGCGTGCCGAATTCCACGATCGCCCGTCCCGCCGCCGTCTGCACGATGCGGGCCGCCTTGGTGGCCACCAGCGACTGGTAGGTGATCATCGAAAGGAGGTAGGTCTCGGCGATCTGAGCCTCGATGAGCGGGGCACGCAGGTTCAACAGCGGCTCCCCCGCGAACATGGGCGTGCCTTCGGGCACGGCGAACAGATCGCCGGTGAAACGCAGGCTCCTCAGGCGATCGAAAAAGGCGGACGGCACCCGGGCAAACTGCGGCAGGCGGCGCAGGTAGTCGACCTCCTCCTCGGTGAAGGACAGCCGCTCCAGATACTCCACGACCTGCGCCAGACCTGCCACGATCACGTAGTTGCGCGTGGGGGGAAGCCGGCGGATGGAAAGCTCGAAGGTCGCCTTCTCCTCCGACTTGCCGGCGGCGAAATAGCCCGCCGCCATGGTCAGCTCGTACAAGTCGGTAAGGAGGCCGTACATGCAGGGTCCGGCTAACTTTTCTTGGGTTCCTTGCTCGGAGGACGCTCCTTGACCTCCCGCGCCGCCTTCTGCAGCTCCTCGACCGCCTTGCCGTCGAGTTCGTAGATGGCCGGTTCGTTCTCCCTCCGGGCAAAATAACTGTTGCCCTGACGCGCGATCTGCACCTTCTCGACCCGTTTGCCGTTGTCGGAGGTCACCGTCACTTCGAAAAACGGCGTGGTAAAGCCTTTGTCCGGAAATTTGATCGCTGCCAAGTCGCGCAGCTTGTCCACGACGCTCTGCACGGAGGCGCTCTCCAGCTCTTTGCCCGCCGCCATCCACTTGTCGGCGGATTTCTCCCAACTGAACCGACGGTCCCCGTCGCGGATCTCGATTTTGCTGGGGTCGGTCCAGCCGAAATCGAACAGTTTCTTGTTGCGGAAGTCCTCCAAGCCCTTGTCGAGTCCTTCGGCCGTGTAGCTGGTAATCTTGTAAGCGCCAGCGACCACGCTGCTTTTCGCGTAGTAAGTTTTATTTTTGTCCTTGTCGGTTTCCACGCGAACCTCGAGCTCCTGAGTGCCAGAAGCGTCCGTGACGCGCACCTTCGCCAGCGGCTGGGCCTTGGGAAACGCCGCCGCGGCTTTCTTGTCGTCTTCCGGCGTCGCGTAGGCATCCATGCGGGCGTCTTTCAGGCGCCGGATCAGCTCTTCGACCTGGCCGCCGTCGGCTCGCATGGGATGGGGACGGATGATCTGCCACTCGTTGCGCGCATTCTTGCCGAACTCGATGGTCTGGTTCTTGGCCGTCAGCTCCACCCGGGTCAGTTTGTCGGAATCGAAGGTCAGCAGCCGCTTGTCGCGCAAATCGCGCGCCGACTTGTCGATGGTGGTCTTGTTGTAGCTGGCGATGGTGAACACCCGCGGGTCACCCTCCAGACGGGCAAAGTACGCCCCGCTGGCCGGGCTTTCGTCGCCGATGAGCACTTTCTGCACCTTGCCGTCCTTTTTGGTAATCGCGATTTCGACGGACGGCGAAGCCAGGCCGAACGTTGCCCAGTCGGAAGTTTTCTCCTCGACCAGACGGCTCGCCTCGAGAGAGGAAAGCGTCGACACCATGCTCGACACGGCGTCCTGATCCACCGGCAAGGGCTCGGGCGAGGTCATCTCCCACTTGCCGTCGCCGCCCTTGCGCAACACCACGGGCTGGGCCGCGGCCTTGCGGATCTCGATCTGCTGAAACTGATCTTCGGGAATCGAAAGGATTTTGGGAGGCGCGTCCGGAGACGGTTTGGTTTCTTCGGCCTTCTTGGCCTTGTTGGACCAGTAGACCGCCCCGCCTAGGGCGGCCAGCACGACCAACGCTACCAGCAGCCCCCGGATCCGCATCCGCTCACCTCCGGCGCCACCAAACGCCCAGGCCCGCCGCCACCACCAGCACCGGGAAACCGACCACGCTCACATAGAACACACGACGCATCTGCGCCCGGGTGAGCGTCAAACGCCGGTCTTCCGGCTCCTTGGGGCGAATCGAGATCAAATCCTCGTCCGAGGACAGCCAGTTCATCATGTTCAGAAACAGGTCCCGATTGCCGTTGAAGCGGATGATGTTGTTGGCCACCCAACCCGAGCAGCCCACCACCACGAAACGGCCCTGATTCGGACCGTTGTACGTCCCGGCGGCGCCGAGCACCAGCGGCCCCTTCTTGTCTCGCTTCGGGTCTATGGTGACCTGGCTGGAGGTCAAATTCGTCGTGGCGTAACTGTTGCTCGAGGTCGAAAACAGCTTTTCCACAGTGGTTTTCTCCGCCGACTTGACCTCCAGCGAACGGGCGATTGGGAACGCCGTGGCGATTTCTTTCATCTCGCGCACGATGGGGTGGAATTCATAGTTAGCCACCAGCGGGACCACCTCGCTGAGACCGAACAGCTGCCCGATGCCGCTCGTATCCAGTGCCAGGTCCTTGTTCAGCGTCACGCCCCAGCTTTCGATCAGCTTGACCAGCGCCGGGTTCTCGCTGATTTCTTCTTTTCCCACCTTGAGGGGCGGATCCAGCATCAGCAGCGCCCGCCCGCCGGACTCGACATACGTTTTGATGGCGTTCACCGCCGGCTCGGTATAGTCGTACCGCGGCCCGCCCACCAGCAGCACCGTGCAGTCCTTGGGCACTTCCGCCTTCTCGAGAAGAGAGATCGTCCGGGTCTTGTAATTGTTCTTTTCGAGCAGCTCTTTGAGCGTAGAGTATCCGTTGCGGCCCGTTTCCTCCAGACTGTGCTCGCCGCTTCCCGTGACCACACACACCCACCGTTCGCCACCCTTGAGGGCGCGGATCAAGGCCCCCGTGATCTCCTCTTCGCTCAGGCTCTTGGCTTCCTCTTTCCGACCCGCCGTCTCCACGTAGATCGTCCCGTAAGTCCGCACGCCATAATTCCGCGCCAGTTGCGGCTTACGGTCCGGATCCACATAGGCCACCGTCAAGCGGTGCGAGAGGTTGTCGTAGCGGCCCAGCAGGTCGCGCGCCCGGTCGAACTCCCGCGCGCGGTCGAAATAGTAAATGCGCACGTCCTGCTTGAGGTTCCGCACGACCTTCTCCGTCTGGTCGGAGAGACTGAAGCGTTTGTTCGCCGTGAAGTCGTAGGACTTGTTGTGCCGGTTGGCCAGCCAGTTGGTGACCACCAGCACTGCGAGAATCACGAGCAGATAGGCCGTGAGATACGCGGTGTACTTGGTTTGCCTCGCTTTGAGCCACTGGAATCGCATGTTACGCCCTCCAACGCAGCGCTTCCATGGAGCGTGCCGTCAAAAACAGGCCCAGGAATATGACGGACAAATAGAAGATGACATCCTTGCTGTCCAACACGCCTTTGGCGAAGGGTTCGAAATGCGTCACCACGGACAGGTACGACATGACACGAGCCCACGTGGCGCTTTCGTAGGCAGTAACCCAATCGAAGATCCAAAGCATGAGACAGGCAGCGAAGGTGGCGCCCCCGGCGATGATCTGGTTGCGCGTCAGCGTGGAGATGAAGGTCCCGATGGCGAGCAGACAGCCGCCTTGCAGCAGCAAACCCAAGTAGCCCACCAGGATCGGCTTCCAATCGGGGTCGCCGTAGAGAAACAGAAAGGCCAGGTTGAGACCCGAGATCGCTAGGATGCCGCCGTAGAGGACCAACGCCGCCAGCCACTTGCCCAGGATGATCTCCAGGTCGCGCACCGGCGAAGTCATCAGCAACTCGATCGTGCCCGAGCGCTTCTCCTCGGCAAACAGCCGCATGGTGATCATCGGGATCAGAAACAAGCCGATGACGCTCACGTTCATCAGCAGCGGCCGGATCACCCATTCGTTGACGTCCATGGGGAAGCCGCGACCCATCATCTGCGACTCGAAACTGCGGGTGACGAAAATGGCCGTCGCCACGTAGAAGAAATAGCCGAAAATCAGCGCGAACACGGTCATCAGCAGGTAAGCGATGGGCGAGGCGAAATAGCTCTTGATTTCCTTGCGAAAGATGGTCCAGATGTTCCTCATCGCGCCCCTCCTGCGGCCACGGCCGCCTCTTCACTGGCTGTCAGCTGGAGGAACACGTCTTCCAGGCTGTACGCCACGGGCCGCAACTCGGTGAGGTTCCAGCCGCCCTCCACTACGGCCCGGGCCAGCTCGCCCCGCACGGAGCGCCCGTGCAGGCTTTCGACCTCGAAGGAGCAGCGGTTGTCGCGGCTCGACTTCTCGATCACGCGGCTCACGCCGGCCACCTGCTCGAGCCGCCGCCGCACCGCGGACGGATCCAGAGTGCCGTTGCGTCCTTCCACCTCCACGGCCACCGCCTCGGCACCGCGCAAGCGCCGCGTCAGGTTCTCGACCGAGTCCGTCGCCACCAGCTTGCCCTTGTTGATGATGATCACTTCCTCGCAGGTCTGCTCCACCTCCGGCAGGATGTGCGTGCTGAGGATGATGGTGTGTTCGCCGGCGAGCCCTTTGATCAACTGCCGCGTCTCGATGATCTGCTTGGGGTCCAAACCGGCCGTGGGCTCGTCCAGGATCAGCACGTCGGGGTTGTGCATGATGGCCTGAGCCAGACCGACGCGCTGGCGATAGCCGCGCGAAAGTTTGCTGACGAGCTTGGTGCGCACGTCTCCAATCGCGCACCGCTCCACCGCCTGCTCGATCCGCTGCTTGCGCTCTGACTTGGGAACCCCCTTCAGACGGGCCACGAACTCCAGATACTCGATCACCTCCATCTCCGGATAGAGGGGCGGCGCCTCGGGCAGGTAGCCGATGCGGCGTTTCACCTCCAACGGCTGTTTCATCACATCGAAACCCGCCACTTGGACGGACCCCGAAGTCGGAGGGAGGAAACACGTCAGGACGCGCATGGTCGTGGTCTTACCCGCCCCATTCGGTCCCAGGAAGCCCACGATCCGGCCCTTGTCGACTTGGAACGAAATGTCGTCTACGGCGACAGTTCGCGCGTACTTCTTGGTGAGCCGTTCCACTCGAATCATGTTGAAAACCAGGGAAGCTTGACGATGCCCTTTTGAGACACACGCCGGAGCCCGACTCCAGCGCACCCGCTTGAAATTTCATGATAGAGACGAGGCGAAACGACTGTCAACGACACTCGCTCAGCGGCGCGAGCTGGGCAGGCGGGCTGCTAAGGCGTCGTTTCCCCGTGCGGTTGCGGGCCGCTCAGGTGACGGTAAAACCCGAGATCCTCGTGGGTCATCTGCTTGGTCGCGTATAGGATCTGCCCGGTGTGTCCCGCAAAATGCTCCACCACATGGTAGATGGCCTCCAGCACCGTCAGATCGTAGTTCTGCACGCGGGTGCGGTCCCCTAGACGCGCCGACGGAAGCGCGCGGAGGATGCTGACGGCCTCTTGCACGGCTCGGTCCAGGCGCTCGCCCAACTCTTGAGGGTTCAAGCCCCCGCGCGCTGCAAACTCCTGCTCCCGGACTCGAATGTCCGGCCAACCCGCGATGCCGAATCCTACCCATTGGCGGACGTTACCGCACAAGTGCAGCACCAGATTGCCCACCGCGTTTTCGTTCTCGGAGCCGCGCGCCCAGACCTGCTCTGAGGTGAGACGCCCCAGACAAGCTTGGATTCGACCGGCCAGTTGGCTCAGTTTGTCGATGGAAAATCGCAGAAAAATCTCGCCAAGCTCCCCATCCACGACTTGGATTATAGCCGGTGTTTTCCACTGCCGCTCGCGGCCGCCAAGGCGAGCGCGGAAAGACGTGCCTCCGGTTTGGCCGGTCAGCCTATACTGGAGGGATCATGAAGATCTGCGGGCTTGTCCTCGCCTTACTGTTATCCGCGGCCCTACCGGCACAGGGCTCGAACGTCATGGCCAGCTACTTCAGCCCCACGGACTTCGACCCATCGGCGGATCCGGACCACCCCGCTTGGAGAGGCATTCCGGGAGTTTTCGCCGACCGCGGTCCGCGGGGCGAACCCGCCCCCGGCCATCGGACCGAGATCCGTTCCCGCTGGACGGAGCGCTTTCTCTACTTCTTATTTATCTGTCCGTACGAGCGCCTGCACCTCAAACCCAATCCGACGACGACCGAAGAAACCAACAAGCTCTGGGAGTGGGACGTAGCGGAGGTTTTTATCGGGGCGGACTTTAACAACATTCGGCAGTACAAGGAATTCCAGGTTTCGCCGCAGGGCGAATGGGTGGATCTCGACATTGACCGCGACAACCCCAAGCCCGAGGGCGGCTGGCGGTGGAACTCCGGCTTTCAGGTCAAAGCCCGCATCGACGAGGCCCGCAAGATCTGGTACGGGGAAATGAAAATTCCCATTTCGGCCATTGACCGGCGCAAGCCCGAGCCGGGCTTGGAGATGCGCATCAACCTCTACCGGATCCAAGGGCCACCGCCCAACCGCGTCTATATCGCCTGGCAGCCCACCGGCGCGCCGAGCTATCACGTGCCGGAGGCGTTCGGCCGTCTGCGGCTGGAAAAGGCGCCGCGCTGAAGCCTGCCGCAAAGTGGGACCAGGGTCCGAGTTCGAGCAGCAGTCTCGACCCCCGGCGCGGGGCTCTCCTCCGACCCCTATGGCCAGTCATGCCGCCTTCGGGCGCCGGCTGCGGGCGGACTCGAGGGCAGCCACGAGGCGGCGGATTCCCCCATGCCAGTCTGGAAACAGGTCTACGTACTGAATCTCGCGGCTGACGCGCGCGGGCACGGCACAGTCATCCAACCGCACGGGCAGCAAGTACAGCTCGTCGAGGGGGAGCCGGCGGGCGCACTCCAGCGCGTAGCGCAGCTCCGATTGGAACTCACCCCGCTTGCGCACCGCACGGCTCGAGAAGCAGGCGATGAAGAAATCCGCCAGTTCGATGGCGCGCTGGATGGCCCGCGGCCAGTCTTGTCCGGGGAGCAGTTTCTTACGGTCCAGCCAGGGATCGTAGCCGCGGCGTCGCAAGGCCCGATACAACCGCTCGACCTGTTCCAAGTCCTCCCGCACGTAAGCCAGAAACACCCGTGGCGCGGTCCGAGGCTGAAACTCGTAGCCGTGCCGGGTCGGCCGGAAAATGCCGAGCCCGTCAATGTCCACGGTGTAGCCTTCGCGGAGGCACTGGGCTAGGATGCGGACGACCTGTTCAACGCTGTTTGGCACGGGAACGATCCTTTTGGGGAGTCAAACGGAAGCGCGCCTTGCGGCCGGGCGCGAGCGTGCCCAAATCCGGCAACGTCACCGGCCGGCCCTTCTTGAGCTCTTTGAGGATCCGGTGAAGGACACGATCCAGACGATCCGCCGCAGCCGCCTCGGTTAGCTTGGCCTGCCGGGCAATCCTTCGGGCCAGTTCCGCCTTGTTCATGCCGATAATATGCTAGCAGTGCCTCGGAAGCGGGCCGGAGCGGCGTGGGTCGAAAACCGACGCCAGAAAACGCACCAGCAGCCTGTAGGACAATCGGTTACAGGCGACTCGCCCTCGTCCGGGGGCCCGCACAAGGAGAAGTGAACGACGTGTCAAATTCCTTCAGTCGAACCGTTGCCGCCGAAGAGCGACGTCTCGAAGAGCGGCTTGCTTGCCGCCGGGCCATCGAAGCGCTCCACCACAAGGGACGCCGCGCCCACGGCAGGGGCGACTTTTTGCTCCGGCACGACCGGGCGCTGGCACCCGTCCTGCGGCTGATGTTGCAAGCGGCCGGTTTATACCGGCGCGGAGTCGAAAATGCCCACCGGCCGGTCATCCGCACGCTCCCGCTTTGCTTTCCTACTCTGCCTGCCCACGTGAATCCCTTCCGGATCCTGCACTTGAGCGATTTTCACATCGACGGCATGGACCGGCTCGCGGAAGTGCTCGCCGAGCAAGTTCAACAGCTTCCCTGTGACGTCTGCGTGCTGACGGGGGACTATCGCTTTGAAGTGGAGGGTCCTTGGAGGGAGGTAATCCCCCGCATGGCGCACGTGGTCTCTCGGATTCGCGCCCGGCGCGGGGTCTTCGGCATCCTCGGCAACCACGACTGCGCGGACATGGCGCGGCCGCTGGAGGAGCTGGGCATCCGGCTGCTGGTGAACGAAGCCGTGGAGGTCGCCGACGGCGTGTGGCTGGCCGGCGTGGATGATCCGCACTACTACGGCTGCGACGACCTGAAGCGAGCCATCTTGTCCATACCGCCGGGCGCGTTCAAGATCCTGCTGGCCCACTCGCCGGAAATGTTCGCCGAGGCGGCGGCGGCCGGCTTCGATTTGTACCTGTGCGGCCACACGCACTGGGGTCAGATTCGCATGCCGTGGGGGACGGCGCCGCTCGTCAACGCGCGCTGCCCCAAAGCCTACACGGCGGGTCTGTGGCGCCACGGAGCCCTGCTGGGCTACACCAGCGCAGGCGTCGGCTGCTCCATGCTCCCGGTGCGCTTCAACTGTCCGCCGGAAATCGTGCAGATCGAGCTGCGCGTCGCCCAGTGACGGCACAAGGTCGAACCGCCTCAGCCCGCCCCCAGCAGCCACACCGCGTCCGGGCCAGAGCCCTCAGGCGTGCGGATGCGCCGCACAATTTTGCGTTCCGGCACGGAGATCACGTACACGACATCCTCCTCCTGCGCGGCAGCGAACGCCAGGCGCCCATCGCTCGAGACATGCAGTGACACCGGACGCCCCTCCAGCGCCACGCGCTCCACGACCTTCCCGGCAGATGGATCGGCGAACTCCACAGCCTGGTCGTGCATCAAGGCGTAGACGAGGAGCTTGCCGTCGGGCGTGATCCCGATGCGGACCGGCCCGCGCCCGGTCGCAATCTGCCCGGCCGGCTGCCGTCGCACCGCGTCGATCACCGTGACTGCGGCCCCGTCTCGGTTGACCACGTACAGCCGGGATCCATCGGGCGACAACACGCTGCCCTCCGGGCGAGTCCCTGTGGGAATCCGCTCGATGGCCCCGGTCTCCGTGTCGACCGCTGCCACGTTCGCCGAGCCGGCGTTGCTGACGAACACCCACCGGCCCGGGCGGTCCCAGGCCACGATGTGGGAGGTCTTGCCTCCCGTGTCCAGGCTCCGCACGATCCGGCGCGAGGCGGCGTCAATGACGACCAGCCGATCGGGAAGCTCCGTGCTCACCGCGACGCGTCCGGACGGCGCATGGAACGCGATGCCGTGCGGCCGGCGGAATTCTCCGAGCGGAATGACCGCCACGCGTCTGCGCGCCTTCACATCCACCACGGAAACCGTGTTGCCGCCCGAGCCGGGCTCTTCGATGCGCATCGTGCCGTTGTCCGTAATCCAGACGTAGCGCTCATCCGGCGACACCGTCATTTCGTGCGGGTGCCGGCCCGTGACCACGCGGGCGAGCAGCTCGCCCTCGAGCGTGTAAAATCCCAAAAAGCTTGCGGCCTTGTGCAGCACCAGCAACACCGGGCTCGCCGCGTGCAACATTCCGTGCACGACCAGCAACGCCAGCCAACGCCACATCACCGCCTCCCTCGCAGACCTAGCAGATAGAATAGGGGATTCTATGAAACTGCAAAGCCACATCATCACGCAAGGACGCGAGCGCGCCGGGGCGCGAGCCATGCTCAAAGCGATCGGCTTCACCGACGAGGACCTGGCCAAGCCCATCATCGGCATCGCTAACACCTGGGTGGAGACGATGCCCTGCAACTACCTGTTGCGCGACCTAGCGGCCAAAGTCAAAGAAGGCGTGCGCGCGGCCGGAGGTACGCCCATGGAGTTCAACACCGTGGCGATCAGCGACGGCGTCACCATGGGCACCGAGGGAATGAAGACCTCCCTAGTCAGCCGCGAAGTGATCGCCGATTCCATCGAGCTGGTCGGCCGCGGCCACATGTTCGACGGGATCGTGGCTTTAGTAGCTTGCGACAAGACCATCCCGGGAGCGGCCATGGCCTTGATCCGACTCAACGTCCCCGGTCTGGTGTTCTATGGCGGGACGATCCTGCCCGGCCAGTACAAAGGGCGCGACATTACGTTGCAGGATGTCTACGAGGCCATCGGGGCCTGCGCCGCCGGGCGCATGACGGAGGAGGAGCTCCGGGAAATGGAAAACGTCGCTTGCCCCGGCCCGGGCGCTTGCGGCGGTCAGTTCACGGCCAACACGATGGCCACAGTCATGGAACTGATCGGGCTGTGTCCGCTCAATGTGGCCTCCATCCCTCAAGTGGATCCCCGCAAGGCAGACGCCGCATTTCGCTGCGGCCAAGTCATCATGGAGGCGGTCCGGCGCGATCTGAAGCCCCGCGACTTGCTGACGCGCGCCGCCTTCGAAAATGCCATCGCCGCCGTGGCCGCCACGGGCGGCTCGACGAACGCCGTGCTGCACTTGCTGGCCATGGCCCGCGAAGCCGGCATCCCCCTGGACATCGAGGATTTTCAAACCATCAGCAACCGCACGCCGCTGCTGGCGGATCTGAAGCCTGCCGGCCGCTTCACGGCGGTGGATGTGGACCGGGCGGGCGGCATCGGCGTCGTGGCGCAGCGGCTGCTCGAAGCCGGCCTGATCGACGGCACAGCCCTGACCATTACCGGCCGCACGCTGGCGCAAGAAGCGGCGGAGGTCCGCGAGACGCCCGGCCAGCAAGTCATCCGCCCGCTCACCAACCCCATCAAACCCACGGGCGGCTTGGTGATCCTGAAGGGCACTTTGGCGCCGGAGGGCTGCGTCCTCAAAACTACGGGACTGGATCGGAAGACGCACCGCGGACCCGCTCGCGTCTTCAATCGGGAGGAAGAAGCCATGGAGGCGGTGACGCAGGGCCGGATCCGCCCCGGCGATGTGGTGGTGATCCGCTACGAAGGTCCCGCCGGGGGACCCGGCATGCGCGAGATGCTGGGCGTCACCGGCGCCATTGTCGGGGCCGGCCTGGCCGACAGCGTGGCGCTGGTCACCGACGGGCGATTCAGCGGTGCCACGCGCGGGTTCATGGTGGGCCACGTGGCGCCCGAAGCCGCGCGGGGCGGTCCGCTCGCTTTCGTCGAAGAAGGGGATTCCATCTACCTGGACGTCGACCGGCGCGTCATTGACTTGGAGGTTCCGGCGGAAACGCTGGCGCAGCGCCGCGCTGCGTGGACGGCCCCGCCGCCCCGCTACCGTTCGGGAGTGCTCGCCAAGTACGCCGCCCTCGTGGCTTCCGCCTCCGAAGGCGCGGTCACGATCGCGCCCCTCTAGCCGGCCGGCGCGCTTCTCGGATCTGCGGGTCTGCCGCGGTGCCGCCTTCCCTACTGGATCAGTTTGCGCTGTCTCAGGTAGGCCGGCACATCCAGATCCTCCGGCTCTGGGAGCGAGGCTTCCAGGGGCGAAACGGGAGGCGCCTCGGCGCGCGACGCGGGCCCCGGCTCGGGTCGCGAGACCGCAGCAATTGGAGCTGGGGATCCCACTGGAGCCGTCTCGCGCGAAAAGCCCGTGGCGATCACAGTGACCTTGACCGCGTCCCCCATGGCGTCGTTCAACGCTAGTCCGAAATTGACCACCGCGTCCTCCCGGCCCGTGGCTTCCCGGATGAACTGACAGGCCTCGCTGACGTCGTGTAAGCCCAGCGCTTGGGATCCGGTGATGTTGACGAGCACGCTGGCCGCCCCCGCAATGCCTCCTTCCTCGATGAGCGGAGACCGGATCGCCTGCCGGGCAGCCTCGAGCGCGGCCTTTTCTCCTCGGGCCACGGCCGTTCCCATGACGGCGAAACCCATCCCCTGCAAGGTCGCGCGGAGGTCGGCGAAATCCCGGTTGATCAGGCCGGGCCGCAAGATGATGTCGCTGATGCCCTCGACCGCCTGCCGCACGACGTCGTCGGCCAGCCGAAACGCCTCCCCGAGGCTGATGCCCGGGGGCGCCAGCGCAAGTAGCCGGTCATTGTACAGCGGGACCCAAGCGTCCACCGTCGCGGCCAGCTCCGCCAGACCGCGCTCGGCATTCTGCATGCGCCGCGGCCCTTCGAAGCGGAACGGCATAGTCACCACGGCCACCGTCAGCGCTCCCAGTCCCTTGGCCAGGGTGGCGATGACCGGCGCCGCCCCGGTGCCCGTGCCGCAGCCGAGGGCCGCCACCAGGAACACCATCTCGGCGTCTTGGAGCATCTCCGTAATCCGCTCCGTATCGTCCAGCGCCGCCTGTCGGCCGATCTCCGGGTCCGCCCCCGCGCCCAAGCCGCGCGTGAGCTTCTCGCCGATCTGGAGCTTATAGGGCACAGCGGAGGCCCGCAAGGCTTGAGCATCGGTGTTCACCACGCAAAATTCCACGCCTTCCAGGCCTCCGCTCATCATGCGCCCCACGGCGTTAGAGCCACCTCCGCCCACGCCGATCACCTTGAAACGGGTGCCGCGGGGGGCCTCTTCGTGCAGTTCGAATTTCAGACCGTTTCCCTGCGCCTCCATCGTCCAACCTCACTCCTTTCGTCGGAAGATTCCGCCCAGAAGCCCGCCGTTTCGCCGGGGGGCGCTGCGGTACTTCAACCGGGCAGCGTACATCAGCAACCCGGCTGCCGTGGTCCAGGCCGGGTGATCCAGCTCCTCGGGCCAGTCCAGAATCCCTACGGGCAAACCGTTCTGCGCCCGGCAATGAAGCACTCGCTCGGCCACGTCACACATGCCGTTCAGCGCCGCGCCCCCGCCGCAGAGCACAATTCCGTTGAACAAGGACCGCTCGAGGCCGGCCTGCGCCAGCTCCCGTTGGATGAACCAGAACAGCTCCTCGGCCCGCGCTTCCAAGATCATGCTCAGCTCCCGCCGGGACGCCTGGCGCGGCGCCCGGCCCGGCCCACAAGGGAGGGCGATCACGCTGTTGGCCGCCGCCAGCTCAGCCAGCGCACATCCGCACTCCTCCTTGAGCCGCGCAGCGTCGTCGTAGCTGACGCAGAAGCCGTGGGCGACATCCCGCGTCAGATGATCGCCCCCGAGCGGGATGGTCGCCGCGTGGGTGACGATGTCGCCCGCGTAAGCCACCAGCTCGGTCGAGTGCAGGCCGACGTCGACCACGGCAATGCCCTCCCGCCGCTCCGCAGGGTGGACCGCAGCGTAAGCCGCCGCGACCGCTTCGAAGACCGTCTCCTCCACCACCACCCCGGCCTGGTTGGCGGCCGCCACCAGCGCCTGATGCTCGTACACCGAAGCAGTGATCACCTGCACGTAGGACTCGAGGCGGGAACCCATAGCCCCGACGGGATTGTGGTACTCCACGCGCCCGTCCAAGACGAACTCCCGTGGGAAGACTTGCAGCACCATCCGATCCGCCGGCAAGTGCACGCGACAGGCATCCTCCACCGCCTGCCGCAGATCCTGCGCCCGCACCTCCCGGGGCCGTCCCATCGGGTGCAGTCCCTGGCTCACCATCGCCTGAATGCTCGGCCCGCCCACCCCGAGCACGGCCGACTCGACGGCCACCCCGGCGCGGGTCTCGGCTTGCTCGACTGCCTGGCGGACGGATTCGCTCAACGCGGCGGCGTCAGCCACGCGCCCACGCGACCAGCCGGCGCCGGGCGCTTCGCCGAAGCCAACCAAACGCAGGCAGACCCCCGACAAACAACCCACCAAACAGCGCGTCCGAGCGCTGCCGGCATCGATGCCTGCCACGATGACGCCGGCCACGCCACGCGTTTCCCGTCGCTTCCGGCTTCGCAAGACCACCCTGCCCGGAGCGCCGCGCACGGTTAGGGCTCCTCCGCGATGATCCGATCCTCCAGCCGCAGGTCGAATACCGCGGCCTGCGGCAGCCTGCGCCGGATCTCGGCGTAGTGAGCGAAAAAGTTTTCCAGCCGCGCGCGGAAATTCTCCGCGCCCACTTTCAAGGCCAAAGCCTGGTCCTGCGTCGTACAGGTGATCAGCACATTGTCCGGATCCGAAACGTCAAGCTCCGAAATCCGCGCCGCCAAGTCCGGTCCGACTTCTTTCAGGACGCGCAAAGCGCACTCGACCCGGACGCGGCGCATCGGCAGGCTTTGCTGCGGCAGCAAGCCAGTGAGCACCGGCAGTTCGAAGCGCGCCCGCGCCGGCAGGCGCAAGAACACCCCTTCGGCGTCGATCAGCACTACCTGGGTGGCCTGCCGCGAAGGCACTCGGACGAAGGCCACCGGCTGCCGCTCGACAAGGCGTACGCGGAGCTCGCGCGGCCACCGCCGCTCGACCGCGGCGTCTTTGACCCAGTCCACAGCGAGCAGCTGCCGGCGGCGCTCGGCCAGCGGCGCCAGATAGACGCTCTTGCCGAAGTCGGCCGCGAAAACCTGGAGGATGTCGCTGCGGGGCGCGTACCGGATGCCCTCGATCTGCACGCCCGGCCCGTGCGGCCCATCCGGGCCCGCCAGAACGAATCGCTCGTCCGTGGCGAGGAACCGGTCCACGCGGTGGTAGCACCACGCCACGGCCCCTGCAAACGCCAGCGCCGCCGTCCCGAAGCCCAGAGCGCGCAGTATGGCGCGTCTCCGGGATGCGCCGCTCGCTGCCAGCCGGCGCCCCATCCTAGCGACCTCCCCCGAGGTGGGCCAAAATGAGTTCGCCGGCTTGCCAGACGTTGCCCGCCCCCAGCGTGAGAATCGCATCCCCGGGCTCCGCCGCCGCCGCTACCATGGCGGCTCCGGATTCCAGATCCGGGGCATACTCGGCTCGGCGGTGACCGAAACTGCGCAGCCGCTCGACCAGCGACGCCCCGCTGACGCCCTCGATCGGCGGCTCGGAGGCGGCGTAGACATCCAGCACCACGACCGTGTCTGCCTGGTGGAACGACCGCGCAAACTCGTCCATCAGATGGAAGGTGCGCGTATAGCGATGCGGCTGAAACAGGACATGGATCCGCCGGTAGGGTCCGAGTCGCGCCGCCGCCAAAGTGGCGCGGATCTCGGTGGGATGGTGGCCGTAGTCGTCTAGCACCACCACCCCGCCGGCGGCGCCGCGCATCTGGAAGCGGCGCTCCACTCCGGCGAACTGCTCCAAAGCTTCGCGAATCGTTTCGGGCTCGATGTGGAGCTCGAGGGCTACGGCCGCCGCCGCCGCCGCATTCAACACGTTGTGCGCCCCCGGAACCGGAATGCGGAACCAACCGAGCTCGCCCTGACGCCGCCGCAGCCGGAAGCGGCTGCCCTCCGGCCCGCATTGCACCTCGCTCGTCACGAGCTCGGCCTGGGCGCTGGTCCCGTAAGTGAGCGTCCGCCGCCCAACGGCCGGGATGATCTTCTGCACGTTCTCGTCGTCCAGGCACAGGATTGCCGCCCCATAGAAAGGAACCTTGTTGACGAACTCCGTGAACGCCGCCCGCGCCTCGTCGATCGTTGGGTAGCAGTCCACGTGTTCGTGATCGATGTTCGTCACGACGGCCAGAATCGGCGACAGCTTCAGAAAGGAGCGGTCGCTTTCGTCGGATTCGACCACGAAAAAGTCGCTTTTGCCGACGCGGGCGTTGGCGCCCCCCATGGCCGACACCCTCCCACCCACTACTACGGTGGGATCCAAGCCGGCATGGCTCAGCACGGCGGCGATCATCGAGGTGGTCGTCGTCTTGCCGTGGCTGCCGGCCACCGCGATTCCGTACTTCAGGCGCATCAGTTCCGCCAGCATCTCCCCGCGGGAAATTACCGGGATCTGGCGGCGCCGGGCCTCGAGCACTTCCGGATTGTCGGGTCCCACGGCCGAGCTGACCACCACGGCCCGCGCCTCGCCGAGATTCTCCGCGGCGTGACCCTCGACGATGCGCGCTCCCAGCCGGGCCAGCCGCTCCGTCACGGGGCTCAACTTCAGGTCGGAGCCGCTGACCGGGTAGCCGAGGTTGAGCAGGATCTCGGCGATGCCGCTCATGCCGATGCCGCCAATGCCCACGAAATGCACGGGCTGGCGCTGAAAAAACATTTTCATAAGCTATTGTTCGATCTCGGGTTCGCCGTGTCAACGCGTCCGCGGGACCCAGCCGCCTCTTCCAGCAGCGTCGCGGCGCGCCGGGCGGCGTCCGGTCTGGCCCGGGCCCGCGCCGCCCGGCCCATGGCCTCCAGCAAGTCTGGCCGCGAGGCCAGCTCCGTCACTTCCCGGAACAGGCGCGCCCCGGTGCACTCGCCATCGGGAACCACACGCGCGGCCCCGGCGCGCGCGGCGGCCTCGGCGTTACGCCGTTGGTGGTCGTCGGCCGCGTACGGGAACGGCACCAGGATCGCCGGCCGCCCTGCCGCTGCCAGTTCCGCCAGCGCCCCGGCGCCAGCCCGGCACACCACCAGATCTGCCGCCGCCAGCGCCGCCGCCATGTCCTCAAAGAACGACACGATTTCGCCTCGCAAGCCCGAGCCGGCGAACGCATGCGCCACCTCCGCGTACTCGGCCGGCCCCGTTTGGTGGAGGAAGCGGACCGCAAAGCCGGACTCGCGGAACAAGGGCCAGCTGTCCCGTGCGGCCTGGTTCAGGCGCCGCGATCCCTGGCTGCCTCCGCTGATCATCAGGACAAACTCCTCCCCCAGCGGCTTGGGCGGTATGGAAAAAAACTCCTCGCGGACCGGCACGCCGGTGAGTTCGGTGCGCCCCGGCGGGAACCAAGCGGCCGTTTCTGGAAAGCTCAGCAGGGCCCGCGCCGCAAACCTGCCAAACCAGCGGCTGGCGAAGCCCGGGACCGCATTCGGCTCCATCACCACATACGGCACCCGACCGAGCAGCGCCGCGGCCATCACGGGCGCTGCCACATACCCTCCCAGGCTGAACACGGCGGCCGGCTTCCAACGCCGAAAGATGGCCAACACCCGCGCCACGCTCCACGGCAGTTGCCGCAACGTTCGCAGGGCTCGCCGCAGGCCCACCCGCTTCCAGCCGCCGATCTCGATCCACTCGATGGGGAATCCCGCTGCCGGAACCAGTCGCGCCTCCAGACCCTGCCGGGTGCCGATGAAGACCGGCCGGTGACCCCGTCGGCGGAGTTCCTGAGCCACGGCCAGCAATGGCATCACGTGCCCTCCCGTGCCTCCCCCGGCCATGGCGAAGGTCACGCCCCCGCTCACGGCGCCCGCTCCGCTACACTCTGGAGCACGCCCAGGCAGATCAGCGTGCTCAATAACGAGCTACCGCCGTAGCTGATCATCGGCAGCGGAATCCCTTTGGTCGGCGTCAAACCCAGCACCACGCTGATGTGGATGAGGGCCTGAAAGACGATCACGGTCGTCACGCCCAAGGCGAGGTAGCGGCCAAAATCGTCCGGCGCCCTCCAGTACAGCCGGCCGCCGCGCCATAAAATCACCACGAACGCTCCCAGCACGAGCAGCGACCCAGCCAACCCCAGTTCCTCGGCCAAGACCGCGTAGACAAAGTCCGTGTGAGCCTCGGGCAGATAGAACAGTTTCTGCCGGCCCTCCATGAGCCCGGCGCCCCAAATCCCGCCGGAGCCCACGGCGATCAGCGACTGCCTCAAGTGATAGTCCGGGTCGCGGCTGGCGGCGGACCGCTGCACCCAAGTCTTCAACTTGGCGCCGCGATCCAACGTCCGAACCAGAGGCGTTTCGAGGATCCGGAATTCCGGATCTACAAGGCCGAAAATGCGGACAAGGCGGTAGGGTTTCGCCGCGGTGGCCGCCAACAGGAACACGAAGGCGATGCCCGCGGCCAGCAGAAAATAGCGCTTTTCGAGGCCGGCCACGAAAAACAGCACTCCCGCCGTGGTGAGCAGCACCACCGCCGTGCCGAGATCCGCGATCAGCACCATGCCAGAGAGCAAGCCCACCAGCGCCGCCGCCGGCATCAGCGTGTACCGGTCGTTGATGGCGGCGGCTCGGCGCGTCAGCAACCAGGCGAGAAACAACACGAGCACGGGCTTGGCAAACTCGGAGGGCTGCAGGCTCACCGATCCGATCCACAGCCGCCGCTGGGCCTGCTGGTCGAACACCAGGACTGCCAGCAGTCCAGCCATCACCACACTGATCGAAGCAAAAATCACGGCCGAGTTCTCCAGCTCCCGGTAGGAACGGTTCTTCAGCCACATCATGGCCATGACACCGACCGCTGCCCAGGCCGATTGGCGGAGCAAGTAGTGGGCGCTCGAGCCGAATTTCTCATAAGCCACCACCGAAGAGGCGCTGTAGAGCATCAGCAGCCCCAGAGCTGTGAGCCCGAGAACGGTGGCGAACAACAGCCCGTCCGTTTTCACCCGTTGGGCCATGCTTCCTCCGCTCGCCGCCCCTTCCCGCGGCTGGCCTCGTGCAGGCGGCCAACCAGCTCCTTGAAGACGCGGCCTCGGTGCTCGTAGTTTTCGAACTGGTCGAAGCTGGCGCAGGCGGGGGCCAGCAGCACCGTGTCTCCCGGCGCGGCTCGCTGCCAAGCCTGTTCCACGGCCGCCGCCAGCGTTCCGCACTCCCAATACGGCACGCGGCCCTCCAACGCCGCGGCCAGCCGTGGGGCGGCTTCTCCGATCAGCAAGGCCCCTCGCGCCTTGCCCGCCAGAGCCGCGGCCAGCGGTCGGAAGTCGCTCCCTTTCTTGTCCTCGCCCCCCAGAATGACCCACAGTCGGCCCGCAAAGGCCTCGATCGCCTTGATGGCCGCGTCGACGTTGGTCGCCTTCGAGTCGTTGTAGAACTCGATTCCCGCGGCGCGCCGGACGAATTCCAGCCGGTGCTCCACACCGCGAAAGGTCTGAAGAGCGGCGGCGATGGTTCGCAGGTCCACGCCCGCCAGCCGGGCGGCGGCCGACGCCGCCATGACGTTCTCCAGATTGTGACGCCCCCGCAGGGGAATCGCGTTCACTTCGACGAGCAGCTCGTCATCGAACCGAATGCGTCCGCCGTCCAGCCACAGTCCCGGCGCCACCGGCCGTGTGAGACTGAACCAGACGGCGCGTGCCGGCGTCCGCGCGGCGTAACGAACACACACCGGGTCGTCTGCGTTGAGCACCGCATAGCCGTCTTCGGTCTGGGTCTCGAACAGGCGGGCTTTGGCCGCCGCGTACGCCTCGAACGTGCCGTGCCGGTCTAAATGATCGGGCGTGACGTTCAACCCCACGGCAATCGCGGCCCGGAAATGCTCGATCGTTTCCAGCTGAAAGCTGGAAACCTCCAGGACATTCCATTGCTCCGGGCGCGAGGTGGCCACGAGCGCGCTGGCCGCCGGGAAGCCCATGCCCGTGTTGCCCCCCACCTGCGCCGGGATGCCCGCGCTGGCCAGCAGATGTCCGGTGAGCACGGTGGTGGTCGTCTTGCCGTTCGTCCCGGTGATGCCGATCACCGGCCCTTGCAGGAACCACGCCGCCAGTTCCACCTCGCCAATGACCCACACGCCCCGCTGACGAGCTTCCTCCAGGACCACCGAATGGGGCGGCACGCCGGGCGAGAGGACTACCAGCTCCACCTCCCGGAACACCTCCGGCGATTGCAACGCGAACGGCACGCTGTGCCGCTCGAGGACCGCCGCCGCATCCGGCAACGCCGAAAGCGGCTTGACGTCAGTGGCGACGACCCGTGCTCCTCGCGAGACCAATAGCTCGATCGCCGCCAGCCCCGACCGGGCCAGTCCCACCACCGCCACGCGCTTGCCGGACAGGTCCATGGCTACCTCAGTTTCAGCGTGGTCAGCGAGAACAGCGCCAGCACGAGCCCCGCAATCCAGAACCGCACGATGATCTTGGACTCTTCCCAGCCCAGCGCCTCGAAATGATGGTGCAGCGGCGCCATCTTGAAGATCCGCTTGCGGCGCAGTTTGTAACTGCCCACTTGCAGGATCACCGAGAGCGTCTCCAGCACGAAGACGCCGCCGATGAAGATCAGCAGGATCTCCTGCTTGATCAGCACCGCCACCGTGGCCACGCCGCCCCCGAGCGACAGCGATCCCACGTCGCCCATGAAAACTTCCGCCGGGTGCGCGTTGTACCAGAGGAATCCCAGGGCCGCGCCCGTCATGGCGCCGCAGAAAATGGTGAGTTCGGCGGCGCCCGGCAGCCGCACCAAGTCCAGGTACGTGGCAAACTGCGCATGCCCGCTGGCGTAAGCCAGCACCGTCATGGCTCCGGCAGCGATGACCACCAGTCCGATCGCCAGACCATCCAGACCATCGGTCAGGTTGACGCCATTGGCGGAGCCCACCAGCACCAGGATCAGGAACAGGAAAAAGAAAACGAACGCCAGCGGATAGGTCCACGGGTTGGCCAGCCAGTCATCGATCAACAAATCCGGACGGAATTGTTTAAAAAAGGGGACGTTCATTTCGGTGGAATACAGGCCCGTGGCGTGGAGCCCCAAAAGCAGCGCCCCCACGAGCAACGCCCCCAGGATCTGCAACGAAAACTTCTGGCGCCCCGTGAGACCCAGATTCCGCCCGCTGCGCACTTTCTTGTAGTCGTCCCAGAAACCGATCCCGCCGAAGACCAACAGGCCGAACAGCGCCACCCACAGGTACGGATTCCGCAGGTTGGCCCAAAGCAGTGTGGGCACGACGATCGCGATCAGGATCAGGAGTCCTCCCATGGTGGGCGTGCCCGCCTTGGTGAAGTGAGAGGGCGGGCCATCCTCGCGGATGTACTGCCGCACTTGCATCTGGCGCAGCTTTTCGATCAGCCACGGCCCGAGCACCAGACACAGAAACAGGGCGGTCAGGCTGGCGACCGCCGTACGGAACGTCACATAGCGGAACAAAGGAAACGGAATGACATGCGGATGAAGCTGTTCGTAAAGCAACCAATACAGCATGTTGTTTTCAGGCGTCGACCCGTGAGGCCGCCTCGCGGCTAGCCCCCAGCACACACCTCCGTGGCGTCCTCATTGCAAAAATTTCTCCAGAGCCGCCTCGACGCGGGTGGCGCGCGATCCCTTGAAGAGCACCACGTCGCCCGCCCGCACTTGGGCGCGCAGAAACTCTCCGGCCGGCTCCGGCTCTTGAAAAAAAAACGCGGCGCGGTCCGGCAGTCCGCTTCGCACGGCTTCTTCCACCAGATAGCGGGCCGCGCCGCGGATCCCCACGAGCAAATCGATTCCGGCTTCGGCCACCAAGCGGCCGACCTCGCGGTGCAGACGTTCGGACCACTCCCCCAGCTCCGCCATTTCGCCGAGCACAGCCCATCGCCGGCCGCCGGGGACGGAACGCAGCACGTCCAGCATGGCGCCAACCGCATCGGGATTGGCGTTGTAGCAGTCGTTGATCACCGTAACCCCCCGATGCTCGAACCGCTCGCCGCGCATGGGCGGCGCTTGGAGCGACCGCACGGCGTCGCGCAGGGTTTCGAACGGCAGACCGACGACGTGGGCGACCGCCAGTGCGGCGAGAATGTTCCGCACGCCGTGTCGGCCTGCCAGTTGCGTCTCGAACTCCACCCCGCCGCAGCGAAACCGGGTTCCGTCAACCCCGAGCTGCACCTCTGTGGCCCGCACGTCGGCCGCCTCGGAAAAGCCGAAGGTCACGCTCCGGCCGGAATGCACCTGCCGAAAGGCGGCCACGCGCGGGTCGTCGGCGTTCAGCACCGCCACACCGCTCGGGCCGAGCTCTTCGACAAGCTCCCGTTTGGCCAGAGCAATCTCTTCGATCGAGCCGAAGTTCTCAATATGCGCCCAACCCACCATCGTGACCACGCCAATGTCGGGCCGGGCGATGCGCGCCAGGTGGCGGATCTCGCCGGCGTGGTTCATCGCCAGCTCCAGCACGGCGACCTCGCACTCGTCCGGCAGCCGCAGTATGGACAGCGGCACGCCGATGTGATTGTTCCAGTTACCGGCGCTTTTGCCCGTCGGCAGGGCGGTTTCGAGCAGGCGGGCAATGGCTTCCTTCGTGGTGGTCTTGCCCGCGCTGCCCGTGACGGCAATCACGCGCCCGCCCCAGCGCCGGCGCGCCCATGCGGCCAGACGCTGCAGCGCGGCGAGCGTGTCGGGCACGCGCACCAGCGTGCCGACGCCGACCTCGCGTTCCACGATCGCCACCGCCGCGCCCCGGGCAAACGCTTCCGCGACGAAGTCGTGACCGTCGTGGCGGCTGCCGCGCAGCGCGAAAAAGGCGTCTCCAGGTTCGACCGAGCGCGAATCCGTGCTCCAGCCCGAGATCAGTGTGTCGGCGCGTGGCGGATCCGCCCCCAGCGCGCACGCCACTTGAGCCAGGGACAGCTTCACGCGGCCCCCCTGCCGTAGCCGAGATCCCGCAATACCGCCCGGGCCACCTCCCGATCGTCGAAGGGAATCACACGATCCGCCAGCACCTGATACGTCTCATGACCCTTGCCAGCGATCAGCACCGCATCGCCCGGCCGCGCCTCCTCGATCGCCCGGCGGATGGCCCGCGCGCGATCCGGCTCTTCGATAAATGGCGTGCGATGTCGCTCCAGCCCCGCCCGCGCCTCGCGCAGGATCGCCAGCGGATCCTCCGAGCGCGGATTATCGGAGGTGAGCACGACAAAATCGCTGAGCTCTCCAGCGACCGACCCCATCAGGGGACGCTTGGTCCGGTCCCGGTCCCCACCGCAACCGAACACTGTGATGATCCGGCCGCGCACCAGCTCGCGAGCCATGCCGATTAGATTGCTCAAGGCGTCGTCGGTGTGCGCGTAATCCACGATCACCAGAAAGGGTTGTCCTGCCTCCACCCGCTCGAACCGCCCGGGGATGGCGCGGCACTGCTCGATCCCCCGCGCGATGGCCTCCGCCGGCAGCCCGTAGCTGAACGCCGCCCCGCAAGCCGCCAGGATATTGTACGCGTTGGGACGCCCGGTGAGCGCAGAACGCAGGGCGATGCGTTCCCCCTCGTAACAGACCTCCAGGCGCAACCCCTCGGGCGTCGCGACGATATGCTCGGCGCGGACATCGGCCCCGGAGCTCGAGCCGTACCACAGGCGACGGCTGCCGACGAAATCGGGAATGCGCCGGCCCCACGCGTCATCCCCATTGACGACCGCGACCTTCGGCGGAGGCCCGCCCGCCCCCTCGAACAGCCTCAGCTTGGCGGCAAAATACGCTTCCATCGTTCCGTGGAAATCCAGGTGATCGCGCGTCAGATTCGTGAATACCGCGGTGTGAAATCGGAGTCCGTACACCCTCTCCAGAGCGAGCGCGTGCGAGGACACCTCCATTGTCACATGCGTGCCCCCGCGCTGTTCTAACTCCGCCAACAGGCGGAAAATGTCCAGCGACTCGGGCGTAGTGTTGACGGCGGGCCGCACCTGGTCCGCCAAGCGGTACTCGATCGTTCCGATCAGGGCCGTCACTTTGCCCGCCGCCCGCAGCACCGCGTCGATCAAGTAGCAGGTCGTGGTCTTCCCGTTGGTGCCGGTCACGCCGGTCAGCAACAGACGCTCATCCGGCGCTCCGTAGAAGTTCCTTGCGGCCAGCGCCAGCGCCTGGCGCCCGTGCGCCACCTCGATCCAAACGCGTTCCAAGCCCGCCAGCGCGGGCAGAGGACTCACCACCGCCACGGCGCCGCGCTCCAGGGCCTCCCGGGCGAATCGCCGCCCGTCGTGGCGCGAGCCCGGAAACGCAAAGAACACGAAGCCGGGCTGGATCCGTCGCGAATCGTAATCCAGTCCTGTGACCCGAGCGGCCCCGAGCTCCGGTGGAATCTCGCCGCGCACCGGCGCTCCGTGCAGCAATTGCGACAGCGTCGTCACCGCCGGGGATCGGTTCATCGGGAAAATTGCACCACGACTCTCTGGCCGGGCGGCAGGATCGCCCCGGCGGGAGGAAACTGGGCACGAGCCAAGCCGGCGCCCGCCAACTCCACAGGGAGTCCTAGCTCCGCGGATTCTTTGACCACATCGCGCACCGTCTTGCCGCGAAAATCCGGCACGCGCGGTCCCCAAACCTCTGCGGGCCCCGGCGCGGCAGGCCAGGCCGCCGGCTGGACGCCTTGGCCAGGGAGGGAAAGCGTCGTCTCGAGCGGACGGCTCAGCTCCGCAATCGGTCCGTCGTCGCGTGCGGCTGGATCCTTCTCGACGTGCGGCGCCAGCTCGGGAAGATCCGGGGGAACGTCCAGAAGCCGCAACGCGGCCGAAGCTACCGTACGGAACACAGGAGCCGCCACGGCCCCGCCGAACCGCGAGGCGCCGTTGAGGGTGACGACGATCACCACAGCCGGTTTCGGCACCGGAGCGAACCCCATGAACGAAGCGTTGTAGCGATGGGTGTAGCGTCCCGCCTGGCGGTCGAAAATCTGCGCGGATCCCGTCTTGCCCCCGGCCGTGTAGCCCTCCAGACGCGCCAGTCGACCCGTGCCCTCGAGCACGACGCCCTCCATCATCCGCCGCAGCAGGATCGCCGTCTCCGGGCGGATGACGCGCGGAGCCCCGGAGGACTCACCGCGGGGTTGGGCCCTCTCGGGCGCGGGCGCCAGCACCAACCGCGGCGCCACCAGCACGCCTCCGTTGGCGATGACCGAACACGCCCGGGCCAGCTGCACCGTGGTGGCGGAGATCTCGTGACCCATCGCCACCGACCCGATCGAGGTCCGAGTCCAATTTTTGAGATCCCGCACCTTGCCCGCCGACTCGCCCGGCAGCGGCAGCCCGGTCGAACGCCCAAAGCCGAAACGCCGCACGTACTCCAGCAACTGCGCCTCACCGACACGCAAACCGATCTGAATCGCCCCGATGTTGCTCGACTTGGCCAGCACGCCGGAGACCGGCAGCGCCGCATAGGCGTGATGGTCCCGAATCAGCCGTCCGAAGAGGTTGATCCGTCCCGAACCGCAGGGGATCACCGTTTCGGGCCGCAAACCTGCGGTCTCGAGCCCCGCCGCTACCGTCACGACTTTGAACACCGAGCCCGGTTCGAACGGCACCGAAACCGCGTGGTTCTCCCGCCGCTGAAGATCGGCCGGCGAGCGGGGCGGCAAGTTGGGGTCGAATGGAGGGTAGCTAGCCAGCGCCAGGATCTCGCCCGTGTGCGGATTCATGACCACCAAGCTGGCCGATGTGCAGCCCTCAGCCTCCGCCGCCTGCCCGAGAGCCTGTTCCGCCACCGCTTGGAGGCGGCTGTCCAGGGTGAGGACCACGTCGCGGCCCGGCACGGGGGCCCGTAGGACCCGCGACTGCAGCGCGCGGCCGTGCACGTCCGCCAGCAGTAGCACCTCGCCTTCGATTCCGCGAAGTTCCCGCTCGAAGGTCTGCTCGATGCCGGCGTTGCCTCGCCCCTCCGAATCCACCGACCCCACGACATGCGCCGCTAGCGGGCCGTTCGGGTAGCAGCGTAGGCTGTCGGGGAACAACTGAATCCAGCCGAGCCGCAAACTGCGGAGCTTAGCCGCCTCTTCGCGGCTGATGCGCCGCTTGATCCACATGAATCCCCGCTTGCGCTGCCGCGCCTCCCGGATCCGCTGGCCCAGCTCGGCTTCATTCAGGCCAAGAATCGGAGCGAGGATTCCGGCGGCGACATCTTCCGGCGGCGCCTGCTTCGGGTTGAGCGCCACGGATTCCACCGCGAGACTCAACGCCAATGGGACGCCGTTGCGGTCGACAATGGCGCCCCGCACCGGTCGCAGTTTTTCTTTACGCTGCTGCTGCTGGTTGGCGAGTTCCCGATAGTGGTCGTGCTCGAAGAGTTGCAGTTGAACCAAACGCGCCACGATCAACCCCGCCCAAACCAGCGTCGCTAGCCCCAGACCCAGAAGGCGTCGGGCGCCCTGGGGTTCTGTCCCGCTCACCTAGTGTTCCCTCGTGCTCTGACGGTGGCCGTGCCGTCGGGTTCCCGCGCCCGGTCGAGCGATCAGCGATGCGGGCGCGCGGGCTCGCCCTCGGCCCGATAGGCCAGCTCGTCGCGGTGGTCCGGATTCAGGTGCTGGATCTGCGGCGGCGCGGGATCCATGAACTGTTGGATCCGGGCCAGCTCTTGCAGGCGCCGCGGGTCGAGCAGCTTCGCCTCGGCGGCATCCAATGCCGCAAGCTCGGCCAGGAGCATTTCGCGCTCCTGTCTCAAGGCCTCGATGCGATAACCCGCCACGGCTTGCTCCACCCGCGGCCACAAACCCAGCACCGCCAGGACCGTGGCCGCCGCCGTCAGCGCAATCCACTGTCGGCACCGCCGACGCGCCTCCGGATCGGCCTCCCGCATCAAGGCCGAGTTGTCGATCGCTTTCCGAAACACCCAGATCTCTTCGTTAGGAAGCGGACGCAGCGCATACAGCTCCCCCTGCGTCCCCCGCCCGTGGACACCATCGACCAGCGGCCGCGGGTTCCCCGGATCTGGTTCAGCGTACCAGCTTGCGTGTGTTGCCATGCTCGACGACTCCCGTACTCACACCATCTCGACCGCGCGCAGACGTGCGCTGCGGGCCGCCGGATTGGTTCGCACCTCCTCGGCGGACGGCCGTACCACGTGCTTGGTCAGCAAGCGCACCCGGCCTTGGCGCGCCAAGGCTTGAAAGCGGTGCTTCACCCGGCGGTCTTCGAGCGACATGAAGGAGATCACCACGATCCGCCCTCCGGGGCGTACGCATTCGGGCGCCAGCTCGAGCAGTCGCTCGAGCTCCCCAAGCTCGTCGTTGACCGCAAGGCGCAACGCCATGAAGGTCTGGGTCGCCGGATGCAAGCGTCGGGTTCGGGGCGCGACCCGCTCGATGACCCTGGCCAGCTCCAGCGTCGTGCGAAGGGGCCGCGCCCGAACGACGGCTCTGGCGATCTTCCGCGCCCTCCTTTCTTCGCCGAACCGGAAAATCAGTTCGGCGAGCGCCTTTTCGGCCATGGTGTTGACGATCTCGGCCGCTGTGGGCCCGCGGCTGCGGTCCATCCGCATGTCCAGGGGACCGTCGACCGAGAACGAAAATCCCCGTTCCGGATCCGTCAGTTGGTACAGCGACGCCCCCAAGTCCGCCAACAAACCATCGGCTCGCTCGACAGCGAATGCCGCCAGCGCCGAAGGCAGCTCCGAGAAGCGCCCGTGCCAGAAGCGGACTCGATCGGCCCAGGGCGCCACATTGCGGCGGCACAG
Organism: Bryobacteraceae bacterium; assembly: GCA_025055455.1. Classification (GTDB taxonomy): domain Bacteria; phylum Acidobacteriota; class Terriglobia; order Bryobacterales; family Bryobacteraceae; genus JANWXD01. Next base: position 162,529 of record JANWXD010000005.1, read on the forward strand.
TTCCAGTGACTCGGCGTCCCGGTCGCAGGCGATGACGAAACCCGTGCGCAGACGCTGCGCGATCGCCCCGGTGTGCCCACCCAGTCCCGCGGTGGCGTCCACGTAGATCCCGTCCGGACGCACCGCAAGGTACGCCAGCGCTTCCTCGAGCAGCACCGGCACGTGCTTCATGCATCACTTCAGCCCTTTCTGTTCGAGCAGCCGCACCTTCTCGGCCAAACCCTCCTCGGCCCGCGCCTTCATCTCCGCATACACCTCGGCGGTGTAAATGTTGATGCGGCTTTTGTAGGGATGCAGGTACACCTGCTGGGGCGTGTCCAACTTCAAGCGCCTCCGCAGCTCCTGAGGCAACAGCAGCCTTCCCTCGCTGTCCATCTCGCTGTCGGCCCCGACGTCGTTGGCGATCAGCGACACGTGTTCGGCAATCTCCGGCGCCTCTTGAAACTCGTCGAAAAACCGTTCGATCTGGCGCCACGCCGACAGCGGATAGATCCGACCGGTGCGATAGTCGAAGCTGGTGATGAACACCTTGCGCTCGCCCAGACTCGTCAGATACTGCTGCATGACCGAAGGCAGCTTCAAACGCCCTTTTGCATCCACACTCGCTTGGCGGATGCCGCGCGGGGGCTCGACCGGGAGCGTGGTCTGTCCGCCTTCGGCCATTTTCGATCACTCTAGACCACTATCGGACACCCCCAATTGTCACATAAGCCCCATGAGATTGCAAGACTTTTCGCGTTTAACACCAGAGGGTTAGAGCGTACTACTAAATGTTGGGGTAAACTTCTGGCTACACCTACCCGTAGCTAGATCAGTGCGGCCAAGCGAAACCCGAGCTGGACGAAGCAAAACAACGTCACGCCCGCCACGCCGTAGGCTGCGGCGCGCCAGACGCGCTCGCGCCAACTGGCTTCCAAGCCGGGTAGGCCCGCCAGCCAGGCCGCAGCGAACCCGCCCGCGAGACCCCCGATATGGGCTGCGTTATCCACCTGCAGGCCAGGGAGCAGCCCGAACAGCAAGATGTAGATCACCCATCGCACATAGAGCCCCCGCATGGAGCCAGCGATCGAAGACGGGTGTCGGAGGCCCAGAGCGATCATGGCGCCGATCAAACCCATCAGTCCCGCCGAAGCTCCCACGGAGAGTCCGGCGTACCACAAGGTGCTGGCCAGGAATCCGGTCACGGTCGCCACGAAGTAGATCACCACGAAGCGGCGCGAACCGTAGATCTCTTCCACCTCAGCGCCCAAGTCGAACAGGATCCAGGTGTTCATGAGAATGTGCAGCACGCCTCCGTGGAGGAAGCCGGCGGTCACCAGGCGCCACCACTCTCCGCCGAACAGGATGGCCTCGCGCAGCTTGGCGCCGAAGGTGTACAGCGTCACCCCGTCGATGGCCATCGCTGGCGAAGGATTGCCGCGCCGCAGGCTGTAGATAAAAGTGGCGGCAAACAGTCCTAGGTTCACGACCAGGATTAGGAAGGTGACGAAGCGCGTCGAGGGCACCAGACCACCCAGCAGGTCGGTGGGGAGCCGCGCGGCCGGCGTGGGGCCCACCTCGGTTTCGCAGTACGGGCACACGCGGTCCCGCGCGTCAATGAACGCCCGGCAGTGCGGGCACATTCGGCGCTTGCTCACGCGTCCATTGTACCCGTCGGAGGCCGGATGCCGTCTCCGACAAAACGCGGGCTGCCGCAAACCCTTTTGGTACAATCTTGGGTTCAGATGACCAAGACGGAGCGAGAATTGCGGCAAGACATCGTCGAGGTCGGCCGCCTCGTCTGGCAGAAGGGCTGGGTGGCCGCCAACGACGGCAACATCTCGATCCGTCTGGACCAAGAACGCGTGCTGTGCACGCCCACCGGCGTCAGCAAGGGCATGATGCATCCCGATGACCTGATCATCGTGGACATGCAGGGCAACAAGATCGAAGGACGCAAAGAACGCACCTCGGAGATCGCCATGCACCTGACGATCTACAACCTGCGTCCCGACGTGCGGGCCGTCGTGCACGCGCACCCTCCGGTGGCGACCGGCTTCGCCACAGCGGGCCGTCCCTTGACGCTTGCCCTTTTGCCGGAAGTCATCATCGGTTTGGGCTGTGTCCCGCTTGCGGAATACGGTCTGCCCGGCACGCCGGAGCTGACCAAGCCCATGCTGCCGTACATTCCCAAATACGACGCCATTCTCATGGCCAATCACGGGGCGGTGTGCTACGGCGAGGACGTCTACAAGGCGTATTTCCGCATGGAGACCGTCGAGCACTTTGCCCGGATCTCCTTCGTGGCGGAGTTACTCGGTGGACCCAAGGTCCTGCCCCGCCAGGAGGTGGAAAAATTGTTCGGGGCGCGCGAGCGGTATGGAATTACTTCGCGGGCGGGCCTGGAGCCGTGGTGTCCTGTGCCAGCCGAAGAGGCAGCGCGCGGCGAAGAGCGCTTCGAGCTGACTCGCTCGGAGCTGATCGCTTTAGTCAGCGAAGCGATGAAGGCCCGGGCCTGAATGCGGCAAACAGAGTTCTCAACAGATTGTTGGATGAACTGGAGGCGGAATGGGTGAAGCACTGGGAATGATCGAAACGCGTGGTTTGGTGGCCCTTATCGAGGCCTCCGACGCGATGGTGAAAGCCGCCAAGGTGACCTTGGTGGGGTGGGAGAAGATCGGCTCCGGCTACGTCACCGCCCTGGTGCGCGGCGACGTAGCGGCCGTGCGCGCCGCCACGGATGCCGGGGCGGCGGCGGCCCGCCGGGTGGGCGAACTGATTGCCGTTCACGTGATTCCGCGGCCGCATCCCAGCTTGGAAGACGTGTTGCCGATCGGCAAGAGCAACACGGGCAAGTGAGGGAGACCGGCGGAAAGCGGCCGGTCATCAGCGTATGTTGCTGGCTCGCGTCGTGGGCACGGTGGTCGCCACCCGCAAAGATCCGCGTCTGGAGGGCAAGAAGTTTCTGATTCTGAAACCGGTCTCTCCGGAAGGCACGGAGGAGTCTGGCTACGTGGTGGCGGTGGACACGGTGAGCGCCGGCTACCGGGAGCTGGTGCTGGCCGTCTCGGGCAGCTCGGCGCGTATGGCCGAAGGCTGCAAGGACCAGCCCGTGGACACGGCGATTGTGGCGATCGTCGACACGGTCAGTCTGGACACGGGAGTCACGTGAGGCCATGTTTCTGGGGCGGGTCATCGGCAGAGTCTGGTCGACGGTGAAAAACGAGGCGCTCCAGGGACACCGCCTACTCATCGTTCAACCCGTCACTCCGGAATTGCAGCCCACGGGCAAGCCCCTGATCTGTGCGGACTGCGTCGGCGCCGGCGCGGGAGAACTCATTTACTGGTGCCGGGGCCGCGAATCCAGTTTCCCCTTCTTGCCGGCCGAAGTTCCCACCGACCACACCATCGTGGCCATCGTGGACGAGCTGCACGTCCAGCGGAGCTGAGCCGTGCTGATTGCGCGCGTCATCGGCGAGGTCGTGGCCACGCAGAAACATCCGAGCCATGAAGGCCGCAAAGCGCTTCTCGTGCAGCCGCTGAACCTGGACGGCACCGACCGCGGCGACGCCGTGGTGGCTCTGGACGCCGTGGATGCCGGCATCGGCGACCGCGTGCTGTTGGCCACCGAAGGCTTCAGCGCCATGACCAGCGTGGACCGCCCCATGTCACCCATCGACATGGCGGTGATCGGCGTCATCGACAGCGTCGAGCTGGTGGGCGAAGAGTGAAGCGGGAATCTGGCGCACGCCGACCAGCTCGCAAAACGGAAGGGACTGAGCGGGACAAACGAGAAGGTCCCCAAGCAGATCTGCCTGGGGGCCGCTGCGCGCTGGAAATGCCGGGTTATTTCCGCGGCTCCATATCTGCACAGTCATTCGCTTTCAGGCTTACTGCTATGCGTGCTATTATTGCCCCGGTGCGATCTGGATTTGCGTGTGGGAATCCGGAACTCATATCCACATCCACTCCGACTGCCTCGTGGCATAGGCGGAGGTACAGGATGCAGAACGTAACTTGGTGCTTGACCTTACTGCTAGCCAGCGCTGTGGCCGCGTCGAGTCAGGCGAGTCACTCGCATTGGTCCAAGACAGTTACGTGGAAGCTCACACCCGTAAACCTGCCGCCAGCCGGCGGGGAATTCAAACTCGTTCTCGCCGGGCCGCTCGACTGGATCGCAGGATACCGGGCGGAGTCGCGGCACGACATCTCGATCACCGTCGGCAAGGCCTGCTTCGGCGTCTCGCCGCCTCCCCTCCGCATGCGCGTACTCGAGAGCTTGTCCGACTGGCCCAGGGCTCGCCTTTCCACGGCGCCGGGATGGATTCAAGTACGCGGACCGGAGGACGGCGATTGTTCCTTGCTGCTTTACGCCAGAGTCCCTTCCGGGACGAACGTCGCAATCGAGCAGGATGGGACCACCCTGCTCCGAGCCAAGCCCGACTCGGAGCTGATGGTGCGCAATGGCGAGGTAAGTGCGGGGCGCGTTCGCGGCGAACATGACCTGGTAGCGCAGATGCACCGCTTGAACCTCCCACCGGAAAGGGAACCGCTGGCGCGCCTACCCGACGGAAAATACCTGCGGCTGTTCGGGAACTTATACGTGATCACGAACAAAGGATTACGGGACCACCTGGAAACCTTTCAGCGCCCCGTTTTAGCTGGCGACTCGCGAACCTGCTGCGGCGACCGACCGGAGCACCGCGTCGCGGAGTTGCGGATCGAAGTGGACGAGGGAGGCCGGGTCTCCGAAGTGAAAGTCCAACGGGGGCCTGCACCGCTCATGGCCGCGTGCGAAACCGCCTAGAAATCCTGGAAATTCCGGCCCTTTGTGGTCGAAGGGCAGGCCGTAAGAGCGGTCGCTTTCGTCACGTTCTTGTTAGAAGACAACGGGAACATCATCACGCCGGCCCTGCCGAGTTACTGAGTCTGGCTTCCACATCGCATCTTCCTTCTTCAGGAACAGAATCGTCGCCAAGCAAGCTTTCGCCGTGGCGAAGGGCGCTGCGAGAAGTCAAGCTAGCCCGTGCCGGCGCCACGACGGCGGACGCGAGCACTCTTTGTCGGCGTGCCCGAAGGCGCCGTTCCGCCTCGGCTTCCTACCTAGGCGCGGTGTGCGGCGCGAAAATGCAGCTCCGGCGTGCCGTCAGCGCCGCCGCTTACAGAATCCGGCGCTGTTTGAGGAAGGCGAAGATCTGCGGCAGCAGTGCGTCCCACTGTTCTTTCGTGAAAACGTGGCCGCCCTGTGGCACCGGGATGAGCTCGGCATCCGCGCCGGCGTCCCGTAGGGCCTTCGTCAACTTGACGCCGTGCTCGTACGGAACCGTTTCGTCGGCGTCTCCGTGAATCGTCAGAACCGGAGGCACGTCCCGGCGGACGTACGTGATGGGCGACAACCGCCGCGCCAGCTCCAGACGCCCGGGCTGGTCCGGAATCCATTCCAGGGCGTACGGGCGCTGGTTCGGTCCCTGGATCTGGTCGGCCACGTCCGTGATGCCGTAAATGTTGACCACGGCGGCGACTTTGGCCGGCGGGCCGAGCCGCGCACCCTTCGGCGTCAGACCCACCATCAGCGCCAGGTGGCCTCCAGCGGAGGCCCCAGTGACAACGACCCGGTTGCGATCCACGTTGTAGCGCGCTGCATTGCGCAAAAACCACTGTGCGGCATTCAACACGTCGGTCACCGCCGCGGGCGCTGGGGCAGTCTTGGCCAGCCGGTATCCCACATTAGCCACCACGAAGCCTTGCTGGAGGTAAGGGATGCAGAAGCCGTTGATCATCATCTCGCGGGAACCCCGAACCCAGCCGCCCCCGTGAATCACAATCACGCCGGGCCGGCGCGCGGTTGCGGCCGCTTTGGGCTGCAGCACGTCGAGCACCGTCTCCGGGTATTGGTCGTAGCGGAGATTGGCATCCACAGCGACCCAATCGGGAATCGCCGGTGGATCGCGGAAGGGTTGGGCCCAGCCCCCGGCGGCCGCCAGGAGAAAGACAAGGGCCGCTCTTTGCATACGACTATTTAACCGCCGATTTGGGCGGCCCGCCACGGCGAGAGTCCGACCCGACCTACCTGACGCCTTCTTCACCTCGACCCCCTTTTGCCCCCGACTATGAGCACTTGCTCCCCGCCGGGGCTCCGACCGGGCGCCGTCGGGCGCCCGTCGCGCAGTCGGACCTAACCCTCTACGCCAACAGCTTCTTCACCACATGGCCGGCCACGTCCGTCAGGCGGAAATCGCGGCCCATGTGGCGGTAGGTGAGCCGGGTGTGATCGAACCCAAGACAGTGTAGGATGGTGGCCTGCAAGTCGTGCACGTGGATCGGATCCTCGACGATCTTCAAGCCGAGATCGTCCGTCTTGCCCACCACCTGTCCGCCTTTGATTCCGCCGCCGGCCAACCACATACTGTAGGCCATCGGATGATGATCCCGGCCCGCATTGTCGGCCTCCTCGGGTTTGCGAATTTCCGCCAGGGGCGTGCGGCCGAATTCGCCGCCCCAGATCACAAGCGTTTCCTCGAGCAGGCCCCGCTGCTTGAGATCTCGAATCAGCGCGGCCGCCGGCTGGTCGGTAATGTCGCAGTTTCTCTTCAACTTTTTGTTCAGCTCCGAGTGGTCGTCCCAACTGGCGTGCATCAGCATGACGAAGCGCACGCCCCGTTCGACCAGCCTTCGCGCCAGCAGGCAGTTCACCGCGAACGGCCGCGTGGGCTCTTTATCCACACCGTACATTTCGCGGATGTGAGCCGGCTCGTCGGAGAAATCCAGCAACTCCGGCGCCGCCATCTGCATACGGAAAGCCAGCTCGTAGGCAGCGATGCGCGAAGCGATCTCCATGTCTCCCGTAGCTTGCAGGCGCTCTTCGTTGAGATCGCGCAGCGCGTCCAGGCTGGCCCGTTGCAGCTCGCGGGTCACGCCGGGCGGGTTGGAAAGATACAAGATCGGATCGCCCTGGCTGCGGAACAGGACGCCTTGGTAATGGGAAGGCAAAAAGCCGCTCGAGAAGTTCGTGGCACCCCCGCTCGTGCCCACGCCCGAGGTCAGCACCACGAAGCCCGGCAAGTTCTGCGACTCGCTGCCGAGCCCGTAGACGACCCAAGCCCCGAGCGTCGGCCGGCCAAACTGCGTCGAACCCGTGAACAAGAGCAATTGCCCGGGGTGGTGGTTGAAGGCGTCGGTGTGCATCGACCGGACCAGGCAGATGTCATCGGCTACGGTCGCCAGATGGGGCAGCCAGTCCGACAGCTCCATGCCACACTGGCCGGCCGGCTTGAAGACGCGCGGGCTCGCCAGCACCGCCGCCGTGGGCTTGATGAACGCCAACTGCAGATCTTTGGTCAAGGACTCCGGGAGCGACTGACCGTGATACTTCTGAAGCGCCGGCTTGGGGTCGAACAGGTCGATCTGGCTCGGCCCGCCCTCCATGAACATGAAGATCACGTTCTTGGCACGCGGAGCAAAATGCGGCTGCTTCGGCGCCAGCGGATTGTCGCGTGGCAAGATGGCCGCCAGCGTGCGCCCTTCGAGGCCCAACAGATGGGCGAGGGCCGCGGTGCCGACGCCGCAGGCACATTGGCGGAAGAAGCTGCGCCGGGTTTGAATGCGTTGGAACTCCTCCCAGGTCATCGTCTCACTCCCGAGTGATAAATTCGTCCAAATTCAGCAGCACACGGCTGACGGCGGTCCAAGCCGCCCCCTCGGCGGGATCGGCGCCGCCGGCCGCCGGATACAAGGCAGCAGCTTTCGCGTCGGCCTTCATCAAATCGAGCTGCTCATTGAAGAATCGCATCAGCCGCTCGCGCTCCCGCGGACTGGGGCTGCGCGCTAAGCAAAGCCGGAAGGCGTACTCCAGGCGGGCCTCCGTCCGCGGTGGCGCCTCGCGCAAAACGCGATCCGCCAGCGCGATGGCGGCTTCGAAAAACACCGGATCGTTGAGCAGGTTGAGGGCCTGCAAGGGCGTGTTGGAGCGCCGGCGCCTACTGCACGCCACGTTGGCATCCGGGGCGTCGAAGTTCATGAGCTGCGGATAGGGCACCGTGCGCTGAAAGTGGATGTACACGCCCCGCCGGTAGCGGTCCTTGCCTTGGCTCTCGGGCCACTTGACGCTGTTCGCGTAACCGAGCTTTTCCAAGTCCGCCGGCTGCGGCGGACGGATGCTCCGCCCGCCGATTTCAGGATTGAGCAGTCCGCTTACAGCCAGGGCCGAATCCCGGATCAGCTCCGCCTGGAGACGCAGCCGCGATTGGCGAGCGAGCAGGCGGTTGTCCGGATCCCGCGATTCCAGCTCCGGCCGCGCGTTGGAGGACTGCCGGTAGGTGGCGGAAGTGACGATCAATCGGATCGTCTGCTTGATGCTCCAGCCCCGGTCCATGAACTCGACCGCCAGCCAGTCGAGCAGCTCCGGGTGGGAAGGCCTTTCGCCCTGCGTGCCGAAGTCTTCCGAGGTCAAGACCAGACCGCGTCCGAACAGCTCTTGCCAGATCCGGTTCACGGCCACTCGCGCGGTCAGCGGGTTGTCGCGCGAAACCAGCCAGCGCGCAAGGGTCAGGCGGTTCGGCGGCGCGTCGTTTGGAGCTGGCAGCAGCCATGTGATCGGCCGGGGCTCCACCGCTACGCCTTTGCGGCGGTAATCTCCCCGTACGCGCACGTAGGTCTTGGGCGGCCGGGGATTCTCGACCAGAACCGGAGCTTGGCTCAGGGCGGGAAACTCGGCGTCGAGCTTGTCCAGCTTTTCCCGCAGCTCCTTGAGCTTCCCCATGAGCTCCTTGTCCTTGCCAAAGTCGGGTCCCGGATTGCGGATGAAGTAATCCGTCAAGCGGCGCTGGTGGCGCTCGGACCGCTCTTCCAAGGGCGTGTGCAACATCTTTTCACCCGCATCTACCATGACCCGGAAGGAGGTGAATTGGAAGTCCCAGTCGAGACGCCGACCCGGGTTGGCCGCCGCATCCCGCAGGTTGCGCTCCCACTCGGCTTGCAAGGCAGGGATGTTGTACTGCGTCAGCAGCTCTTGGCGTTTGCGCCGGTAGTCGGGAAGGGCTCGCAGGTAGGGCCCGATTTCGCCAGGAAGCGGCGCGTCGATCTCGTCCTCTTCGGCTCGCTCGAAATACGCCAGCAGCTGGTAGTATTCCCGCTGCGTGATGGGGTCGTACTTGTGGTCGTGGCACTGCGCGCAGCCCACCGTCAAACCCAGCCAGGTCGTGCCCACCGTATTGACTCGTGTTACGAGCTGCTCGAGGCGCGTCTCTTCCCGGTCCACCCCCGCCTCGCGGTTGGTGAGCGTGTTGCGGAGGAATCCAGTGGCCACTTTTTGCTCCACGGTAGCGCCTGGCAACAGGTCACCGGCGATCTGCTCGATGGTGAACTGATCGAACGGCATGTCGCGATTCAACGCTTCGATCACCCAGTGACGCCAGCGCCAGGCATGCGGCCGGGGCAGATCTTTTTCGTAGCCGTCGCTGTCGGCGTAATGAGCTAGGTCCAGCCAGTGGCGGGCCCATTTTTCGCCGAAATGCGGCGAGGCCAGCAGCCGGTCCACTAACCGCTCGTAGGCGTCGGGGCGGTTGTCGGTTAAAAACTCGTCCACTTCCGCCGGCGTGGGTGGCAGGCCTATTAGATCCAGACTCAAGCGCCGAATTAGAGTGGTGCGGGGCGCTTCCGGCGAGGGCTGTATTCCTTCCGCTTCCAGGCGCGCCAAAATGAAGGCGTCGATCGGATTTCTCACCCAAGCGCGCTGCCGCACCGCGGGAGGGTCGCGCTTGACGGGGGGCCGGAAAGCCCAGTGAGCGACCGCTGGCTTGGAGGTGGCCACCGGCGCGGAGCTTTCGGGCCACACGGCGCCCTGGTCAATCCAGGCACGGAGGATCCCGATCTCTTTGGGCGAAAGTCGGGGACCCGCCGGGGGCATGATTTTGCCTTTCTCTAGACCAGCGACCATTCGAACGAGCAAGCTGCCCGCACTGTCGCCCGGCTTGATGGCCGCGCCGGAGTAGCCTCCGGCGAGCGCTGCCTCGCGCTGGTCCAGACGCAGTCCGTTCATCTGCTGCGCCGGGCCGTGACAGGCGTAGCACTTGGCTTTGAAGATCGGCTCGACGTGGCGCGCGAAGTCAATCCTCTCTCGGGCGGGGGGCGGCAGAGCCGGCTCCGCCGCCGAGCCCAGCGAAGAAGCAAGGACCATCGCCCCAACGCCCAGCGAACAGCCCACAAGAATAGAGTATCGGCGCGCCCAGCTCATCAGTTTGGCGCGATTATACCCCGATTCCACCTTCCAGCTCAACAGGATCCGAGGTTCGTGTAATCTGAAGTACATGCCGGTCCGAACCACGGTCGTAGGAAGCTACCCTGTGCCCCACTGGCTGCTCGGGGACACGAGCCGGGTCACCCTTCGGGACGCCATCATGGTCGTCCTAAAGACCCAGGAGCTGGCCGGCATCGACGTCGTCGCCGACGGCGAGCTGAACCGCTTCGATCCCAGCCACCCGGAAACCAACGGCATGATCGATTACTTCGTGTCGCGCATGGACGGCATCCGCACGCACTTCACCCCGGAGGACGTGGCGCGCTTCCGGACGCGGCCGGATCTGGCCTACCGCACGCAACCGGCTGGGATCGTCATCGGCGAGGTCGGGGAAGGTAGGCTCAACTTGCCCCGCGACTTCGAATTTACGCGTCCTCTGACCACCAAACCGCTGAAGTTCACCTGCACCGGGCCTCACATGCTCAGCAAGGTGCTGCTGGACTGCCACTACCGCAGTCCCGCGGAGCTCGCCATGGCGATCGCCGGCGTGCTTCGCAAGCAACTCGAAGCGATTCCGGCCGACGTGATCCAGCTCGACGAGGCCAATATCAGCGGCCATCCTGAGGATGCCGAATGGGCCGCCCCGGCGATCAACCATGTGCTCGAGGCGGTTCAAGGCGAGCGCGCCGTGCACATCTGTTTCGGCAACTACGGCGGTCAGCCCGTCCAAAAAGGCCTGTGGCGTGACTTGGTGCCGTTTCTCAATCAGCTCAAAGCCGACCACGTCGTGCTCGAGTTTGCCCGCCGGGGCTACGCAGAGCTGGAGGTGCTGCGCGACGTGGACGCCCGCATCGGCTTGGGCATTGGCGTGATCGACATCAAGGACAACGTGATCGAAACGCCGGAGGAGGTGGCACGGCGCCTGGAACAGGCGGCCAGCGTGCTCGGTGCGGAACGCATCCGCTACGCGCATCCGGACTGCGGCTTCTGGATGTTGCACCGCTCGATTGCCGACGCCAAAATGCGCGCGCTCGTGGCCGGCCGCAACCTCTTCGAAGGCCGTTCCTAGACTGGAATCATGGCAGCAATGCGATCGGTTTTTTCCGTTCTCGCCTGCCTGCTGCCCGCAGGCCTCATAGCGCAACCGCGCCTGGAGAACATCCGCCAGCTCACGTTCGGCGGACAGAACGCCGAGGCCTACTGGTCGCCCGACGGCCGCCGGCTGATTTTCCAAGCGACCCGCGACGGCCTGCGCTGTGACCAGATCTTCATCATGAACGCCGACGGCTCCGACGTGCGCATGGTCTCGACCGGCAAGGGCCGGACCACCTGCGGCTATTTCCTGCCGGACGGCAAGCACATTCTGTACTCTTCGACGCACGAGGCCGACGAAGCCTGCCCACCCCCGCCGGATCGGAGTCGGGGATACGTCTGGGCGGTCTACCCGTCCTACGACATTTACTTGGCCACTGTGGAAGGCGAGATCGTGCGCAAGCTCACCGATGCGCCCGGATACGACGCCGAGGCGACGGTGAATTGGAAGACCGGGCGCATCGTCTACACCTCCCTCGCGTCCGGAGACTTGGATCTGTGGAGCATGAAGCTCGACGGATCCGACAAGCGCCGCCTGACCCACACCGAGGGCTACGAGGGGGGTGCAGTGTTCTCCCGCGATGGCCGGAAGCTGGTCTGGCGCGCTCATCGACCGACCGAGCCAACGGAGTTGACGCACTATCGCGAGCTGTTGCGTCGGAACCTCATCTCGCCGATGCGGGTGGAGTTATTCGTCTCGGACGCCGACGGCCGCAACGCGCGGCAGATCACGCGGTTCGGTTGCGCGAGCTTCGCGCCGACCTTCACCCCGGACGGCCGGAGAATCGTTTTTTCCTCCAATCATCACGACTGCGGCAGCCGGCGCTTCGAGCTCTACGTGATCAACGTGGACGGCACCGGGCTCCAACAACTCACCCAGTTCGGAGGTTTCACTTCCTTCCCGGAGTTTTCCCCCGACGGCAAGCAGATCGTGTTCGTCTCGGACTGGAAAGCCAAGGACCGATACGAGTTCAATATCTTCGTTGCCGACTGGGTGGAAGGGGAAAAATAGCTTTGGGCGTGCCGTCCCGTCGGCTGCGCATGTCACGTCATCGCGACAATGCGCAGTGGAAGGGGAAAATCGCTTTGGCCGTGCCTTCCCTGCGGGAACGCCCGCGCCGAAAAGACCGCGGGGTCATGTGTGGTACGCTGAAAGGTTCCGCCTCTGGCCACGATGCCGGCCCGGGTGAGCGAAGCGCTGATCCTGCGGACTTACCCGTTTCAGGAAGCGGATCTGATCGTCAGCTTCTTTACCCGGGACCTAGGAAAGCTGCGCGGCGTGGCGCGGGGCGCGCGGCGTACCAAGAGCAAATTCGGAGCGGCCCTCGAGCGGTTGTCTTACGTCCGCGCATACTATTTCCAGCGACCGAATCGCGAACTGGTCAGGCTGGATCAATGCGAGTTGCTCCGCTCGCCCTTCGAATTGCAAAGGGACTATGCGGCCGCGGTGGCGCTGGATTTTCTAGCGGAGGTCAGTGAGCAGCTGCTGGCGCCAGCCGAGCCGAGCGAGCGTTTTTTTCGCCTGTTGCTGGCCGTCATCGAGCACTTGCGAGCCGAGGCGGCGGCCGGGCCGTGGCGCGCCGTGACTTACTTCTGTCTCTGGGCGGTGCGGCTTTCCGGCTTCCTGCCGGAGCTGCGCGTCAGCCCGGAGTCGGCGGGAATCGCAGAGGAGATGTTGAAGAAACCGGTGGGAGAACTGACACCGCGAAACTGGAGCAAGCAAACCGCGGCCGATCTGCGGCGCTTCCTGATCCGGCGCATCGAAGAGCACCTGGAGCGGCGCCTGATCACAGTCCCGTTGCTGGAAGCGTTGTGAGCATGACTTCGTTCCAGGACGTTTTGTTCCGCCTCAAGCAATATTGGGCCGAGCGCGGCTGTGTGATCCAGGAGCCGTACGACCTCGAGGTCGGCGCCGGCACGATGTGCCCGGAAACGTTTCTCCGCGTCCTGGGGCCCAAACCCTACCGTGTGGCCTACGTCCAGCCGAGTCGCCGGCCGGCCGACGGCCGCTACGGCGAGAACCCCAACCGCCTCTACAAGCATTGGCAGCTCCAGGTCATTCTGAAACCCGCTCCCGACGACGTCGTGGATCAGTACCTGGAAAGCCTGGAGGCGATCGGGATCGACCTGAACAAACATGACCTCAAGCTGGAGGAGGACAACTGGGAGTCGCCGACGCTGGGGGCCTGGGGCATCGGCTGGCAAGTGATGCTTGACGGCCTGGAAATCACCCAGTTCACGTATTTTCAGCAGTGCGGCGGAGTGGACCTGGAGCTGGTTCCTGCCGAACTCACCTACGGCTTGGAACGGCTGGCGGCTTTCTTGCAAGGCACCGAGAGTGTCTACGAGATCCAATGGGCGCCCGGCGTCACCTACGCCGACGTGCGCCTGGCGGACGAGGTGCAATTCTCCGTCTACAATTTCGAGCTGGCGGATGTCCCCACGCTCTGGCAACTGTTCGAGCTCCACGAGAGAGAATGCCGGCGGCTCCTCGAGGCCTATTCGAGCTATCGCGACAAACAGCGATTCCCCGTGCTCGCGGCCTACGACCACGTCCTCAAGTGCTCCCACCTGTTCAACCTGCTGGATTCCCGGGGCGCCATCAGCGTGACCGAACGGGTGGCGGTCATCGGCCGCGTGCGCCGGCTGGCCGTCGGCGTGGCGCAGCTCTGGTTGGAGCAGCAGGCGCGGGAGGCAGCATGAAGACCCACCGGTTCCTGCTCGAAATCGGAACCGAAGAAATCCCGGACTGGATGATCCCACCGGCGCTCGAGCAACTCCGCGGCCTCTTCGAACAACTCTTGAACTCCAATTCCTTGAGCGGTACCGTCATCTGCGTGGACGCCACGCCGCGCCGGTTGGTGGTCCAGGCCCAGGGCCTGCCGGAGCGCCAACCCGACAGCGAAGAGACGCTGACCGGCCCTCCCAAGGCGGCCGGGGACACGGCGGCTGCCGGCTTCGCGCGGAAACTCGGCGTCCCCTTGACGGACTTGGTGACGGTCGAGACGCCGAAAGGGGAGTATTTCGCCTACCGTAAGCGGATCGAGGGCCGCCCGACGGTGGAGATCCTCGCCAGAGAACTTCCCGGGCTAATCTGGAACATCTCCTGGCCCAAAACGATGTACTGGCGACGGGAGCGGGAGCGGTTCATCCGTCCCATCCGGTGGGTCGTGGCCTTGCTGGACAGTCGAGTCGTACCGTTCGAGGTGGCTGGCGTCGCCTCGGGCAACGTGACTTCGGGCCATCGGCAACTGGGCCGCAAGAGGATCCGCGTCACGGCAGCGAACTACGAAGAACGGCTCCGCGCCAATTACGTGCTGGTGCGTGCTGCCGAACGAGAGCGGAAGATCCGCGAGGAGACGGAAGCGCTGCTGGCGGTCCGGGGTCTGCATCTGCGACGGGACGATGCTTTGCTCCAGACTCTCGTCTATCTGACCGAATACCCGACCCCGCTCGTGGGCGAGTTCGACCGCGCCTATCTGGATCTGCCGCACGAAGTTCTCGTCACGGTCATGCGTCATCATCAGAAATACCTGTCGGTCGAGGACGCCGAAGGCCGCCTGGCGCCCTACTTCGTTGCGGTGATGAACATGGCGGGCGATCCGGAAGGCCTGGTGAAGGCCGGCAACGAACGTGTCTTGCGGGCCCGCTTCAACGACGCGCGCTTTTTCTGGCAAACGGACCAAAAAAAGAAGCTGGCGGACCGGCTGCACGACCTGGCTCAGGTGACGTTCCAAACCGACCTCGGTTCGTACTTGGACAAGACCCAGCGGGTGGTGGAGTTAGTCAAAAAGTTGGGCGGCAACGAGTATGCCCAACGCGCCGCCCTGCTCGCCAAGTGCGATCTGACGACGGAAATGGTCAAGGAGTTCACCGAGCTTCAGGGCGTAATCGGAGGCCTGTACGCCCGCGAACAAGGCGAGCCGGAGCCGGTCTGGCGTGCGATCTACGAGCATTACAAGCCCGAGAGCATGGAGGACGCGATCCCCTCGACCCCGGAAGGCCGGCTGGTCTCACTGGCGGACAAGTTGGATACGTTGCAGGGCTGTTTCCGGCTCGGCATGATTCCCAGCGGCTCGAAGGACCCATTCGCGTTGCGGCGCGCGGCGCAGGGCGTCGTGAAAATCCTCGTGGAAGGCAAACTCTCGCTGCCCGTGACGGAGCTAGCGGGCGACTTGCCCGAGCTGCGCGAGTTTTTCCTGGACCGGGTGCGCTATTACTTCCGCGAGGTCCGAGGATTTCGCTACGACGAAGTGAACGCAGTGTTGGCAGCGGGCTGGGATGACCTGACCGACGTGGAGAGCCGACTGGAGGCGATTCGAGCCGTGCGGCCCACGGCGAATTTCGAGCCGCTGGCGGCGAGCTTCAAGCGGATCCGAAACATCCTCCGGCAGGCCGAGTACACGGGGGGCGCTCCCGTGGAGCCCGGTTTACTCGAGCCGGGCCCGGAAACCGAGTTGTACGAAGCCTTCGATGGGCTGCGCAGCGAGGTGGAGGCGCGGCGGCGCGAGAAACAGTACCGCGCGGCGCTGGAGCGCATCGCCTCCCTGCGGCCGCGCGTGGACCTGTTTTTCGACAAAGTGCTGGTGAACGCCCCCGACGAGCGCATCCGGCGGAACCGCCTGGCGCTGCTCGACGGATTGCTGAAAGAGTTTTCGACGATCGCCGATTTTTCGGAGATCGTCACCGAAGCCACGAACTCATAACGACAAGGAGCGACTCATGAAGAAATATGTTTACGCCTTCGGCAACGGCACGGCCGACGGCGACGGCACGATGAAGGACCTGCTGGGCGGCAAAGGCGCAGGCCTGGCCGAGATGAGCCGGGCCGGCGTGCCCGTGCCCCCGGGATTCACCATCTCGACGGAAGTTTGCAATATCTACTTCGACAACGACGGCAAGCTGCCGCCGGAAATCGAATGGGAGATCGAGCAGGCCTTGGCCCGGCTGGAAGAACAGACGGGCCAGAAGCTGGGCGACACGGAGAATCCCCTGCTCGTGAGCGTCCGCTCCGGAGCGAAGTTTTCCATGCCCGGCATGATGGACACGATTCTCAATCTGGGCCTGAACGATCAGACGGTGGAGACGCTGGCGCGCAAGAGCGGCAATCCGCGCTTCGCCTACGACTGCTA
>JANWXD010000005.1:178975-179258 GCA_025055455.1 Bryobacteraceae bacterium
GGCAATGTGGTGCTCGAAATCCCCAAGGACGAATTCGAGCACATCTTGGAGGCGCGAAAGAAGAAAGTCAGGGCGAAGTACGACACGGATCTGACCGCAGAAGACTTGAAGGCGGTCATCGCCGCATACAAGAAGCTCATCGAGAAAAAGACCGGCCAGCCTTTTCCGCAGGACGCCCATGAGCAACTGAAGATGGCGCGGGATGCGGTCTTCCGCTCTTGGTGGAATCCGCGGGCGGTGCACTACCGGAAGATGAACAAGATCTCGGACAGCCTGGGCACGG
>JANWXD010000060.1 GCA_025055455.1 Bryobacteraceae bacterium
TTTTCACCGCTTTCTCGCCGAGCTTGCGCAAGGTTTTCGGCTACGTCTGGCGACGCGCCGACTTTCCTTGGCTCGGCATGTGGGAGGAAAATTACAGCCGCACGAGCCCGCCTTGGAACGGCCGAACGCTGGCCTTGGGCATGGAGTTCGGCGTCTCTCCCATGCCGGAGTCGCGCCGCCGCATGATCGAACGGGGCGCCTTGTTCAGGGTGCCCGCGTACCGCTGGCTCCCCGCCCGCAGCCGCCTCCAAGTTCAATATTGCGCCTTCCTACTTTCGGCAGATACTCTCCCGGAACGGGTGAATTGGGACGGCGCGGAGGGGATCCGTCTGGAGTGAACGGGGCCCTCCGCCGCGGGCAGGTCGCCCACCCGCCGCGGTATTCCCGCCGTGATAAGTCAGGATCCTAGGAGATCTTAGGGGCCTCCTCAGGATACAATAGGAACAATTCACTACATCAGAGCTCCTCAATACCGGGTGAGCCCGGATGAAGTGAAGAATTTCGTGAATTGCGAAGGGAGAAGCCATGTCCCGAGTTCTGGAAAACCCAGTTGTTTACGTCACGGTTTCGGTGTTGTTCGCCTTAGCGGTGCTGAGCACGCTGGTTTTCGGCGGCTCGTTGCCGGCTTTCAGTCCGACGATACTGCCCGCTGCTTATGCCGTAGAGAAGGCGATTATCCAACCAGCCGGCACCCCATTGCCGCCCCCTGATCCCGACGGCCATCTCCTTTACGCCGGCACCCCGCTGCCGCCCCCTGATCCCGACGGGCGCCTCCTCTACGTCGGCACCCCGTTGCCGCCTCCTGATCCCGACGGGCGCCTCCTCTACCGCGGCACCCCGTTGCCGCCTCCTGATCCCGATTACACACGGGCCTGACGCTCTTCCTTATCACGTTCTTGTCGACGTTCTTATCTAGCGGCGGCTCAGTATTACCCACCCCCGATGCAAGCCGACGGCCCGTCGCAATCGCCTATAGTCTGATAAAATCAGGCGAAGCCGATGCAGGGCCTATGGTTGGCGTCTTTCGCGGCTGGCCTATTGCTGCAATTATCCGTCATCCGTGCGTTGTCGCAGCGAGCCTGGCGGGAATTTTTCCTAGTATTCGTGTACGTCATTGCCATGCTATTGGCGAGTGTGGCGCAGGCCGCAAGTTTTTTCTCCTTCGGCACGCCAGCCGGCTCGCCTTTACATTATGCGGCCTACTATTGGATCACGGACGGGATTTTGCAGGTTCTCGTACTCGGGGTCGTGCTGAGCTTGGTCCGTCGCAGCGCCGAGCGCCGCCCAGCGGGAATTGTCACTTCTCGGGCCTTGGCCGCCTCAGCGCTGATCGTCGCCCTAGTCTCGTTTGCGGCCTACGGCGACAGGAACCTCAACACCCGGATGAGCTTGGTAGCCCGCAACATCGGCTTCTTGGCGGTGCTCGCCAATCTCGTGTTGTGGGCGTTCTTGATCAGACGACGTCACCCCGACCGCACCGTGCTGCTCCTCAGCGGGGGCTTGGGCGTGGAAATGGCCGGCAAAGCCATCGGGCACTCGCTGCGCACGCTCGCCCCCAGCTTGGTCACCGTAGGTAATCTCGTCATCGTCATCTCCTACCTGTTCGGCCTCTACGTATGGTGGCAGGCTTTCCGCCACTGGCAGCCGGATCCCCCACCTCTGTCGGGGTAGAATAGCTAGTCTGCTTCCGCCGGGCGGAAATCCAAGTTCAACGCACCGGAGAAACGAGAAACATGTCTTCCCACCCTGATTCCCTCAACCGTCGCGACTTTGTGCGGGGCGCCGCCGGAGCGGGCGCGGCGGCGGTCGCCGCCCGCGCCTTTGCCGCCCAAAAATCCTCCGCCGGACGCGTCATCGGGGCGAACGACCGCATCCACGTCGGGGTGATCGGTGTCGGCTTGCGCGGCAGTTATCTGGCCCGACAATTCGCGCTGATCGGCGAAAAAACGAACGCCTGCCAAGTCGTCGCGGTCTGCGACGTCTATCAGAAACGCGTCAACCAAGCCAAAGAGCGTTTCCAGTGCGACGGCTACCTGGATTATCGCCAGGTGCTCGACCGCAGCGACGTGGATGCCGTCGTGATCGCCACGCCGGACCACTGGCATGCCCGCATGGCGCTGGAAGCCATGGACAAAGGCAAGGACGTGTACCTCGAAAAGCCCATGTGCCACACCATCGAGGAAGTCCGCCAGCTGGTCCACACCGTGAAGGAAACCAAGCGAGTGCTCCAGGTGGGCTCCCAGACGACCTCCGCAGATCAGTGGCACAAGGCCAAAAAGGCCATTGCCGATGGCATGATCGGCCGCATGGTGATGAGCCAGGGCTCTTACCATCGGAATTCCCGCGAAGGCGAGTGGAACTGGAAGATCGATCCCGACGCCGGTCCGGACCGCAAAGGCGACGGTTACGTGGACTGGAAGATGTGGCTCGGCCCCGCGCCCAAGCGCCCGTGGGATCCAGACCGCTTCTTCCGTTACCGAAAATACTGGGATTATTCTGGCGGCATCGCCACGGATCTGTTTTTCCACGTGGCCGCCCCGCTGAACATCTGCTGGGGCGAGCCCCAGTTCCCTTACAAAGTCGTCGCCGGCGGCACGACCTCCGTCTTCAAAGACGAGCGGGAAGTTCCCGACACGTTCCACCTCATTGCCGAGTACGCCAAGGGCCACAGCGTGGTGCTGACTTCCTCCATGGCCAATTCCCAGCACATTCCGGGTCTGATCCGCGGCCACGAGGGGACGTTGATCATGGTCGAGCACGGCATGTTCGAGCGCCCGACGCCCTACATCCTTGTCCGGCCCGAACGGCGCGTCATTAGCGAGGAATACAGAGCCAAGTTCGGCGAGGAGGAGATCAAGATCCCCGTCGAGCAGACCAGCGACATCGTCGCCCACATCACGAATTTCCTGGATTGCGTGCGCACGCGCCAGAAGCCCACGCTGGACGTCGAAACCGCCGCCCGCGCTCAGGTGCTGATCACGATGTCCGTGCTGTCCTACCGCGAGGGCAAAGTGCTGTACTTCGACGAGGACAGGTGGAAAGTTACCACGAAGCCACCGAAGGCGTGAGTGGCCGGGCCTTGCGCCTCGTGCTCAGTTCCGGCTCGATCGGCCGGTTTCGCGCTCGAGCAGCGCCCGTGCTTCCTCATCGGTCAATTGCTCGAGCTCGGCCAGCAACGCGGCATATTCCTCTTCGCCGGCGCTGGCAATTTGCGCCAGTTCGACGGCTCGGGCGAGCTCCTCGATGGTGAACGGGCCGCTGTAGAGCACCTCCAGCGATAAGTCCACACCGTAACGCTGGCGAACCCTGGACAGCAGCTCCACCGCCATCAGCGAATGACCGCCCAGGTCGAAAAAGCTGTCCCGGACTCCCGGCCGGACTCCCAGCAGCTGTTCCCACATCCGCGCCAATTCGGCTTCGAGCGCCGTGCGCGGTTCGGCGGACCCGCCGGCGCGCTCCGTGGCTTTGCGCGCTGCGGCGCGAGCCCGTTGCAGAATCCCACTCGGCTGGCGCAACTCGCGGGCGATCTTCACATAATCCGGGCGGACGAACCGCGTCCCGCTCTCGGCACTGGGTTCCGGCTCCCTCGCTGCTGGAGCTTTCTCCTCCGGCCGGTACTCCAGGGCCGCGACCTCCACCGCCCGGAACCGGAACGCGATGCCCCCGTCTTGCTGTTGCCGCAAGGCCGCCCCGACCGAATCCAGGAACTGGAGCGCGGGACGGTTGCGGGCCGCCGGATGGAACGGAACGTCCACCCACTCCAGCCCGCGCTCCTGGGCGATCTGGCCGAGCCGCGCCAGCAGCTGGTGTTCGACGCCGCGACCCAACACGCGGCAGCTTAGCAGGAACGTGTCCACCTCGAGAGCCTCGCCCCGTGCACGAAAGATCGCGACGCCCGTCAACCCGTAGCAGCCAAAACGGTCGCTCACCTCGACCGCCAGAACCTCAGCTTCGCCGGATTCCACCAGCGCCCGGATTTCGCTCTCCGTCCGCCGCCGCATGGTCACATTCATCTGGTTGGTGCGCTGCGTCAGTTGCGCCACACGGGGGAGCTGTTCTGGCGACGGGGGCGCGATGCGCACCTGGAGGCCGAGCGAGGCGAGGAACTCCGCCAGGCTCGCAGCCTGGAGCGCTAGCTTCCGCCGCTCCGCCTGCTCGGCGTACATGGCCGCGCGGCGGCGGTCCTCCTCGGTGACCCGGGCGTGGTCGAACGCCCAGATATGGCGCAGAAACTCCGGGATCTCTTCCGGGTTCTCCGGAAGCGTCACCGTCAGCACTTCCGGGCACTGCGCCTCCACTTCGGCGCACTCCTTCGGCAGATCATCCACAAGAATGAAACTGTTCAGACCTAGCCCCAACTCGTCGGCGAGCGAGCGTAACCCCGCCGGCTTCGGCTCCCAGTTGATGCGCCAGGAAACGAAATGTTCCAGCCGCAGCGGCATGTGGGGGTTGCGCCGGAAAGTTTCGAGCACGTCCTCTTCGTTGTTCTTGCTCGACAGCGCCAGCAGCATTCCCGCTTCCCGCTGTCGCAGCATGAACTCCTGCAACGCCCGGCGCGGCGGATCCACGACGATGCCGTCCGGCCCGTCCTCTCCGCAGACGCCCTGCCAAAGCGTCTCGTCGCAGTCGAGCACGATGACCTTGTACGGGGGAGCCGTTATGGCGTGGATCTTACGAGCCAGCGCGGTGCCCAGCGCGGCGAAGTATTCCGGGGTGTAAGGCACGTGTCCGAGCTCGTCGGCGTGCGGATCGTGGATCTCTTCCACGGGATAGAGTTCGGCGATCTCTTGCGCCGTGAGAAGGTGCACCCCGGACGAACGATGCAAGTTCTCGAAAAGGAGGGACTCGACGGCCGGCAAACTTCTCGCCGACGGGCAGAGGCAGACGATCAGGGGCACGCCGGACCGCGCCGCCAGCGTCTCCACGGATTGAATGAATCGGCGCGCCGTTTCGTCGAGCTGCACCGCAGGCGGGTCGCCCGAGCGTGTCCAGTCCTCGAGCCGCACCAGTACCGCGTTGATCCCGCCGCGGTTAGTTGCGAGCAGGCTGCCGGGATCCAGCAGTTGCTGGAAGACCTGGTTGTACGGGGCAAACTGAATGCCATATCCGAGCCCCAGTTCGGCCATCCAGAACACAAGAATGTCCTCGAGCGGCTCCGCGGTGAAGGTCGCGCTGATGGCGAGCTGACCACCCTGGGGCGCGACAGGCGGCGACATCGGCAGTCTGTTTCCCTCTCTCACTTCTCATGATAAACCGCGCTCCGCAGGCGCCTGGGACCGGACAGGTGTGCCTGCCGGATGTCCGGACCCTGCTGGGGCGGCATAAGGGAAATCGTCCGGCAAGTCGAGATTGCCGCCGGAGAGAATGATCCCCACCGAGCTAATCCCTGCGGGTAGCTTTCCGCAAAGGACCGCTGCGGCCGCTACGGCCCCGCTCGGCTCGACCAGGATCTTGAGTCGCTCGAGCAAGAACCGCATCGCGGCCCGAATCTCGTCTTCGCTCACTAGCAGGATGGCCTCCACATGCCGCTGGAGGATCGGAAAGGTAATTTCGCCAGGCGAAGGAGCGCGCAGCCCGTCGGCGATGGTCTCCGGTGTCGGGATCTCCACCCTGCGTCCGGCCTGGAGCGACAAAAAGGTGTCGTTGGCGCGCTCGGGCTCCGCGCCGAAGAGCCGGATCCGGGGTGCGAGGCCGCGCGCCGCAATCGAGCATCCCGAAAGGAGTCCCCCGCCTCCCACGGGCGCCACCAGGGCATCGAGCTCACCGATCTCCTCGAGCAGCTCGAGCGCCGCCGTACCCTGCCCGGCAATGATCCAGGGATGATCGAACGGGGGAACGAGCGCCGCGCCCCTGTCTTGAGCGATCCGCCGCCCGATCTCCTCCCGGCTTTCGCGGAACCGGTCGTAAGTGACAATGGCGGCGCCCTGGGCCCG
>JANWXD010000061.1 GCA_025055455.1 Bryobacteraceae bacterium
GCGAAATGGTGATGACCTACGTCTTGCGTCCGGTCTCCTGTGGCACAGAACTCACAGTAGAGCAGGCCGGCTTACCTGACGCCATTCCCGCCGAATCCTGTCGGCTCGGCTGGCAGCAGTCATTCGAACTGCTGGCACGCCTCGTAGAGCCGGAGATCGCAGTGTGATCCGTGAAGGGGTACCACAAATGATTACTCCCTGTCTCGCTTTCGTCGACCAAGCCGAAGAGGCCGTGCGCTTCTATGTACAGCTTTTCGGCGATGTCATTGGCAATGCTGCCGAGATTGGCCGATCCCACTTTTCGCAGGCTGAAATCGACACCGTGCGCGATCTCCACGGACTGCCGCCCGAGTTGCTGCCCGGGCCGGCGGGCGCAGTCAAGACCATCCGCTTTCAGTTGAACGGCCATGAATTGGTCGCACTCAACGGCGGCGCCTACTTTGGCAAATTCCACGAGAGTCTTTCGTTATACGTGAGTTGCCAAACGCAGGAGCAGATCGATCGCCTGCATGAGGCGCTGTCAACCGGAGGCCAATCGCAGCCTTGCGGTTGGGTGAAGGACCGTTTCGGTGTCTCGTGGCAGATTGTGCCGGACTTCGTCCTTTCGGTCGATGAAGGCCCAGACTCTCTGGCAGCAGAGCGAATGAACGTCGTGCTGCTTGGGATGACGAGAATCGACGCCGCGCAGCTCGAACAGGCCGTCGGTGGGGTGGGTGGCGCTAATGCGCGCCCATAGGCTGAGTGGTGCCGCTCACAAGGGGCAGCGATGCCCAGGCACCGCATTTTCACCATGCCATTTGCGCACGTCTACCCGGCTCGCTTGTAAAGGCCGAACGAAAGAACCGTACCCAGCGGGAGGCGGATCAGATCATCTGCTGGCTGACTTGATACGATGAAGCCGGGTTACGGCAGCAATTCGAACTGAAGAACGACGTTGAGACGTTCTTCGCACAGGCCCCGGCTTTTCATCCGAAGGGCGTAGCGTGCTGCGTGCGTGTCGAGAAAGTGGAAGACCCACTCATGCGCAAGATCCGTTACCTCGACAAACTCATCGATGAACTTGCCAAAGGCCGACAGATGCAAAGATTCCGCGCCAGGTAGGAAGCCGAGGCGGTGCCGCTTGATGAGCTACGCCGTGGCCAAAATCGGGAACGGATCGTGTCGCATCGACAGGCCGCCAGGCAGGGCATCCCAAGTCCGTCCGTCCAGAACGCGGCCGGTTCGGCTCTTGAAGGGCCCACCCCATTGCTTAAAGAAGAAGGGTACGCCGGCCTCCAAGCATTGGTCGCGGACTTGGCGAACCCATTCCGGCTTCATGGGCCTGGCTCTGGGCCCAGACTCCCCCCCAACAATCACCCAATCGATCCCGTCCAGATCCAGGTTCGGCAGCGGGCCCAGCAACGGCTCGAGCGAGAGGAACCGCACATGCGCGCGAGTTCGCCGAAGGTCCTCGATCCGGTGAACGTAGTCAGCATTCTCGATGCTGACACCGTACCAGACGTTGGGTTGCCAGTCGAGATGACGGTCGAGTTCGAGAGCGCGCGCGGACCGTTTCGTCAAGAGCTGGTACTGATGCCAATGGGCCTCAGCCATCACGGCGAAGACCTGCTGGATGAACTCCAGCGGCACATCGTCGTGGAACAGGTCGCTCATCGAGTTTACGAACACCCGCCGGGGCTTGCGCCACGTGAGCGGCAGATGCAGCATGTGCGGATGCAGGGTGACGCGGAATCCGTTGGCGTAATTCGGCTGTCCCATCGCCTTCAGCCGCTTTGCCATGCGCTCGGCATAGCAGTTCTTGCAGCCCGGGCTGATCTTGGAGCAGCCGGTCACTGGGTTCCAGGTCGCATCGGTCCACTCGATGTGAGAATTGCCTGCCATCACACTCCTCGATCGCGGTACTTCGCGAATATGTCCTCAACGATCTTCTCGCCCGTTGCCTTTCGCGACGCAAAGAAGAGGTAGTAGACGGTCGCGCCTTTGCTATTGCGCATCGGCAATGGCTCGGGGACGTAACCGAACCCAGCCACCTGAAGGAGCCTCTCGCGGTAGGCCTGAACGAGCTGCTCGTTGGTGCCCTTCTCTTCCCATCCGAACAGGTTGCCCGAGGTATCGTAGGCGGCGGTGCGCCAGGAATCGTCTCCCCAGAAACGGTTCATCCGGGCAACCTGCCTGGGATCCGCCTTCTCCGGGTCGTGCCTGAGGACGTTCATGTTGGCGTCCATGATCATGAAGTTCAGGAAAATTTCGATCGACCGCATCTGCCCGGCGGCTTTCACGACCTCCCATGCCAGGTCGATGTTGTACGGATCCAGCAGGCACAAGGCCCTTGCGTAGTTCGAGTACATCGCGCGCGGGAAAATCTCTTCGGGCAAGATCTCGTTACAGTCGCTTTCGTAGGTGAACACGTCCGGCCGGTTGCCCGCGAATTCTTTGATCTGCGCTGTCCGGTTACCATCTGCGTCGATGAAGTGGAACTCCTTGAACGCTGGCTGAATCTGCAAGGCATTGAGCGGGCTGCCAAGCACGAAATCGCCCGTCGCCCTTGAGATATGGACACCCGGCCCCGCGAAGGCGTCCACGTAGATGTGCTTCTTGATGGAAGGTTGCTTGGCCATGATTGTCGAGTAGGCCGCAGCGTACTTGCGCACAATCTCGAGCTTGATCTCGGACCAAGCGCCGATTTCGTCGTATTCGAGCTTCATGCCTCATCGCTCCAGGCAACCGCGCGCCGAAACAATTCCTTTTTCGAATGTTTCCTCCCATCTATCATAGGCCCGTCGCTGTACAATTCCAATCTTCGTCCTACTGCACTACCTGCGTGGCCATGGGCACTTCGGCCAGCGAGGGCGGCGCTTCCGGCGCGGAGGACGCCGGAGGCGGGTTGGAGGGAGCGTTGGGAGGAGCCGGCGCCTCTTCGTTCCCGTGCGGAGATTCTTTCGCGGCGGCAGCAAGGCGCTCCTGAATCGCCTTGGTCAACTCGTCCTGCCGCTGGATCTGGATCTTGGTGTAGTGCTCGGTCATTCGCACGGAGCTGTGTCCGGCGATCTTGGCGGCCTCGATCGCGCTCGCGCCAACCTCCTGCCGCCAGGTGATGTTTGCGCGGCGGAAGGAGTGGGGGCCGAGGCCCTTGAAGTCGCAACCTTCGGCCCGCGCCGCGCGCTTGAGGCACTGCCGGATGGCGGAATCCCAGATCGGAAGGCCGGAGCCGTCGTTTCGGCCGAAGACCCAGTCCGTCGGCTTCGGCTTCTCCGCTTGCTTCTTCTCCGCGAAGCGCTCTACCAGGTAGCCGAGCGTTAGCAGCCGGCGGCTGCGCTTGGTTTTCGGTTGGTCGATGTCGCCGCGATAGTAGCGCTGCTCGATACGGATCGTTCCCTGCTCAAGATCGACGTGCTGCCACTGGAGGCCGAGCAACTCGGAGATGCGCGCGCCGGTGGCGATCGCCGTCTCGACGACCAGCCGGTTCGGCTCCTTCACGCGTGCGAGCACGCGCGCGGTCTCTTCCCAGGTGAGGATGCGCTCCGGGTTGACGTTCCACTTCTCGCCGATCTTCACGCGCGAGATCGGGTTGCGGCGGCTCTCCGGCCAGTAGCCCCACTCCTGCGCCTTGGTGAATACGGCCGACATGATGCCCCGCAGATCGTTCATGGCGTGCCAGGAAGTGCAGGTCTCAAAGAGCCACCGCTGGACCTCGTCGGGCCGGATGTCACACAGCCGCACGTCCTTCCAGCGCGGCAGGATGTGGTTGTTGAGTTGGTTGTGGTACTTGATCCGCGTGGAGATCGCGAGCAGGCTCCGGCCCGCGGCGGTGGCGTCGACGTAAGAGTGGATGTACTTTTCCGCCATGGCGCCGAACAGGATCAACCCCTCTTCGACGATCTTTTCCTCCACCGTCGCCTTGTTCATGCCGGCGAGGATCTTGTCGCGCTCGATTTCCGCCTGCTTCTTTGTGAGCTTATTCTCGCCGCGGCTCGGTCCCAGGCGCTGAAACTTCCGGACGGTCTTTATGGAACCATCCGGCTGGATCTCGTCGCGCCAGTAGCGAAAGTACCAGTAGGCGCCGCCCCGGTCCGTGCGCTCGATCACCTTCGGATGTTGCACTCGCGTCTTCAACCGCAAGCCTCCCGTCAGCGCCAGCAGGGTACCTTCATTCGCACGCATCTATCCAGTCCCCCTGCGCTACCAGTGGAAGGCCATCGCCGATTCGCGCTGGCACAAGTAGAGCGCCTGGCGCGCCCGCGTCACGCCGACGTAGAACAGGCGGATCACGGCGTCGCGCGCAGCGCCGGCGCGCTGGTAGGCGGCATCGCCGGCTTGGCTCAGATCCGGAAACAGGAACACGGCATCCGCTTCCCCGCCTTTCACGGAGTGGATGGTGCCCACGATGACCTTAGGCGCCTCCTCGAGCGCGGCAGCCCCGCGT
This sequence comes from Bryobacteraceae bacterium, assembly GCA_025055455.1. GTDB lineage: Bacteria > Acidobacteriota > Terriglobia > Bryobacterales > Bryobacteraceae > JANWXD01. The sequence continues at coordinate 4,424 of JANWXD010000061.1, forward strand.
TCCTGTGCGATCAAGATGGGGAACTTCGCCCGCGACTGCATGCTCGCGGTCAGGCGCTGTTGCCACCAGGCGAGCAAGCGCCGGTGGTCGCCCTCGAATGCGTCGAGCAGCGACTCGAGCGCCCTGGGTTCGAGCAGCTCGTCCAGGGACGCGATCGAGACGGCGGCATCCGGTGTTGCCGATGCGATTCTTGTTTTCGCGCCGGTCTTGAGAACGCCCTTCGCCGCGAGCCATTCGGCCCATAGAGCAAGATCGCGGAACGTCCAGGGCTGGGCCGTTGTCCCCGTTGAAGGATGCGCCGCGAGCAGCGCCAGCACGCGATTGGCAGCCGAACCGCTCCGCCCCTTGCGGATGGGATTCCAGAAGCCGTTGGCGCGCCGGAAGGGATTGTGAAAGGGGATTCCGTTCTTGCGTAGCACGGCGATCAGCGGCTCGAGCATGTAGGCGCAGGTGGCCAGCAGCATCACCGTATGTC
>JANWXD010000062.1 GCA_025055455.1 Bryobacteraceae bacterium
CCGGTGATCGGCATCATGCCCGTCGACAGCGAGGAGGAGGCCATCGAGCGGATGAACGACAGCCCGTACGGACTCACCGCCTCCGTCTGGACCGAGGATGCGGCGCGCGGCGAAAGGCTGGCGCATCGCGTCCACGCGGGGACGGTGTACCTGAACCGGTGCGATTATTTGGATCCGGAGCTGCCGTGGGTCGGTATCAAAGACAGCGGCCATGGCTGCACGCTCTCGCACCTGGGCTTTCTGCACTTGACGCGGCCCAAGAGTTTTCACCTGCGCGTGGACACCAAAGCATAGCCGCGGCGGCAAATACGTCCCGACTTGCCGCGATCTGGCGAATGCCAATAGGTTAGCTCGACGCGACGTTGAAGGGAGCGCCACAGGGGCTGCCCGCTCGCGAAAGGAACGGCGGGCCGCCCGTTTCTAGGCTAGGGTAGGAGCACGCCTTGGCCGTTCGTCCCGTTGTCGCCGGAATCCTCGCGCACGACGCAGGCGGCCGCCACGCAGTCCCCTTCGTCCATGCGCACCAAGCGCACGCCCTGGGCCGAGCGGCCAGACTGGCGAATTTCCGCCGCCTCGAGGCGGATGATCTTGCCCGCCGCGGTGATAATCATCACGTCGGAGTCTTCTTCGACCGCCAGCACGCTCGCTACCTTGCCCGTGCGCGGCGTGACTTTGATGTTGATGACGCCCTTGCCCCCGCGCGACTGGAGCCGGTATTCTTCGAGGGGCGTGCGCTTACCGTAACCGTTCTCGGCGATGCTCAGGATCAATCCTCTGTCGCTGACCACCTCGGCCGCGACCAGGTAGTCGCCCTCCTCGAGCGTCATGGCGCGGACGCCGTGAGCGGGACGTCCCATGGCCCGCACGTCGCTTTCCGGGAACCGGATGGCTTTGCCTTCCCGCGAGGCCAGGAACAGATAGTCGGCGCCGCTGGAAAGCCGCGCCGCTATCAGCTCATCCCCCGAATCCAGCGAGATGGCAATGATGCCCCGCGCCATGGGGTTGTCGAACTCGGTGAGCTCGCACTTTTTGATTACGCCGCGTTTGGTGACCATCACCACATACCGTCCGGGAGCGAACTCGCGCACGGGCAGGAACGCACAAATGGTTTCCCCTTCCTGGAGTTTGATGAGATTGCTAATATGCTTGCCCTTGGCGGCACCGGCCGCTTCGGGGATTTCGTACACCTTGAGCCAGTAGACGCGGCCCTGGTCGGTGAAGATCAGCAGGTAGGCATGAGTGGAAGCGACGATCAGATGCTCGACCACGTCCTCGGCGCGCATCGTCATGCCCGTGCGTCCTTTGCCGCCTCGCGCTTGGCGCCGGTAGGCGTCCACGGGCGTCCGCTTGACGTAGCCGCCCCGGGTGACCGTAACGACTACGTCCTCCTCGCGCACCAGATCCTCCAGGCGGATCTCGCCGACGTCTTCGACGATTCGCGTCCGCCGTGCGTCGCCGAACTCCTTCTGAACCTCGCGCAGCTCCTTGATGATCACATTCCGCAGAACTTTGTCGGAGCCCAGGATCTCCAAGTATTCGGCGATGCGTTGCTGCGTCTCGGCCAGCTCCTCGAGAATTTTCTGCTGCTCCATTCCGGTGAGGCGCTGGAGTTGAAGTTCGATGATGGCCTGCGCTTGCTTCTCGGTGAACTCGAAGCGCCCCATGAGACCTTCGCGGGCGTCCTTGGGAGTCTTGGAAGCCCGAATCAGCTGGAGGACCGCGTCCAGCTGTTCCAGCGCCTTTTTGAAGCCGAGCAGGATGTGTTCCCGCTCCCGCGCCTTGCGCAGCAGGTACTCCGTGCGCCGCCGCACGACGTCCACCCGGTGGTCAATGAACCGCTGGAGCGTCTCGATGAGCCCCAGCTCGCGCGGCTGCCCATTGACGATCGAAAGCAAGATCACGCCGAAGCCGATCTGCATCTGGGTGTGCTTGTACAGGTTGTTCAGCACCACTTCCGGCGGCTCGCCGCGCTTGAGCTCGATGACGATGCGCATCCCTTCGCGGTCGCTCTCGTCGCGAATCTCCGAGATTCCTTCGATTTTCTTCTCGTTGACGAGGGCGGCAATCTGCTCGATGAGGCGGGCCTTGTTGACTTGGTAAGGGATCTCGGTCACCACGATGGCGTCCCGGTCTTTGCCCAGGTGTTCGATCGCGGCGCGGGCGCGCAGTTTCAGCTGGCCGCGCCCGCGCTCGTACGCCTCTCGAATGCCCTGCCGACCCAGAATGAAGCCGCCGGTGGGGAAGTCGGGACCCGGAACCAGCTCCATGAGCTTGTCGAGCGGCGTGGACGGATTCTGGATCAGCTCAATGGTGGCGTCGAGAATCTCGTTCAGGTTGTGAGGTGGGATGTTGGTCGCCATGCCCACCGCAATGCCCGAGGCGCCGTTGACCAGAAGATTCGGGATCCGCGCGGGCAGGACCTCCGGCTCCACCTCGCTGTCGTCATAGTTGGGCCGGAAGTCCACGGTCTCTTTGTCGATGTCTTCCAGCAGCGTGGCCGCGATCCGCGACAGACGCGCTTCGGTGTAGCGCATCGCCGCCGGCGGATCCCCGTCGATGGAGCCGAAGTTTCCCTGGCCGTCAATGAGCGGGTAGCGCATCGTGAAGGGCTGGCCCATGCGCACTAGCGCGTCGTAGACCGCCGCGTCGCCGTGCGGGTGATACTTGCCCAACACTTCCCCCACGATCTTGGCGCACTTGCGCGTGGGCTTGTTGGCGGTCAGTCCCATCTCGTGCATGCCGTACAGGATCCGGCGATGCACCGGTTTGAGCCCGTCGCGGATGTCCGGCAGCGCCCGGCCGATGATGACGCTCATGGCGTAATCGAGATACGACCGGCGCATCTCGTCTTCGATGTTGACGGGGATCAGATTCTTTTCCGGTTGGCCGCCGAGCGGAAGTTGCCCTCCGGCGGGCGGGGTCTCCGGGGAGCCGGGATGTTCGATTTCGGCCAAGGTTTTCTCCTACCGGTTTAGAAGTTTCGCTTGATCTTCGCCGAATGGAGAGTGCTAATTACAACCCAAATTGTACCATAACCCATTGCGACACAGGGCGATGAGGCTGACGACGAGCCTCGCAGCGGAGAAGAGGATGTTGAACCAGTCGAGCGAACCCGGGCGTGGAAAGAACGCGACGATCATCCCGAGCATCGCCAGAATTCCTCAAATCATGCTCAACACTTGCATACGACATTTGCGGGTACCGACAGCAGCCGACGCAGGCGGGTGCGGGCGAGCCAGACGAGCGCGGTTGAGGACCGCCGCCCCCTACGCTCCGGCCCCAGACCGCCGCAGCAATCGACGTGATACCTTGGCGGAACGCCGCAGGCCAGGCAGATGAGGGCTTGGTCGGCCCCCTGGTTGCCGCAATTCCGGCAGAACATCTCGCCTCCTGGCAGTGGGTACGGAACGCCCTCATCGCAAGTTCCGCTCAGTGCTTGCGTCCAAGAATCCAGTCGAGGGCGTCGGAAGCTTGATAGATGAGCGCCTCAGGGTAATACTCGAACGGGTGAAAATACTCGAACGTGACGTAACCGCGGTAACCGACGTTTTCCAGGGCCTGCATCACAGCAGGCCAGTTCGTGGTGCCGTCGAGCAGCGTGCGGAATGTGTTCAGATGAAACTCGCGGGTGCGCTTGTCCCATTCTTTGAAGTGCACGTTGCGGATGCGCCGGCCGAGCACGGGAATCCAGTGCTCCGGGAACTGGAACTGCATGATGTTGCCGGTATCGAAGTGGACGCCCACCCACCGGCTGCGAAAGCCGTCCACGAACCGGACGAGCTCCTCGGCGCTCAGGAGGAACCCGTTGGCGAAGATGTTCTCGACGTTGAGCGACACCTTCGCCCTCTCGGCGGCGGGAAGCAGCTTGTGGATCGCTTCGCGGGCACGGCGCCAACAGACGTGGGACGGCACCGGCTGGGCGCCCTCGATCCAGGGGATGTAGCAGGAACCTGCCACCACGAGAAGGTTGCTCGTGCCGACGCGCGCGGCGGCTTCGATCATGCGGCGCGCCAGCTCGAGGCCGCGGTTGCGCTGGACAGCATCGTTGCTCGTGAGCGAATAGGGGAACCAAAGAAACGAGCAGACCCCACTGATCTCGAGTCGGCAGCGGCGGGCCAGATCTCCGATGCGGCGGAGGTCGGCATCCGAGGTCTCGGCCGAGAACTCGCCGGTGAGGTCGAAGTTCAGCTCGATAGCGTCAAAGCCGGCGTCGGCGGCCAAGCGGAAACACTCCTCGAGGCTCCATTTGGCGGGATAAGGAAAGGCCCACAGATTGATCGACTTGCGATATGGGCTCCGCCGAGCCGCTTTGGTCGCAGGCATCGTGGATGCGATTCTCTAACGGCAAGCGGCACGGTGTCAAGGGGAAAAGATAAGGGGCCGGAAGCGAGAGCGCGGTCCGGCGATTAAAGGAAAAGCCCGGCTATGCAGCCGGGCTAGTATTAGGTTCCGGGCAACGTCCTACTCTCCCACGCGGTGTCCCGCGCAGTACCATCGGGGCTGAGGGGCTTAACTGCCGTGTTCGGGATGGGAACGGGTGTGGCCCCCTCGCTATGGTCACCCGAAAAAACTCGGAAAAACGGAATACGGACGGTGACCGCAAGGGCGGCGCCCTGCGTCTCAAGCGAATTTTATGGTCAAGCCGAACGGGCGATTAGTAGCGGTTAGCTTCACGCATTGCTGCGCTTCCACATCCGCCCTATCGACCTGGTAGTCTTCCAGGGCCCTTCTTGAGCGGTTGACCCGCTTGGGAGACCTCATCTTGGGGCGAGCTTCGCGCTTAGATGCGTTCAGCGCTTATCTCCACCGGACATGGCTACCCAGCGGTGCCCCTGCTGGGACAACTGGATCACCAGAGGTCCGTCCACCCCGGTCCTCTCGTACTAAG
>JANWXD010000063.1 GCA_025055455.1 Bryobacteraceae bacterium
TCACAAGGAGAAGGAAATGGTTAGTTTTCGCAAAGCTATTCTGCTTCTGGCCGTGCTGGCGCTCGCTGCCGGCACCGTCAGTGCGCAGATCGTCAACTGCACCACGCGGGCGACCCCGACCATTATGCGTTCGGAGGGGTTGACCGAAGAAGCAGGCCGCATCGAAATCCGCTGCGAAGGCTTGACGCCGGGGCAGCCCATCGGGCCGGTGACCTTCCGTCTGTTCACCTCCCCGTGGCAGATCACCAGCAAGCTGCTGTCCGGGAGTGTCTCCGGTGGCACCGCCGTTCTTGAAGCGGCGCTGCTGATCGGTCAGCCGAGCCCTGCAACGGCCGGCTCCACGGCCTTCATGGCAAGCCCCGTTCCTGGCACGGTTGCTGCCGATGGCACAGTGACGGCGATTGAGTGGACGATTCCCACCTACACGCCCCCAGGAACCACTCTCACGCTCAACATCGTGAACGTCCGCATCAACGCCACGCCGGCGGGCCAGACCATCTCGCCGATCCCGGTTTCGGCGACGATCGCGGTCACGGGCTCGGGACTGCCGACCACCAGCTCCACCCCGACCATCGGCTACATTCAGCGCAGCATCGATTTCAGCTCGCTTGGGACGGCCACGTTCAGCCAGTGCAGCACCACCGGCAGCGCCACCCTCAACCTCTCGTTCCGTGAGCTGCTGCCGAACGCGCTCCGTGTCCAGCAGAGCTCGGGCAACCAGGACAACCTGAGTGTGGCCTACAACACGGAGTCGATGTACTATCCGATCGTCGGCCCCGCCAACAATCCGGGTATTGCCACCAATCCGACGCAGATCGCCATCACCTTCAGCAACCTGCCGACGGGCTTCTCTTACACGGCTCCGGGCACGGTGACTTCGAGCGGCACCACGCTGACCCTGGTCAGCGCGCCCGGCGCCAACCCGATCATCTACCAGGTGACCGCGTCGAGCACGGGCACCTACGAAACCTTCACAATCCCGATCATTGTCAACGTCGGAACCAATCCGCCGCTTGGCACAATCACGGTGACGGCGAGCCTGTACCCGGGCGGCGGCAATGTGCCTGTCGGTTCTCCGGTTCCGCGCTTCACCACGGCTGGCGGCGGCACGGGTTCGCTCAGCATCATTCCGTGCGAGACCCGGCTGCTGTTCCCCTTCCTGACCTCGGAAGGCGGATTTGATACCGGCGTCGCCATCGCCAACACCAGCAAGGATCCGTTCGGTACGCCGAATCAGAGCGGCACCTGCACGCTCAACTTCTACAGGGCCAGCGACGGAAGCGCTCTCGCGGCGCAGACGTCGAACTCGGTCCCGGCGGGCGGACACCTCGTCTTCACCCTCTCGGGTGGCGGCGGCGGCATCACGGCTCTCCCGAATTACACCGGGTACATGATTGCCCGCTGCAACTTCCAGTACGCCCATGGCTACGCCTTCATCAGCGACCTTGGTGCCAGCAAGCTCGCTCAGGGCTATCTGGCGCTGGTGCTGGCCGGGCAGGGGACGCCTCTAATCACCAATAATCCTCGCTACGGCACGACGCCGGTCGAAACGCTCAACCAGTAACTCGGGTGTAAACCTGGCAACCTGGCAGAGCCGGGGCATCAGCCCCGGCTCTGCCTTCCTGCTTTGCATCGTCAACAGCAACGGGTTCTGCCCGGCTGGAATGGATCCTCTCGCCTAGGGGAGTCTTGGTTCCTGAATCGGGTTGCCTCCCGCTGGAATCCTGCGGCGGGCAGGTTGGTAAGTCGTCGGTGTTCATGTGACTTCGAAAGGGACGGCTTGGGCGGAGAAGGGCGGCTCCGGAAGGCGGTTCCCGGCGGGTGGGCTGAAAATCTGTTTCCCAGTCCTCGCCGAGAAGGCAGAGACTTCCGCACGATGCGCTTCACGCGCATCCCGGCACATGGCCAGTCCTGCACCCCTTCCCCTTTACTCCCGGCTGTCACCACGCGCCGTGTGGCAACCAGAAGCGCTAGCTCTCCTGAGAGAAGGCTGGGTTCCGCGGCACTAAATATTGCAGGGTGCCTGGCAAGGCTCCTGTGGCCAAAGCTGAATCGCTCGCGCGGGAGGCGTCCTCCCGGGCGGCACTTCCAAGTCGAGGCAAACTGGAAATGAAAATTCCGGCAATTGTCGCCTGCGCAGCCCTGCTGGCGGTGGCGCCCGTTCTCGCGGGCGATGGGCTGCTGATTACCATCTCGCAGTCCAGCCCGTCCACCCAGGTTCTCCGCCAGTTTGATGAACAGCTCCAGACCACGGGCTTGCAGGCTTTGGCAGGTACGGTCAAAGCCCTTGTTCCCGGAGCCGCCAGCGGACGCTTCGTCGCCGTGGCCGAAGCCAGCACGGGCCAGCCAGTCCTGCATTTCCTCGAAGCGCAGTCCTCCGCTCTGGTATTGACGCGCTCCTTGACTCTAATCGCGGGACTGCCCAGGCTGATTCTCCCGGCGCCCGACGGCGCGAGGCTGCTGATCGTCACCGCGCAGCCATCCCGGCTTTACTTCGTCGATCTTGCCCAGGCCCAGCTCCAATCGCAGGAGGATCTGCCTTGGGAGGTCTCGGACGCCGCCTTCACCCGGGACGGAGAGATGCTGCTGTTGGTCAGCAGGACGAACGTTCTGCTGCCCCTCCGGCTCGCCGATGGCCAGAGGCTCACGCCATCGCCGATTGCCGGCAATTTCCCTGAAGGCTCGCTTTCCATCAGCGTCGCCCCGAATGGAGCAGTTTACATCAGCGGCCCGAACGCGTTGGTTCGGCTGTCCGGCGTGGCGCCCTTTGCAGAAGAAGCCCGGACAGTGCTCACCAACCCGGCATTCACACACCCCGGCAAGCTCTTCTTTATGGCGTCCGGAGCCCGGGCGGTGGCGCCAGGCCGCCGCACGGGTGACAGTTCGATTGGCCTGTTCGATCTCGCCAACAGGCCCCCGGAAGCGCCAGCCGGGACTTTCGTGGCGCTCGGAATCGCCGTTGGTGCCGCACAATCCGGCCCAGTCGAACCGGAGCCGCTCGACCAGGTACTTGTCGCCGCCGAAGATACCGTCTACGGCCGTGCGTTCCGGATTCCGCAGCCATTTGTGTTCCGCATCAATGAACAGGGGGGAATCACGGTCCAGGACATCCGCGTCTCCGGCACGCCCGTCCGCAACACGCCCGCCATTGCCACAAGCGGTGAATTCCCGGCCTCTGCATACTTCTACACGGCAGAATCAGAAGGCAAAGTGTACCGCATCCCTGTCTCCGCCGGGACGCCCGCGCAGACCACCCTGTCGGAGCGGATCGATGGCCTCGCGTATGTGGTCTGGCCTTCCGCCCGGCCCGCAACGCGCCTGTTCGTCTATTCCGCCGCCAGCAGGCTGGAGCAGAACAAGCCGCTCCGCGTCTTCGTCAAAGCCGTCGACGCGGATGGCCGTCCCGTCCGGGGACTCGAGATCCGGCTGAACAGCTCCGGCGCTGAGGCGAATGTGACCGCGTCGCGGCCCCAGACCGACAGTGAGGGCTTCGCCTGGTTCGAACTCACATCCCCCGCCGATTCCGGCACTCTCTCGCTGCGGTTCTCCACGTCGCTCGGCGTCATCAACACTCTCACCCTCCCCGTCGGCAGTGGCTCAGGCGGCTCCGGTGGCGGTTCCGGCGAAGATCCCGCTGCCTCGTCGCCAAAGCTGGTGAAAGTCTCCGGCGACGGACAGCTCCGGCCCACCGGATCCGTGTTCGATTTCCTCGTCGTGCGCGCCGTGGATGGCCAGGGCAACCCGCTTGCGGGCAGGACCGTCCGCTGGCAGTCCAGCAGCCCCATCGGTTTCATCGGGGATTCCACGACGACGACCAATGCGCAGGGTGAGGCGCGGATCACTTTTTACCGCACCACGCCCATGCCGGCAACCGCTGCCTTCGAGCAGTTCGCCATCATCGCGACCAGCGACGTGGGGTCCGTTACCTTCTACGCCACCGAATTCCCCAGCGATCTGCCCGGTTATCCGAACCTCTTTCAGGAAGCTCCCTCCACGCTGGATCCCACCATCCAGCTCAAACTCGGCAAACCGACCTCAAATCTGGTGGTGATCAGTGTGAAATCCGGCATCGGGGACGGACGCCCCAGCCAGCTGCCCATCCCCAATGTCGGTATGACTGTCAGATCCGAAAACGAGGACCCTGCCGCAGGCCCCGTCATCCGCTGCGCCGAGGGCACCGCGCTGTCCAGCCGGGATGGCAGGCTGACCTGCTCGCTGCTGGCTACAGGGAAGATCGGCAGAACCTTTATCCGCGCCGATGTGGGAGGCCTGGTCTACTACGACCGCATCCTCGCCATCGTGGAGCCGGGCGATCCGGTGCCCCCCGTGATTGTCTCCGGGAACAACCAGTCCGGCAGGATCGGCACGGCGCTTCGGGACCGGCTGGTCGCCCGGATCGTCGATGCGGGCGGCAACCCCCTGCCGGGAACCACCGTCACCTGGGTTCCGCCCACTTCAGGCGGTTTGACTCTCCTCGACACACAGTCCACCGCCGACAGCAAGGGCGAGGTCTCCACGCGCGTCCAGCTC
>JANWXD010000064.1 GCA_025055455.1 Bryobacteraceae bacterium
CTACGTGGCCCGGGGGCCGACCCTTCGTGCTGGCAGCCTCGGCGGAGGATCGGCCGCCCAGGTTCTCTGGTCCCTTCACTCTGACCGCTCCGGGCCTGGAAGGGGTGACGCTGACGGCGGCGCCGCCGGGCGAAGTGGTGCGCGTGCGCGTCGTCACGCCCGCCGGCCAACCGGCGGCCGGGGCGGCGGTGCGGCTGCACGCCGGGGCTGAGGGCGCAGGCTACACGGCCGAGCAACGGCTGACGCGGGCCTACTTCGAGGCGACCCAGCGGATGGCCTTCGCCGGGGCGGACGGCGCGGTGGAGTTCCGCGGGGTGCCGGCCGGCAAGGTGACGATTGTCGCCTCGCGTCCCGGCGTCAAGCCGGTGCGCGTGGAGGCCATGGCGGTGGCCGGGCAGGCCTCGCAGTTGAGCCTCATCCTGCCATGATTGGCCGCTGCGCGCTTGTAGTCGTCGGATGGTGCTGGTTGGCCGCGCCGCTGGTGGCGGGTGCGCCCAAGGAAGTCCTCGCCACGTGGGAGGAACTCCCTCCGCTAGTTGAAAAGCGGGACATCGAGACGGTGCTGTTGAATGGCGTGCATATTCGCGGCCGGGTGGAGAAGGTGCTGCCAGAGGCGCTGGAGATCCGAGTGAAGCACAGCTCGGATCCGAACTTAATGCCGAAGGGTCGGACGCGAGTTCCGCGAGAGCTGGTTTCAGCGGCAACGGTGCGGTGGAGGCGAGGTCCGGCGCGGGCGTTACTCGTTGGAGGGGCAGTCGGCTACTTGCGCTTTTTACGGCCCGCCCTCGACCCCGCGTTCGACAGGCGTGAGATGGGCCCAGCGGAGGCGAACGGCATATTTTTCGGAATGATTGCCACGGCCTATCTTATAGGCCGCAAACTGGACGCCAAGGCTATACGTGTCTGCGTGCTGCCCCAGTTGCAATCAGGATCTGAGGTCTGGCTGGTAAATCGTAAGGAGGGAGGCTATGAAAGTGATGAACAGGTTTCATCCAACCTTGGTAATGCTAGCAATGTTTCTGGTTCACGCTGAGGTCCGGGCGGCCACGTGCCGTCTTTCCGTGGCCGGAGTGAACCGAGAAAGATTCGTGCCCGGTTGGGCGGCTTTGGATCAAGAATGCGGGTGGGAGCCAGAGCCGTGGTGCTGGCATTCGCCCCCGTTTGGTAACTGGGGTTCCGACTCCAACTACGGACGACGAGTGGACGGCGATCAGTTAGGGGGTTGGCGCCCGGAAGGAGGCCACTTGCAGTGGAATTCTTGTCTATATTTCTACCCGTGTCCCGGCCAAAACTGCGGACACTACAATTTTCCTCTGCCAGACTGTATTCACCAAAAGAGCTTCGATGGAGACAATAACGCCCACGGATCGAAGTATGTCGGTATGTACGTAAGTTGTCCCGAAGACACTAACGGTGATGGATACTGTGACCGGGGCGGCTGCAAAGAGGCTTGGGCATATGCCGAATGGAACAACGTTATCGCGCTTTATGAGCTAGACCCTTGGTACTCGCCGCCGTTTTATTGTGGCAGGGATGACTACGTGGACACGCTTTACTTTCCGCCCACGTACGTCAGTCTCGCCTGCGAGCCGGGCTATTGCTGGGCGGCGGGCACCGGCTGGGCGGCCCGAACCTCCAGCGCTTTCACCTACGCCGAGATGGCCATGGTGGTCAACTTCGGCGTGTATATAGACGACGACTATTGCCAGTCCCAACGCTTCTTGAACCCGCGCTACAACTGCCTGTGGTAGGCGGGCAGGTAAGTGGTTGCAAGGAGGATGCATGGACAATTGGAATTCTGTTCCGAAATTTTTCGCCATGATACTGTTGGCGGCCGTGGCGACGGCGCAAGCGGCGGTGAAGCTCACCGGCCACGTGCGGGACAATCAGGGGCGGCCGCCGGCCGGCTATGTGGAGGTCGTCACCGGTCCGGGCCGGGTGGAGGCCCACAGCCTGCCTACCGACGCCCAGGGCCGCTTCAGTATCCAAGCCCCCAACGCCGCCCGGCTGATCGTGGTGGCGCGGGCCGAGGGGCACGTGTCGGCCGAGCGGGAACTGAGCCCGGCGCCGGACGGTGAGCCTCGATTTGGTCTTGCTGCCGCCGGGCCAAATCGTGCGGGCGCGAGTCGTCACGCCCGTCGGCCAACCGGCGGCCGGGGCGGCGGTGCGGCTGCACGCCGGGGCTGAGGGCGCAGGCCACACCGTCGGTTCTTCCCCCCGCTCCTCCCTCACAAAAGCTATCGACCCCTCCGGAACCCAGAATCTCCTGTACGGGGTGGCCCAGACTTCAAAGCTTGGGTTCTGTTTGATGTGACGCGAGGACGCTTGAATCTTCGCGAAGAACGCGGACTGCGTGTCACGTGCGTTCGGACTTGTGAGGGTGCGCCCAAGCGTACATCCTCGAGCGTGTTCGGCCTCCCAAAGCGCCAAGGCGGTGACCTTACGAAGGAGCAAACGGTAGAGCCTTCGGGCGCTCGCCTCGCCGACGGTGGGGGCGATCTCGGGCAAGAACCTGAGAGCAAGCATGGAGCTCCCCACGACAAGCGACCCAGTAGCGTCAGGAACCTCCAAAACATCTTCAATGGATTCTAGGAGCTCGTTGAAAAACAGGCTTACGGTGGGTTGATGCCCTTTGCGGTTGAGGTGACTCGCAGGTTTTGATGTTCTGGGGGTCGCCCTTGGTGTGGCCGGAAAGGGTCTTCTCCCAGGTCTGTGCGGCCTCTCGGACCGCTTGGCCGCGGCCTTGCGAGGGGCTCAGGCAGCTTGAGCCTGCAGCTTGGGCAGGCGCCACAGATTATAGGCGGCAGCAGCAAACTTGACCAGCCAGCTGACCTTGGCCAAGCCGCGCAACTTCACCCGCTTCAGCCCCGCCACCCACTTCAGCCACCCAAAGACTCGTTCCACCAGCGGCCGGCGCCGCTGGCTCAACTGGTAGCTGGCATGCCGCGTCGTCCGCCCATCCAACGCGCTGCCGTGCCGCTTCTGGGCCGCATGCACCACCACTCCCATCGCGCGCAAGCTTTCCACCAGATCCCGCCGGTCGTAGGCCCGGTCCGCCGCCAGCGTCACTTTCCGCCACTGCCCTCGTTGCCACCGGTACGCCATCAGCAGCGCCGCATCTGCCTCGGCTGTGCCGTCGGCGCGGGTGGCCATGGCGTCCACGATCAGGCCCTGGCGGTTCTCCACCAGCACATGCCCCAGGTAGGCCAGTCGCGCCTCCTGCCCCTGCCCCTTGCGGTACAGCCGCGCCTCCGCATCGGTGGTGGACTCGTGCGTCTGGTTCGAGCGGCGCTGGTCGCGGAAGTCGCGCCCGTCCCCGTCAGGATCCTGCTTGGGCCGGAAGCTCTTCTGACTGGCCCAGGCCTCGATCAGCGTGCCGTCCACCGTGAAGTGCTCGTCGGACAGGTACGGCCGGGCCAGCTCCACCACGCGGCCAAAGAATTCGCCCGCCACCTCCTGGTTGAGCAGCCGCTGGCGATTCTTGCTGAAGACCGCGTGGTTAAAGACCTCCTCATCCATCTCCAGGCCCACGAACCAGCGGAACAGCAGGTTGTAGTCGAGCTGCTCGACCAGCAGCCGCTCGCTGCGGATGGAGTAGAACAACTGGAGCAGCAAGGCGCGCAGCAGGCGCTCGGGCGGGATCGAGGGCCGGCCGGTGTGGGCGTAGAGGGTGTCGAAGCGCCGCGAGAGGCTGCGCAGCACCTCATCCACCAGGGGGCGGATGGCGCGCAGGGGGTGATCGGCGGGGATGCGATCTTCCAGCGAGACGTAGCTGAAGATCCGGGGCTGGTTGGGGTCGTGGCCACGCATAGAACAATTATGGCATGAAATGTTCTAGCCAGCAAGAGCAATGTGCGTTTTTCAACAAACTCCTAAGATTGCCTGCAACGTTTTATCCGATTACATACGAAAAAACACAATAATAATAAAAAAAAATCAAAAAGAAAGTAAACGTTATCCTCGTATCACATATACGGAGGAGTTACCCGAGCAGCTGAAAGCCACCAATCCGGAAGCCGGCGTTTTCCACGAAGCCTTGTGGACTTGCCTCAAGCTTCTGCCCGAACCGCAGCGGAGAGCGGTCATGTTAAAGTACTGGTACGGATTTAGAGCCAGGGAAATAGCGAGTATGCTCGGCACCAACGAAAACGCCGTTAACATCCGGCTTACACGTGCTCGTGACAAGCTGGAAGAGTGCATGCAGCATGAAACAGGAGTGGCCGAAACGCGCAGACGAGGCGCGGGCGAAGGTCGTGCCGCCGATCAAGGGCCACATGAGCGTGAGGATCGAGGAGGCGGCTCATGACTGAGGACGCCATCAGGGCAGCCTTGGAAGCGTTGTATCACCGGGAGCTCGAACGGGCTCCGTCCCGGCATTCCAAGCAGACCGACGCCTGCCTGCCCCTGCCGCGCTTCCACGAGGATAGAATCCCGGAGTGGACCGAGCAGGAGCGGGTCCACGTCGCCAATTGTCCG
>JANWXD010000065.1 GCA_025055455.1 Bryobacteraceae bacterium
CGATAGCGGCGAGACATCGCCGCGCGCTGGGTGTCCCGGTGCGCGCGTCGGACACCCAGCGGGGTGCGAAAGACCGAAGGCGGCTTGACGGGCCAGTCTTGGAGAAGCCGGCCGGGACGGCCGTTCGGGCCCCGAGCGTCAGGGCCTTACGGCGTCGGGGGGCCGGTTAGCCGGTTCAACTGACGAGGCACTTTCCTTCGCGTCTCTGCTTGAGGAACCAGTTCCCTCTTGTCCCGCTCTTCTCGCAATCTCACCGGAGCGGCAAGCTTCGTTTCCCCGCGCGAAGCGGATTCCCGAAGCGCAGAAGCACCACAAAACGTGAAAACGTAATCGGCGATGCGCGGGTCCGGACCGCGAATGCGCATGGGCCCGGCGGGGTTCGAACCCGCACGAGCCGTTCTGCTTCGAGCATAGCGGGGCCGGCACGAGCGCGGGCGGCAGCGGCGGGCGTAAGTGGTTGCGATTCCGAGAGAAAAAATTTCGGGCCCGGCGTGAATGGCACGGCGGGCCGCGCGGGAATCCCGGGCGGGTGGAGGTGTCGGATAGGCCAAGCTGCCGGACTCTTGGTCTCGTCGCGTATACTAAGGCCCGAGGCGACAGGCTGTGCGCGCGGGTCACGGCGGCGCGGATCGGACCGCGGGTCCGACCCGGCTGAGCGTCGGGTGGTCGGAGCAGATGCCGCGCCAGTTTGGTGAGCCGTTGAGCTGGCGGCCCAGAGGGCTGTTGCTCGTAAGGACGGGTGGGTTGTACATCACAAAAGGGGCCGTTCACTGGGGCGCGGCACGTGTTGAGCGTGCCGGATCCGGCGGCGCGGTTCGATGAGATCCCAGCGGAGGTGGTCGGGATGGCCGAGGAGTGAACCGCCCCATGAAACGGGAGGACCTACGGGAACTTCAGTACATAACGCCGATCGAGAATGTGCCGTCGATCCTCGCGCACGGGATCCTCTCTCATGTGCGGGCAGCTCGTCTGGCGCACAGCTCTGTTGCTGTGCAGGCGATGCAGGACCGGCGCTCAAAAGTTGTGGTTCCCGGCAGCGGCCGGAGGCTCCACGAGTACGCCAACCTGTATATTTGCGGGCGAAATCCCATGCTGTACAAGCTGCGCTTGAAGACCATATGCGTTCTGTCAATTGACCCTGCGGTGCTGGATCTGCCCGGTGTCATCGTCACCGACGGCAATGCCGCCAGCGCCTATACCCGCTTCGCCGCCGCGCCTGATGGGCTGAACATCGTGGATAAGGAACGGACTTTTGCAAAGCATTGGACGGACAATGATCGACTCGAAGAATGGCGCAAGAAGGCAGCCAAGTGTGCTGAGGTTCTGGTGCCCGACCGGGTCCCTCCGAGATATATCCAACATGCCTACGTGGCAACTGTTCCAATGAAGGAACGGATGGATGCCATGAACACGGGGCTCAAAGTTTACGTCGACGGGCATCTGTTTTTTCGATGAGGCAAGCCATGGTGACGGTCAAAATCGGGGACCTCTTCGAATCTAAGGCCCAGACCTGGGTCAATACCGTGAACTGCGTCGGAGTGATGGGGAAAGGGGTGGCGTTGGAATTCAAGAAACGCTTCCCCGATATGTTTGACGATTACGTCGAGCGCTGTCGTTCCGGCCAGGTGAAGCTTGGCAGGCCGTATCTTTATAAGCGGGTCGTGCCGCCCTGGATTCTCAATTTCCCGACGAAGGAAGACTGGCGTGCGGTCTCTCGCCTGGACGCGATCGAAGAAGGGCTTCGCTATCTGGAAGCCCACTATCGCCAGTGGGGCATCGAATCGCTTGCGGTGCCACCCCTGGGCTGCGGCCAAGGTCAACTGGAGTGGCGGGTGGTGGGCCCGACCTTGTACCGTTATCTCAAGCGCCTGGACATTCCTGTGGAACTCTACGCACCTTTCGAAACGCCGCACGAAGAGCTGAAGCCTGAGTTTCTGGATCAGCCGCAAGTTGCGTCTGCCAGAGCTGGCAAGACCAATGCTCCGTATCGGATCGAGCCGGGCTGGATCGCAATCGTCGAAATCCTCCAGCGTCTGGAGCGGGAGCCATATCACCCTCCGGTGGGGCGCACCAGCTTCCAGAAGATCGCGTACTTCGCAGCGGAGTCCGGCATTCCGATTGGTTTGCGCTTTGGGCAGGGCAGCTACGGACCGCACGCCCCAGACCTGAAGCGGAAGATCGCGGCACTTGTCAACAACCGGCTGATCTATGAGCAGAAGTTGGGTAGAATGCTCGCGGTCCGCGTTGGGCCCACCTATCCAGACGCCCGCAAGGCCTACGAGAAGGAAATCGAGAAATGGGAGCCGGTGATCGAGCGAATCGCCGACCTCTTCATGCGGATGGACACGCGGCGAGCTGAAGTGGCAGCGAGCGTTCATTTTGCCGCCGGTCTCCTGAAAAAAAGCCTGCGTGACCGGACAGACGAATCGGCGGTGCTCGAAGCCGTGATGAAATGGAAGTCACGCCGCCGTCCGGCATTTGATCGCACTAAAGTCGCCATCACGATTCGCAATCTGAATCTGCTCCGCTGGATTGACGTCGAGCCGAGCAACGATCTGCCAGTGCCGGATGAGGAAGCACTTTATGCCTAATGACGGCAAGCGAGTTAGGGACTTCCTTGCCATTGAGGCGATCGGCAAAGGGGGCTTCGCGGGGAAAGTCCATTCGAAGGAAGCACATCTCAACCCTCCACGTGTCGTGTGCAAGCCAGCGCTCGACGGCGGGGAAGGATTCGGGGTCCAGCCGACAACCGTAGATCATTCCGTTTGGATAGTACGAGCGAGGCTCCACACATCCGGATAGCAACCTGGAGATCCTGGTGGTCACGAACGATATAGTCCAAACTCTCCGAAAAGAAAGTGTCCGGCTGCGGCGCGCCTAGCTAGGGATTCCGATGCCGGTGGATATCCTCGTGGCGCCGCGTTCCAAGTCGGAGGAACTCAAGGATGTTCCGAGCCTGATCTACGGGGAAGCAGCGAACGAGGGCAAGGTCGTTCATGAGCTTCAATAGACCGGCGAGCGGCGCGGGATCGCCGCAACAGTGGCTGGCTCAGGCGGAAAGCAATCTGCCGGCGGATCAGCTGGCCGCGTAGGATCGTCAGGTGCTTCCCGGAGCCAGTTTGTTGTCCTGCCGGGCGGGCCGCTCCGAGGCGCTGAACTCGGCGGGAAGGAGCTGAGGCGAAGCGCGACATACACTGTGAGGGTCGGTTTTTCGCTACATTGAAACTGGAGGAATGGCCGAGTGGTCGAAGGCGGCGGTCTTGAAAACCGCAAGGGTCGAAAGGCCCTCGGGGGTTCGAATCCCTCTTCCTCCGCCACGGGCCTCAGCGCTCTGCCTGCCGGATCCAGGCCACGTTGAAGCGCGCGTGCTTGATCGTCTTGCGCGGCGCTCCCTCCGGTAAGTGATTCAGGAAGTAACTGTAGCTGACGTGAAGCGTCCCGTCGCGCGCCTCGACGATGGACGGGTAATGAAACGAGCCCGCCCCTTTGTCCCGCGTGTCCCGTTCGAGGTGCCGCCGCCATTTCCAGGTGCGCCCTTCGTCGTCGGATAACGTCACGGCCAGCGAATGGCGGCCCCGCTCGGTGTCGTTGTACACCATGGCCCACAGGCCGTTTCGAAGGCGCAGCACCTCCAGGCCGGAGCCCGGATTCGGGATGTCGGTGTCCGTTACCCGGGACCACGTCACTCCGTCGTCTTTGGACTCCGCCACGAGCACTCGCTTGGGCGGCAGGCCGTTGTCGCGCATGTACGCCACCAGCGTTCCGTCCGAGCGCCGCACAAGCGTGGGCTGGACGCCGCCGTGGCTCACCAGCGGCTCGCTCGAAGACCACGTCCGCCCGCCATCGTCCGTGTAGGCCACGATGGAGAAACTGTAGCCGTCGGAATACAAGGGCACCAGAATGCGCCCGGAAGGCAGCTCGAGGGGACGGGCCCGCGTCATCCAACCTAGGCGGGAGAAATACTTGTCCTCGGCCCGTTCGAGGATGGTCTTCAGGTAATCCGCTATGCGTCCGGGCGGCGCGGCCTTCCAGGCAGGTTCCACGACTTCCCGAACCCGGGCGGCGAAATTCCGCGGCAGGAACAGCAGATTGTCGCTCAGCTCCCAGCGTGGCGCTCCGGAACCGGAATAGCGGCTCGTGATCCGGTATTTCATCAAAGCGGTGTGCCACTCGTTGGCCAAAATCACGGGCCACAGCAGCCAGAGGCGCTGGCGCGAGTCGACGAACAGCACCGGGTTGCAGTCGGGGAACCCGGGCGTGTCCGCCAGGGTAAACGGCGGCTCCCAGCGCGCGGCGCCCTTCGGCCGTCGCGAGGCGAGAATCCGGACATCGTCGGCCGTGCGCTCGCCCGAGCCGTGGTACCAGCAGGCCAGCAGATCGCCGTCCGGCAACTCGACAAGGGAAGAGGCGTGATTGTGCCAGTGTTCG
>JANWXD010000066.1 GCA_025055455.1 Bryobacteraceae bacterium
GTGGAGTTCTACGGCCCTTACATCGGCTGGACCATGGACCAGATCAGGGAGATGCGCAAGCTGCTCGACGACCTGAACGTGAAGTGCCTCTCCACGCACAACGGGCCGAACAACTTCCTCCCCGAAAACATGCAGAAGACGCTCGAATGGAACCACGCTCTCGGCAGCAAGTACATCGTGATGGCCAGCGCCGGCAAGGTGGAACCGACGATTGACGGCTGGAAGAAAGTCGCTGAAGTGCTCACGAAGGCCGATGAAATCGCCCGCAAGGCCGGCTGCTTCGTCGGCTTCCATAACCACCAGCTGGAGTGGCGCCCGGTGGAGGGCCAGAAGCCGCTTGAAATCCTGGCGAAGAATACGCCCCAGTCCGTCGTCCTGCAGCTCGATGTCGGCACCTGCGTCGAGACCGGCAATGACCCGGCTGCCTGGATCCGCTCCAACCCCGGCCGCCTTAAGTCCATCCATTGCAAGGAGTGGTCGAAGGAGAAGGGCTACCGCGTGCTGTTCGGCGAGGGCGACTCGCCCTGGAAGGAAATCTTCAAGGCCGCGGAATCGGTCGGCGGGGTCGAGTTCTATCTGATCGAACAGGAAGGCCACGAGCTGCCGCCCTATGAGGCGGTCGAGAAGTGCCTCGCCAACTTCCGAAAGATTTACGGCGACTGATTCGCTGCGCTGTTCGGGGCTTGCTTCGCTTTTCTGGAGCCAGGGCGTCCTGGTCGGCACCGGGTTCGTGAGAGCAGAGCAGGCCCCGATGGCGAACGCGGCCTGGCTTTGTCTGGGCGGGAGCTGCGGTCCGTTGCGGGATTGGCACACCCTTTCCAGGCCGCAACCGCATGCACGCGATGCCGCTCCCGCGCACAGTCCGAGCCGGGGCTTCTATGGCGCTACGCAACAAATGGTGCGCTGCGTGGCGGTAACGTATCCGTTGCAGTCCTCAGCCGTCGAGATGGATGAAACAGTGGTGCATCCAGCGTATGTCGTGCACCAGCCGTCATCATAGGACCAGTTGCACCACGTCTCAAGTCGTGTACCCCCGACCATGTAGCTGTTCCAGCCGGCAGCGTCCCAACACTGATACAGTGGAGGGTTCGGACATTCTCCGCAAGTAACCAGCGTGGAGTATGTGACGCACGGAGGATCCGCCGACGCCACGACCGCGAAAAGCCCGATTACAATCTTGACAATCATCATCGTTGGGAATCGCATTTCTGGGTCCCTCCGCTGCCCTTGTCAGCGCTTATATCGGAAAACATTCCCACGTGTGGAACAGAGATACAAGTCGCCCTCGTTCGACACCGCAATCTTGTGCACGAGTTGGTCCGGCGGTGTAAGGCACCGCCAGCGCCCCGTGATCTCGCCGGTGCGATTCAGGCACACCACGCCCGGGCCGGCATCCTTGTGATAGGGCCAGATGAGAAGACACATTTCCGCGCCTCTGCTGGCGGCATCCATCACCACGATTGGGTTTCCCGGGGGGGGATCCGACGGTGACAATAACTGTTCCAGGTTTGTCCTGTTGTTCCTCGCCCGCTCGAGCGCCTCCTGAATCTCCGGCGCTGCGACATCCAGGGAGCGGATCGACCCTGAATTCAGGTCTTGCACCAGGATCTTCGCGGTTTCCCAGTCCACAAAGGCCACTTGCCCGTCGCCGACGTCCAATGAGTGAGCGCCCTTCCGCGCCCAGGACGGAAACTCCTGTTGACGCCCATTCTTGTGCACCGCGATTCTTCCATCCGAACAGGCGGTGGCAGGATTGCCCCCCAGAGAAAAGAGCCCGCCAGCGAACGCACAATTCAATTTCAACGTCGTCCCGGAGCCACCGTTTGAGGAGAAGGATTTCAGCAGCGGTCCTCCTCTCGTCCCCAGCAACACAGAAGCGCCAGTGGCTGTCGCCGCCAGCCCCAGCGGGCGGGCGTCTGAAGGGATCGCGTTGACGGACAACACTTGCCCGGAGAAATCAGTTTGAACGACCGCGCCCGGGCGCTGATCCCCTGATTCGACCAGGAACCAAAGACCGCCGGGCCCGGCTTTCATTTCCCTGACCCGTGCGCCCGCGCCACCGATGACGGACGGCGGCAGGGAAAACCGGCTCGCCGGGGTCAAGTCAGTGGCTGGCAGGACGGCGCACTGAAAGAGCACCGCCATAGCCCACATGGGTATGCGAACCCCCATTTTGGAACCCTCCTTTCCTGAATATCGGAAATGCCCAGGCACGGATGCTCGCTCGAAATGAGAATAAATCTGTCCGCGTGATCTGTCAAGCACTGAATTTTTTTTGGGGGGGGGGGTAAGCGCTTGAAAAGAAATAAAATATAAACAGGGCATGCAAATCCTTCGCTCCGCTTGAGCGCCCGTTTCTCCCCTGCCATGGCACGCTGGCAGCCGCCGCATGACAGGGCCGGGTCCGCGGATGGCAATCCATCGCGACCCGCAGGGGCGGAACCCCGCCGTTGCCCGCCGGCCCCTGGCGGTGCCGCGGTCTCCGTCCAGCCCCACATTGGTGTCCCTCCAGGCACGGGTTCCACGCCCGTTTAGCCTCTCCTTTGCGTTATGCTCAACCTCTGAGCACTCGCATGACCCTCACCGCTCTTGACTGGTTCATCGCCATTGGATCCCTGCTGATCTGTTTCGCTCCCGCGCTGTTCTTCGGCAAGCGCTCCGGCAAGAATACGGCGGAGTTCTTCGCCTCCGGCCGGTCCGTGCCCTGGTGGCTGGCCGGCCTGTCCATGGTGGCCACCACGTTCTCCAGCGACACGCCCAACCTCGTCACCAACTTCGTCCGCACGCAGGGCGTGGCCGGCAACTGGCAGTGGTGGGCCTTCACGCTCACCGGCATCGCCACGGTCTTCTTTTATGCGCGCCTCTGGCGCCGTTCCGGCGTGCTTACGGATCTCGAATTTTACGAACTCCGCTACGCCGGAAAAGCCGCCAGCGCCGTGCGCGGATTCCGCGCCGTCTATCTCGGCTTCTTCTTCAACTCGATCATCATGGCCAGTGTGAACCTCGCCGCCTGCAAGATCGCCGGCGTGCTGTTCGGCTTCGAACGCTGGCAGACGCTGCTCTTCGTCGGCCTGTTGAACGTCGTCTTCGCCGCGCACTCCGGTCTGTGGGGCGTCCTGGTCATCGACATGATCCAGTTCTTCATCAAGATGGGCGCGGTGATCGCCGCGGCGTATTTCGCCGTCACCCTGCCGCAGGTCGGCGGCCTCGCGGGGCTCGTTGAGAAAGTAGGCGCGATGCGCGGCCCTGGCGGCATCAACTATCTCTCCATGCTCCCGGACTTCACCAGCAACTGGGAGCTGGCCACCGCCGTCTTCATCATGCCCCTCGCCATCCAGTGGTGGGCTGTCTGGTACCCCGGCGCCGAGCCCGGCGGCGGCTCCTACATCGCCCAGCGCATGCTCGCGTCGAAATCCGAAAAAGACGCCCTCGGCGGCACGCTCTTCTTCAACCTGGCCCACTACGTGCTGCGCCCCTGGCCGTGGATGCTCACCGGGCTGGCTTCCCTCATCGTTTTTCCCACACTCGCCGACATCCAGCGCGCTTTCCCGCACGTCGACCCCTCCCTCATCGGCCACGACATCGCCTTCCCGGCCATGCTCAAGTTCCTCCCCGCGGGCTGGATGGGCCTGATGCTGGCCGGCCTGATCGCCGCAAACTCCTCGACGATCCTCACCCACCTCAACTGGGGTGCCTCCTATCTCGTCCACGATTTTTACCGCCGCTTCTTACGGCCCGGCCGCGAGGAGAAGCACTACGTCTTCGCGGGCCGTGTCTCCACCGTGCTGCTCTTCATCGTCTCCTCGACCCTCGTTTTCTTCCTCGAAACCGCCCAGGACACCTTCAACATCATGCTCCAGGTCGGAGCAGGCACCGGTCTGCTCTACCTGCTGCGCTGGTTCTGGTGGCGCATTACCGCCTGGTGCGAAATCGCCGCGATGATCAGCTCCTTCGGC
>JANWXD010000067.1 GCA_025055455.1 Bryobacteraceae bacterium
AGAACGGAGGTCGCGCCGAGTGTACACGACGTCCGTCGCGGACGGGGAAAACCGCTCCGCGACAGGCAACCCCCGTCGCCACGACGGTCGACGGCACAGGCCTCCGTCGGCCGAACGCCGGAACGCGACATCGCGCATCCGCCGGCTGCATCGCGCACCGTCCTCGGCGACCGCAGCACGGCACCGTCGCTTCCGAACCGTCGACGCATGCGGAAACACGCATCATCGCGCGGCCGATTCAGGCGCCAACGGTCCTCCGATGCGCCGATGCCGGACGCGCCCGAGGCGCGTTGCGCGAACTGCCTATCCAGGGGGATGGCAGCCCGATGCATCGGTGACGGCGCGAACGCCAGCACGGTTTCCGGCCCGCCGGACGGACGAGAACCGGCCGGGGGCGGCCGTCCGAACGCGGCGAGCCAGGGCGGCCGTCCCATCGGTCACGGACGGAATCCCCCAGCTACAGCACGCCTTGGACCAACCGTTTGCTCTGCCGGGCCAGAACACAGCCGCCAGCCCGACGCAGCGCCGACGATTGCGGGAAACGCGCCGGTTCCGCAACACGGGACCGATGAGTCCGGATCCCTTGCGAGCGACCTTGGCCGAACGGCCGATGGCGAGACGGCACGACGGCAGCCAGCTCTCTAGAAGTGGGCGAAGGTCGTAAGCGCAACTTCGAAGGGCCTCGCGATAGGCAGTTCACGGGCGGGGAGTTTTACGCTTTGAACCTACTTTGGCACTTGCTGCGACGCGGCGTACTGCGAGTCTGAGAGAAGGGGCGCTCGGATTATCCGTTTTCCTTCAGCTCGCTGCGCTCCGGGGGACATGGAGCGTAATCGGCATGGATCTTCGTGCTCGCGCAACGTCCAGCGAGTGACTGATCGGTGTGTCCTGAGCGTGACCATCCTTCTGGAGGCTGGACTTCGTCGGCGCGATGCCCCGCACCGCCGCGACCCCCCTGAGACCCATAACAAGCGGTGCTTGCGCTGGAGCGCTGGGAGATGTTCCGCCAAAGTTTCGCAGTACCGGCAAACGCTGTCGGCACGCTGGATTGGCGAATGATTGGCACCCCGCCACAAAGCGCAAAGCAGCGCGGCCAGTCTGGTGAAAACGGCGCGTCTCAAGGGAGCATAGGCTCAACCAAGGGCAGGCTGAACTCGAAGCTACAAATTGTCTGCGAAGGACGGGGACGACTGCCGATATTTGCTTCTCACCGCGGCGCAGAACCGATCATGCCCTAGCTGCCAACCTTGAGAACCTTCTCGCCGATCTCGGCGAGGATCGCGCTCGTCTGGGGGCCGACTCGCAGGATTATTTCATTACAGATTACATCCCCTCAACACGCTCCCGCGAACGACCTACCCCGCACCACCCGGCACTCTGTGGAAAGCGCCACCGGATCGAGATCATGCGCGCGCACGGCGTGTCGTGGCGAGGAGCATCTCGCGGCACTCACTGACGCCGTCGCCTTGTACACAAAGTCTCTGCGCCCTTATGTCAACTTGCCGCTGCGGCCGGAGATCCAATTATTGTGGACACGCGGCTGCAAGAGGAGATGACACATGCTCGGGAGGCTAATGCGGGGGAGAAAGCGAGGAACACACGCTGACGCTGCGCCCCGTGGCGTACGGGCGCCTCGAGCCTAATCTCGACCTTGAGCACGCCCTAATGACGTTCCGGAACCGGGCAAAGGTGACATATGTCGTCTACGAAAAGGTGACGGACGACGGCGTTGCGCTGGAGTAGCTCTGCACGGAGCGGCTTTTGCCGGCGCTGAAACCGATTTGCTCGGAAGACCGCGCGCATCTGCCTATCGCCCAAGTGGCGGAGTGGTTTGCACCTCATACGTGCTGCGGCTTCGCGATCGCGTCGTGCTGCCGAAAACCATCCGCGCCGGGGTCGCGGAGCTTCATCCGCCGTTCGGCAACGCCGAGAGCTATGACGAAACGACGGAGCAGTACCGCACCATTGTCTAGGCGGAGATACTCACAGAGCCTTCTTCAATAAATGGGATCCTTGTGCCTCCGAAAGAAGCGCCAGTGCAGCTTTCAGCAACGCAGGCCTCCTAGGAGGCGAGGTTCGGCGGCCCCAAACCTCGGTGGCATCTGGAACGAGGGAACTGATAGGCGTTCAGCGCGAACGAGGGTAGGTAATAATCACTGGGCATCATTCTGAGCAGTAAGATTGCGGAACCCCACATCACGAAGTCGCTTAAAGGTCGCGTCGAGTTCTGGTAAAGGCGGTACAAACACCACAGTCGCATCTCGTGCCCGCGTTAACAGGACTCGGTACGCGTTTGCACGGAGTTGCCACGGATCGGCAATGGGTACGCTTGCGCTTCCATACTTTTTCATACGCGCGTTACACCACTGTACCCGCTCGTCCACCAAGAAGTCTGTGCCCCGGGCGAGGAGCACGGCATCGAGCTCCAGCCCCTGCGCTCCAAACTCAGTTTCACAGGAAACGAGGTCCCGGCACGATCGGCGGCTCGGCATGCCTTCCGGGTCACCGTACCAAGGACCATGGAAGCCAGCCTGCTTCAGTCCACCGTTGTCGACGCCGAACGCTTTGAGCGCCTGGTCGCGGCTAGACGCTAGGATCCCGAAGCGAGCGTCTGCATCTTCCGCATAGCGGTCGCGCAAATACCGCTTCGCCAAGTCGAGATCGCGCGTGATAAGGAGATCATATCCTTGGAGAGCCAGATTCGCCGCAAGCTTGGCTAGGACGTCCGCTAGGACGGGCGACCGGTTAAGGATGCCTGCCACGAAGTGGTGCAAGTCTGCGGCGAGGTGTGACCTAAGCGAGTGGTCGAGGCTAAGCACGGGGGTTTGCTCGAACGACAGGTTCCCAAACGCTTCGGCGACATCGGGAGGACCGTGCACGGTCCAAACGCACCTCGAAGGGCCGCTCCGGATCGCGTCCGCCCACAGACGGAGGCCACCTTCCTCTCCGCGGTTAATCTCCTGGCCGTGGCCAACGAGGCAAACGATGACGCACCAGCCCGGGACGCGGTTGGCGAACTCCACAAAGTGCTCCGGCTCGGACTTTGCTGCTCGATGGCCGACTGGAAGCCCATGCTTCTCAGCGACCATAGCAGCATCGTAGGCGCGCCGCGCCTCGTCAAACACCAGGACGTGCTCCGGCGGTACCGGTGCGTCGGGGCCTTCGTACTGCTTCACGTAGTCTTTGACGCCCCTTACGAAGGTCTTTCCGCCGCCGCCCGCTCCCCTCAGCTCGTACTGGAGAACTTCGACGAGCGGACCATTTCCAGATAGGAACACCGCTATTGGCGCCCGCTTCCTCCCCTCGCGCGCTTCGGCAAGCTCGTCGAGCATACTCGCATGAACGACACGCAGCCCGACAAGCGTCTTCCCCGATCCAGGCACCCCCTTTAGGAGAACAAGGCGGCGGGTTTTAGTGGACGCGGCTTGGCGGATGATCTCCTCAATGGCCGCGACTGCACGGTCAGTCACAGCTGCAGCACGGTGGACCCTGCGAAGGTCACCGGTTTGGAAGAGTTCCCGCGCCGCCTCGACCAGTGTGGGGAGGGGGCGGTAGGCGTCTGCGGCGAGGAATTCCTCAAGGGTTATAGCGTGCGCCTGCGCGAGCAGCAGCTGCGGGAGGACCTCCGACCCACGGACGAAGACACCACGAATTTCGGTCTTGACCCTGGGACCGCAGGTTGGGACAAGCACGGGAGCGACCGGCTTGTTGTGGCACGAGGCGTGATAGCAGGGCAGATCGCGGGCGTACGCGTGTGCCTGATCGATGTCGGGGTCGGTGGGGCTGCTTCTTCCCTTGAATTCGAGCACGACAACGGCAGCACCGATGAGGAGGACAGCGTCGATACGTCGGGACTCGAGCGGCAATTCGTACTAGAGCAC